>JANQMN010000022.1 GCA_028280065.1 Hahella sp.
TGCGGGCTTGGCGCAATCATAAACGACCAGACTCTACCCCAACTGCAATGCGAGATCATCGCAGGCTCTGCCAACAACCAGCTGGCAACCGCCGGTCACGGCCTGCAACTACATCAACGCAATATCCTCTACGCACCGGATTACGTGATTAATGCCGGTGGCTTGGTCTATGCCTCTCTGCATCACAAAGGCAAACCACAAAGTTTGATTGAAGAAAAAACTCAGCGCATTGCCGGGACGCTTACTGAAATCTTCACCCAAGCACGTGAACGCCAACAGGCAACCAGCAACATTGCTGAACATCTAGCGGAACAACGCTTGTATCATAAGTTTTCCGCGGCTGCCTAGCCTGACAAAGAGAGGAGAAACCTATGCACCAGAATATATTGCAGTTTCAGGTGGCCAGTTATCGTTTCTTGAACGAGCAGGGTCAACTTGAGCAAGCATTGCCCGAATGGACAGCCGATCAGGAACGCATCTTAGCGGCCTATCGAACGATGGTCTTAATTCGCAACTTCGATCAAAAAGCCATCAGCCTGCAGCGTACCGGACAATTAGGCACCTATCCATCAGTGCTAGGCCAAGAGGCGATTGGTACCGCAATTGGTCAATCCATGCGCAAAGATGATGTCCTTGCACCCTACTATCGGGACTTGGCGGCACAAACCCTACGTGGCGTCAGCCTTAAGGAAACCCTGCTGTACTGGGGCGGCGACGAGCGCGGCAGCGCATTTGAAAACTGTCCGGAAGATTTACCCAACTGTGTTCCGATCGCGACTCAGCTTTGCCATGCCGCCGGGGTCGCCACCGCATTCAAGGTGCGCGGCGGGAAGCGCGCAGTTGTCGCTTCCTGCGGCGAAGGCGCAACATCCAAAGGCGATTTCCTGGAATCCCTTAATGTTGCCGGTAGCTGGCAGCTGCCGTTAGTCGTGGTCGTGAATAACAACCAATGGGCAATCTCCACCCCTCGATCAGTCCAAACCGCCTCTGAATCCATTGCCCAGAAGGCCATCGGCGCGGGTATCCAAGGCGTGCAGGTGGATGGCAACGACTATTTCGCCATTTCCGACGCGATCATCAAGGCAATTGCCAAAGCCCATGCCGGAAAAGGCGCAACGCTGATCGAAGCGCTGAGCTACCGGCTCGGCGATCACACCACGGCGGATGATGCCAGCCGATATCGAACCCAGGCAGAACTGAAAAAAGCCTGGTCCAGAGAGCCAATTCAGCGCCTGCGCCAGTATCTGCTGGACCAAGGTTTGTGGTCAGAGACACTTGAACAGGCTTTGCAAGCAGATACCCGCAAACGGATAGAGCAGGAAGTGAAGGCGTATCTCGATACACCGCCGCAGCCGCCTGAAGCCATGTTTGATCATCTTTTTGAAGAGTTGCCGGAAGCACTGATCCAACAGCGAGCCGAGCTTATCGCGAACAGTATGCAGACCGGAGGAGGCTTGGCATGAGCAAAATCACTCTAATCGAAGCAGTCAATCTCGCGCTGCATCGGGCAATGCGGGAAGACCCGAATGTGGTCGCGTTGGGAGAAGATATCGGTACCAATGGCGGTGTCTTTCGCGCAACCGACAAACTACGCGAAAGGTTCGGTATAAAGCGGGTGATGGATACGCCGCTGGCGGAAACCTTAATCGCCGGGATGACCGTCGGCATGGCCGCCCAGGGCTTACGCCCGGTGGCGGAGATCCAGTTCATGGGCTTTATCTACGCGACCTTTGAACAGTTAGTCAGCCATGCCAGCCGGATGCGGAACCGGACCAAGGGTCGCCTGAGCTGCCCGATGGTACTGCGAGCGCCATACGGTGGCGGTATTCATGCGCCCGAACACCATAGCGAAAGCATGGAAGCTATGCTGGCCCACATCCCGGGATTGCGGGTCGTGATCCCGAGTTCCCCGGCGCGGGCTTATGGATTGCTGTTAAGCGCAATACGAAATCCGGACCCGGTGGTGTTCTTGGAACCTAAGCGCATTTACCGCGCGGTTGCCCAGGAAGTGGCTGACGATGGCCAGGGTCTTCCGTTAGACACCTGTTTTACCCTGAGAGAAGGCAAAGACATCACGCTGGTCTCTTGGGGGGCGATGCTCCAGGAAACGCTGCAAGCGGCTGATGGGTTGGCAGAAGCGGGCGTCAGTGCCGAAGTCATCGATGTCGGCACACTGGCCCCCATCGATATGTTCAGCATCGAAGCGTCGGTGGCAAAAACCGGGCGTTGCTGCATCGTCCAGGAAGCACCCCGCCATGTCGGCGTCGGCGCGGAAATTGCCGCCAGGCTTGCCGAAAACAGCATTTTTGACCTTACCGCACCGGTTCTTCGGATTTGCGGCTACGATACCGTCATGCCGTATTACCGCAATGAGCAACATTTCCTGCCTTCCGCTGCACTGATTCAGCAAAAAGTCCTGGCTTCGCTGGAACAAGGCAGTGCTTGGGAGGATCAGCAATTTGAACCCGCGCAACCCGCAACGCTCGCAACCGTAAGGAAACTGGCATGAAATATTTCAAGCTTCCGGACTTGGGAGAAGGTCTGGCAGAGGCCGAGATTGTCGAATGGCATGTCAAAGAAGGAGACTTGGTAAAAGTCGATCAGCTCCTGGTATCCGTGGAAACGGCGAAGGCAATCGTTGAAGTACCGAGTCCGCAAGCGGGAACGATTGCCGCCCTATTCGGTGCTCCCGGCGATATCCTGCATGTCGGCGAGCCGCTGGTAGAGTTTGCCGAAGACGGTGAAGATAGCGGTACGGTAGTCGGTGAGCTGCGTCGCGCCGAACAGTCCAGTGAAGACCGCTTTATCATTGGCGCACCGCAATCCAGCCTGGCAAGTCATCAACACAGGGTTCGGGCAAGCCCTGCCGTGAGGGCGTTGGCACAGCGCTTGAAAATCGACCTACAGCAGATCCACCCTTCCCATGGCGACCTGATTCGGACCGAAGATGTGGAAAAAGCCGCGCAACAGCAACAGCAGTTCGGTCTACCGGAACCCTTGCGGGGTGTCCGCCGGACCATGGCCAAAACCATGGTCCAGTCCCATGCCGAGGTGGCTCCGGTGGCCCTCTATGAAGATGCAGATATCCATGACTGGCCGGATGACACCGATATCACTATGCGTCTTTTGCATGCCATCGCCGCCGCCTGTGAGATGTCGCCGGCTCTGAACGCCTGGTTTGACGGACATACCTTGTCCCGCCGGGTATTTGAAGATGTTCATGTGGGTATTGCCGTGGATACCGATGACGGCCTGTTCGTTCCGGTGTTACGCAATGTCAGGGAGCGGCCGATGGCAGACCTTCGCGAAGGCTTGAACCTGTTGCGGGCCGATGTCAAAGCCCGCAAGATTCCTCCGGCGGAAATGCAGGGCGCGACTATTACCCTTTCTAACTTTGGCACCATCGCCGGCCGTTACGCGAGTCCGGTGGTTGTGCCGCCCCAGGTAGCCATTATCGGTGCGGGCAAAACCCGGATCGAAGCGAAAGTGATCAAGGGTGAAGTCTACCCACGGCGGATATTGCCAATATCGCTGAGTTTCGATCACAGAGCCGCCACCGGCGGTGAAGCGGCGCGTTTCCTGGCAGCCATGGTAAAAGACCTGGAACAGGCTACACTTAAGGAAAGAACGCACACTGTTCGCTGACAACGATAATCCAAAACCAAGGTTGCGCTGTAGCGAATAACGTTCTTTGTCTGCTGCGATTGGCGGAGTTACCCTACTCCGCCTTTTTTCTGTCCTTAGGATTAACGATGCGCGTCGGCATTAGCTCCCCGTTTGGGGATTGAGGTTTTACACAGTATATCCGTATAGAGTTGGCACAAATGTCGATTTGCCAACAGCCTGTTCCGGCCAGTAGTATATTTTGGTTTTACCGCCGAATACGACAACAAATCACTTTAGCAGCGTGCACGGCACAATTTTCAACTTATTATAATGGACGGCTAAGAACTTTAGATGAGCTTCAAACCCAAGGAGACCCTGACTGAACAAGTCGCACAGCACCTGGAAAACATGATCGTGATGAATCAGTTGCATTCCGGTGAACGGATTTTCGAAAATGCCATGGCCAAGCAATTGGAAGTCAGCCACGGGTCCATTCGAGAAGCCTTGCTGCTGTTGGAAAAACGCTACCTTGTTACCAACATTCCCCGCAAAGGCACTTTTGTTACAGAGCTCAACGAACATTTTGTCAAAAGCCTCTACGAAACGCTGTTGCTCATTCTCAGCCATACCGGAAAGAAGCTTTTACACGGCTGGCAACCCCACGACATGGAACGGTTGGAAGCGCTCTATGAAGATATGAGCCAGAGTTTCAAAAAAGGCGATTTGATTCAGTTCCACAAAATCGGCATAGAATACACCCAAGCTTCCCTGGCCTATGCCGACAACTACTTTATCGTGACGATGATCAACGATCTATGGCCGTCCGCGAAGCGCTGTAGTTTTATGGCATTAAGACAAGGCCCCGGCGTTATTCATGACAGCCTGGAATACATGCGCAACTCTTTGGATGCGATTAAAAGCCATGATGAAGGCGGCCTGATAAGCATCCTCACTTCCTATGCCGAAGGACAATGCCAACAGGTGATTGACTGCATTGAATCGGAACGGCGCAAGTAATAGGTACCGGGTCGCCGACAGGCTTGGATATAGTGCTTGCTATCCTGCCAACCGACGCCGTTATTTCAGCTTGATATGACTGGTGTCCGGCGGTGGCGGTGGCTCAACGGCTTTTTTTTGCCCCATATCGCTTCCCGCGGGAGCCACAGTCAAGTGGCTTAAATCCGGTTCCGGAAGCGGCAGGTCATCGTGTTCGTCTTCCATCCGAGAACCCACGGGGGCGATATCCCAGTCAATGTCGTGGAGTATATCGTCGACTTTCTCGCCTGCAACCGGCAGCCCGGTTGCCGTGGTTACCGGCTTGGGTAGAGGCTTAGCAGCTTCCTTTTCCGACGTTGCCGGTGTCTGCGTCTGCTTGGCGGCTGGGAAAGCAGATGGGCGGCCATTGGTCTGGGCAGGCGCTGGCGCGGCATGTTGCCCGCCCATTTGCCTGATAATGCAGGCCGCGCCATGTTTTTGCAGCAACATCCGGTACTTTTTCGCGGTGGCGTCGTCCAGGCGATTTTTCAATACGACGGTTTTGCCGGAAAACATCTGCTCAACCTGGGCAGGGCTGGCTTTAAACAATTTGCCGACATTTTGTTTTACCTGGTCCAACAAAAAGCCATCGACCAGTTTGCCGTTAAATACCAATTCGAATTGGGTCACCTGCATCACCTGACTTATCTTGCGGAGTATTCTTTATAGTGTAAAACATACTGCAACAATCTCAATTGAAGGTGGTAAACTACCTACTTTTTCAACGTCAGGGTTTAGTTAGCCCCAATCTCGGTTCCCCCGGCGTTTCACGGCAAGGCGATTGAGGTCTCTATGTGGCATATTGTGTTTTCCCATGGTCAGGAAAGTGGACCTTGGGGCAGCAAAATCAAACGGCTTGCCAATACCGCTGCAGACTTGGGTTTCAGCTACGCCAGCATTGACTACCGGAGCAGCAAAGATGCAGAACAGCGCGTCGGCATGCTTCTGAACTACCTGGAGCAGCGAAAATCCGAAGCCAAGGGCGGCACCGCCAACCTTATTCTGGTAGGCTCCAGTATGGGCGCCTATGTCGCCGTTCGCGCTTCCGCTAATATAAAGCCCAGTGGCTTGTTTCTGCTGGCCCCGGCGCTCGGACTGGCAGGATATCCGGAATTGCCGCCTTATCCGGGCTCCGGCAGCATCGAGGTCGTGCACGGCTGGCATGACGAGCTCATTCCTGCGGAGCGGGTTATTCAATGGTCCCGACAACATCAAGCAACCCTGCATCTTGTCGATGACGGACACCGTCTATTGGAAGCCATGCCATTAATAGAACAATGGTTCTCCCGGTTTTTAAAAGATTTGTATTGATCAGAGGAGTGTTAACAAAATGTCCCTGGAACCTCTGCCTGTTAAGGAAACCGCTGAAATCATGGAGCATATGAATCAGGATCACAGCGAAACCTTGGCTAACTACGTGCGCTATTATGGTGGAGTAAAAGATGTCATCAGTGCTGAACTAAAGGAAATCACTCATCACGAGCTGTATATCGATACGGTAGCCCACGACTTCTCCTGCAGGCTTGCCGTGCAACTTATCAAGCCCATAAAAAAAATCAGTGAAGCCCGGACAATTTTGGTGGAAATGGCGAAGCAGGCGAGAGAAGGGCTTCATCAACGAGCCAAGGAAGATAAATAGCCATAACTTCACCTGAACTCCTAAACGAATCAGGCCTTGCCGTTTTCAAAAAAAATCAAGCTGTTACCGGCACTAACTCCCTAAGGTAGCAAACTTGCATGGAAAGCTTATTCGAACTCTCTGAAGCCTTCCTTCAACTAAGTAAAATTCTAGTGACCATGGTTACCGTGATCGGTCTTGCTTGGGTCGCGGAGCGTATCAGTACAAGATGGGCCAGCCTTCTCTCCGGATTTCCGCTCGGCACCGCCATTGCCCTGGTTTACCTGGGAATCGAACAGGGGGCCGAGTTTGCGGGGCAGAGCGCGCAATATACCCTCCTGGGATTTATTTCTGCACAATGGCTATCGTTGGCATATCTATTAGCCTGCCGTTGGCGTTACAGTCTGATGATCGCGCCAATCGCAGCGATCAGTTGTTTTGCGCTGTGCAACTGGATACTTGGTTTCGTTTCCCTGGACCTTTGGGGCAACTTCGCATTATGTAGCCTGACCACGGCTCTATTTGCCATGGGCTATCGCTATCTGCCCAGCGAAGAAATCAGTCGCAATACACAGATGACCCCGGCAGAGTTATTCATCCGGGCGTTGGCATCGGCGCTCATTATCGTGCTGATCACCCTGTTGGGACATTTGGGAAATTCTCTGATCGCCGGGTTGTTTGCCGCATTTCCCATCACCTATATGCCACTGCTTGTAATTATTCACTACCACTATGGCCGTTCCGCTGCCAAAGCCATGATCAAGTATTATCCTCTTGGTTTGGGAGCACTCATTATCCACACCCTAATCGTCGCCCTTAGCTACGCGAATGACGGAATTATGTTGGGTACGCTTTTCGGGTTTCTAGGCGCAATTGGTTATCTTGGCATGCTGGCCCTACTCAGGCGTCAACCAAGCGTTTGAGGCAAACTCTTGTGTTTTGAGCGATAATCGCCTATTTCTAAAAGCAAGAGCTGTTTTTTTAGGCAAGAAATTGACTTATGTTGACTTTGCAAGATATCTGCTGCCCTTATTGTGGCAAGACCCAACAAGTGACGGTTGATTGCAGCGTGGAGGTCCAGGACTACTATGAAGACTGCCAGGTATGCTGCCGCCCGATGTCCATGCATGTACTGTGCAGTTGGGATGGTGATTTACAGGATTTGATTGTGCGTTCTGAAAACGACACGTGAGTTGCCGTTTCGGCTATAGGCTCGCCTAATCCCGAAGGGCTATTGGGGGCTTTTCCATGCGGACTTCAGCGATTCTACCGAGATGCAAGGCTAAAGGCAGTCAAACTGGCTCACATCATCAAACGCTACGGACACCATGTCGTAGCCCATATTGGATAGGTTGCGGATGAGGGGTTGATTGGTGATGATCGAGCGGCAGATCGTATCGACGCTGGCGACTAGATCCTCTTCCGCCACCAGACTTTTACCGGCCCTGAAGTCCAAAATAATATACTTCATAGCGCCTGTGGCATCTGGCTGTGGCTGTTCGACACTTTGATAGCCGATCAGATCGAGCTGTGTGGTCCGAGTGTCCAGTTCCGCTAACGCTACGTGGAGCTCTGCCGTTTTTTCCGCTAAGTTCTGGGCATGTATTACGCTGCCTGCCATCAGCAGTCCAATCGCCATTAAGTAACCGAAAAGCCTTTTCATACTTCCACTCTCCCCCTGCCTATAGCGCAGTGGTTAACAGCTAGATATATCGTAAAATTACAAACTGGTTAGAATTATGCCACAAGTTGCTTGGAAAGTAGACGGAAGTTGACCAAATAACGACCATTTTTCAAATGTTTACAAAGTGCTTTTGGAGTGACAAATAAGATATCTGAATTGATCAAGCCGAAGCCTGGACGAGCTTATCGATCTGTTCGGGATAGGCCGTAAGTTGCTCGTAAAGCCCTTGCAAGTCAAATTGGCTGATTAACAGCTCAAGGTTTTCGGCATAACGGACCAGGGATTCTACCTGGGCGTCTCGCGCCGCTTGTCGGAGGTGACCGGCAAATGCCCTTATCCGTGAAATATCGCCGCTATCCTTTACCTCATCCCATTCCTGCCACAAATCCTCGCGCAATGACCGAATGAGCTTTTTAACTGACGAGGCTACATGATTGGCAATGGGAATCGCTGCGGGTTTGGATACTTCCGTTGCGCTTAGGCCTAGACCGGGTGGCTGTCTGACCTTTGCGGTGGACGGCAGATAAGCAGCCATTACTCTGAACAACACGGCTCGTTCTATGGGTTTGCGCAGTGCGTCGGCGAATCCCAGCCGATTGATCCGGCCGGACTCATCCGCCATGGTCGAGCCGGTCAAGGCGATAATAGGAATATGGCGCAGTTGATCGTGCTCCTTGATAATTCGAGTGGCGGAATAACCGTCGAGCCCCGGCATCCGTAAGTCCATTAAAATCAAGTCCGGCCGCTCTTTAACGGTGAGGTTCACCGCGTCCTTGCCATTAGTGGCTTCATATACTTCCAAAGGCGTGCCTTCGAAGTGTTCGACTAACAATTTACGATTGAGCTCGACATCATCCACGACCAGGATTTTCGCCGACTCGAATTTTGGAATATCGATATTATTCGCATCCGCCTTGTGCTCTTCCAGACGGGCGCTAATCGGTACGTGATGAAGCCTTATTTCAAACCGGGAACCTTCGCCCAACTGGCTGCGAATTCCAATCTCGCCGTTCATCATTTCTATAAGTTTCTTTGAAATCGCAAGCCCCAAACCGGTCCCGCCATACTGCCGGCTGCTCTGTCCCTCATGCTGCTCGAAGGCATTGAAAATCTTAGCCTGCTGATCCTGGGCGATGCCGATACCGGTATCCTCGACAGCAATGATCAGTTCGACGAAACCTTCTTCATCCGGCAAATGATCCGCATAGGAACTCAACTCGATATAACCTTGATGGGTGAACTTAATCGCGTTACCGACCAGATTGAAAATAATTTGCCGCAGTCTCACTTCGTCCAGAATCAGTGCGTGAGGCAGCTTCGGATCCAAATCGATCCGCAATTCCAGGTTCTTTTGCGAAACCCGTGCGGAAAAAATTTGCGCGACATCCTGCAGCAGGCGGTGCGGGTCCACGGGAGCGTACTCAATGGTCAGCTTGCCCGATTCGATTTTCGAAAGATCCAGTATGTCGTTAATGATGGTCAATAGTGCGCGGCTGCCCTTTTTGATGGCGTCAAGATAGGATTGCTGTTTATTGTCCTTAACAAGCCCTTCAAGCAACTCGGTGTAGCCGATGACGGCATTCATCGGCGTACGTATTTCGTGAGACATGTTGGCAAGGAACTCGCTCTTCGCCTTGTTTGCCGAATCCGCCGCCTGCGCCAGATGTTCCGCTTGTTTCATGGCGGCCCGCAAACGCTCTTCGCTCTTCCGCAACGCCTCCTCCGAACGAATCCGCTCCGTCACCTCATGGGAAAGTTTACGGTTCCAGTACAGGAATATGATGATGACGACGATTGCCACCGTGGTGATACGCCAGACCAGGGTATAATCGATGGCTTCTTCATAACTGAAGGTGATCCATTTCTTATAAATCGCTTCCCGCTCTTCCAGGGTTATGGTCTGCAAGCCTTTGTCGAATATCCGCGTCAACATCGGCCACTCTTTGCGAACGCCGATCGAAATATCGTAGGTGTAGGGTGTAATGCCGGTAAGTTTGATATTGCTGATACCGAGCTTGTTCACCAGATAACTGATACTGGGAATATTGCTGATCAATACGTCAATATCGCCGTTCGAAACGCCTAGCAATCCTTCTTCCAAGGTATCGACAAACTGCATGTTTAAGTCAGGATGGCTGATGAGTAAAAAATCCTGGCTTGCATAGTCTTTCACCACCGCAACCCGCTCCGCGTCAAGTTCTTCCAAGGAGCCGACAAACCGCATTTCCTCCCTGACAGCCATGACAATGGGGTAGGATAAATAGGTCTCGGAAAACAACATCCGCCCTTCCCGGCGCGGAGTAATGGCAACGGCCGCAATCGCGTCGATACTCTGCCCGAGTTGCTTGAGGGTGGTACTCCAATCCGTATCCTGGGTGCGGTAGAAATCATACTGGAGGCGCTCCTCCAAAAGCCGAATATGATCCGCCACGATGCCCTGATACTCGCCATCGTTATCACGCATTTCAAAAGGCGGCCAATTAGGATCACCGGCCAGGCGAATTTCGGGATGCGCCCTGAGCCAGGATCGCTCAAAAGGCGTAAGGATATCGGGCTGGGACTCCAGTTCTTCTTCCTGGGCGAAGGCAGAATTAGCTGAAAGAGTCGCTACAGCTAACCAAACGAACCATTTGGCAAGGCTGCAAAATTGGCTCAAAAGCAGGTTGGGTAATAGTGACGGGACCATAAACAGACTTAAATTTGTTTTTAATGCGCCAGGAATGCTCATCCGCAGTCGCCGCATGCGATTTCCCGGAAAAATCAGCTTTTTTACCGGTGGTGTAACAATAAGCGACCCGGTTAAAATCAGCAAATTCTGGGCAAGCTTTTTTACAGGAGACCAACAAGAGTTTCATGCTCGCCACTCAAAGCAAGACATTCATCACCAAACTCGCCTCACGCTTGAGCCTGACCTATCTGCTGATTAGTCTTTCTGCTCTTGCAGCCGTGGCAGGCTACGCCTACCAAAGCGGCCGGAAAAATTGGCAAGATGGGGTGCGGAACGCTGTGTATTCAATTAGTCCTCAACTGCAATCGGCGCTTCAGGTATCGGACAGTACATCCGTGCGAAACCTGGCTGAACAGCTGTTTGACACACCTGGTATCGCTGAACTGCAAATTCACCGTGGCAATACCCCACTTGTTCAATTCAACAACCCGGCAGTGGCAAAGCCTGTAGACGGCTCCAGCCAGCTCCTGATCGCCATCGACAATAGTATTATTCATATTCAACCTCCGGCTGGTTACCTGTGGCGGTCTTATCAGCAACAAGCACTATTTCCTCTGATTCTGACAATCAGTCTACTGGCAATCTGTATCGCCCTGCACTATATCCATTGGCGCTTTGTCACCATAAATCCGCTATCGAACCTGCTAAAGAGAACCCGAAAACTCAATTTTGACCGAACGGAAGCCAAGCTTCTCCCCCTCGGCGAACATCCTGATACCCCGATCGAGATCGATGAATTAGCGGCCTTTATCAATCAATGCATGATGACGGTAAGTGAGGAACAACAAAAACGATCTCGCATTGAACAGGAATTAAAACGCTATAAAAGAAACCTGGGCAGTCTGGTTCAGGCAAGAACCGCCGAACTGGTAGAACTCAATAAGCGCTTCGTAGCCCAACAGTTCGATGCCAAGACCTCAGCTTTGGAGGCCAAGCAAGCCCGTTGGGATGCGGAAAAAGCCAACCAGGACAAAACCCGGTTCCTCGCTGCCGCGAGCCACGATTTACGCCAACCGTTGCATGCGATGAGCTTATTCATCGAGGCCCTGGAACCGCTCCTGGAAACGCAAAAGAGTAAAGAAATTCATTTTAACCTAAAGCGTTCGCTGGAAACGATGAAAGAACTGTTCAACGCATTGCTGGATATCTCCAAGTTGGAAGCGGGCGTGATGCAGCCGAAGATCGAGGATTTTTCAGCGCAACGCATGTTCGATCATTTGGAAGTCGTATTCCGTCAACAGGCAATCGAAAAAGACCTGGATCTTCGAATTGTCCCAAGCAAACGCATCCTACGCTCGGATCCGCATTTATTGGAGCAGGTGCTGTATAACTTGATTTCCAATGCCATTAAACACACTACCAGCGGCTACATTTTTGTTGGCTGCCGTCAAGCGGGCCAGCACAACCGCTTGTTAGTCTGGGACAGCGGACCGGGTATCCCGAAACAGGAACACGATTCCATATTCAAAGAATTCGTTCAGCTAAATAACCCCGAAAGAGACCGGAGCAAAGGCCTTGGATTGGGTCTGAGTATCGTCAAACGCACCTGCGAACTGCTAAAACACCCAATTAACTTCCGCTCCGAAGTGGGTGTCGGCACACGTTTCGAAATCGTCACGCCAAAAGGAGAAGCACTGCCGAAACGCCAAACCCGCATGAGACCAGGACAGACCAGTGTCGAAAAAACCAGCCGGGTTTTGGTGATCGACGATGACGCTGCGATTCTTTTGGGAATGAAAGCTCTGTTGGAATCATGGAAACTAAAACCGATATTGGCAAGATCCATTGAAGATGCGGAACGGGTTTCCCGCCTAAGCCCCCTGAAACCGGACTTGATAATCAGTGATCTGCGATTGCGGGAAGGAGTGACGGGAATTCAGGCAATCCAGCATATGCATCACCTCTTTCAGTCCAACATTCCGTCAGTATTGATCACCGGGGATACTTCACCCGAAAGAATAAAAATGGCGTTTGATTCGCCTTTCCCTTTGTTACATAAGCCTATTAAGCCAGCCCAGCTTAGATCTGTTTGTAACTCTATCCTAAATTTTCCCGCAAGTTAACCTGGCTACGGACGAAGTTGACCCAAGGTACACAGGAATCCATGCTAGGCTTCCATTGAAAGGAACAATAAGCAAGCGACCTTGCCTGCTTGAATATGCTCACCGGGCTATGACAATGACGACACTGAAAGAATCTTTAGCAATCCTCAAGCAACGCTTTATGGAAGAGGAAATGATCGATGCTGACTTTCAATCAGATGCTTATCGCCAGTCTTTGGCAGAAGCGAATACGGCGACCTATAAGATTACTGCGTCGAACAGTATGCTGCTGGAACCCCGTACAATTGCAGAACTGCAGAAAATCCTCGAGATTATTCGATCAAAAAATGAAGAAAATGAAAAGTTCGTAAAACCTGATGAGGAGCCAATAAAGCACTGCATTAATATTGTCAGCACAATGAAAAACTATGGCTATGGTTGCGCGGACCCTATAGTTGATCAGGCAATATTAATCCGTTTGAAACGGCTAAATGTACATTCACGGGGAAAGGGGGCTGATGAACCCGAATGGATAGATGATTACGGCAAAGAACTGGGGCTGGTGCGACTAGGACCCGGAGTCACACAAAAGAGCCTTTACGCGTTTTTAAAACGGGAAAGGGCTAAGTATTGGATGGACGCCACCGGAGCACCCACTGAAGCGGGGATTCTGTCAAACTATATAGAACGTGGATTTGGACACACAATACATGGTGACCATTTTGAACAAATAATGGCGATGGAGGTTCTGCTCACAGACGGCACCGTAGTTAAGACCGGGCATGCCGGTTATGAAACTGCTAAGAATATAGGTGTCCATAAAGCGGGCGTAGGTCCGGTGCTCCATGGATTGTTTACCCAGTCAAACTTCGGGATCGTGGTCGCCATTTATATTAAGCTGATGCCGGCAGTGAAGTATGTCACGCCGTTTTTTATCCGACTGGATAGTGCCGAAGAATTTGCGAGAGCCGCAGTTAAGCTCCGGGAGCTTAAAATGAAAGGCACTTTAAACAGCCAAATGCACTGCGTTAATGACCATAAAGCGATTCAGGCCATGATGCCTTTTCCGTTGCAGCGCAATCAAAACAAAACCCCTCTAAGTAATGCGCTCCTAAAACAGTTAGCAAAAGAAAACAGAGTTGCGGAATGGACGATATCCGGAGCAATTTATGCAGATTCTTGGTTGGAACGCTTGGACAAAATACTCAAAACCCAGTTGGCACTATGGAAAATAAAATCAACCAGCATGTTTATACCCGAATCAGTTTTTCGGGTTGCATATAGATTTATTCATTCTGAATTTGTAAAAGCAAAACTGCCCAAACTCCATAATCAACTGGGTGACCAGCTTGTGGTGCTTAAATATCTGATTGGATTAAAAAAAGGAGAACCGACCAATAAGTTTATGCAATCAGTTTACTGGCGAAAGTTTGGTATGGATACCCGCGACTATGACAAGCTAGATCCCAGAATCGACAAGGTGGGAATGATATGGGTGTCGCCTATAGCGCCAGTGACTAAGGAAAATGTACTCAGGCTCGTTGACATTACTTACAGGGGGCAGGAACAATTTGGATTTGAGCCGGCAATTTCTATGACGATGCTGAATGAAGCTGCCATTGAGTGCGTGGTTTCCATTATTTATGACAAGAATGTGACGGAAGACTGCAAGAAAGCGCTTCGTTGCCACGATGAGCTGTTGGCGGAGTATATCAAACACGGTTTCATTCCATATCGCTATAGTTCCAGGGCAAAAGCACACTTAGAGCAAACAGTGTCATATCAAAGCTTGATCATCAAGTTACAGAACTCGTTAGATGCTTCGAAGCTTTTCTCTAGAGTTGGTCGACGTGATGAACTGCCGTAACTAACTAGGCGAGAGACTAAATTAAAGGGCTTTACGTTAATCAGACTCCGATCCAGTTTCCGTGACTCAAATAATTTTCAACTCCCGCGCCCGATGAACGGCCTGGGTTCGATTAGCCGCACTAAGCTCCCTAAATATCGCTGCTATGTGGGCTTTGATTGTCCCAGGAGCAATATTCAATTGGGTGCCGATTTGCTTATTGGAAAGCCCTTCGGCGAGCAATCTCAATACTTCGGTTTGTCGTGGCGTGAGCATGACTTCCGCCGAAGCTCCCGCAGCGGGAATGGGCGCGCCATTAACGAGATCATGAGGAACATAAACGCCACCCGATAACATGAGTTGAATGGCGCTGGAGATGACGGCATTCGATGAGGATTTAGGCAGATAACCGAGTGCTCCCAGTTTGATAGCTTCCTGGACCAGTTGCAGCTCCTCGCTGGCGGAAATGACCGCGAACGGTGTGGCTAAATAGCGGTGTTTGAGCTGCGCCAGTAAATCAAGCCCCTGACAGTCCGGCAGCCCCAGATCCAGCAACACCAGATCGACTTCGCCAAGCTCCGCAAGAAGTTTACTGACCTCTTGTCCCGAGGCAGCTTCGCGAATTTCAGCATCAGGATACATGCCTTGGATGATCATCTTCAGGCCACTTCGAAAAATTCCATGATCGTCCGTTATGATAAATGTCAGGCTCATTGCTATTGTTTTGAAATTCCGTTGCGGTTCATCGGTATTCATCCTTGAAAATAATTCCAAGGACAGGAGGAATGGTAGCTTTTAATGCCAGCAGATTATAAACCGAATTGGGGAGCCGCTTGAACAGAATTATCGGTGAATAGAGGGCAAATATGCCTTATTGCTCGTTGTAGCGGATTCAATCACGTACACTTATACTGGCTGGCGTGGACATAGACGCGATTTGCTTGTGGCGAATTGCAATCCCTGTCTGCTTAATGAAAGGGGGTTAGTCCGCACAAACAGACCGGTCCAACCAATCAGGCAACCGCATATTCGCTATCACCACGCGGGTTTGAGCTTGCTACACTTTTCTGCAACTTGCGTAGCAAACTCTTTTGCCAGTAAGCCAGCTTGGATGCTTCATCCTTGGGATGTGGCATGGGTTCGAAACCGGTCAACACAGGTACTTCAGAATATTCATCCAACTCATCAAGTACCTTCATGCACCTATCTTCGTCTTTGACCTGGACCAACCAGCTTTCAATCTGCATCGCCCCTTGATACATAAAGTAGCTATCAAGATTTGCCGGTCCGCAGCTCATTGCCACCGAAAAACCGTTGCGAACCAGAAACCGTCGAATACGGATGCGTTGATTAGTGTCTTCAATGACCAATCCGACGGTTCCCCGATGCACGACATTCGAATCATATTCCTCAATGTTAATATGGGCTTTCAATACTGTCTGCAGGGCATGGACATTGAAGGGTTTATACAAGTAGTCGGAAATATCCAGCCAAGCTCCTTCTCCCGAGTGTAAATCTTCATCGTTGCTGGCCATCATCACTATTGGGAGAGAAGCTCCCCACTCGCGGTCCCGGATGGTGGCAACCAGCTTGGTACCCGGCATATCCGGCAGATCCGCATCCACCAGAACGACGGATGGCCGGTATTGCTTTAACACCATCATTGCTTCCTTGGCCGAGGATGCCATCAGGGGGATAACGCCTATCCGGTCAAGTAACTCGTGTAACACACCCTTGATTTTTTCATTGGGCTCCACCAGTAAAACGCTCTGTTGTAACACTGTGGCGTTGTATTGATCCGAATTGCCGTACACGACATTTTTTACGAAAGGCCGTGCGCCATTACCGACGCTTCCAAGCGGTTCGACACGGAGCTCGGATGTGGTCGATTTACTTGCCGATGAAGGCTCATCGGGGTGCAGCCGAATAGTAGAATCCAAATCTATTTTGTCGGTATCGGTCGATGAGTTTTGAATGGGTGCAGTGGCTGGCGCCTTGGCTTTGTTAGCATTCTTACTACCCGTTCCAAGAATGTTAACGTTCAAAGCGTTGCTGGGGCTCATTTCCCAGTTTAAGTTGAAGTTATTGCTAGTGGCAGGGGGACTGGAACTCTTCCGTTGCTTACTGCTGATCAGATTGGCCATACGCCTTAGAATACCGGAAGTTGTTTGGGACCGACCTGAATTGGACACTACGACACCTCTGACTCGACTAGCGAGAATGACTATCTAAAAATTTGATGGGAAGATTGAGTAATACTTATTGTGTGCGATAGATGCCGTATAAACAATTGGCCGGAAAGCCTATTTTTTAACCCCTCTTCTATAACTTTTGGCCTATAAACCGGAGAGGCATGCCGACTAAATCTTACGGATTCAGGTGTTGAGGCGCCGATTTAGAGCGCCGCCGTGGAAGAGTAGGTATCGGTACCGGCAGCAAGACTCCGGCTGATAGGACTATTCGTCGGCCATTAAGATTGCTTGATACCCGACCGACAAAAGTGCGTCACGGATTTTCTGTCCATGCTTCCGGTTCTTGACCTCAATGCTCATGGACAGCGTGGCTTCCTTGGCCTTCACATGCGTAAATACCCGCTGATGATCAACGTCAATGATATTGCCGTCCAGGTCTCCCACCATCGCAGCCACCCGCGACAATGATCCAGGCGAATCGTCAATGAGCACCTTTAACCTGACAATCCGCCCCTGATGCACCAAATCGCGCATCAAGATGAAGGACAGCACGCGTGAATCGATATTCGCCCCACACAACACGACACCGACCTTTTGTCCCTTGAAATACTCGGGATGCTGCATCACACCGGCCAATGCGGCGGCGCCCGCCCCTTCAGCGACGGTTTTTTCAATGTTGATATAGGCGCTTACGGCCTGCTCGATGACTTCTTCCGAGACCAGCAAGACTTGGTCAACCTGACTTTTAATGACCTCCAAGGTCAGGTCACCGGGATATTTTACGGCGATACCTTCTGCAATGGTGCTGCCCCCCACCCTGACCGGTTCGCCGCGCAAAAGCTGATGTACCGCTGGAAAAGTTTCCGATTGAATCCCGACAATCTTTATGTCCGGCTTGATGGTTTTCGCCGCAATCGCCATCCCGGAAATCAACCCGCCGCCGCCAATCGGTACCACGATTACATCGAGATCCGGTACATCCTCCAACATTTCAACCGCCACGGTGCCTTGGCCGGCCATGACATATGGGTCGTTGTAGGGGTGGATCAGCGTCAAATCCTGTTCCTTAGCCAGTTGTTGCGCGTAATCACCGGCTTCCGCCAGGCTCTCTCCGGTAAGAACGACGTCGGCACCCAGCCGCTTGGTATCTTCCGCCTTCACATTCGGCGTAAAGCGGGGCATGACAATCGTCGCCGGAATCTGCAGCCTACTCGCATGGTAGGCGACTGCCTTAGCGTGATTACCGGCGGACATGGCGATTACCCCGGTGTTGCATCCATCCGACTGTAACTTAAGCAGTTTGTTAAGTGCGCCACGCTCCTTAAACGAGGCGGTAAACTGCATATTTTCAAATTTGATAAACAGGTCAACACCCACGATAGAGGAAAGGGTTGTGGATTGTTCACAGTGGGTACGGCGAATACCGTCAGCGATACAGAAGTGGGCTTGCCGAATATCGTCTAGTGAAATCATAGTCAATCTCTATTCAGGTTTCTTGGTCGGTATTATGACTCAAAGGTTTCCCATGTCGACCGGTTCCCGAAGAGAAGCTCGCCGCTCCCGCCAATGTTTCGCCGGAATGTATTGATGCCAAGCCTTTGCACATTTCATTTTGCATCGCTTCCTGCTCGGACATCCCCCACTGTTGCATCAAGGATAAACGATCGTTGCGCATACAGACTTGCGGATGCATACAGAGTTGCGCCGCGAGTTCCCTGGCGCATTGCAGGGCGGACCCCGTAGCGACCAGGCGATTGACCAAACCGATATCGTAGGCCTCTTTCGCATCCATCTCACGGCCGGTTAAAACCATATCCATCGCTCTGGAATGGCCAATCAATCGCGGCAATCGAATTGTCCCTAAATCAATAAGCGGTACGCCGAAGCGTCGGCAAAAAATACCGAACTTTGCATCTTCCCCGGCCACCCGCAGGTCACACCAAAGCGCCAGTTCCAATCCACCGGCCACCGCATAGCCTTCAATCGCGGCAATTACCGGTTTTTCCAGCTGGAGACGGGTCGGCCCCATCGGTCCCAGGTTACCGGCTTCGATAAGCTGCCGTCGATCACCGGCTGCCAGGGCTTGCAAATCCGCACCGGCGCAAAAGTGTTCCCCGGTGCCGGTGAGGATGGCTACATACTGCCGATCATCGGCGGCAAAATCTTCAAAACAATCCAACAACTCTTGCGCGGTTTGTGTATCCACGGCGTTGCGCCGCTCTATTCTATCGATAGAAATTACGCTAACATGGTCTTGCTTGACGTGTTTAACGGCCATCGCCTACTCCGTGTGAAATTGCGTTGCATCAGGTTTTTTATTTTATGGACGCCGACCCGATTCGCATCAAAAGGTGAAAAAAGGGTCCTCTAGCCACTCGATAATAATATCCAAATCAGCGACCTTTACACATTTTACCGCAGCGATCAGATCGAAGTTGAAGTCGTTCCGGCCGAGCCAGATACCGGCCAAGAACCTTGTTACCTGCTGTTCCCGGGGCGACATCTCGGCTAACGCCAACTCCATGTCGAGCCTATCGAGCTTCCGATTGCCGACATCAAAAAACGATTTGGCAAAGGGAAACTCATCAAGAAGCGTATTGAACCTGCGCTGTGTAGCCGTTAGGGGAGAAGAGGACATCATCGGGCTCCGGAAAAGATTCATTCAAGCAAACGTAAAAATGGCGTTAGCTGAACTTAGCAATGAATTGCTCCGCCGACAACTGTCTGAAATCTTCCAGCCGTTGTTGCAACAAATCCGCTGACCAATGCCACCAAGCCAGCTTTTCAAGTCCGGCAATAACCTCTTCCTTAAAGCGTTTCCGCAATGGCTGAGCAGCCACCCCAGCAACAATGGTGTATGGGGCGACATCTTTTGAAACCACGGCTCCCGCAGCGACAACAGCCCCATTGCCGATGCGGACTCCCGGCAGAATTATCGCCCCATGACCAATCCAGACATCGTGGCCGATGGTTACAGCCTGCTCACGCCGCCAATCGAACAGTTCCTGCTCATCTTCCCCCCAACCATATTTTTTACTGCGATAAGTGAAATGATGCAACGCCACTCTCGGCAAGGGATGATTGCCGGGATTTATCCGTGAATAGGACGCAATCGAACAAAACTTGCCAATGTCGGTATAGATGATTTCAATATCGTTTCCGACATAAGAGTAATCGCCAAACTGTGTCTCGCTGATTTGGCAACGGTCGCCGATTTCATTGCCGACGCCGAAGGTCACCTTGGTTACGCAAGAGTCGCTGCCGATTTGTGGCGGGCCAGTTAAGGTCATGCCTTCTCCCCCGGCATTTTTTCAACGCCAATTTCAAGATGATCCCTGGCGACCTGAACTCCAGGCGGCAAGACCTCATGATCCAAAAGGAAGCGATCAAATTCATGACTGATATGCGTCAACCAGGTGGCTCTCGGCTGTAAACTTTCGACAATTTCCAGCGCTTCATTAAGATTATTGTGATTACTGTTGTTTTTCGGACCCGGAGGATGGGTGCAATCCAAAACCAGAGTATCGAGTTCCCGGCCCTGTAAGAATTCGGTCGTTTCAGGCGGCAGCCCTCTGGTGTCCGTCAAATAGGCTAATTCGGTTTGTTGATAAGAGAAAAGGTATCCATAAGTAGGTTTTGAGTGCCGGAGGGGAATCGGCGTGATCGAGAGTCCTGCAAGTTGCCAGTCGACCAGCGCCTTATCCAAGGCCTGAAAGCGTAAGATGCCGGGGTGCTTATATAAGTCATCGCAACCTTGTTGGTCCGGGGGGTGATAGACGGCAGTTTCGATATTTGCTCCCCACCGCAAATGAAACAAGCCCGCCACATGATCCATATGAAAGTGGGTGAGCAGCACGTGAGACAAGCTACCTGCGGGAAACACTTCAGTGAGATTTGGCAGGCCCGCATCGACCAGTAACTGCCGGTTTTGCCATTTCAGCAGGGCGCTACAGGGGCGCCTTTTAAAAGCAGGATTGATTCGCGCGCGCTCACAGGCGGCACATTCGCATCCATACAACGGCACCTGACCGGCATTACCGGTGCCTAAAAATGTCAGCGATAACGGCATAAAACAATATCTCCACGGTGCTCTGCTAGCATAAAGTCATCTTTCGGAGGAAAAACTGTGCTTTTGTTACAAAAACACGGGCATATACAGAAAAACGTTACAACCTGCCACCTCTTATTGTCTACCATTTAACCAAGGGAACATATTAATCAGGCGGATATAGCCAATTTGCATGGCTAAAAGCTCTACTATAGCGGTAAATCTATGACAGTTAGATCCGGTGAAACTGAAAATGCTTGGTATAGAAGCGAACGTTATATACATACAAGCGAAGGCTGGTATTTCATTACCCGGGAAAATACCCAGGAAGGCCCTTTTCGCACCATGCAGGAAGCTGAAAACCAGCTTACGCAATATATTCGCCAAGCTAGCCAAGCCGATCCTTATAGCGATTAACCGATCGCCATTTGACGGATTGGTGCGTTAATAGACCTTCTTGCCGGCGCGGAAAACGTGCCGGAGTATAGGCACCTGGGCATCCTGATAGTCAAAAACGATCAGATCCGCCCGCATATCCACGGCAAGTTCGCCACGGTCCATCAACCCTGCGGCACGAGCCGGTTTTCGGGTAACCGTGTCCAGGGCGTGCGATAAGCCATAGCCTATAGCCTCATCGGTCAAATTCAATGCAGCCTGTAACAGGCTGGCCGGATAGTAATCGCTGCTCAAAATATCCAATAGACCTTCTTTAGCCAAATCCGTCGCCGCGACATTGCCGCTATGCGACCCGCCACGCACGACATTCGGCGCGCCCATGAGAATCTGCATGCCTGTCCGCGCACAATGGCCTGCGGCTTCCATCGTCGTAGGAAACTCGGCGATGGACATACCATGGCGATACGCCTCTTCGACATGCTCTCTGGTGGCATCGTCATGACTGGCGACAGGAATACCCCGTAACTTGCAAGAACGCACGATTTGATTTCTATAGGGCTCACTGAAACGGGCACTGCCTTCCTGCTGCTTTGCCATGAACACCTCCAGCCCGAGGTCGTCCAAATCATATTTACCCTGATAGTAAATTCGATATTTGTCCAGGTTCGCAAACTGTCGTTGCCCCGGAGAATGGTCCATCACCGATACCAGCCGCACCAACGGATGATCTATCCATTTCTCGAATAACTCGAGCGTTTCCTCGCGGCTGACTTCGCAACGCAGATGCACAAAATGCTGGGCGCGGTGTCTATCTTGTTGCTGGGAGTTGGAAACTGCTTCCAGCATGTCATTGAGGTTCTTTCCGCGATCGCCGTTTTCCACGACGTCGCCTAACGACAGCGCATCGAAAACGGTGGTGATACCGGCGCTGATTATCTGCCCGTCATGAGACAATGCCGCCGATGCACCGGGCCATTTCACCCCCGGCCTGGGAACAAAGTGCTTTTCGAGGTTGTCGGTATGGAGCTCTACCAAACCGGGTGCGAGGTATGCTCCTTGGCAATCATAGGCGCCTGGCAAATGGGAACGTCCGGTGCCGAGATCTTCAATCTTATCGTCCTTCACCACCAGTGTGCCTAGAAACACCTCCCGCGCGGTAATCAAGCGGGCATTCGTCATAATCACTTCACTCGTCATTCTGCATTGGCTCCATCTCCACGACATGGTCGGCTATCTGGCATATGACTTCCTCATCATGAAAAACGCCCAACAGAGCGGCGCCCTGACGCTTTGCCTCCCGCATCAAACCGATCACAACACCTTTGTTCCTGCTATCCAGCGAGGCGGTCGGCTCATCTAGAAGAAGCAATGGATGTTGCGCCACAAACCCCCTGGCAATATTGACCCGCTGCTTTTCACCCCCGGAAAACGTCGCCGGCGGCAGGCCCCAAAGCGTCCTGCCGATGCCCAAACGGTCCAGCAGTTGTTCCGCTCTATCCTGCGCTTCCGCCAATTCGATGCCGCAGCGAAGCGCCGGCTCCATGACAACCTGCAAGGTAGGCAGTCTAGGAACTACCCGGAGAAACTGACTGACATAGGCGATATATCTGCGCCGGAAGGCTGCTATCTGGCGCGGGTGTGCAGCCGCGAGACGAAAAGGCCCAGGATGATGGCCCATGTGCAAACGGATCTCGCCGCTGTCGAGCAGATAATTGCCATAAACCAGGCGCAGCACCGTGCTTTTCCCGGCTCCGGATACGCCCCGGAGAATTACACATTCTCCCGCAGCGACAGATAAGCTGAAGTTTTCCAAGACGCTAAGTTGCCGTTTACCTTGCTGGTGCAGAACAAATGCCTTGCTTACATCCTGCAATTCCACCATTGCAGACTGATGACACCTGGCGGTTTGCTTATCTCGAACAGGGCTGCTTGTTGCCAATTCACACAGGGACATCTCTGTTCCTTCTTCATCGTTAGCGGATCTTCAGGCTCAACAGGGAAAACTATTCATGCGGCCAACATCGAAGCCACCAACAACTGACTGTAGGGATGTTGAGGATCGTCGAGAATTTGGTCGGTTAGTCCGGACTCGATAATCTCCCCTTCGCGCATGACAATCATTCGATCCGCCAGCATCCTGGCCACGGCGAGATCATGAGTTACCAACACCAGGGCAAGGTCTAAGTCGAACACCAAACGCCGCAGCAAATCAAGTAACTTGGCCTGGACGGAAACATCCAGCCCCCCCGTTGGCTCATCCATAAATACCAGCCGCGGACGAGTAACCAGATTGCGCGCTATCTGTAACCGTTGCTGCATGCCACCGGAAAAAAGCGATGGCGCTTCGTCAATACGGCTCGGGTCAACTTCGACCATGTCCAGCCATCTGCCGGTTTCCGAGCGAATGTCTCCATAATGCCGCCAGGCGTTTGCCATCAGCCGCTCGCCCACGTTAGCGCCGGCACTTACCCGCATTCTAAGTCCCAGGTGTGGATGCTGATGTACGAACCCCCAGTCGGTTCGCAGCAGTTCGCGTTTTGCGGCGGTGCTCAGTTGCAGAATATCCAAAGGCTCACCTTTGCCGGAGCGATAACTGAGACTTCCGCTCTGAGGCGTTAAGTGGGTACTCAGACACTTCAGCAAGGTGGTTTTGCCTGAGCCGGATTCTCCCACGACCGCTAAAACTTCCGCCGAAAACACTTCCAGATCCAGGTTGGCGATACCCTTGCCATTGCCGTAGTCATACCGCAGTTTCCTTGCCGAAAGAATCGGGGGTTCCATCCCGATTGACGTATCAGAAATCATCCTGGGTCTCCCTGGCTTGGAGTATGTTCCACCTTTTCGGAAGTTTCCCGGTTCTGTTGTTGCAGGCAATAATCGGTGTCAGAGCACTGGTACCGGCGGCGACCACGGTCGTCAATAATGATTTCATCGAGAAAACTGCCGGTCGCGCCGCAAAGGGCACAGCAACCCTCCCAGCGCTGGGGTTCAAAGGGGAAGTCTTCAAAATCCAGCGACTCGACATCCGTATAGGGCGGGATGGCATACAAACGCTTCTCTCGACCAGCGCCAAACACCATTAACGCCGGGCTTTGATGCAACTTTGGATTATCGAACTTCGGGATCGGCGAGGGGTCCATGACATAACGGCCATTCACCTTCACCGGGTAGGCATAGGTCGTCGCCACATGGCCATATCTGGCAATATCCTCATACAGTTTCACATGCATGATGCCGTACTCGCTTAACGCATGCATTGTGCGGGTTTCAGTTTCCCGCGGTTCGATAAAGCGCAACGGTTCAGGAATCGGCACTTGAAAGACCAGAATCTGTCCTGCCTTGACCGGAATTTCCGGAATTCTGTGGCGGGTTTGGATCAGCGTCGCTTCGGTTGTACGCGTGGTCGTTTTCACTCCGGCAACATTCTCGAAAAAAGCGCGAATGCTTACTGCGTTAGTCGTGTCGTCAGCGCCTTGATCGATAACCTTCAAATAATCCTCTTTACCGATCAGAGCCGCCGTAACCTGCATTCCCCCGGTACCCCATCCATAAGGCATCGGCATTTCCCGGCCGCCAAAAGGTACCTGGTAGCCGGGAATGGCAACCGCTTTGAGCAAACAGCGCCGGATCATCCGCTTGCTTTGCTCATCCAGATAGGCGAAGTTATAGCCGGTCTCCATTAGCCTGTAACCTCATCCGGGCGGTCAGCTTGTTGCTGGCGTTCTGAGTCCGTTGCCGCACTTGCGGATTGCTGCCGAAACTCCTGTTGCAGCCTTCGCAATAGCTCCAGTTCGCTTTGAAAATCCACATAGTGCGGCAGCTTTAAATGGGAGACGAATCCGGAAGACTCGACATTATCGCAATGGGCGAGGACAAACTCGTCGTCTTGAGCAGGGGCATCGATAGATTCACCGAGTTCCCTGGCGCGCAGTGCCCGGTCCAACAAGGCTACCGACATGGTTTTACGCTCGGCCCGGCCAAAACTTAGCCCATAACCCCGCGTGAACCGGGGAGCAAGCTCCCGATTACCTGAAAATTGATTGACCATTTCGCATTCGGTGACATGCATGACACCAATCACAACCGGTTCGGTCAAATCCTCACGCTCGATCAAAATCTCCACTTCGCCGCTACGAATCTCCCCGGCAAACGGATGATTGCGTCCGTAACCACGCTGCGTGGAATAAGCCAGCGCCAGCAAATAGCCTTCGTCTCCACGCGCCAACGCCTGTAATCGCGCGGAACGGTCTGCCGGAAACTGCAAGGGCTCTCGGGTGATATCCGAAGGTTGACGGTTTTCCGTTCGTGCATCCTGACTGTTACATCTATCAGCAACTTCGACTGCGTCGTCTGCGCCTTCTACCAGCGACTGTGCACCAAGCATCTCCAGCACTCTGGGATAGCAATTGGTTCCGGCACTATCACAAACCTTTTTGGGTTCACCGGCTTGATCAGTGTCGTTGCAGACGCATTCGGTTTCTCCATTCGCCAACAGGGTAAAGTCAAGCAGGCGATGGGTATAATCATAAGTCGGCCCTAAAACCTGACCGCCGGGCAGATCTTTAAACGTGGCCGAAATGCGCCGCTCCACCTGCATTTTACTGGTTGCCAAAGGCAGGGTTTCTCCAAACTTGGGCAAGGTGGTTCGATAAGCGCGAAGCAGAAAAACAGCCTCGGTTAAATCGCCGGCCGCCTGTTTAATCGCGAGTGCCGCCAGTTCAGGGTCATAGACGGAACCCTCATTCATCACCCGGTCAACGCTCTGCCAAAGCTGCTCCTGAATCTGTTCGACGCTTAACTCCGGCACCGCCGGATCACCCCGGCGCAGATCCTTGAGATGCTTATGCGCAGCCCGAATAGCCTTTTCACCGCCTTTCACTGCGACGTACATTTAACAGCCTCCAAGGAGGTCGATCTGGGAATGACCAGAAATTCTTCCTGCCGACAAAAGATAAAATCAAGACCGAGCGGAAATAGCTGCCGGTTTTCCTGCATGGCAGGCAACCAAGCGCTGCTCAAGCCAGGCAGGCTAACTGTCCGGATGTCGGCAAATCCAGGGCCTGAGCAGGCTAGGTGCAACATCGCACCGGTGTTAGCTGCAGTCCCCAGAGATAGATCAACTAAACAAGTGGCCGAGCGGTCCGGATACTCAGGAGTCCCAATCGCCAACCCCTTTAACAAGTCCGCGTCGGCACTTGTGAGGAGGGCGAACTGCGCCTGACTTGCGATCTCGACAATCGGACTGGCCGTATAAAACTTAATTGCCGTTGTTAACGGATGCCTTTCCGGATCGTCCGCTGCGATCATGGCCGGACTCAGCCAAACCGGTGTTTCGACATCGCAGAGGGTGAGCAAAATAGTCCATAAACTACTTGAAATCGACGTTGGTGTATTAATGGCACCGAGGCTGGCCCAACGGCCAGGTCGGGAAAACCCCTCCAGAAGATACCGATAGCACTGTTGCGATTGCTCGACCGGATTCTCGAAACCGCTTTGATACAGCCCTTCCGCCGCGAAAGCCATGCCTGCGCCCTATTCACCTCGAACCATGGTCATAAATTCGACGCGCGTCTCGTCCGCTTTCCGCGACGCCTGTTGCCGTTCCGCATCGTGAGATTCCTGTAAAGCCTGCAACAACTGGCTATAAATAAGCCGCTGCCAGAAATCAATTTGCAGAAGTGCATCCAACAGTGCCAGATGAAACGCCACCGGTTTATTGCGCCCCAGACGTACACCACGTCCAAGTTCACCGGTTCGCATGAGCACCGTACAGCGGCTAACGGTAACTTCGCCGAAGTTAAACGGCTGCCCGCACCCGCCGATCCGCCCGCGAACCATCATCAAACCTATCTCTGCAGGCTGGACAATACGATACTCGGGAACCTGTTGCTGATGACGGTCGACAAAACGCTGTAGCAACGCCGGTTCCGCGCGAGCCAGAAGACTCAAAGCCTGCGTCCGCTGCATTGCCTAGTCCCCGCCATCGGGAAGAGAATCGGCCGCCTCGGCAAAATCAACCCGCATCTGAATATCGCTGGCGCGGCTGCGGGACACCGCATATTCCACAACCCGGCCGGATTCCCCTTCGACGTTAGTGGACCGGAGTACCAATACCGGTGCCGTTTTCGGGCATCGTAACAAGGTAGCCTCGCGCAGATCGGGTAGTCTGGCCCTGAACACACAGTGCTTTCTGACCGGCCTGATGCCATAGTGCGTGTCCAAAATCCGATGCAAAGAGCCGCCGAGATACAACTGGTCCAACTTTGGAAATACATCTTTTGGTAAAAAGTGGGAAATAAGGCAAAGCGGTGTTTCTTCGACTGTACGCAGGGTATCCAGACGCCAAAGATCAGCGCCTTCGGATAGCCGCATGGCCCGCGCCAATTGTCGATCCGCAGGCTGTGTCATGCACTCCAGCAACTCGGCATGGGTTGCCAGCCCCAAACCGGAAACGATTTCCGTGAACCTGGGCCGATCGCTAACCTGATATTCCATTACATCGTCAATGATGAGGGTGCCTTTTCCGTGTTGCCGGAGCACGATCCCTGCCCGTTCCAACTCATCAATTGCTCGCCGCAACGTATGGCGATTGACTGAAAATTGCTTTGCCAGCGTGACTTCCGATGGCAGGTAATCACCCACTTTAAATGAAGTTTTGATATTTTCCGCGAGCGTTTCCGCGAGTTGCTGATAGACGGCCATGATAAAGGACTTTCCGGTTGATCTCAGAGAGACATCTATACAAGTAGATATCTACCCTTTCCAAGGTATGCCGTTGATATGACAGAAAAGTGACACTCAAATGAATTTTTTTCGTATGCGCTGGGATAGGATATCGGTACAGGTGACAGTCGCAATAATGATAATCATCACCGCACAGGTTTCCGGGAACATAAAGCCACGAATGCTTTCCCACAAAATAACGCCGATCCCGCCGGCGCCAACCATGCCCACCACCGAAGCGGAACGGACATTCGACTCGAAACGGTAAAGAGAATAGGAAATCCAAAGCGGCAATACTTGCGGAATAATCCCATAAATGACTTCCTGCAGTGCACTTGCGCCCGTGGCTCGGACGCCCTCCACCGGTCCGGGTTCTATTGCTTCCACCGCTTCGGAAAACAGTTTTGCCAGCACCCCCGTGGTATGAACGAATAGCGCCAGCACTCCGGCAAATGGTCCAAGACCCACGGCAACGACGAATAGCATGGCAAATACCATTTCGTTAATCGCCCGGGCGGCATCCATTAAGCGGCGGACTGGTTGATAGATCCACCAGGGCACGACGTTTTCCGAGGACAGGATTCCTAAGGGAATGGCAAAAACGATAGCCAACAGAGTCCCCCATATCGCAATTTGAAAGGTGACAATCGTTTCTTCTAAATAGAGCCGCCAATCGCGGAAATTAGGCGGAAAAAAATCGGCAGCAAAAATACCCATATTGCTGCTGTCCGCCCATAGCGCCATTGGCCGCATTTCCGCTCCTTCCCAGGACCAGGCCAACACGGCCAGAATCAGTCCCCAAAGGAACAGATTCATGGTTTTTTTCAAAGCGCTTTGGTCTTGCGGCAAAGCAGCGGACAGAGCATTTTCGGCCATGGGATAACCTGACAATAAAGAGGGCTTCAAGCGGCCGGGGGAGTTCTTTCCAACTCTCCCGGGATATCTGGTTTACTGCCAGGCATTCAACGCAGCCAGCTTGCGCTCGAGACCTTTAAGCTGTGCATCGATGGCAGCAGTTTCCTTAGCTTTCTCGGCACTGCTCATTGCAGTATCGTTTTCGATTTTGACCTTTTGCTTAAATAGAACCAACTGCCGGATCGGAATCAACTGATTGTTGCTGGAGGGCCGGAACGGTGCCCATTGCAAACCTTTCAGCACCGCAAGCTCACGGGCATCGCCGGTAGTGCCATAGGTCATGAAGAAGGTGTAAACCTTATCCTTGAGCAAGTCATCCAAAGAAGTGCGCCAAACGATCGGATCGGAAGGAATCAACGGCGACTTCCAAATAATCTTAATATTCTCCACCATCTCCGGCTTGGTGACCTGTAGACGGCGATAGTTTTCGGTATTATTCGTCGCGAAGTCGACCTTGCCGGTAGCAGCGGCCAGCAGGTTGGTTTCATGGTTGGAATTCAGCACCCGCTTGAATATTTTCTTCGGATCATCCACTCCCTGATTGGCAAACACATAATAAGAAGGCACCAGGAACCCGGATGTCGAATTGGGATCGCCATTGCCGAAAACCAGATCGCCCGGATTGCGGAAGATGTCTTCGAGACTGTTCAACTTACTATCTTTCCGGGTCACCAGCAGCGACCAGTAACCTGGATTGCCGTCTGAGTCGACAGTCTGGGCAAAGATTTCACCGCCGGCGCGATCCACGGCCTCCATCGCGGACTTGTTGCCAAACCAGGCGACATCGACCTTGTCAAAACGCATGCCCTGGATAACGCCAGCATAATCCGGGGCAAAAAAAGCCTTCACCTCGACACCGATGTCTTTTGCCATATCCTGCAGAAACGGGTCCCATATCGTCCGTAGGTTTTGCGATGATTCGGTCGAGATAATGCCGAAATTCAAAACCTTATCGTCCGCTTGAGACATACCCGCAGCAAGAGCGCAGGTAAGTACGGCAAGGCCTTGCTTAATTTTTTTGAACATGACGCCTCCATAGTTTCTTTGGGTTGTAGAAATTTTGCATAGTTGCCACATCATGCGGCGGATGGTTGCAAGGAACCGATTTTTCCACTGCCGGCTTCTTCGACCCTCTCCAAATGGGATACGCCATAGAGATTATTGAGCGTTGCCGGTGTTAACTCGGAGGCCGGCCCGTCAAACACGATTCTACCGTTGTTCAGGGCAATTGCCCGCTGGCAATATTTCAGGGCGTATTCCACCTGGTGCAAGGTAACGATGACGGTGCGCTTATCTCTTTCATGTATGTCCTTGAGCGTTTCCATCACCCGCCTGGCCGCTTCCGGGTCCAGGGAAGCGATGGGTTCATCCGCCAGTAACAGCCGTGCCTGTTGGGTCAGCGCCCGGGCGATCGCAACCCGTTGCTGCTGCCCGCCGGATAGTGTCGATGCGCGCTGTAAGGCAAGTTCCGCTAAGCCGACTCGTTGCAACGCCGTCACAGCCATCGCCCGTTCTTGGTGGGTGAACAAGCCCAGGCTACCCCGCCAGCGTGGCGTACGCCCCAGTCTGCCAAGCAGCACGTTGCGCAGGACAGTGAGTCGACCAATGAGATTGAATTGCTGAAAGATAAATCCTATTTGCGCGCGCTGTCGGCGAATATTGCTATTGAGTTTGCCACGACACTGCACTGTTTCTCCCAGCACCTGAATCGGGCCGGAGGTCTTGTCCGCCTGAACCAAACCGCCGACGTGACGTAATAACGTTGACTTACCGGATCCAGACGGTCCTATCAGGGCAACCATTTCACCCTGCTGAATCTTCAGATCCACTTCGTTCAGCGCAACCGTTTTGTGTTTTGCCCTGACATGAAAGGACTTGGTAAGCTTCTCAATTTCCACCGCTACCGACATACAGGAGCTCCAGGATTGGACAACTTGTCTAGATCTAGCGATTCTGGTGAGAACTCATGACAGTATCATGTCTGTCATATGACACTGAATTGACAGGAAAGAGCAAAGAATGAATGAAATGACGCAAATTGCCCTCATTATTCTCGGTACAGGCGTCTGCCTGGTACTCAGCATGGTCATTTACAAACAATGGCGGCAGTTACAGCGGACCAAAAGACTCGAAGCCCTGCAAAGGGAAAAACTAGCCACCTCGAGAGTAGGCGCGGCGGACAGCATTAAAGTACTGGCAAGGTGCATTTTGGCCGAACAAGTGGAACTTTCGGAAGCCTGTATCCGGATCAAGGTGCTCCTCGATGTGCTGGACCCTAGCATGCATGAACAGGCCGGCCTTAATATTTTTAACCGGATATACGAAGCCACTGCCCATATGCCGACCCACCAGGCCCGAAAAAAGGTGGATAAGCGTTTTTTATGGAAGCTGGACAAACAGCGCTGGTCACTGGAAAAGGAGCATCAACAAGAGATTTTAGAGGGAGCTGAAAGGCTATTGCAGCATCCGGCGCTGAAGTAACTAGTGTAGTGTCCCGGGACACTACACTAGAGTTCAGTTAGGATTTGCTGCAATTCAAGCAGGGTATCCTGCTTATGCGATCTCATCACATCTTGAGGTTGTCGGAAATAAAGTGCTTCAAACTGGGTGACGCAATCCACCAACTCTTTCGCCGGCTTAGTCGTATCGTCTGCCGCTTCCATTCTCAATCCTTTAAACATGTCTTCGACGTGGCGGGTTTGTTTGGCGTTGGTGATGAGATCAGTTAATCGCGGCATTACCGGGTATCCAGGAGTATCAAAACAGCAGATTGCCTGCCATTCATAGAAAACAACTTGAATATTGTAATGCAAGGTACTGTTAAAATTAAGCAAAAAAGATTTTCTTATCGTTGAAATCACCCCGCTTCTATAGTTTTAGACTTGAACTCGGACGGATCAATTTGCAGCCGCTTAATTCGGGAAGCAAGTGTCGTGGGTTTCAGGCCCAGTAGCTCAGCGGCCCCCTCTTTTCCGAAGACCTTCCCTTTGGTTTGCTTTAACGCTTCCACAACACTGGTGACTTCCTGGCGCTTGCGCTCGGCTTCGGTAAGCAGATTGGCAGAGGCAATATCCGGCTGTTTGTTAATGGATAAGGGTTGTGAAATGAACTCATCGAATTGGAGCGTGCCGTCCTGAGATAGTATCACTTGCCGCTCGATGATGTTTTCCAGTTCGCGAATATTGCCCGGCCAATGATAACTTTTCAGCTTTTCCAATTGTCCGAGAGAGATCCGCATGCGGCCTTTACTGGCCCGTCGACTGGCCTTTTGCAGGAAATGCTGTGCCAATACGGGAATGTCCTCAATCCGGTTTCGCAACGGCACGGATTCAATGGGGAACACATTTAACCTGAAATAGAGATCTTCTCGAAACGCACCTCCCTCTACCAGCTTGGAAAGATCTCTGTTTGTCGCGGCCAATATCCGGACATTGACTTTCCGGGTCTTTGCTTCCCCCACCCTTTCCAACTGTTGTTCCTGCAGCACCCGCAGCAACTTGCCTTGCAAAGCCAAGGGGATTTCACCTACTTCGTCGAGAAAAAGGGTACCTCCATCGGCGAGTTCAAAGCGCCCGGGCCGCTCGGCTACCGCGCCGGTAAACGCACCTTTGGCATGGCCGAAAAATTCACTTTCAAATAAATCAGCGGGAATCGCAGCACAGTTAACCCGAATCAACGAGCGCTTGCCCCGCTGACTCAAGTCATGGATAGCCCTGGCAATGAGTTCCTTGCCGGTTCCCGATTCCCCGCTAATTAACACCGTGGCGTCGGTAGGAGCCACCAGTTCGATTTTTTGAATGACACTGGAAATTGCGGCGCTCTTGCCGACGATTTGGTGGTGATTGAATTTCGAGTTAATTTCCTCTTGGAGATAAGCATTCTCCATTTCCAGACGTCGCTTCAAGCTTTCGACCTCCTGCAGCGCACCCAATAACTTGTGCTGCGCATTCTTTTTTTCGGTTACGTCACGGAAAATCACCACCGCGCCTACGATATGGCCATTGTCTTTGATAGGCGTACTCGTGTATTCGACATCTATCGGCGAACCATCCTTACGCCAGAAAACGTCGTCATCCACCTGGGTTACAATGCCTTCGCGAAACGCCTGGTAGATCGGGCATTCGGCGACGTGGTAGTGGCTGCCGTCGGCATGCCGAAAGTGAATCAGGGCATGTATGTTTTTGCCGATCAATTCCTCGGTTTGCCAACCTAGAAGCCGTTCCGCCGCAGGATTCACGAAGCTGGTGAGACCGTCTGCATCGACACCGTAAATGCCTTCACCGGCTGCATTCAGAATAAGTTGGTTTTCCTTTTCGAACTCTTGAAACACCATCGCCATCCGTTGCCATTGTCCGATTCCGGATCGATAGTGGCGATGGGCTTCCCCTCGATTTCGCTGGCGCATCAACTGCTCCGCATCCTGGATGGTCATTAACAATTGCGGCCCTTGGTCGGAGTCGACCGCCCGCGCAGCGACTTCCACCCGTATCTTTTCTCCCGAAGCGGGCTTGGTAACTGTTAGCGTGTCAGACCAAGCGTGCCCCTTAAGAATTGCTTCGTCCGTGAAAACCACCAACTCCGCCAGGGCGTCCCGAAACAAATTGCTGGCTGACGATTTCTCCAAGGCCGGACGTTCTGCTTGAAAAAACTTGCAGGCTTCGGCATTCACGGCCAAAACACTGTTCGCCTCGGGCAGCATCAATAGCTGTGCCAAAGGCGCGTTCCAGAAAGCTGTTTGTACGACTAAGTCCAATGGATTCACCTTTCATCTATAGCGTTCTTGAGAGTGCTTTCAAGACTCAGGCCAAACTACGAAAAGTCGTAAAAAATTTCCACGAGAAGTCGTAATTCACGAAATTTCGTAGCATCCTCACACTTCGAAAAATCGAAATAATTATTTTAATTATCAACAAGTTAAACAAATTTAGCCAAAACTGGCACTGTCATTGCCCAGAAAGAAACAAAGGCCTGTTTTTTTAATAGTGTCACGCAAATAGATTCATCGCGGTTTGCGCGCACGAACCAACTAAGTGCGAGGCGCAAGATGCATGCACCAGGCAAGAGAATTCAGCAACCACCGAAAATCGTTTAACGCAAAGAGGAAAGCAACATGACCAACAAGAGCTTAGGCAATCCCTACGACGGTGATATACGGCTAACCCACACTGTTGGCTGCACGTGCAATGACTGCCGAACCAAACACTTGAATATCAGCGACAGGCAGCGTACCAAGTTGTTGGAGCAACAAGCAGAAAACATGGCGAGCAGCGATTCAACTGCCCTGTCGGATCCAGGCTCTGGCAACGAACAGTTTGCAAGTTCGGAAGAGATGCTTGACCGGGTTGTCGAAAACGCCATCGTCCGGGGTGTATTCAACCAGCATGACGCCAGCCGGCGTAAGTTTATCAAACTGGTTGGCGGAGGCACGTTCGCTGCCGCCTTGGCTTCCGTTCTGCCGATGGAACAAATCAAAGCCGCTGTGAAGGAAACCACCGGCAAACTGGAAAAAACCAAACTCAAAGTCGGCTTTGTTCCGATAACCTGCGCAACTCCGATCATCATGGCCCATCCCTTGGGCTTCTACAGCAAATACGGTCTGGATGTCGAAGTGATCAAAACCGCCGGTTGGGCGGTGGCCAGGGATAAGTCTTTGAATGGCGAATACGACGCTTCGCATATGCTGACACCGATGCCGCTTGCCATGACCCTTGGCGCAGGATCGACCGCCGAACCTTACATCATGCCGGCAGTGGAAAATATCAATGGGCAGGCCATCGTGTTGCACAACAAACACAAGGACAAGCGTGATCCGAAACAGTGGAAAGGATTCAAGTTCGGTGTGCCGTTCGACTATTCCATGCACAATTTCCTACTGCGTTACTACGTCGCCGAGCATGGCATCGATCCCGACCAGGACATCCAAATTCGGGTTGTTCCGCCACCGGAAATGGTGGCAAACCTGCGCGCGGGCAACCTGGACGGCTATCTGTCCCCCGATCCTTTCAACCAGCGTGCCGTCTATGAAAAAGTCGGATTTATTCATATCCTCACCAAGGATATCTGGGAGGGCCACCCCTGTTGTGCGTTCGCCTGTAGCCAGAGATTCGCCACGGAAATGCCCAATACCTACGCGGCGTTGTTCAAATCCATCGTGGATGCAACACACTACTCGGCAAAATCCGAAAACCGGGAAGAAATATCCAAGGCCATCGCACCGAAAAACTATCTCAACCAGCCTGAAATCGTTATTCGTCAGGTCCTCACCGGGCGCTATGTCGACGGTTTGGAGAAGAAGGTTCACGACGTGCCGGACCGCATCGACTTCGATCCCTTCCCCTGGCACTCGATGGCCGTGTGGATTCTGACGCAGATGAAACGATGGGGGTATATCAACGGCGATGTCGACTACAACAGGATAGCCGAGCAGGTCTACGTGGCGGAAGAAACCAGCGAAGTGATGCGCAAACTGGGCTATGAACCACCATCCAAGACCTACGAAAAGTACACCATCATGGGCAAGACCTTCGACTATGCCAAGCCCGATGAGTACGTCAACAGCTTTGCCATCAAGAGGGTTTCCTAATGTCGTTAAATCTGCGGGCGACAGTGGTTTCCCTATTATTTCTGATTATCGTCCTGGGAATCTGGGAAACCCTGAATCAGCCACCCGAAGCCACCGAAGCATTGTCGGAATATGAGTTATTGATGGGCGGCGCGGATCAGGAAGCGCGGGTTCCACCGCCTTCTCAAGTTGCCGAGCACGCCTGGTCGGAACTGAGCAATCCATTCTACGATGCGGGTCCTAACGATAAAGGAATCGGCATACAGCTCGCCTATTCGCTGTATCGGGTATTGACCGGATACTTCGCCGCCGCCTTGATCGCAATCCCTTTGGGATTCGTCATCGGGATGTCGCCATTGATGTACAAGGCATTAAATCCCTTTATCCAGATCCTTCGGCCGATCTCCCCGTTGGCATGGATGCCTTTGGCTTTGTTTGTCATAAAAGACTCCGAACGATCGGCAATCTTTGTAATTTTCATCTGTTCCATCTGGCCGATGCTGATCAACACCGCGTTTGGTGTCGCCAACGTCAGAAACGACTGGGTGCGGGTTGCCCAAACCCACGAGCTAAGCCCCCTACGCACAGCGTTCACGGTAATACTTCCAGCGGCCGCGCCGACCATTCTCACCGGCATGCGGATATCCATCGGCATCGCCTGGCTGGTCATCGTCGCGGCTGAAATGCTGGTCGGCGGAACCGGCATCGGCTACTACGTTTGGAACGAGTGGAACAACCTGGATTTAAACAGTGTAATTTTCTCAATTTTGATGATCGGCTTCGTGGGAATGTTGTTGGACATGGCGTTGTCCGGCGTTTCACGACTGGTCCAGTACGAGGAGTAAGATGATGACAAAGCCATTCTTATCCATTGAAGGCTTGACGAAACGCTTCTCCGCCAAAGGCAAAGCGGAAGACTTAGTGGTTTTCGACGATGTTTTTCTCAATATCGAGCAGGGGGAATTCGTCTGCATCATTGGCCATTCCGGCTGTGGCAAATCCACCATCCTCAATATTCTGGCAGGTCTCGACGAACCGACCTCCGGCGGCGTCATCATGGATGGCAAGGAAATCGCCGGACCAAGTCTAGACCGCGGCGTGGTGTTTCAAAACTATAGCCTGCTACCTTGGTTATCCGCGCTTCAGAATGTGATCTTCGGCGTCAAGGCCCGCTGGCCAAATTGGACCAAGGGCAAGGTTGAAGAACATAGCAGGAAGTATCTGGAGATGGTCGGTTTAGGCGCATCGATGCACCGCAAACCCGCCCAATTGTCAGGCGGTATGCGGCAACGCGTTAGTATTGCCCGCGCCTTCGCCACCCAACCAAAATTACTGCTGCTGGACGAACCGTTCGGCGCGCTTGATGCCCTGACGAGAGGAGTGATTCAGGACGAACTGATCAAAATTTGGAGCGAATCCCACCAGACGGTCTTTATGATCACCCACGATGTGGACGAAGCCATATTGCTGGCAGACAGAATATTGCTGATGACCAACGGCCCCAACGCCCGCGTCGCCGAATCGGTAAAAGTCAGTCTGCCGCGACCAAGAGAGCGAGCCCAGATCATCGAGCATCCGGGTTATTACAAGATCCGCAACCACCTGGTCAACTTCCTTGTGAAACGATCCGGCGAACTCGCAGGAACAAAAAATAGCGATCGGCAACACCCGGAAAATATCGACCCTTTAGCGGAATCGCCCGAACCGGTCCCGGCAGATCCGCCGGCAAGGGCTAAGTCTGACCGGCCGTTACGTTCGGTCAGTTGAGAATTTCATGCCGGTTCCGGAAATAACGGGAAAAGAACGGCACTTTAACCTCACTAAAACAAACCTGGAGATACCTACGATGGATAAACTAACGATGACCGACACCATTGTGTCCAAAAAACTGGAAAAAGGCCTCACATGGGAGCAAATGGGCAGTGAACTGGGAATGTCGCCAGTGTGGCTGGCCTCTGCCTGCCTTGGTATGAACAGCGCTCCTCCCGAAAAAGCCGCGGCGATTGCCGAATATCTGGGACTGGATGCCGAAGTCGTAACTGCATTGGAAGCATTTCCAACCAAAAAATGGGACCAAACGGTGCCGACGGACCCCTTGATTTATCGGCTCTACGAAATCGTCGGTGTTTATGGCGATACCTTGAAAGAGGTAATCCAGGAGAAGTTCGGCGACGGCATTATGAGTGCAATTGACTTCTCAATGGAAGTGGACAAAGAGGAAAATCCGAAAGGCGATCGGGTACTCCTGACCCTGAATGGCAAATTCCTGCCTTATAAGTCCTGGTAGCCAACAGAGTGAATTGACCGTCAAATTTTGTTAGCGACACAGTTACCCACCTGGCCGGAAACAAGATTCCGCCTGGTGGGTCGTTTCACCCACTATTCTCATAAGAGTTTCTTAGAATGTCTGAAGAGCAACGCCCGCCTCTGCCGCCTTTCACGGAGGAGACGGCTAAAATCAAGGTACGTAAAGCGGAAGATGCCTGGAATGGAAAAAACCCGGAAAAAGTATCGTTGGCCTACAGCCCGGACTCCCGCTGGCGCAATCGGGCCGAGTTCCTGCAAGGCCGGCAACAAATTGTCGCGTTTCTGCAACGCAAATGGGCTCGCGAACTTGATTATCGCCTAATCAAGGAACTGTGGACATACAATGAAAACCGCATCGCGGTGCGGTTTGCCTATGAATGGCGTGACGATAGCGGTCAGTGGTATCGTTCCTATGGCAATGAAAACTGGCAATTCGATGCACACGGCCTTATGCAAATCCGCATTGCCAGCATCAATGATCTCCCGATCAACGAAGAGGAACGAAAGTTTCGCTGGCCACAGGGCTCACGGCCTCTCGATCATCCAGGTTTATCGGAACTCGGCTTATGACAGAAACTCTGTAAGTCGGCATTCGCTTTCGCCGTTCCTTGAAGAATCCGCCAACATCCCTAGCAATCCTTTACCGTGCCATTTATAGACGCCTACTTTTTTGAAGGTTTTTGGGTTTATACTTGGGGTCCACAGAGTACAAGGATCAAAACACAATGACTGATAACAAACGCCGTTATTCAAGCGAAGTGGTGGATGGTGTAAACAAAGCGGCCAGCCGCGCCATGTTGCGCGCCACCGGATTTACCGACGACGATTTCAAGCGACCGCAGATCGGTATTGCTTCGACCTGGAGCCGGGTAACCCCTTGCAACATGCATATCAATGTACTCGCGGACGAGGCCGGCGCGGGAGCTGACACGGCCGGCGGTAAGAGTGTCATCTTCAATACCATTACCATATCCGATGGCATTGCCAACGGTACTGAGGGCATGAAGTACTCCCTGGTTTCCCGGGAAGTGATTGCCGACTCGATCGAAACGGTAGTGGGATGCGAAGGCTTTGACGGTCTGGTGGCGATCGGCGGTTGCGACAAGAATATGCCCGGCTGCATGATGGGGATGGCGCGCCTCAATCGGCCGTCGCTTTTCGTCTATGGCGGCACCATCAAACCGGGTGCAGGACATACGGATATCGTATCCGTGTTTGAAGCTGTCGGCGCCCACGCCAAAGGCGAGCTGTCTCTGATAGAGGTCAAACGGATCGAAGAAGAGGCTATTCCGGGTGCTGGGTCATGCGGAGGTATGTATACCGCGAATACCATGGCGTCCGCCATTGAGGCGATGGGCATGAGTCTTCCAGGCAGTTCGGCGCAGAACGCCGAGTCCGAGCAAAAGTTGGAAGATTGTCGATCGGCTGGCGAAGCGGTCATGAACCTGCTGGAAAAGAATATTCGCCCACGGGATATCATGACCCGCAAAGCCTTTGAAAATGCCATCACCGTTGTGATTACATTAGGCGGATCGACCAACGCGGTTTTACATCTGCTGGCCATGGCGGATGTAGTCGATGTGCCGTTGACGCTTGAAGACTTTGCCGAGCTTGGCAAACGTGTGCCGGTTCTCGCCGATCTGCGACCCAGCGGTAAATACATGATGTCTGAACTGGTAGCGATCGGCGGTATTCAACCCTTGATGAAAATGTTGCTGGACGAGGGTCTGTTGCACGGTGACTGCATGACCGTAACAGGCAAAACAATCGCGGAAAATCTGGCGTCGGTCGCCCCTTACCCCAGCGATCAGGAAATCATTCATGCTCTGAACAATCCGATCAAGAAAGACAGTCATCTGCGTATTCTCTACGGCAATCTCGCACCTACCGGAGCAGTCGCCAAGATTACCGGCAAGGAAGGTACGCACTTCAGCGGCACCGCGCGGGTCTTCCACTCCGAGGAGGAAGCCCAGGCAGCCATTTTAGATAGCACTGTAACGGCGGGGGATGTGGTCGTGATTCGCTACGAAGGACCTAAAGGCGGCCCTGGGATGCGGGAAATGTTGAG
>JANQMN010000023.1 GCA_028280065.1 Hahella sp.
CAACGGCATTAAGCAAACCGGAGATCAAAAACAGGACGCTGCTTAAAAAGCCATACACCAGATTTGACTATACCTCAGGGAAAAGCTATTCAAACTGAAAGGTAAAGAAATGAAAAACTACAAATGTTTCTCAGCGCTTTTTTCGACTCTTTTACTCGCAGTCGGTTGCGCATTCAATGGAGAGGGCACAGATCAAGCCGTAAATTCCGGTAAAAATGCTTTGCATGCCGAGGTGGAGGAAAGAACTACTGTCCCCAAAATTGCAATATGTAAACGCGTGGAGCGAACAGGCAGCAGAATTAAAAGGAAGATTTGTCATACTGAAAAAGAGTGGGAAACCATTGAAAGACAGTCCGTTGAGCAACTAGAGAAAATGAAGTCATCCGGAGATATGCGAAGGAGTGCCAATATGAATCCAGACTAGTTTAATTGAAAATCACTCCTTGGTGGGTTGCCAAAAGATAGGATAAACCAAACATAAGCGCATCAGGAATGTCCGCATGTTTCCTTCAAGCCAATCTTACAAATAACGATACCCGTAAGTTCTCCGACTGGTGTAAATAAATACAGCAGTGCAACCAAATTAATGGTAATAATTGATGCCTAAACATCAGCGTTCACATTTTCAATTTTTCGGCTTGGTATTTCTTCTTTCTATACCTATTTGGTTGCTAGGTATGTTAGCCAAGACCGAACTGCTGCCTAACCTGCCAGTAAGTGCAATTATGGCAATTTGCCCTGCTATGGCGGCAGGCCTGCTTGACTATCGTTTGCGGGGAACCATAGGTGTGAAAGCGCTTTTGTTAAGAGCATTTGATTTTAAACGCATGGGTAAATGGGTATGGATATTTGCTTTGGTGACCATGCCGTTAGTTATGCTGCTGTCATGGATCCTGCAAGTCAATTTAGGGCAGGAATTGCCTGTACCTGAAATTAACCTTCTTCAAATACTGAGTTTATTGGCTGTTTTCTTCATAGCGGCAACCTGTGAAGAACTAGGTTGGAGTGGTTATGCAACTAAATCGGTTGTTGGTACACATGGTATTCTCCTAGGCGGCATATTGATTGGTGCGGTATCAGCAATCTGGCATTTGGTTCCGTTGTTTCAAGTTGGAAGAGAGCTTGATTGGATAATTTGGTGGGCACTTGGTTCTATTTCGGGACGCATCTGTATAGTTTGCATTTACATTAGGGGAGGCGAGAGTGTTTTTGCCACCAGTATTTTCCATACTTTACGCAATTTGAGTTGGATGGTTTTTCCTGTGATGGGGTCGCATTACGATCCTGTTGTTACGGGCAGCTTAATGGGAATATGTGCAATTGTAGCGCTAGTGCTTGCGAAACCCGTCCTCGAAAGAGTTAATTAGTGGCGAAGGGACAGTGACTTGCTGAAGAAAGATAGGTTTGAAGCGCTTTTATCCAGATTACTAAAGAGAATTGAGCACCTTTCTGCGGGGACTAATCGTCCAGTGATGATCGCAATTGACGGTCGAAGCGGATCCGGTAAATCTACCATTGCATTAGAGCTTACACGAAGGCTCACTGCAACAATCGTCAGTGGTGATGATTTCTTTGCGGGTAGTAATGCCTTATACTGCGTATTCCGACCCATCATGACCGCCCATTCCGAATGATCGTGACCGGTCATTCCGATCCAGCGTGACCAACGATTCCGATTGATCGTGACCGATTTCGAGCTTTTATCGGAATCCACGGTCACGACTTCGGAAACAGCGGTCACGATCCTCGGAATTTTCCCTAACCCGCTGGAATTCCTTCAACTTATTCGGCATAACCGCGACCTTTTGTCCGTCAGGAGAGGGTGCGGTGCCAACTACGAGGATTCCAATGAAGCAAATCTTTGAAATTTTACGTCTCAAATACGAGGCCAAGCTTAGCCATGAGAAGATTGGCCGAGCCTGTGGGATCTCCAAAGGCGCTGTCAGCAAGTATGTGAGCCTGGCCCAAGCGCAAGGGTTGTGTTGGCCACTTCCAGAGGGCATGGATGAAAGCCGCCTGGAAGCGCTGCTGTATCCCGTTAAAGCATCACCGGTTCGTTTTGTTGAACCAGATTTCTTTCAAATACACCAGGAGCTGAAACGCAAAGGGGTTACCCTGCAACTCCTGTGGGGGGAATATGCCGCCATTCACGAAGATCGAGCCTATCGTTACAGCC
>JANQMN010000073.1 GCA_028280065.1 Hahella sp.
CGTTATGGGTAGAAAGAAAGAGGAAACAAAATGCCGCGCTATTGGGTAATGGCCCCTATCGAATCGAAGCCAGCAGACACATTTGAGAAAGTTTGGCAATTTGATCTTTCCGAGCAGGTAATTTCTATTGGCTGGAGCAAACTCGGCGATATTAGTGCAATGCCCCGAGATGAATTAGCTGATGCTGTCTCAAATACCTTTCCTGACAAGCCATCACAGACCAAAGGTCTTTATACAAATATGCTCTGGTCGTTCTACCATGAAATAGCTCCCGGTGATTACATCATTGCGCGAAGGGGAAGAAAAGCATTAGCTGGTGTCGGAAAAATAACTGGGGCAGCAGTCTACACTCCAGGTAAAAATCAACATTGTGTGCATCCTGGGTTTGTCAATGTCTCCTGGCAAGCCGAGCCGCGCAATAAGCAATATTCCAGCATTGTTTTTCCAATGCATACTCTCGCTGAATTCTCAGAAGAACAATTTCGAAACGTATTAGAAGGTTCTGGCTCAACAATTGTCACACCAGAAGTAGAACCTGAAGTTGAAAATCAAAGCGAGTTTGTCCTCGAAAAATATTTAGAAGATTTCATTGTTAGCAACTTCGACACGATCTTCAAAAGAAAGCTGCGTATTTTTGAAGATGCTGATGGAAATGATGGTCAACAATATAGCACCGACATCGGTCCAATTGATATTCTATGCATAGAAGAAAGCACAAACTCATTCGTTGTAATTGAGCTAAAAAAAGGTCGTCCCTCAGACAGGGTCGTGGGTCAAATACTTCGGTATATGGGCTGGGTGAAACGAAATCTGTGCGAAAGCGGACAAAACGTAAAGGGGCTTATTATTTGCCGTGATCATGATCCAAAACTGACATATGCCTTGGAAATGACAAACGGAATAGATGTGCGGTATTACAGTGTGTCATTCAAGCTCAATGAAAATCCATAACAAGTACAGCCAGCAGGACAAACATTCCGCTGCGCTCCATGTTTGCCTCTGCTGTAGGCGTTAACTACCGCATTTATGATAGTTACGCAGAACCCGCTAACCGCTCAAAACCAGATGCTCAAGCAACTTCCTTCCAATCTCCGATAAAGCAACTTTTCAGGTCTTGTCTGGACCGTCTTCTGAACTGTTTGATCAGATCTGATTTTTCTACAGATAGTGTGATTACGTCAAAGTCGCTTGGTATTTATGTCGTTAGTTTCCCCTGGTAATCACACATTTATAAAATAGCGCCATTATTGCCACATTTCACCCATCAATCGACATCATTAAGAAACCGCAAAAAGCAGCGTTACTTGGCCTAGCAAACCCTAAATAGGTAACGAAAGATGGCAGCGTAATTCACATAGAAGAAGGACACGTGTGTCCGTGCCGAATAATTGTTTCGATAGGCTTGAATTCAAACAGCAAAGTGAATACTATGCGCAAATATAAATAATAATGATTCGTATTAATATTAATATTTGAGCCGGGAAATACTATGAATGCGCAAATCTTGTGCCTAGTGCCATTAGTGGTTGCGGGCGTACTCACCGGGTGTGCCCAGACGGGAAGTAACACTTCTTCAGTAACGAACGATATAAGCGCTTCTGCAGTCACTGTTCACTTTGCCGACATGGCCCATGCCATGCTCGAAGACTCGCTGGTGACCGCGAAAACCCTGCAAACCAGCATTGACCATTTTATTGTACAGCCCACCGAAGCAAACCTTGAGCTGGCTAAAGCTGCCTATGTAGAGGCACGGGTGCCTTACCAACAGAGTGAAATATTGCGTTTTGATATCGAAAATGGTCATGTCACCGAAGGTTTGGATGTCGATGGCGGCCCTGCGAGTGTCGACGATTGGGAAGGGCAGTTGAATGCCTGGCCTTTGGATGAAGCGTTAATCGACTATGTGGATACCGCTAGTTACGCAGGCGAGTACGGCGAATCGATTAATATTATCAATGCCTTAGGGAATATAACTGTTGCCGGTCAAACCATGAATGCAGCCGAGCTTACCCCTGACACGCTGGTCGGATTCAATGAAATTGGCGGATCGGAAGCCAATGTCGCCACCGGCTATCATGCGATCGAATTTTTACTTTGGGGTCAGGATACCAACGGCACCGGACCGGGCGCAGGCCAGCGCCCGGTCAGCGACTATTTTACAAAAGCCGAGCAGGGTGCTTGCACCAGCGGCAAGACGACTGCCGGGCAGATTATCTGTAAGCGGCGTGCGCAGTATTTGCAGGCAGCCGCGCAGTTATTGGTCAATGACTTGCAGGAAATGACTAATGAATGGGTGCCAGGAGCGGGTAAGGGTACGTTGCGACATGACTTCCTCAGCCGGGGCGACGGGCTACGGAGAATCGTCGATTCCATGGGCGATATGGCGATTGGTGAGTTGGCCAGCGAACGCATGAAGGTCGCCATTCTATTTGGCAGTACAGAAGACGAACACGATTGTTTCAGCGATGCCACCCATGTTGCGATCTTCAACAATGCCCAGGGAGTAATGAATGCCTACACCGGCGAATATAAGCGGGTGAACGGCGAAATAATGCAAGGACCCAGTCTCGCCGCACTGGTGGCCGCAAAGGACCCGGCATTACACAAAAACCTGCAGGCACAGCTTGATGAAGCGCTAAAGCGCATGCAGAAGATTGTGGATACCGCGAATAGTGGTAAGAAATTTGATCAGCTTGTGGGCGGTAGTCAGGCGGATAAGCAAATTGTCTTGGATGCCGCCGCGAGTTTAACCGCTCTGGATGAGCCGCTTAGTGATGGCGTCGGGAAGTTGCTGGCGTTGGAACTCGCCGAATTTGATCCTGGTACTTGCCCGACCCAAGATGCCAAAGACTGTGAGAGTTGATGATTCACATACTGCAATTTGAAACGAGAAAAGGGCGTAGCGCCCTTTTACTACTTTTAGCCATTCCATTTTGTATCCTGGCAAATTCAGCTGAACCTGAAGGCAATCCTAAGCTGCTGGGAGGCGAAACCACAGTGCTGGCTGCCCATTCCGGTGCGTTTTCCATGAACCCGGCCAATATGAGTTCACGCCGCAAAGGCGATTTTCTCATTGGTAACGATTTCTTTGAAGATCCCTGGGTTATTGCGCCTGCCACCACGGATATCCGTGATGGTTTAGGGCCCGTCTTTAATGTCAGTGCCTGTCAAAGCTGTCATTTCAACGACGGAAGGGGCCATGCGCCTGACGGCCCGGAAGACGATGCGAAAAGTTTGCTGATTCGCTTAAGCCGTCCCGCCATCTCGGCAATGGAGCGCGAGATGGTGGCCCAACCGCAAGTGGCAAGTTTGGCAGACCCGGTATATGGTGGCCAGCTCCAGGACCGTGCTATTCCGGGGGTAAATGCTGAAGCGCGGATATCAGTAAGTTATTGGGAAAGGCAGATGCAATTTGCCGATGGCTATACCGTCACCTTGCGCAAACCCAACTGGTCATTGCTCAATCCCGGTTATGGCGACTTGCATGAACAAACCACCTTATCGATACGGGTAGCGCCGCCGGTCATCGGTCTGGGATTGCTTGAGTCTATCCCGGACAGCAGTATCGAAGCACTTGCCGATCCTGAAGATAAAGACGGTGATGGTATCAGCGGTAGAGTAAATCGGGTGTGGGATGTGGAGAAGCAACGGACAGTCGCCGGGCGATTCGGCTGGAAAGCCGGCCAACCTACCGTGAAGCAACAAACGGCCGGGGCTTTTAATGGCGATATGGGACTGACTACTTCGCTATTCGACAAAGATCACTGTACTGATGCGCAGACTGCTTGCCGCACCGCACCTAATGGCAACGGCCCAACCGGTGTGGAAGTGCAAGATGAGATATTGGAGTTTGTGGCTTTCTACGCGCGTAATCTCGCCGTGCCGGCCAGACGTGATATGGATGATCCGGTTGCCCGACAAGGAGAGCTGTTGTTCAAGGAAGCGGGCTGCCAAAGTTGCCATGCAGGCCCATTCAAAACCGCTAAGTTTGGTAAAGACCGCATTGAGCTGTCGGAGCAGGTAATTTATCCCTATACGGATATGCTGCTGCACGATATGGGAGAAGCGCTTGCCGATATTAAACAGGATCAACGTCCTGCCTCCGCAACTGAGCAAGTGGAGTTCGACGCCACTGCACGGGAATGGAGAACCCCTCCTCTCTGGGGAATCGGTTTAAGCAAGGTGGTTAATTCTCAGGCAACCTTCCTGCATGACGGGCGCGCCCGAACTATCATGGAAGCAGTGCTTTGGCACGAAGGAGAAGCACAAGCTTCTCGGGATAAGGTGTTAACCTTTAATGCCACGGAACGCGATGCGTTGTTGGCATTTCTTAACTCGCTCTAATCGATTATGCGTTACTTACTTTTATGTTGGTTCGTTTTAGCGGCCTCCTTTTCGGATATCGTCAATGCGCGTCACGATGCCGAGCTTGTAAACTGGTTAAATCAGGTATCGGCCACCGCCCAACAGAATCACAACAGATTGTTGCAGGAAGCAAAGGCGTTAAAAAGTGCTGTTGCGAGTTATTGTCATTCCCAGCAGCAAGATGCGTTAGCGGCAGCGCAAAACCAGTGGCGCAATCTGATGCAGCAATGGATGCAAGTTGTTGTACTGCAATTCGGACCGCTTATGGAAGAGGATAGACGTTTGCGAATACAGGCTTGGCCAATGCGGCCTGGGCTTATGGAAAAACAGGTCAGGCGCCTTCTGAAACATGCCGATAGCGTGACACTTGGGACGATCAAGGAAGCGAGTGTTGTCGTACAGGGTTTGCCCGCGCTGGAATATTTGTTGTTTGAAAAGAGTTCGCCAATCTCACAGGTCTGTCCGGTAACTTTGGCAATTGCGGATCATCTCATTGAACAGACTGGAATTCTTCAGAAAGCCTGGACTGGCGATTTTCTCGCTGAGTTTACCGAAAGTGCTGATCCGGCGGGGATCGAAAATAATGTCGATGAGTTCCTGAACGGCTTGGTTACCGCGCTGCAACAAATTTCCCGGCGCAAGCTAAAAGATCCTTTGCAACTTAACCTGAATAACAAGGAGGGTAAGTTAAAGGAACTGGAGTCTTTCTATAGCCGGAATTCACTCACAAATATTCGCAGCAACGTCGCCGCTTTGGACCTGTACCTAAATGGAGGGGATGGCTACGGCTTAGACGATTACCAGCAAGCCGTCGATCCGGAAGGGGTGACGGCTCATCTTATCAATGACCAGTTACGGGAAATTCAGACATCTCTTAATGGTTTCACGCAACCTTTGGAATCTGCAATCGGTAATCAGAAACAGCGGAGAGAATTGCGTAAGCTCCATCAACAGTTGGTGGAGCTGCAGTTTCAACTGGAATCCCAGTTATTCAAGCAACTGGGAATCACCCGGGACTTCAATAGTGAAGACGGCGATTAGAGGCCAGGTATGTAATGGATTTGTCACGGCGACGTTTTATCAAGTGGACTACTTTGAGTACGCTTCCTTGTTCTTGGCGCTTTGCCGATGCGACCCAACAGAGCCCAACAGTCTTTTCCTCTATATCGACTTCGAACGATGAACATTGGTGGGTATGTCAGCAATTTAGCCAGGATTTCGGACCTCCGGCAACACTTGCCAAGATCCGCTTGCCGGCCAGAGGACATGCTACCTGTGTAAGTCCGTCCGGTGAAAAGTCTGTACTAGTTGGTCGGCGCCCGGCTACCTGGATGGTTGCCATGGAAAGATCCTTCGATACTCTCAGACCGCGTTGGATAACCGTCCAAGAAGAAAGACATTTTCTAGGGCACGCAGTGTTTAGCCAGGATGAAAAATTCCTCTATGCCACCGAAAATTCTTATCAAGAGGGTAGGGGTGTCATTGGGGTTTATCGTACTGTCGATTACCAGCGGATTGGCGAGCTGGCAAGCGGTGGAATCGGCCCCCACGAGTTGCGTTTAATGCCGGATGGAAAGCAATTGATGGTGGCCAATGGCGGTATTCTTACTCATTCGTCGCGCCCGAGAGAAAAGCTGAACCTTGACCGCATGCAACCGAACCTGAGCCGAATCGAACTATCAACCGGGAGAATTACCGGACAATGGTATTTGGGTGACCGATTGCTCAGTATCCGGCATTTGGATATCGACGCTCAGGGAGACGTCTGGGTTGGCTGTCAGTATCAAGCGACCCTGTTAGACCCAATTCCTTTGGTAGCGCGCCTGAGGAGGCAGAGTAATCTAGAGGTGGTGCAAGCAACCCCTAATCAATGGCGTAAATTGAACGGCTATTGCGGCAGCGTTGCCTGCCATCCCGCCTTACCTTTGGTGGCGGTGAGTTCCCCACGCGGGGACCACATTCTGTTCTGGCATATCGATGATCGGGAGCTGTATGGCATGGTTAAAATTCGCGATGTATGTGGAATTGCCATGCCTGCCGACCGGGCAGAGTGTCTGGCAAGTAATGGCAAGGGCGAGTTGTACAGTGTGTCTCTGGATAAATCGTTGGAAATCAGGTTAATACGGCATAGTCCGCTGAAGTGGGATAACCATCTGACTACCGCATAAGACTATAATCAGGTTTTAGCGTTCAGCATTTCTCTTTCCTATGTCTTTTCCTTGCTTGGGGTAGGCTTACCTTTCGTTAAGATATGTTGGTAAAAGAAATATATTCTTATTTGAAAATAATTATCGTTTGCATTATTGTTCGATGATTGATCAACGCTGAACAATCGAAGCAAAGATTGTTTTCAACTTAGAATGGACATAAACCTCATGCAAGCCGGCATCGAAACGCAGCATATCCAAACATTTCACACCTACCGCCTTAACCGGAAAAGCTTCAGACAGCAGATGATACCTCTGCGTAAAAATCTATCCATTATGCTAGCCGATAGTGTGCGGCTGCAGTTCGAGACAAGGCAGACTGTGATTTATCAAATTCAAGAGATGGTTTATGCGGATAAATTGGCGGACCCATCCCGCATCCAGGCACAAATAGATAATTACGCCCACATGATTACCAGCAATGAGCGTATCAGCGCCACGTTGATGATGGAGTTCAGCGGCTCAACCGCAGAACAAAGCTTGAAACAACGACAAGGTATTGAGCAGTCCATATTCCTGCAAATTGGCGATACTGTTTCCTGGGTGGAAGCGAATATGGATATTGGCGGGAAACCGGTCATCTCCCCGGTTCATTTTCTACAGTTTTCTTTCTCAGTTCCATGGACAAAGCAACTCGAGCAAGCTGGTTCCATGTTGGTCGGGAGCGCTGGAGGTTTTTTTCCGGCAAGACCACTCCCCACGACCCTCATCAAGGCATTGGTAGGCTAACTTCCTAGTACGAGTTCGCGTTTAGTGCGAGCTCTCTTCTATAAGTTGCTCAAAGAGTTCCGCTACTTTACCCACCTGAAACCGCTAAGTGGCAAAAGTAATGGCCGGTTCATACGATATCCGGCAATCTATATAAACCGTGCTCGTCATGGTTCCTTTTTTTCGAGGCCGGTAACTTTCAGCCAGCCCTGTAAGTCGGCAATATTTGCAGGTAACACTACTCTGGTTTCAGCGTCGGCCAGCCCATTTAGTTTTCCAAATAGTCGTTGGGCAAGTTGCAGGCGAATGGACTCTTCACCTCCCTTTTCAGCGATGGATGCACCGATTTTTCTTATCGACTCTGCGGTGGCTTTGGCAATCGTTAAAATCTCCTGCGCCTTGCCTTCTGCCTCATTGATGAGTTGCTGCCGGTCACCTTCCGATACATTGATGGTTTCCGTCATGACTCCTTCGGATACATTGATCCGGCTTTGCTTATCTCCCAGACTTCTGGCCAGGATTGCCCGCCGCTCCCGCTCGGCGCTCATTTGGCGTTCCATTGCCTGTTTGACACTCTTCGGTGGCTGGACATTTTTGATCTCATAGCGAAGAACCCGCACACCCCAAGCATGGCCTGCTTCGTTTAAAACAGTGACCACCCGGCTGGAAATTTGATCCCTTTCTTCGAAAGTGCGTTCTAGATCCAAGGTGCCCATCTCCGAACGGGTAGTGGTTCGCGCCAACTGCACAGCCGCGTCTAAGTAGTCGACGATGCCGTACACAGCCTTCACCGGATCTATAACCTGTACATATAAAACGCCGTCCACTTCCATTCGAACTTCATCTTTAGAAAAACAATGTTGAGGTGGTACATCGATGGTTGTTTCCTTCAAGGAGACGCGACTATCTATTTTATCTACGAAAGGAATAATCGCATGAAAGCCTGGATTCAAGGTGCGCTGATAGCGGCCAAATCGCACGACGATAAAAGCCATTCTAGTAGGCACAAAATAGATGGAACGAAATAAACCATAGATCAGGACAATAAAGAAGATGCCCCATACAGCCACATTGAATAAGTTCGAGTAGTTCAGGTTTAACAGATTAGCTAAATCCATATTGAGCATTTCTTCAATTTGCATTGGTAACTCCCTGGGGTGGGGTGAACTGTTTGGATACTTGGTCAATACCCTCGAATATGCCTTTGACTCTGGCCATTTCCGCAGGTAAAACAGAGATGTCAGATTGTTCCATGATGGTACCCAGTTCTTCGATAAATCTCTCAACCAGACGCATTTGCAGCGCCTTGTCGCCACCGGGCTGATTTATTGCCTCGGCGACCAACCGTATTCCTTCGGCCTGTGCCTGGGCCAACAATTCAATTTCCTTGGCTTTGCCTTCTGCAAGATTGATGCGTTTCTGTCGTTCACCTAGCGAAATGTTGATGGATTCCTGCCTCTCCCCCTCGGAAACATTGATTTTTGCTTCCTTGTCAGCGGTAGCCAAGGTAATGTCCTTGCGGCGCTCCCGCTCGGCAATCATTTTTTTCTCAAGGGTATGAACGACATTGTCGGAAGGATCGATATTGGCAACTTCATAACGCATGACCTTTACTCCCCAGACTTCTGCCGCCCGGTCAATCTCTTTGACGATATTTTCATTCAAACTTTCGCGCTCGGAGAATATCTGGCCCAGATCGAGCTTGCCCACTTCCGCACGCATCGTGGTTTGCGCCAGATTAACCGCTGCCCGCTTATAATCGGCAATACCATAACTCGCCAATTCTGGATTCAGTACTTTTATATAGATGAGGCCATCCAAAGTGACCTGAATGTTGTCCTTAGTGATGCAATGCTGTGGCGGTATGTTGTGCATTTGCTCGCGAATTTCTCGCCGATAGGCGATGCGATCAATAATCGGGATCATAAAGCGCAAGCCAGGATTCATGACTCGTTGGAATTTGCCAAGCCGTTCTATGACGAATGCCTGCCGCATGGGGACGCTGACCAGAAAGATTTTCAATAAAAACAGAACAATCAATGTGGCAATGGTAATTGCGGTCATGATGTTTACTCCTCTTAATACAAGTGGCCTAATGATCCAACATTGGCCATCGCGGCCTTCGATGATGGCTTTTTCGCCTTGTTCCAAGTGGTGATCGGATTGCGCGTCCCAGGTGGTGCCACGGTACCGAATTCTTCCTCGACGGTAGGGGGTAATGGTTTCAACCACTTCCACCATATCTCCAAGGCTGTCTTGCAATTCGTCGGTGTTGGATACCGTGGACTTGCCGGGCAGGAGTCGGAGAAACAGGCTGCGAAATAGCAGTACCATAAAAATGCTGCTGAGGAAGAAGGTGAGTGATATCTCCACAAATCCGCTGATGTGACCAAAATGAATCAACAGGCCGGTAAGAACGCAGGACGCGCCGATGAAAAATAGCACTGCCCCAGGAATAATGATCTCCGCGACAATTAAGATGACTCCGATAATCAGCCAGATGATAACTTGTTCTTCCATAGTGCCTCCTAATCCTTATGCAGGTCGTTTACCTGTGACTGGATATATAGAAAAGTACTTTTGTTCAGCTGTATATGCTCGGCAACTTCGTTGATATAACCCAATTCCAGATGGTTGCAGCCGTCTTCGCCGTCGCAAACCAGAAACAATAACCAGATTAAAAAGTGTCGATGGGCTTCCCTGGGGAAGTATTTATAGAAAGTCTTGCCTAGATGGCGCTTGCCAAAAGCCCTGGCGATACTGTGCCTTTCGCGTTCATCCAGCACGATAAGCGATTGCTGCATCAGTTGGTCGCGCAGCCGCATTGCAGATGGGGTGATGTTGCCATCAATGCTGATAAGTGAGTTCAGATAGCGGTAGACTTCTACCACAAAGTCTCGCTGCTGTTTGGGGGTCAGAGTATCCATCAACAACTGCATTAATGGCTTATGACCCATATTGGCTATACCCACTTCGCTGACGATAACCGGATCTTGGCTCATCAATACCGCGATCGGATGAACCTGCCCTCCCAGTACGCCGGTTGCAACCAGTTGTTGTACGGACTGGTCTTCTTCCGCCTTTTCTGGCAGCAGCTTCTCTGGCAGCAGTTTGTTGTTGGCAGAAGGGGTTACGAAGTCATTCAGATCGCAGTTAAATTTCTCCGCCAGCTGCACCGCCAGTAGAAATTGCAAATTCAGACGACCTGATTCCACATCATAAAGCGTATTGGTCCGCAACCCCAGATCTTCCTCGACCTGGCGGCGCGAAAATCCCGCTTTCTTGCGGAGCCGAATCAGGTTTTCTTTTAACTGTGTTTCACTTAACCGCGCCATTCCAGGGTCTCCGTAACGAAGCCAGATTAGCTCAGGGGTGATTTGATATCAACATATACAACTAAAAAAATTTCTTATTCGAGATAAAATTTATTTAAATTTCCGTTGATGAAAAAAAATTAGTTCTATATGATGTAAAAAGTTGTTCAGAAAATATGCTGAATTGAAGTCGGTGGTTTGTAGGAAGGTGGAGTGTAGGAAGAAAGACTATGGGAATTTACGAACGGAAAGAGGAAAGAGAGTTTCAGCGTAAGCAAGCCGCGATAGAAGCGAATCAGAAATTCTGGATATTTAAGAGCAGACGCCACTTCGCTCTCTATTTGTATTTATTTCTTATCCTGATGGGCGCCGTTCTTGCCCTGTTGGACATATGGGGTTTGTTACCGCCACTTATCATCCTAGGGAGTACTTTTGGTCTTGCCAACCTTGGAATGCTTTGGGCTCTGACGGATGAACCATCCCTGAGCGATGCCGAAGAACACGGTGGCATTCGAAAAAAGACTGTTTTCTTCATGGATAAATGATAGTTAAAGGGAATTAAGATGAATTCAAATAGTTCGAAAAACGTAAATCTGGCGGAAACTAAGCCACTCTCCCAGTCATCGTCGGTTGTCGCAACTCGTTACCACTACATGGATAATCTACGAGCTGTTGCAATGCTATTGGGAGTCATTTACCACGCTGCTCTGACCTACAGCCCTTCGCTCTATTCCTATTGGTTCGTGCCCGATCCAGCCGAGGCATTCGGTTTCGATGTCTTTCAGGTTGTCAGCCATACTTTTCGAATGCCGCTTTTCTTCATTATCGCCGGTTTTTTTGCGCATTATCTGCTGCAAAAAAGAGGACTGCCAAGTTTACTGAAAAACCGGGCGCTACGAATTCTCGTCCCATTTCTGCTGCTTTGGCCCCTGAACGAACTGTTGATGAACAAGTTGGCATTATACGCCTTTAACGACCTTGGAATTGTCGGTCCCAATCTCAATTACATCGTTGCCGAACTGGAAATGGGAATGCAGACGGGTTACGGGTTATATCATCTATGGTTTTTGTACTACTTAGTGCTGTTTTATCTTTTCATGGTGCTGTGCCGAGCTTTACCTATATCCTTGAAGCCATTGTCAAGTCTTCACCCTCTTCTGCTAATACTCTTGCTTCCACTGCCGGGCGCTGTGAGTGCCTCCCTGTCTTACCCAACTCCTTTCAGCATTGTCCCGCATGCATCTGCATTTATTTATTACGGTGCCTTTTTTCTGCTGGGGTTTCTAGTGTTCTACAACATGGAATTATTGGACAGGTTGCAAAAATACTGGATTCCTCTCTTGGCACTGTCCATTGTTGGTAGCGTAACGCTGGTATGCCTTTATCTTGGGGTTATCAAGTTTGACTCGCCAGAAGTTGGAAGTTTCTGTTACAACTTTGTCCGAACTTATCTAGCGCTTTACTTGAGCTTACTCTGTTTATTCGCCGGTAGGAGATTCTTTGATATTAAGAACTCCGTCCTGCGCTATATCACTGACAGTTCATACTGGTTATATCTGTTTCATCTTCCGGTGCTGTTTATCATTCAGTTTCATCTGTCTTTGATCGGCCTCCCGGTGTCCATCAAATTCCTGATTTCATCTCTGGGAACCATTGCATTGGGACTAGTGACTTATGCGCTACTGGTTCGCCATACACCCGTCGGCTGGCTACTGAATGGTAAAAAGGTGAAGATATCCCGATGAAGTTTGTTTGAAGTGGGTCTATATTTGGCCTCGGTAACCTGGGAATGCTTTGGGAGCTGACTGATGCGCCATCCTTAGGAAATGCCGAAGACCATGGCGGCATTCGGAAAAGACGGTCTTTTTTATGGATAAATGATTTTTTAGGAAATTTCGCATGAATTCTACGTTATTGAAGTTAGTAGTTATCAGTTGTTTTCTCGCTCTGACGGCTTGCCAGACAGCATTGGTGAATGAGCAATCAAATACAAGCTGCATCCAGGTTGATGGTTTGTGGGAAAGCTATTGGTATTCCGATAACTCCGCCTGTGGTGGCACGGGAGAATTTGGCAAATCATCGTCTTTGGTTACTCAACATGAGTGCAGGGTGGAGGATAATTGGACCACCGGTCAAATAGTAGGAAACCGAGTGACATGGAACAGCAAACCTTTCAATGTGCATGGAGGTACTGTAACGCATCCTAATCCTCTTATTAGTGTTATCAGTAATAAAAAGATATCCGGTATTCATGACTGGAGTTGGAGCGATGGCGTTATTGATTGCGACGGTACGACTAAGTTCTACGGATTTATTTTCCCGGTCGATGCTACCGACGAAGTAAAGGCGCTCTATGGCCCTTGGCAGGGGGCAACATCAAACGGCAGTAATTTAAACCTCGCTGTAAATGAAGTTCGGGACAAGGAAGTGCTACTGACAATCAGGGAAAGCGATGTCGAAAAGGAAAATGTAGCCCGGATCACCTCAGATAACCCGCTAATATTTACTGGCAAATTAGATAATCTCCCTTATGAGTTCAGCTTGGCGCCGGATTTGGCAAGTCTCAGTGGTACTCTCAACGGTGTGCAAATTTCCTTGACCCCGGTGGATAAAGAGCATAAGGCTTGGGAGAGAAACCCCTATCTATTCCATAAAGAAGGCAGGGTTCAGCACACTTTTTCTGTGGAAGCTCCAGGTGCTACAGATGTTTTCCTTGCTGGTGAAATGAGTGATTGGCGCCCGGATGTTTTCAGGATGATCAAGGATGGAAACGACAGATGGAAACTCACCCTCTATCTACCCCAAGGCGCTTGGCAATATAAGTTCGTCATTGATGGCAATTGGACGCAGGATAGTAAGAATCCGGAGAAAAATTATGACGGTTTTGGCGGTTACAACTCTGTTTTGACTCTTGGTCAAGAGGATAAAGCACAGAGGTTCAATCCAAATATCCCTCATGGGACGGTCCAGACGGTAAATATAGAAAGTCAATCACTCGAAACTGACGTCCCCTTTGCTATTTATTTACCCCCTGGTTACGACGCTAAGAAAGAAGATACTTATCCAATGATGCTGTTGCTGCACGGGTGGGGAGAAAACGAACAGCAGTGGATAAGTGACGGCAAAATCGAAAACTTCATGAACAATGCTATCGATGAAGGAGTAATAAATCCGTTCATTATTGTGATACCCAATGGCGATAAAAGTTACTACACAGGTGACTGGGAGCAGCACATCATGGACGAAGTGTTACCCTATGTGCGGAGTAAATACAGAGTTGGGTCTGGCAGCAAGACAACCGCTATAGCCGGAGTTTCAATGGGTGGTTTTGGCGCTTTTTATCTAACTCACAAGTATCCGGAAAGTTTCGGAATGTCTATTCCGATTAGTGGCTACTTTAATCTGAATAAATACTACCCCGATGTGAAGTTTGATGTGCCGATGCAAGCTCAGCTCCACCTATACTGTGGCACAGATGACCACATTAGCTTCCATTCGAACGAAAAATTTGCCGAGTTGTTAGAAAACAACGGGATCGAGTTTAGCTATACCAGATCAGAAGGCGGTCATACCTGGCGTTATTGGAATGAAATTACACCAGACATACTGAAATTGGTTTCTGACTACTTTTCACACCAAGATGGCGGTTGATCAGGAGTAGAAGTGCAACTTCAAGATGAATCTATACCTGTTGGTGGTTTTGCGGTTGTTTTACTTGGCCGGCACGGTTTCACTTAGTCCGGTTTAGCTCATGAGTCTTGTAAGTTCATCCGGACTTTTAAGTAAATGCAATGGATTATGCTGAGTCAGCTCAGCCTCTGATCCATAGCCCCATAATACTCCGGCAGAAAGAAGGTTGTTTTTATGGGCTGCTGTGATATCAACAAAGCGATCGCCAATCATAATTGAGTTCTGCGTGATTTCGCCTTCTTCAAGTAGCGCTTCAAGTTGCTGCCACTTTTCGATTCCGACATCCCCGCCATTTACGAAGCAAAAGAAGTCTTGTAGAGAAAACATCTCGATAATTCGTTTGGCAAAGTCAGCACGTTTAGAGGTGCAGATCCCAATCCTGAGACCCTTGATTTCATTCAGTTGCCTAAGGGCTTCCGGGATACCGCTGTAAAGCGTATTTTCGGCGTAACCGATATCAGCATATCGTTCTCGATATTTAGAGACCAATGATTGGATCAAGGTGGAATCCGAAGACTCCACCAATGAGGAAAAAGTGTGGTCGAGCGGTGGTCCTATAAATTGGCAAAGTTCGCTTGCCTGGCGAGTCTCGTAGGAATGGGCTTCAAGGGCATAATTCAATGATCTGACGATTCCAACTTTCGGATCGCTGATCGTGCCATCGAGATCAAAAATAAGATTTTCGTATTTCAATTACTGTTTCCTTCTGCAATTTTGCTATCTGCCTCGGCAGCAAAAATTGTATCGATAAAGGTGATCACAGAATCGGTTAGTCCTTTGCCAAACAAGCTGCTTGGCGCTTGGTGCCTTGGTTGGCTTTTACTAAGTAAGTGGATCGATCACGCATTAAACCTGACCTGGAAACCTCTTTTATTTCCGACAAATCCGTTCGACTCATAAAACCTAAGGGTTTCAGTTCTTTGTGACCCCGTCATTAGTGCGATCTTGTAACAATCTCTGGTTTTACGACTCTGAGTGTCGTCGATCGCTAAGCGAACTGAAAGATCCCCGTTTCTCTCCAATTTTGAAACATTTTTAAAGTTGCAGCCATGTTAGGTAGCATTTGGGGTAGATAGTTCAGACTAAAGAAAGATAGTTCCAGAGATTCATCAAAATCCGGCCGGAGACTGCCATTCCAATCTTGGGCAAAAAACACCATGGTATGGCAATGAATCTTATGCCCGTTCGGGTAGGTGATATGTTCATACTTTGAGGCAGAACTATACCCGATTGGAATGAGGGATGTTGCCTCTAAGTTGGTTTCTTCCTTTAGCTCCCTCGCCGCCGCCTGAAGTGCGGTCTCATCAGATTCGACAGAGCCAGCTGGAAGACCCCACAATCTGTAATCTGATCGAAGTTGGAGGAGAACCTCATCCCCCTGATTCGTTACGATGATTCTACAACCCGGAACTTTTATTTCGTCGTTGCCTATTTTCGTCCGTAATTTTCTTATATAACGATCCATAGTGTTAGTTGGTTTTCCACGGTTTATCTTAAATTTCCAGTCGCAACCCTTGCACCATATGATACCTGTAAAGAACAAGGCCTATCGAGATGCGCTCAACATCACTTTCTAATGCAAATGATTATTGTGTTTCTGATAGAACTCTTGCGGCTTACTTTGAAACAGACTGGAGTGACTTTTTCCAGCATAAGCCTGAATCTTTAGCTGAAAGACCGCGGTCACTGACTTCTTCAATGAGCTCCAATTCATCCGTGAAAGCTGCAAATGCTATTTTGTCTGCAATAGAAGACTACCAAGTTAGGCCAAAATCACTTTTAGAAATCGGACCAGGTCTAGGCAGAACGCTATACGAACTCTGCGTTAATCTACAAGACATTGAAAAAGTTAAGGTGTTTGAACCGTCTCCAATTTTTTTCGATCATTTGCTAAGAATACTCCATGGCAATGTTAAGAATGTGCCAGTGATCAAAAACGCACAAGAGCTTTTTTATGTTCCCTTTAATTGCCGGAAAATTGTAAATATTTTCAGTGCGAGTTCTATTGATCTTGTTAACTCCGAAATGAAACGGGCAGATTTGGCTGCTTATGATTTGGTACTCTGCTTAAACGTTCTGGATCAATGTGGATCTCCAATGCAATTACTTAAAGATCTTAAAAACAGTGTTCGAACCGGTGGTCTACTATGCGTTTCTTGCACATATCAGTGGCCGAGTAAGCATTTAAATGTTGGCGAATCAACCATAGAAGATCTTTGTCAATGCTTCGGTTCAAGCTGGGAAATAGTTGATGAGGTTGAGTTGGATTATTCACTACGATTAAACCACCGTTGCCGTTATGTATTTGATTCGCATTTAGTCATAGTGAAAAAACTATCAATACAAAATGCAACTTCGGCTCAATAAAATTCAGTTCAATTGCCGTTTTTAAAGGACGAGATAAAGGATATTTCCAAGATTATCTCTTGAAGCATATGCTTGACATATGTTTTGCGTTCGATACGATTGCAGATACCAGACATATGCTTTCAATGAGGTTTAAAGAATGCGTACCGCGTCGTTATTTAAGAATGGTAAAAACCAAGCTGTTCGCTTGCCTAAAGAGTTTGAGTTTGAAGGTGTCACCGAAGTTGAGATTACTCGTGATGGAGAGTCACTTGTTCTTACTCCAAAGCGCAAGTCTTGGAAAAGTTTTGCTGAAGTAGAAAAAGCAGATAGTGATTTCCTTGCTGAGCGTCCAGATGTAATGGAAGAAGGGCGAGTAGTGTTGTGAAACAGACGTACATGCTTGATACCAACATCTGTTCATTCATCATGAGGGAACGACTTGAGAGTGTTCTTGACGCATTGCAAGCACATGCTGAGAATCGAGATCGTATTGTTATTTCGGCTATAACCTATGCGGAGCTTAGATTCGGAGCAATTGGGAAAAAAGCATCACCGAAGCACAATGTAATTGTTAATGAATTTCTTGATCGTATTGATAGTGTGTTGGCCTGGGATCAAGCTGCCGTAGATGCATCGACAACAATTAAAAAAGAGTTAAGCGGCAAAGGTACTCCAATTGGTCACAATGATACCCTAATTGCTGGTCATGCCATATCTGAAGGCTGTGTACTGGTAACCAATAACACGAAAGAGTTTAGTCGAGTACCAGATCTTCAGCTTGAAGATTGGGTTCACATTTAGTCTTAGCGAAAAAGCTACCACCAAAATTAAATGCAATTCCAACAGCGTAAAACTTCAGTCCAATAAACCACATGGCAAGTCCCCTGAAATTTGATACATCTAGAGTTGATGAGTTACCCCGCATTGTGGAAATGAAAATCGCAATGTTCCAGGAATCTGGTCATGCGAATTTGTTAGCGCCGGAAGCGGAATCGATCGTTTTAAATGACTATCAAGCTCTGTATAAGGAAAAAACTGCGAAGCATTTTGTTGCCCGCGATAACGGCAAGATTATCGCTTCCGTAGGAGCCTTCATAAAATCAGATTTGCCATATCGGTACTTTCACCCTGGGTGTTATGGATTTATCGGCGACGTCTATACGGAACCTCATTATCGACGTATGGGTATCGCCAAGCGATTAAGCCATAATGCGTTGAAATGGTTGAGTTCTCGGGGAGTCATGTCAGTGAGGCTTTTGGCTTCCGATAGCGCACGTCCTATGTACCAAAAACTAGGGTTTTCCAGTACAGATGAAATGGCTTTATCTCTTCGTGATAACAACGAACTCTCCAGCAATGTAGATGAGGCAATCAGATACATTCAGGATCACTAAGTCTACGTAGTCCGGGCATAATGGATAAACCGGGTATAAACTCATAGACGGTTCTTACAATGTTACTCTTGAATCAAAGCCCATTTTTCCAACATGCAGACTGAATCAAACGACATTTTCGAGTTCCTGATCACAATCCCGCCTTTTGACGCCTTACCGGAAGAGGCTGTGGAACGGGCCGCTAAAAGTATCAGGATTAAGCATGTCAAAGCCGACACCCATATCCTTGCCTATGGCGAGGCAATTCATGAGCTTTTTATTGTTCGGTCGGGTGCGGTCGAGGCTTTTCGGCGCAGCGGGGAGCTTTATAACCGCATGGACGACGGGCATCTGTTCGGTCAAATTGGCTTGCTCATGCACAACCGGGTTCGGTTTCCGGTGACGTCATTGGAAGACACAACACTTTATTGTCTGCCGGAAGAAGTCTTTAACGACCTTTTCGAAAAGTATCAGGCGTTCTCGGACTTTATGGAAGTGGAAGACAGCGGTCGATTGCATCTTGCCGTCGAACGCAATCTGCAGGCCAATCCTCTCAACAGCGTCAGGCTATCCAGGCTAATTTCCAGGACATTGCTAGAAATCAGCGAGAAAACAACCGCACAGGAAGCGGCTAAATTGATGGCGGAGCTGATGACGAGTTCGCTCATGGTGGTTAATGCGGAGACCTCTGGCTCCAGTGCCGGGAAAACCTGTTCCGGCATTGTGACCCAAAAGGATATCAGCAATCAGATCGTCGCAGCCGGTAAGCCAATCGAGACGCCGGTGAGCGAGTTTATGACCCGGGACCTGATCAGCCTGGACCGCAATGCCTATGTCTATGAGGCGGTTCTGGCAATGCTGAGGAACAATACGCACCACATCCCGGTATTAAAAGGAGAAACGCCTGTCGGTATTGTCGACATGACGGATGTTGTGCGGTATCAATCAAACAGTAGCTTGTTACTGGTTAGCGGCATTTTTCGTCAGCATTCGGTGAAGGAGTTAAAAAGGTTGTCGCTGCAGGTTAAAGAATGCTTTTTGAGGTTGGTGGAAGAGGATGCCAACTCCCATATGATCGGCAGTGCCATGGCGGTAATCGGCCGCAGTTTTAAACAGCGGTTATTGGAGTTGGCGGAACAGGAGTTAGGGCCGCCACCTGTGCCTTATTGCTTTTTGGCCTTGGGTTCCATGGCAAGGGACGAGCAACTGATCGTCAGCGATCAGGATAATGCACTGTTATTGGACGATGCTTATAATCCGGCGCACCATGGGGATTACTTCAATGCCCTCGGAAAGTTTGTGAGTGACGGTCTAGCCGAGTGCGGCTACCACTATTGCGATGGTGGTATCATGGCCACCAATCCTGAATGGCAAAAAACCAGACGCCAATGGCAGGAATGCTTTGGCCAATGGATCAAGCAGCCCGAGCCTAAAGCCCTGTTACATAGCTCCATATTTTTCGATTTGGAAGGCGTATGGGGGAAAAAGAAATGGGCAGATTCGCTGAATCAGTTTGTCGTTACCAACGCCAGCAAGAGCGCCAAGTTTCTCGCCTGCTTGGCGCGTAATACCTTGAACCGAACCCCGCCACTGGGATTCTTTAAGAATTTTGTCATGGAGAAGGACGGGCGTCACAATAACTTTATCAATCTCAAACGCCGCGGAACCGCGCCATTGTCCGACCTGGTCCGGGTACATGCGTTGGCCGTTCAATCTAAAGCATTGAACACCTTCGAACGGTTAGACGATATTATTGCTGCCGGGATACTCACCGAAGGAATGGGGCAAAACCTAAGAGATGCAATGGAGTTTATTTCCATGGTTCGCATTCGGCAGCAAGCGAACAACATTAAGGCAGGATTAGCGCCGGATAATAATGTTATCCCCGATAACCTCAGTGAGTTTGACCGGCGCAATCTTAAGGATGCCTTTCAAATTTTAAGTAACGGTCAGAATTTTCTAAAGTTCCGCTACCAAAATAAGAGCTTTATGTAATCCCGCTGCTATTTAGCAAATTTATTTGCTGTATGCATTAAAGATTATTTGTTGGAAACAACCGGCCCGCTTTCGAAACAGCTGTCAAAAAGCGGGCTGATGGTTATCTCAGAATATTCCAACTACCGGAGAACCTTAGACCGGTTTCAGTTTTTCCGTCCGGAAGCCCATGATCAGGCTTACACACATCAGCAACAGGACAATGGTGAAGGGCAGGCCAGTGGATATTGCGCCGGCTTGCAATGCTTGGATGGCTTCCGTACCGCCGATCCATAACAACGCCGCGGCAATCGCGCCCTCAATCGTTGCCCAAAAAATGCGTTGGGGAACAGGCGCATCGATTTTTCCGCCTGCTGTTATGCTGTCTATCACCAACGACCCCGAGTCGGAGGAGGTGATAAAAAATACCAGTACCAGTACGATCGCAATGATCGACAGTATGGTGCCGAACGGCATGGCATCGAACATCTGGAACATTGCCAGCGGGACTTCAGTAAGACCGTCCGATCCCAATGTGCCAATGCTATTCACTACTTGGTCGATGGCTTTGCCGCCAAATACCGACATCCATAGGACAGTCACCAAGGTCGGGACAATCAAAACCGCCGTGATAAACTCGCGTACCGTGCGGCCTTTGGAAACCCGGGCGATAAACATGCCGACGAATGGCGACCAGGAAATCCACCAGGCCCAATAAAACACGGTCCAACCCTGGAACCAGGCTTCATCGGCCCGCCCATGCGGATTGCTTAACGGGATAATGTTTTCAAGGTAAGCGCCAAGCGTTGTCGGGACAGAGCCGATAGTAACGGATAACGCCAACAGCGCGACAAATATCAGGAGCGCGAAGGCGACAATCATATTGATATTACTCAACAATTTGACGCCACCTTCGATACCCCTGACGACAGAAATCACCGCCAGGGCCGTGACGCCCACAATCACCAGAATCTGCATGCCGACACCGCCTTCGGTGCCGAACACGTGGTTAATGCCGCTGGCCGCCTGCTGTGCGCCCAATCCCAATGATGTCGCCAACCCGAACAGGGTCGCGAGTACTGCCAGAATATCGACGATGTGGCCCGGCCAACCCCAGGTGCGGTCTCCCAGTATCGGAAAGAAAATCGAGCGGATAGATAGGGGAAGCCCCTTATTATAGGTAAAAAATGCCAGGGACAGCGCGACCACGCCATAGATGGCCCAGGGATGTAGTCCCCAGTGGAACATGGTTGCCCCAAGCGCAAGGCTGGCGGCCTCCGGCGTGTTTGGCGTCACACCGAGGGGCGTTTCATACCAGCCCGTGAGATAGGCAACCGGTTCGGCAACGCTCCAAAACATCAGGCCGATACCCATGCCGGCGGCGAACAACATAGCCAGCCAGGAAATAGTCGAGTGCTCTGGTTTGGCATCTTCTCCACCTAAGCGGATTTTTCCGAATGGCAAAAAGATCAGTGCCACGCAGAAGATGAGAAAGATATTTCCGGCCCAGATAAACAGCAGATCGAAATTCGCAATGATCTTCCATTTCAAGCCGTCCAGGGCTGCCTTGGCAGCCGCCGCATCGCTAACCAAGGTGGCCACGAGAAACAAAAGAATTAATCCGGCACTAACGCCAAACACCGGGTTGTGTATATCGAATCCCCATTTTTGTACATTATCCTGGCCGATGGAGTAATCGGTATTGTCGATACTGTACTTATCGGTTTCTTGCATGGACAGTCTCCTTCCAGGAGTGCTAATTATTAGAATTCAAAGGATAGCACAGGGTGGAGCTGTTCACCTGCCGGTCAAGACCGGCGATTTCCAATCGGTGTTGGCAATCGATGAAATATAGAGGTCAAAGGGATTGCCAGGTTGATTTGGCTGTTAGCCTTCGTTAGTAGCGTTTCGAATCCAGTCGGCAACTTCACGATCGGAGCGTTTCATATGCTGGAACAGCCATCTCTCGAGAAATTTTAAGGTATCGATTGAGAACGAAATCCTGTCATTTCGGAGTTCGTCTAGAAGGGCGTTGCCATCTCTCAGTAACAAAGCGTGTTCCTTAAGATGATCTTCCCTGCCCGGAAACCCGTGCTCTGCCATTAAATCGGCTTCATGGGCAAAATGCTGTTCCGTCATACTCAATAAACCGCTTAGCAGGGTAGTCAACTTGGCGCCGCTGGCCCCGGTTTCGTGGGATTGATGAATTTGCCTCAGATGTTCCAGCAGTTCGCTGTGCTCTCTATCGGCTCTTGGATCTCCAATAGAGATATTTTCACTCCAGTTCGACGTCATCTATCTCTACCCCTGCTACCGTTACTCAAGCTCCGGGACCTGCATCGGAGGAACCAAAAAGGGTGGTGCGCGATTCGCTATCCATTTTTACTTGCTTGATAAGGTCCCGTAGCAAGCCGAATCCTTTGCGTAGGTTTGGCCGCTGCTTCATCAACTCGTGCCATCTGGCGACATGTGGATAGTCTTGTAAATCGACGCCCTGGTGTTTTCTGGGGACGATCCATGGCCAGGTGGCCATATCGGCAATCGAATAATCGCCGCACATATATTCGTTATCTTGCAGTTGTTTATTCAGCACCGAGTAAAGTCTGTTTGCCTCACGCGTGAATCTTTCCATCGGATAGGCCAACCGTTCCTTGTAGTAAACATTGAAATGATTGGCCTGGCCGAGCATCGGCCCGAAACCGCCCTGTTGCCAGGATAGCCATTGCAGCACATCGTAACGGGCAGCGCCATTTTCGGGTAGAAACTTTCCTGTTTTATCCGCCAGATAGATAAGTATTGCCGCGGATTCCATCAGCGCCAACGGCTCCCCGCCGGGGCCGTCGTGGTCGACAATGGCCGGAATTCTGTTATTCGGACTAATCGCCAGAAACTCGGGTTTATACTGGTCGCCCGCCGCGATATTTACCGGCTTCAGACTGTAGTCAAGACCGCACTCTTCCAGCATGATGGATATCTTCTGGCCGTTCGGCGTTGGGGCGAAATAGAGGTCGATCATCGAATGCTGACCTCCGCAGGTCGTTTACCTTCGGTTATGAGCCACCATTCCAATGTGCTCATTCGGTCGGAGCCCCAGAATCCCTGGTCACCCACAAAGAAGTATGGAGAGCCGAATACGCCGCGGTCTAAAGCTGCATCCGTCTCCTGACGAAACCGCTCCTTGCCGGTGTCGGAAACCGCCCAGTCAATCACTTCGGTGCTATTCAACTCTAGTTCATCAAGAATGGGTATTAAGTTTTCGGTTTTTCGCATGTCTACATCCAAGGCAAACACATGTTGATAAACCCTTTTGGCGTACCGATGGGCGAGCTCGCGGTCGCGGTCATAGATCCAATAATAGGCCCGGCTGGGCGGCAAAACCGATGTGCCAAAGACCTTGGGAAATTTGAAGGGAGCGCCAAAAAAGGCCGCTTGGCGAAGAATATCGCGTAAGCCGTATTGCTGATCGATGAGAGACCGGTCCACTGCCGGCTTCTGGCCGGTTTTCTTAAACGCGGCACCGACAAGAAAAACCTTCCAGTTCACTCTATAGCCATGACGTTGGGCCATTTCGTTAATCTTTGTCGATCCGAAATACCCATAGGGTGATAAAAAATCGAAATAAAAATCTATTGTCTTTTCATCGCTCATAAATGCTCCAGAAGCGCCGTTGGGGAAACACTCCAATAATTAGTTTCCATCGATGTAATTGTTCACCATATCTTCGAGCACATTCAGAGGCACCGAACCGTTGCCTAGCACCACATCATGAAAGTCCCTCAGGTCAAAACTGTCACCAAGACGATCCTCCGCCAGTGCTCGCAGCTCAAGAATTTTTAACATGCCATTGAGATAGGCGACGGCCTGGCCCGGCCAAACGCTGTATCGGGCGATGCTGCCTGGATTGCCTATGGTCTGCTGCGAATAATTCTGAGCTTCCGAGTAGGTCCAGCCCATGCTATGAATACCGGTATCGATGACCAGTCGGGAAGCCCGCAAGGCTTCAAATTGCAACCGGCCGATATCACCGTAAATGTCGTCGGAATACCAGCCAAGATCCTTGGCCAGCCGCTCGGCATATAATCCCCAGCCTTCAATAAAGGAGGTGAAATGCATTTCCCTGAGAAACCTGGGTAAGTTAAGTTCCTGGGCCAGGGTTAGCTGCAGATGGTGGCCTGGTACCGCTTCGTGATAGGCAAGAGTGGGCATGGTGTAGTAGGGCAGGCTGGTATTGGTTTGCGCATAAAATGCGCCGGGCCTGCTGCCATCCTCCGAACCTGTAATATAGTATCCTCCGCTATCGCCACCGATAACTACCACTTCCTGCTGAGGCAGTTTGTTAAACGCCTCGGGTAATTGGCTATAGGCCGCCGCGATAATTTCCTCATAGTTCCCGACGGCTTGCGAGCCGGGAATAATCCCCCCGTCAGTTTCTGCCCTGGCCAGCAATTGCGGAATTGTTTCATCCGGCGGATATCCCAGTTGATTGAATAACTCCCGGAGTTCGGCGTGAACGCGCGCCATCTCCTCCAGACCTAACTGGTGAATCTGTTCGGGAGTGGCTTCGCTGTTGGTAAAGAAGCGCAAGGTAAACCGATAGTAAGCATCACCGCCGGGAAACTGGCCGAATCCTATGTTGGACGGAGCTTCTGCACGTAAGGAAGCCATTTTTTGTTCCAAGGACCGGTAGGCGGGAATGACACGTTGTTCCACAATGGCCTCCAGCTCAGCACGCAGTTGTTGTCTTTCAATACTGTTGATATCGCTAAGACTGGAGATTTTTTCGTCAAATGCTTGATAATAAGACGTTTGTTCGGCGCTTCGGTTTGCCATGGCGCGCGCGCTGTTTCGGGAAAAATCCAGGGTAATACGGGGTTCAATGACGCCGGCTGCTCTTCTAGCGTCCAGCAGGGATTCGATTTGTTGAAAACGCCGTTCGATTTGGTTTAATAGGGTCAGGTAACGTTCTGCTTCAGCTTTGTCGGTAATGGTCAGCACTTCGCTAAAAAACGACTCGGTGGCGCCCTGCCAACCGAAAAAACCGAATGATGCAGGGTATTGCAGGTCGCGATGTTCGGCTTCCTCCACTGCATAATCGAGATAGGTTCTATAAGTGTCGTAGGCAAACTTTTCCTCAGCGCTCAGCAGACTGCGGTCATAAGTTAGCAAGGTGTCCCGAATAAGCGTTTTGATGGCGACGGTTTGGAAATAGTAGTCATCGCTGATGTTGTTTAACGCATGGTCTGTGATATCGAACTCAGCCGTGCGGCCCGCCGCCATGACGGACTCGAGATCACGTAACTCGATAGCTTTGAAGGATGCGTCATAAAACTCCGATAAGGGTAAGCCTTGAAACTGCGATTCCAACTCCGTCAGCAAGCTGCCGGTATCGTCTAGGACATAATCCGTCACGACTTCTAGTTGGACAGAATCCTCTTGCGAAGAGCCGGAATCGCCGGAACCGCCGCAGCCGCTAAGCAACAGTGCGAGCAATAGATGAGAAAACAGCAGTTTCAGTTTCATTGGGGTCTCCCTAGCCCTTAAGTGTTGCACAAGCGGGTCAAAATTCCATATTGCCGCCAAATTTGCCGGTTGTGCTAAATTGGTCTTTAGCGGTTGGACGCACGAAAAAGTTAAATCAGATGTTTGGTTCGCCCAGACCTTTAGCTATCTCGCCAGGTATGATTTACAAGAGAATGATTGATGAAGATCAGAGAATCCATAGACGCAGACAAGGATGCCATTGGTAAGTTGCATAAGACCGCATTCGAGCCGGAAGAGGCTGATTTGGTGTCCCGGTTGGCATTGGAACTTCTTCAAGACTCCATCGGCTATCCCATTCTTTCACTGGTGGCTGTTGCCGGGCCGGAGATCGTGGGACATATTGTTTTTAGTCCGGTGCGGTTGCAGGCCAATGATACTATTTCCATCTATATATTGGCGCCACTGGCAGTCCTGAGAGAAAACCAGAAGCAGGGCGTTGGAACGAAGTTGATTCAGCAAGGCATGAAACTGCTTCAGGCGAGAGATGTGCAGGCTGTATTGGTCTACGGAGATCCCAATTATTACTCGAGAACCGGCTTTCACAGCAATCATAAGATTGCTCCACCTTTTACGCTGGAATATCCGGACGCCTGGATGGCCCAGGCTTTTCATGATGGTCTGCTGGATCGTTTGGAAGGCCGGATTCGGTGTGTTTCGGCTTTGAGTAAGCCGGAATATTGGTAAGGAAGCCAATCTAGAAGAACCCAAGATGGGTACGATATATCCTAAATTGGGTATTTTCCAGTGGCACATGGCCTTGTGTCACGTCTTTGGTTATGCCAGTTTCCAGGCATTCCTTATTGGATTTTTACAGGTCCGACATTCCTACGGTAATACCTTTCGCACTTGATAGTTTGCTATTTCGTGGCTAACTAAAAAGGTGATTGAGTCTAACTAAAAGTAGTTACGATGGATGAGATTCGCCATGTAATAGGTTAATTCCTGAATAGTTCGCTTTGTGCGATATTTCGCACAGGATTATGAGGAATTTCCTCTACTCAGACCGATTTTTCAATTTTAAAATTCTCGCTTCTTATCTTAAACAGCTTAAACAAGAACCTCTGTGAAAAGGAATTTAAATGAACTGTACTGCCCCCTCTGGACTATTGCTAAATTATATCCTTCCATTCATTTTGGATGTAACAGAGCAAAATGACATGGAATGCCCTCGACTATGAATCAACACTCCCGCAATCCGCAACGTTTGGCAAAAGCCAGGACTACTTTTAGGAACTTTTTTAGATCTGGTAAACGTACCCTGATAAGTACAGGTGTTTGGAAGAATATAACAGATGCCGATATGGATTCTGCTTTATTGGATCGGATAATTAATCCGGAAAAAATCGCGCAAAAGCTCACATCCACTTGTGGTCCGGCGGCTTATTGGTATTCTTTGGCGTATTATCGGCCGGAGGTATATGCAAAAGCAGTTATCGAACTATACGATCAAGGTAAGACCACACTGGGTAATCTCGTTCTTCAACCCAGCCAAATCACTTTGAATGCCCTGACTATTTCTAATAGAAATGCCTCAGGATCACCTCGGCCTACGATTAAACCGAGTGCTATAGATCCAGTAGACTGGATTGCTTTAGGCAGCCTAAAGAATGCGACAAGTAAAAACTATGATGACGTAGATGACGAACTATCAGCGATAACGATGCCGAATGAAGTGGCTATTTGGTTAACCAAGACAGGATGGTCGGTTCATAACCAAGTTACTAGCACTGCCTCAAGCCAGCCTTTGATCCAGCTAAAAGCTGCTTCTTTGGGGAACTGGTCGGGACGTGCTGTGTGTCTTTTTATTAAGGCGAAATCCGCTGGAAATGTAAAAAGGTCTCTATGGTGGGGGGCGGACCATTGGGTGATTCTAACGTCTCCAATTGAAGTGAGGGCTTCTTCGAAAGATCCCTGGGTGCGTATAAACTCTTTAAGCAGCAGTGGTGTCGATATTAGTAACTACCAAGTCCAATTTTGGATATACACGTGGGGAAGATATATCCAAGTGGGTGCTAACAATATGCACAACCCAACTATTAGCATTTCAAAAGTCAGCGATTTTCTGGATTACTTTTATGGCTATTTATCCTGCAGCCCTCCTAGATAAATTTATTCAACTACTTCTGGCTTTGTTTTTCCTGTCTGCCTGTAGTTCACACTCACCAAAAGTGGAAAGTGCGGCTAAGTCTCGGCCACCAGTCCGCTTTGTTCCAGAGTCAGCCTGGGAGTTGCCATCAGCCTTTAAAAGGCGTCCTGACTATGCAGGGGAAGAAAGCGCTGCACTACTTTTGTTTCAAGACATCGGAGATGATGAAACCTATCTAGCCTTTCATAACCACTTGGTAATTGTTGACCAGGCCAGCCATGTTCTTACCAAGAAAGTTCCTTTTCCGGATGCTGTTCTGCAGGGAGTGACCATTCGTGTGCAGGATATTGGTATCAGCCCGAACGGTGATTTCGTAATGGTCAACGGGTATATCTGGAACAGGAAAACTGAAAATTGGGATTCTACCTTGGCGGAGCAGTTTAAAGGGTTGGCATCGCCTGTGATTGTAGCCGGTAATCGCCAGGTGGCGGTTGCAGCGCCATGGAAAGGAAGTGTGTGGCTGTTTCCCTGGGCAAAGCCTGACCAAGTTTTGCGTTGGAATGCGGAGAACATCCCTTTTTCCCAGACGGCAACACCTATGTCGGTATACCTGTCTCCGGATGAAAACCTTTTCCTAAAGGGAATTGATGGCGACTATGCCTTGATAGATACCAAATCGGGCAATGCGTTGGAGAAGTGGATGCGACCTAATGATGAGGGGGAAATCGTTAGTTGGTCTAATAATCGCGTTGTTACGATGAAATCGCATGGCGATAGCCGGGGATGGACAGTTTACGGAATATATCCTTACGCTCAGATAGCCAGTGGGGAGCTGAATGTAAGAGATGTTCCTATCGTATCTGACAGTGAGGGCATGGCTGTATTTATCGATGATCGAAAAGGTGCTGTTACTGTGATCGATCTCATCAGCGGTGATCAGTTGGGACGGCAAATCCTTCCGGGAATTATCGGTTCAAAAGCCTGGTTTAAAGTTAAGGAATCTCCGTTGACCCTGCTTTTTACTGGCCCTAGTCAAAAGGAAGGGATTGCATATAGGGTGGTAGCTATGCAGGACAAATAGCGTCTAGGTTAACGATCAGCGGCTACTCTGGTTGCATATCTCAATATTGAACACTCGTTTTAGTCGCTGAGCCCAGGTCATCAAGGTTCGTTGTTCAGCAGATGGTTTGATGCGGAGTAGGCCAAGATCTTGGTAATCCAGATTTGGATTTTATTAAGTCCGACACTCCAACGCCAATCCTGATTAGGTCCGATATCTTGCTAAAAAAGCCAGTACCTCCGATTCGTATTGCTCACTGGCAAATTGTGTTCACGATTCCAAACTTCAGATAAAACTTGTTATTCTTTCTGCTGATTACGTTTTTCATGAAACTCTACACAATTAGGACATTGACCGATATTTTTTATTCCATCTTTTGAAGCACGAATCTGAATATGGCCCATTTGATCGTTAACTACACAACGCTGTGACACTTTCTGTTTGATCCATCTTTCAACCATGACTTTACTTTTTGTTTTTTTCTTCGGTTTAAACTTTGGATCTGGATTTTTTGTAATAATAAATTTTGAAGAAAGCTCAGTTATCCTTTCGATGTCTGACATTTTTGGGAGTCGGTGAGTTAAAAAAGGAGTGGTTATTGATACAGGTTTTTCTTTAAAAAAGTCACTCCAGATTTGTGTGTGGTGACCATTTTTACTGCCGTGATGTGGAATTTTGAATAAACTTGCAGAACCTAAGCTAAGCTTACCCTTCAAATTACGATCAATTACGGCAGACCATCCTGTGTTAATATTACCAGAATCAGTCTCTTCCAAATCAGATCCAAGTAAAACAGAGAAACCTCCAAACGAAAAATGCAAAGCTACTGCATTTAAATTTTCGTCCATTGGAGCAACTAGTCTTTTGCGCCTTTCACCTGGTTTAGGTCTCTCTTCTTGAAGTCTAACAATCGACTGAGTACAAGCTACTTCACTTGGGGAAAGTGCAACCATTCGAATATTTAGACTCCGGTCGTCAAAAAATAGAAAGCTCGAATTTACGCGCTCAAATCTCTTTTGATCCCCGGTTTCTCGCAGATAATGAACTATATCTCGGTACTCTTTTATTTCCTGGTCCGAATCTGAAAACACATCTCTTCTAAATAATGCAACTAAATGAAGTGCTTCTTCTGACAGCATTGCGCTTGGAACATACAGAGTAGCGGATTCACAGGTTTTTAATAACTTATATGCTCCTTCTATATGATCTCTATGCCAGTGAGTGAGAACTATTCCTTTAACCTGTTTAGTAGGGTCAACTCCAATTTCTTTGAGATAACGAATCGCAATAGGTTGTTTAGAATTAGGGCAAAGGCAACTATCGACAATAAACCATCGACCATCACCATAATGAATTACAAGACACTCCCCTACTCCAGGACCGAACAATGAAACTTCAGCAATTTCCGGCTCTGGTTTAGTTTGAATCAACTCCGAAGAAATCTGCTAACTCCTTAGCGCACTTCTCAGCACTGTCAATTTCACAACGACTCCAGGAAGGAAGCCTTCGAAATCGCAACGTAGAAAAATCGTGACGACTAGTAAGACGCCCAGAACGATAACCTATATACCAATTGAACATTGCGCCTGACTCAACAAGAGGCCTTTCTGATTCATTCAGGTCTTCTAAAGATAAAGTCATAAGCTCATCGGGTTTTGTAGGATCTTTTATGTCCTTTAGTCTCGCTGTAAACTCTTCAGAATTACAGTCTATAACAACGCCGGACCAATGCTGTACTATGTCTTCTATACAGCTGTCTTTAACAGAAATTTTTTTGGTTCTTGCTAATTCTGAGATAAATTCCTTTGCTCTTGACCAAGGATGTAAACTAGTGCTTTTGTCCACTATGTTATTAGCAGCTGTAGACTCGTCTTCTGAATAATTGTAGGTCAAATTTCTTACAGAAGGCTCAATATCACTGAGAGTATTTTCTCCAGAATCAAAAACATTCGCTAAATTTGTAGGCATTCCAAATTCCGATCATCTGGTTAAGTCTTTAATAGTATTTTCGATATAGCGGATAGCGAACGAAAGCGAATTGTCCCAACTATTATCGAGAATTTTAGTCATCTCAATGGCGCTTTTATCCGGAATTTCAACGTGGCTGTTTATACTAAAAGAAACGATTCGTTTACTAATGTCAATTGCCTTTATACTTGGTCGAACATGTCCCAGCAAACCGTCTGGCCGGGGCAGATTATAAGTGATTTCAATAAGACCTACTATATCTTGTTTAACTTCATCAAGACCACTCACATACTCCGCATGCTTGATCCATGGATCTTTCGGGGCCAAATGATAACCGAAATCCTTCCATTTCTCTGAATCTATTTCTACTAGAATACTGTAATTCATACCCATCTGATCTACAGGGGTCTCACTCAATATATTGAATGTATTCAATACAATGTCATGTAGTGTTTGATATTCACTAGCTCTCGTAGCCATTAGAGCAAATTTATTAAACAATACAGATAGTTTTCGGTCATCTGTAAATTCAACTTTGGCAAGATCGGGAATAGTTATGTTTTCGTTTCCAGTGTAATCCCACTCTTCTACAATTCCTTTTCGGATAAACCATTCTGGTTGGAATATGCTTGGATTAAAATTTCCAACCAAAACGACACCAGCTTCTTCTCTTACCTTTTTCCATTTACTCATCAGATTTTTCTTGGTCCCCTGTCATTTGGATGTGCATAAAGTGTATCTGGAACTATAGCAGTTTTGTGGCTACGAGGCTTGCGGCCTGTTTCCATGGGTAAAAAGAACTGGCTGTTTTATCCGGCAGGCCGCAGAAAAGTAGCGGGTCTTGCCCGTGACTACTCGACTACAGGTACAGGCACAACGCCGGTTATCCTGTGTTGTTTTCCTAGGTACTGGATCATGATAATCCACATTTGACTTTTGGCACGTCCGACATTCCTACGGTAATACCTCTCGCACTTGATAGTTTGCTAAAAATGCCAGTACCTCGGATTCATATTGCCCGGTGGCGTAAGAATGAAGGTCTACGTGCTTAGCGCCTTCAATCTCCAATAAGCGTTTTGGCTGAGGAGCGTTGTTATATAGGTTCCGGGAGTCTTCCAATGTAGTATGCCTGTCTTGGGTTCCCGTCAATATCAGCACAGGCGCTTGAATATTCCTTATTGCGATTTCAGGCTGCAGGGCCTGCAGGGGTATGTCGAGTCGCCAGGGAATCTGCAGATAGAGCAGGGGCGCCAGTATTTCCGCCAAAGGACCCAAGCGTGCCTGGATACGGTTATACACGGCTTTTTCAATCGTCGGGTAAACCGCCTCAAGAATAAAGGCGTCCACTTTCAACGGCGTTTCGCCAAGCAGGCTTGCCGCTCCTCCCAATGAAGCACCGATGGCTGCGATAAAATCACATCCACCTTCGGATCTAAGATAGTTTACCGCCTGACGGGCGCTGGCAGATTCGCGGAAACCGAAGGTAATGCGATCTCCGGGTGTTTCACCATGAGCTTGAAGGTCGATGAGGAGGGTGGAATATCCGGCTTCCGCAAGAAATTTCGCCCGACCCAGCATGGCAGCCTTGTTGGATCTGATGCCATGCATCAGCAATATACAGGATTCTTTTTCCGGTCCTTGGATAAACCAGCCGGAGACACCATTAAGCGTTACTGACTCCACTTTCATATCGGTAGGAGGAGGGCTAATGACTCTATTGGCTGGCTTGGTTAATTCTCCTGCAACATACCAGGCCCCGGCTAATGTAATACCCAGCCCTATTGTTAAAACGGTAACAGCAATTCTCACAAGGCCCACGTAATTGATACCTAAGGTGGATCCGCGAATATATCGTTGAGCTCGTTGGTTTCGCGAAAAGACAAATGAGCACAATCAGTCTATTAAAACCGAATTGTTGACCGGGTTTAAGCTGTTGTGCATTTTTACCAGATTGGCGGGTGTCACTAAGAATTGCTTTTTAAATGCGGCAATAAAGTTGGATGGGTGATTGTAGCCTGCGATGAATGCCGCTTCGCCGATGCTAATGCCTTCCAATGTCAATGCGGCTCGGGCAATTTCAAGTCGGCGTTGCCGAATATATTCAGCGACGGTAAGGCCAAAGGCATTTTTAAATTTTCTCTGTAGGGTGCTTAGACTAAGGCCCAGAGATGATGCAATTTCGTTAAGTGATAAATTCTTCGAGACCAAGTGATCGACTTTGCTTCTTAATTCATCTGCCGTTGATTCAGCCTCAATATTCCCACTTGCCAGGCTTAGGTTCTTTTTAGAGTCGATGAGAGATTCGAGTTCATTTAAACAAAGGGAGAGCAACTGAACCATAAGATACTCTTTGGTCAGCCCTTTTAGTTTTTGATCTGCTTCTTGGCTGTCCATTATACTGTTTGTTATAGCTACAATCGATTCTGAGGGCTGCCACCGGTAAACCGAATTGTGTTGAGAGAAGACTTTTTGAACTGTCTTTTTGTCCACCGAATCTTCACATCGCGACTCTAACCAGGACTTTTCTGCCCGTACATTCACCTTTTTTACTGAAACACCCTTCTTTAGATAGCGCGTCATAATTTCGGGTTTGGATAGGATGATCGCAACGCATTCGACCTTGTTCGTATCACCCAGGCCAAACTGATACAGGTTTTCTCCCAATGAAAATTCCACCCTACCACGAAAAATAATATTGAAACTCAAACCGGGCAGTAACTCGATCGAATGGCTGGTTTCCTGCAGCTCAGTAGCATTGCTGCAATGCATGGTTAATCCCTGCCGACTTTGAAATTCAAATATTCCATCCAGGAGTGGTTTGGAGCTGTCGGCACGTAAAAAGCTGCGTCGCCCATAGGCGGCTGTCATCTGTTGAAACGAATCCGTCTGCTGACACTCGCAGAGAGAAAATTGCGTTAGCTGAGATTGACGATTTTTCATAATAGTTTGACGATTTAGAAGGCTAATTAGCGAAATTTGGTTGGTGCCATTCATGGTATTATAAATGATAATTATTCTCATTTAAAAGCTTCCGAGCAGGGTTCTTTGCGGCATAACTGTCGTATGTCAAGTCGCTGCTGGATGGCACTACGCTGAAGGTTAATGCATGAACAGTAAATGGCTTCCCTCTATTAAATGGCTCCCCTCTATTTTATTGGCGGTATCCACAACTAATTACGGAGAGACGAATCCAGTCATCTCTGAGAAAGACCTGGAAAACAAGGACGTAGTGGTCGTCTGGGGTACTGAAGTGCGCTCCTCTTCGGTTATCCTTGGGGACGAAACTCTTGCTATCCGGCAGGCGGACCATCTCAGCGATTTGCTCAGAACCATTCCTGGAATTGATGTTGGCGGCGCGCATTCACTGAATCAGCGCATCACCATTCGCAGCATGGACGATAAGGATTTAAGGATTACCATCGATGGCGCCAATCAGAATACTTACATGTATCACCATATGGGGAATCTGCAGATCCATGCGGATATTTTGCAGTCGGTCGATATTGAGATTGGCAACAACTCTGTGATCAACGGCGGGTTGGGTGGCGCCGTCCGATTTGAAACCAAAGATGCGGATCAGCTACTACAACCGGATCAGCAATACGGTGGCAGAATTCAAGCATCGTATAACGACAATTCAGCTCTTAATTACTCAGCAACGGGGTATGGTCGATTCAGTGATAGCCTAGACTTTCTCGCCTATTACAATTTTGTCGATCGAGACAATTATGAAGTCGGTGGCGGTAAGATAGAGGATGCGGAAGGAAATGAAATCCCAGGGACCAATGGTGAAGTCAAAGGTTTAGAAGGTGAACTGGACGATCTGTTAATCAAGTTTGGTTGGGACATCGGCGATTTTCAGCGCCTGGAATTTGGCTATGAGGCTTACGGCGATGAGGGTGACTACAGTTATCGGCCCGATATGGGATTAGCCACGGATATCGCGATTGCTGACAGACTGGGCTTGCCACTGACTTACGATACTGAATTCACTCGCGATACCTTTACACTGAACTATTCACTGGAATGGGGCGATAACAGCCTGTTAAAGGCGGCAATGTTTCAAAACACCAGTGAGCTGAGCCGTGATGAGACTGCGATTCAGGCCCTCTGGCCGGATTCTCCCGCCATGGTTGAAGGTGAAGCGGTCAATACCGGAGTCAACGTGCTGGGCTCCAGCGAATTGGATGCCGGGGTGACTCAATCGCTTACTTATGGCGCTGAAATTATCCAATACGATACCAAATATATTGCTGATGGCGTCACGGGATCAGAAGAAGACGCACGAAGCACGGCGGTTTATATTGAAGACCGGGTAGCAATTCTTGACCAACTTGCTGTGATCCCCGGTCTTCGATATGACCATTACAGTATTGACTCCAAGGTCGTTGACGACACCTTCTCCGAGCTGACCGGCGCGTTAGCGATTGAGTATGATGTGGCGGATAGTCTACAGCTGTCAGCGAGCACGACGCAGTTGTTTAAAGGACCTGAAATTGGTGAGGTATTCATCGGTGCGGGATTCTTTGATACAGCCAATCCCGATATCGATGCAGAAACAGGACTTAATAGCGAATTTAGCTTGGCATTTGAAGATGCCGTTGCAGGTGCTGACCGGTTTGCCGCTGGATTTACCTATTTTATCACCCAAGTCGATGATTATATTTACGATTATGCAGCGCCACCACCAGGAGTCGAAGCACGATCCTGGAAAGACAATGTAGGCGACATGGAAATTGACGGTTTTGAAGCTTATATCGGCTATGATGTCGGCCAGCTAAGGACACTTCTCAGCTATTCGGTTGCCGAGAGTGAATTGGATGCGTTCGATGAATATGCCTACTTGGATGGTGCGCGTCTTGATCGTCAACAGGGTGATACGATCAGCCTCAATGTTGATTATGATATAGAGTCAATTGATCTGGCGTTACATTGGGACGTGCTCATTGTGGACGATGTAGATGCCGACCTGGACCTGGATGGCGCGACCAAGGATAACTCAAAAGACGGCTACACTGTGCACAACCTGTCGGTGCGTTGGACGCCAACGTCAATTCAGGGATTGGCGGTTACCTTCGGGGTCGACAACCTGTTTGACAAATTTTATGCATCGCAGTCCTCGCGTACCGGTGTCAGTGCTCACCCCTTGTTCGGTGATCTTTACCTCCAGGATTATGAGCCGGGGCGCAATATAAAAACCACCGTTTCTTATCAGTTTTAACTCTTTGGTACTTTTTGGATGAAAAACAAAATCTTGGGAAGATTGCAAAAGTTTTTGGCTGTAACAGGGATCTTTCTGGCCTGCTATGTTGGTGCTGATGGGCGTGATACTGCAGATAGCCAAAAAGAAGCCATGAAAGGCAGCGAAAATACTCGCAAGATAGTCGATGTATTAGGCCGAGAGGTGTTGTTACCGCAGCGGGTCAGTGGCGTTATTCTGGGAGAAAGCCGGTTTATTCCGGCTGTTTCCATTGTCAATGGCGATAATCCCGCCCGAAACATCAAAGCGATGGTGGACGATCTGAAGAGGTATGACCCCGGTACCTGGAACGCTTATATAACCCGGTATCCGGCGCTCGGGAATATTCCCACAATTGGCGCCTCAAGTGCAGAAACCTTTAGCACGGAAAAGGCCATCAGTTTAGGTGCGAATGTCGCTATCTTTGGAATCCGTGGACATGGACCCGGTGCGAAGGATCGGGAAATTATTGCGCTCCTCGAAGCAGCGGGAGTCAGTATCGTGTTTATCGACTTTCGCCATGCGCCCCTCAAGAATACGCTGCTATCCGTTGACCTGCTCGGTAAGATTTTTGGCAGAGAAAAGGATGCAGAAAGCTTCGTCTCGTTTTACCAAAAGGAGATGGCGAAGGTCAAAACTGGGCTGGAACAAACTGAAAAGGCTGTGCCACCGAAAGTCTTTATTCACAGTCGGGTAGGGCTGCGAGAAGAATGCTGTGAAAGCATGGCGGACACTATGATCGGCCAATTGGTGGCGGCCGCTGGTGGTATCAATGTCGCGACTAGCATACTGCCGGGTGTGACTGGTGTCATTAGCCCTGAACTATTACTGATGCAGCCGCCGGATATCTACCTGGCAACGGCCATTGGCTCTGCGCATTCGGCAGAAGAAAGCACCATGATATCACTGGGTGTAGAGGTTACACCTAGTCTGACCGAAACAACCTTTACCAGTGCCTTACAGCAGTATCGTCTTACCTCGCTTAAAGCGGTAAAGGATGGACGCGCCTATGCCTTATGGCACCACTTTTATAACTCTCCTGCGAACGTGATTGCGATACAGCGGCTTGCCAAGTGGTTTTATCCGGGTGTGTTCAAAGACCTCAATCCGGATCACACACTGCAGCAGTTCTACCAGCAGTTTCAAAGGGTTCCGCTGGAAGGGGTGTATTGGTACCAACTAGGTTCCGTTGCATCGGAAAATAGAACCTGAATGTTGAATCCACCCGCGAAACAAATTGCAGGCACTTCAACCCTAACGAATAGACACCAGCAGGTTGTCGCCAGGCGAGTGCTTTGCGTTACCAGCTTGGTTGTTGCCATGTTGTTCATTTTTCTGCTGGATTTAGCCACCGGTGCATCCAATATCAGTTTTTCGCAGGTGCTCTCGGGTCTGCTGAATTCCTCCGAGTTAACTACACCGGAAGCCGTTATTATTTGGGAGCTGCGATTACCTTATTCAGTTACCGCTTTGTTGGTAGGTTTAGCGCTGGGACTTGCAGGCGCTGAAATGCAGACTGCATTAAATAACCCGTTAGCAAGCCCGTTTACCCTGGGTTTGTCCAGTGCCGCAACACTCGGAGCTTCGTTAGCGCTGGCATTTAACTGGAACGATATCGCGCTGACCACCCATTTGATTGTGCCGCTATTTGCCTTTGCATTTGCCGCTGGTGCGACCGCTTTGATCTTATTTTTGGCAAGAGTATTTGATGCCCGTACCGGGACCATTATTCTGTTTGGTATTTCCCTAACCTTTGGATTCAATGCCATGGTGGCACTGGTGCAATATCTGAGTGACGCAGACACTGTTCAGCAAATTGTGTTTTGGGGAATGGGTAGTTTGGCTCGAACTTCCTGGGAAAAAATTGCCATTATATTTATGGTACTGGTGATTTGCGTACCTGCATCAATTATACAGGTATGGCGGCAAACCATGTTGCGCTGTGGCGAGGAACACGCTAAAGCTGCCGGTGTCGATGTCGATCGCTTGCGTCGGACTCTAATGCTTAGGGTCAGTCTATTATCGGCAATTGCTATCTGTTTTGTCGGTGAAATTGGCTTTATCGGCTTGGTTGGACCGCATATCGGCCGTCTCCTGGTAGGTGAGGATCATCGTTTTTACTTGCCCGCCAGTGCATTGAGCGGAGCAGTGCTGATGCTATTGGCATCATTGGCCAGCAAAACCCTGGTGGCTGGAGCAATCTTACCGGTCGGAATGGTGACAGCGCTGGTTGGTGTGCCCTTGTTTGTCTTGTTGATTTTCACCTACGCCAGGAGACAGCCCTGATGTTTTTCGTGAAAAACATCAGGATTGGGTTTCGGCGGCATCCTTTGTTTGAAAATTTGTCCTTTGCAGAATTAAAGCCTGGCACAATGGCGACCATCATCGGTCCGAATGGTGCAGGTAAGTCGACACTATTAAGGACTATTGCTGGTTTACATCCAATGTTATCCGCTGCAGGATCAGCCAACAAATCCGGCAAAGCGCACCCTGAGCAGCCTCCCATAATCACCCTGGGAGAAATTGCGATTGAAAATCTGTCGCTTCAGCAGCGGGTCAAGCATATTGGATTTGTTCCCCAGGTGTTGCCTCAAGCGTCCAGCCTATCGCCTTATGAAGTGATCTTTAGTTCTATCAAGTCCGTCCAGCCTGACCTTAACAGGGAGGAAGCTGATCAACGTATCGAGCCTGTGTTCCGCAAGCTTGAAATGGATTCCCTGGCCTTCGAGCCGATGCACACCTTATCGGGAGGGCAACGGCAGATTGTCTCAGTTGCCCAGATTCTGGTACGAAGACCGCAGTTGCTTCTTTTAGACGAACCCACCAGCGCACTGGATCTGCGTTGGCAGTTAAAGGTGTTTGAGGCACTGCAGGATCAGGTCAAGAGTACAGGAGCGGTATGCCTGATGGTGATGCATGATCTCAATTTAGCGTTACGGGTCAGTGATTATCTGATTGCCTTAAGCGCCGGACATCTATTGGCTGAAGGAGCGCCGGTGGAGGTCATAACGCCAGCAATTATTCGTCAAATCTACGGTGTCATAGGCCGCATTGAAACCTGTTCCCAAGGACGACCATGGGTCATCGCCGATGAAACTGTTTAGCTGAAAATCTGCCCTGATAAGCTAAGTATACCCTTTTTCCTACTTTTCCCTGATCAACTTCTAAGAAAAAACAATGAATGAATTACCTCCGAATACCAATACATTGCAATACCAAGCCAGCCTGGACATAACCACGCCCAATGCTTCCGTCTATCTTCAACGGCTTTGTCGTCACTTCTCGAGAAAGGTAAACGCAGAATGGGATGAAACCCAAGGAAGGGTCGACTTCCCCGTGGGCAGGTGTTTAATGCAGGCAGACGAGAGTAGGTTAAGTTTTGTTTGTTCCTCAGCCGACCAGGATCAGCTTAATATTCATAAAGGTATTATTGAGGGCCATATTGCACTGATTACCAAAAGGGAGCCGGTTGAAGTTAAATGGAAGGAACTAGGGAGGTTCTTATGATTGAAAATGAGATAGAGGCGTCGATAGAAGCTCTCGAAACCAGAGAGTAGGTGAACGGTATAATTGCTGTAGAGAGCGGCAGCCGTGCCTGGGGAATTCCTTCAAAGGATAGTTATGATGTGCGTATTATCTATCAGCACCAACCTAACCTAACTTATCGAGCTTATCCAGTAAGGCTAAACCCTTTTCAATGCCGAATGGCTCAAGCGGGCGCTAAGAATTCGGCAACGGCAGAAATAGTGAACTGTCAGCATTTTTAGCGAATACCAAATAAATTGCTCATCGAATAGCGAATACTCTTTTCCAGAAGTACTCCGATCGCAATATGTCCAGCGCGGGCGGCGATACCCTTACTGATTTGGTTGGTGACTTGGGATGAATCCGCCTTAGCTGAAGCTGCATAGATCGGCTGCTGTGGTCGTAAAAAGTCGGGTTGTTTGTCATGATCGCTACAAACTTGTTCACCGAGCTTGGCTGATAAAGAGCTGAGAATAGGCGACTCAGTTGTCATTGTGGTGTCGTATTTGATGGTAATACTGCCATTGGCGGTATTTGGTGAAGCCTGTTCGACACCCTCAATTTCCAATAGGTGTGCACACAGCAGATTGGCTTTACGTGAAGATTTCAGTGATTTGGTTTTTACCCGAATTCTGCCATCAGCACAGTGAATATAAGGTTTCATGGCCACCTCCGTAACGAGCAACTATGTCTGTAAGGTTTCAGAAGAGATGCTTAGCTTTCGTATCCTGGTTGATATAGTAGTAATAATATTTACGATTTACAATTAGGAATCTATCGCAATAAAATCCACCACAATGACTATTGATGGTCAGAGACTTGCCAACTAAATTCAAAATTTACAGGTTGTTAGATGATAGCAAGCGCCGTGCCAGGCCGTATTCGTGTCAGAAATCCACTGTTTAAATCGAGGCAGTTTCTAACTGAGACTCAAGAACAAGTCGAGCAAATTGAAGGGGTCGAAAGTGTCCGGTCCAACCTTAAGTCGGGCAGCATTATTGTTCTCTATGACGCTGACGCAGTCGATGAAATGCATATGGAGCAGCAGGTTGAAGAGATTTGCTTCAGGCGTCCGAGAAGAGTCAGTAAAAAGCCTTCTGTAACAGTTGCAAGAGTTAGCAAAATTGGAATGTTGTCTACCTTAATCCCATCGTTGGCATTAGCCGCGGCGGGCAAGAAAAAGCTGCATATCTACACCGGGATAGCCTTTCTAGCCTTTGCTGGCTTGCATACCACCCGGTACTCCAAAACTCTTCTCAAGTAGGAGCGTATTCTGGGAGTTTTTGGGGGTCGGAATCCCCAAAAAAGCTTATCAGTTTATTCAGCGGACTCGGATTCAACCTTTTTCACAGGCTCAGCCGTTTTTGCTTTAGTCTTGGCAGAAGTGACTTTGGTTGAACGCTTCGCTTTTGCTGTGCGTTTGACCGGCGGTTTACCGGATGGCTTTTTTGAAAACTCCGCTTTCGCCTTTTGCAAACCGGATTTTATTTTGTCACCCGTGGCGGTGGCTCCTTCTTGTAGACTTTTTCTGGTTTTTTCGTCTTTGGCTACCCAGGTAGTCAATGCACCCAAGGCTATACCTGCGACGAAAGGAACAAAGTGAAGACCCATTTTCAACTCCTAGGTGGCAGTGTACCACTGGTTATTATCCCAAAAACCGGGGTTTTTGGATTATGCTCCTCTCAGCGCTCTGACCAGCACGCCAACGGTCGTTCCGTTATGCAGTAAACTGGTTACCACAGGCGATAGTTTGCCTGCCGCTGCGCCTAATAATACAAAAGTATTTACCCCAACGGCTAACCGGTAGTTGCTGCGGATCAGATTTAGAGTGTTTTGCGAAATTTCAAAGGCTTCCGTCAGCAATTCGAGTTGATCTTCGAGCAAGATTATACTGGCGGTTGCGCGAGCAAGTTCAGCGCCGTGGGGCATGGCAATACCAATGTCAGCAGTCATTAATGCCGGTCCATCATTGACGCCATCACCGACAAATGCCACTTTGCGCCCCTGATTTTGCAATTCTTGGATGACTTCAGCTTTTTCTTCCGGAACCTTTTCGGCAAACACCTGATCAATGCCCAGTTCCTTCGCCATGGCTTTTGCTTTTGGCAGGCGGTCTCCTGTCAACATGGCGACGTGCTTGACACCCAGCCGATGCAGATGCTCGACAACTTTGCTTGCCTCTTCACGTACCCTAGTTTGCAAGGCAATAATACCGACAGGTTCATGTGATAGACCGACAAAGAGCAGCGTTTTTCCTTCACTCTCAAATCGGTCAATTAATTCTTCACTATCGTCGAAAGTAATATTTTCGTGCTCTTCTAAGTAGTGGCGACTACCGATTGTTAAAACATCTCCATTGACCGGGCAGTTCATACCGTGGGCCACGATGTACTCAACTTCGCCATGGTCGATATGGTTTAGCTTTTCTTCTTTAGCTTTTCGAACGATTGCTTCAGCGATCGGATGGCTGGCGTGTTCTTCAATAGAGGCGGTCACGGCGAGTAGGTGCTCACGGTCCCAGTGATGTGGATCTAAAACCACCACATCGGTCACTTGTAAATGGCTATGGGTTAAGGTGCCGGTCTTATCGAAAACCACGGTATCGATCTCGGCCAGCTTTTCCATGGCAACCGCGCCTTTCAGGAGAATTGCCGATTGTGCCGCTTGATACATGCCCGACTTGAATGCCACGGGTGTTCCGAGTTTTAACGCACAGGAATAATCCACCAGGAAAATGGATTCCAGGCGCCGGGTTTGACCGGTCATCAGATAGATCAGACCTCCCGTACCCAGTGTCAGGTAAACCCGTTGATCTGCTTGTTTATCTGCCAATCGCTGGGCTTGTGATCTCTGACCCAGAGAGTCCTGCATAAACTTGGCAATCCGGGAGGTAGTAGTTTCTTCGCCCACGTGGCGTGCTTCGATACGAAGTTTTCCTTCTTCAATCACCGTCCCGGCAATAGCCTGATCCATAATTTCCTTACGAACCGGCAAATCCTCACCAGTCACGGAAGCCTGGTTTACCAAGGCATTGCCGTCCAGGATCAAGCCGTCCACAGGAATTTTCTCTCCTGGACCGACAACCACCTGTTCGCCATGGACAACCTGTTCACCGGGTATTTGGACGAGCACACCTTCCCGTTCCACCCAGGCTTTGCCGATATCCGGTTGCAACAGATTTCTCAACAGGCTGTCTGACTGTTGTTCAGTGAGTCTTTCCAGGTAGCCGCCCAACTGCATTAGAAACGTCGTGATATTGGCTGTCAGATAATTTTCTTTATGCGCAGTCAAACCTACAGCGATGGCGTCCAATACTTCTATTTTGACTCCTCTCGAAACAAAGGTCTGAATACCGGTCACTATGGTTGGCAATATATTGGTCCAGGTAAGAAGCTTGCGGATTGCCGGAGAAACGAAAGGCGATATGGAAATGATGCCAACCGTCTTCAACATCGGAAAAAGTTCGGGTAATTCAGGGAGTTCGGATTTTCCGTCAGGTACATCTTCGCGTCGAAGGCGATGCATGAAGATTGCGATTTTCTTTCGGTGTTCCGGCTCGCCGGAGTAATGAAAGATCACCGACGACGCCAGTCGATTAATTCTAACTGTATCCACCCCCGGCAAGCGTTCCAGCCGGGCCAGGAGCCAGGCAAAGTCAATTTCCTGGTCAAGCAAAAAAGGCTGTTTGAATCTTAAACGCTCAGGTGTTTCATGTACTAACCAGGATTTTGTGGTTAATGCTGTCATTATTCACCAGACTCAGAGGCGACTATTTCTGCCTCGGCATCTTTAAAGCGTTCTTTCATTTCCTCTAATCCACCTTGCAACATCATCCAGGTCTTCACCGAGGTCTTGATCGCCGCGCGTTGGACGTTTTCGTTGGTGAGTAGATAAGCCGCCGCCGCACCTAAAGCCGCACCCTTGAGAAACTTAGGATTAGCCAGGTTAAAAAAGGGCGTCGGTTCGTTTGCAGTTTGTGGACCCTGGGCAAATGGTGGCTGCTGCGGATAGCCGTTAAATACGGGTGGAGCCATATAAGGCGATGATGGATAAACAGGCTGGCTAGGATATGGCAATCCTGTGGCAGGCATCCCTGTGGCAGGCACCCCAGGAGGATACCCATAGTAGTAACCGTAAGGCATTTATGCATCCTCCTGCGCATCAGTTTTAATAAGCTTAGTGATTTCTTCGGGTTGAGTTAATGCGTAAGCGACCGCAGTCCCTGCCGCAAAACTGGCGAGTGTGGATAGTACCGGCTGTTCTTTGAATAACGTCCCGGCCGCTTTTGCCGCGCCTGCCGCCAAGCCGGTTGTTACCCCTGCTCGCAGCACGCTTTTCACTGCTTCCTGCGGTTCAACCTGGCCTTTGGACCATTGATAAAGATTGATTGCCGTCGCACCGGTAGCACCAATCATTGCGCCGGTCTTAAAAGCGTTGGCCACCGGGCTAGCCGCATAGTTCGGGTAGGCAGGCAGGCGGTACCCATTTGGGTAGTTGTAATAATACTGGCTCATGCTTGCTCCCCTTCGTCGTGTTGCGTTTCTGGTTCATTCTTTGGCGTTTCTTTGCCGACATTGTTAACGGCAGCCATCATGGACTGTAGAGTGCCCATCAAACTTGCTCTGACATTTTCATTGGATGCCAGTAGGGTAATTGCCGCACCGACTAAGGCGCCTTTCCAAAATTCCTTATCGTCCAGAGATAGCAATTCCACCAAGTTGCCTAACCCCGCGGACTCACCAAGATCCTTCAACATCGACTTCACCGCATCCTGTCGCGGTCCTCCTTGTGGGGGAGGTTGGGGTGGCATTTGCTGAGCTTGTTGGGCGTAAGCGGCCATCATCCCATGCCAATAGGGCGGAGGCGGCGGGTGCCCCCAATGGGGGGGATGCGCCATATGGGGATGGTGATAATAGCCGGCCCAATGCGGTGGAACTTGTTGAGCAAACTCAGGAGGCGGCATTTGGAAGGGATTACCTTGTCCGGCCTGGGGTTGCGGTCCGGGACCGTAGGCAAAAGGGCCGGTTTGTTCCTGTTCATTATCCATTGCTTATCCTCAATAAGTCAGGTTTGCGAAGTTTGTTAGTTGCAGCCAGAAAATTAGAATAACGATTTTTTCTAATATTACGGATGCACTGAGTATAGTTAGTTCTCATCCAGAAACGAGTGTTTCTGAGTGAGAGCGAGCTTGGCACATGGGCACATGGATGTGCCAATAAAATCGATCTCGTGGTTTTGAGAAATCTCAGTATGACAGCTAATAAGGCTGATGGTCTGGTGCTCATACTAGCAATAGAAAATGGAAATTTTAGGATTTGTATCAAGCAAAGGTGTTTTTCTTACCTACCTAGGTTTCTATGTCCGCAACTTTAAAAGCCATACTGCTGAGGCGATTGATTAGGTGACGGGCAAATTGCTGTTCCTGGGTAGAACCCGACCCATTGTTATGGGTATAAATTTCCAGACCGATGTACGGCACTCTGCTGTACTTCCAAACCTCTAGGGGAATTGGCGTTTTGGCTACCAGATCATAAGGAAATTCTTCTGTTTCCAGATTCGTCAGCAAAGTGTCTTCTACCAGGTGATACCAGTAAACTTCCGCTTTAAAATCTCTGGCTACATCGGCTAAGTTATTGAAATTCGAGGGGATAAAGCTGTTATAGCTAAATACGTCAGCCCTGAGTTTTGAACAATCCAGCCCCTGATGCAAGTCGATCAGCAGCCGGGTGGTAGGGGTTAGATACTGCAGAATCTGCAGATATAAGTCGCGATGTTTTTGATCAAACTGTTTAACTTGATCGTGACGCGGGCGTTCTCCTGAAATACCCTTTTCAATACGCAGCACCTGGAAATAATTAGGATCCAGACCCTCGGCGACCTTCGCACCAAAGGCCAGTTCGTCTCGATGTACGCCGATAACGAGCAGAACTGGAGCGCTTTGCTGTCTTCTCATCATGACTTATGCGATTCTTGATCAGTCATTGTCCGGAGGAAGCAAAATTAACGCGATGAGGCCATAAAATCCACTTAACAAGACTAGGGCAATGTCCACCGGATGCGAAAATGGTTTATAACCGCGGAGCCGGAGATAAGCGACAGCTAACAACATCGCAGCAATACTACCGAAAATGGCGATGTTGCCATTCCAGATCAGTTGCATAGCGAAGTAGCGTGAATTTGGATCACGCAGCTCCAAGCGAAATGGTGATAAGAAGTCTCGAATCTGGTCGGGCAACCTCGGCGCGGCCATTGCCATTGTGCGGCTAAAGCTATCGATAACCCTGTATTCCTTATCCATCGCAACGGCATAGATATTCTCTTGGTCTGAATAGATCGTCGTTCGATATAATGGATTGAAGATTATCTTAAGCTCCATGGTGTCAGGATTATAGCCAGGCAAATTCAGGGGAATCAGTTGATAGGTGCTGTAACTGATAATATGCAGTTTGTTTTCCTGATCCAGTAAAAAACCGACGGTTTCTCTTCGCTTATTTTCAGTTACTTTGATGAAGCGCACCTTTACTGAGTCAGGAAGTGCCACTCGCCATACAGTGGGGTGACCATCTTTACGTATGAGGTGATACAGGCGATCTTGATTATCTACCAAAAAATACCCCGCATCGAATGCTTTTAATATGGAGACCTGTCCATAGGTGGCAGTGACGGGAAACTGAAAACCGGCTACCGTAAGCGCCGCAGAAAAGTCTTCAGTTAATTCGAGGGTAGGATGATCATGATCCCCGCTTTCATCATGGCTAGGGGTTGGATGATTATGATCGCTATCGATAAATTCTAACGAATCGCCGGGCCGGAAAACATTTTCAGGAAAGCGCAGTCGGGCTCGCCCTGGATTTGACTCCAGCAGCGGAAAGAGCTGAATACGTGGATTGTATTCAGTCAGTTCAACAGGCTTTAACTCCATCACCTGGCGTTCTTTTCGGATTGTTTGTATGTCGAAACTATTACCGTCCAACTCGAGTGGAAGCTTGCCCCAGAGATCCATGTTTTTGTAATAAATAAAGGGAATCAGGGTTTCAAACTGTTCTCGGGAATAGTTATTTCCTTCCCTGTCGCGATAGACAAACTGGTGGCCCTCACCAAGCAATTCTTTATAGATAAAGGTTTTTGCGACAGGGCTATAAAACAAATGGGTTTTACCGAAACGGTATTCAAACAATTTATTATGTGCCTGTGGTAGCCAGATGGCGAATAGAATGATGGCAAGCAGAAGCAGACTCCAGCGGGCAAATCGAGCGGGCATCATGATTTAGTTCCTGTGGCGATAACGATGTGCTGGAAGCATAATGGCAGGGACAAATAACAGCGCGCATGCGGAAAGAACCAATATCACCCTGTCATATTCCTGATAACCCTTCTCTAGAAACAAGATGCTCATGAAGGCAATGCTGAGACCCAAGTAGGTAAGTCGACGCAAGGGCTGGGGTTCCAGCAGAACAAGGGTAGCGCCAAAATATGCGACCCAACCGCCTAGAAACCAAGGTAGAGCCGTCAATACGGCGCTGACTGCCGCTTCCTGAGGGAACCATGTCAGTACGATAAAGTACAGACCGATGGCATCTATCAGCGCCAGAAGCCCGCTCATGATAGCGCCAAAGAGGACCCAGCTGCCTACCAGTAATTCGTTACGAAGTGGCAAATGGAGTGACAGCCGAAAGCGTCCGTTGATCATTTCCGGCGCAAATTGGGCTGCTGCGAGCATGGCTCCGGTGATTGCCGGGATATATTTGATCTCGGTGTAGAGCAGGCGGCGCAGTTCAAAAACCCAGTACCAGATCATCTCGGAATGCTCAACTTGGAACTGGTGGCGGATATCGATAAACAAGTAAACCAGGATACCCAGATTCAGTGCTAATGCTACAAACCAAAACCAGCGAATTTTCAGCCATTCTTTCAGAAAAATTGAGCGCAACAACATATCAGTATTTTCCTGTGAGTCCGATAAAGGCGTCTTCAAGGCTCATGGGGATGTCATGCATCAATTTCACCCCAGGCCAATGCACACTGAGATGCTCGCTAAGTTGATCTTTCGACGCAAAGCTATAAATGACAGGCCGACGCTCATGTATATCGACGTTAGTAATTAACTGGTCTGATGAGGGCGTTTTTGAAGAAGCTTCCATTTCGAAGCTATGACAGCGGAATTTGGTTCGAAATTCATCAAGTGGCATTTGTAGAATTTTACCGCCTCGCTGCAGAAAAATGACTTCATCCACCAGATCCTCCATATCCTGTACCACATGGGAAGTAATAAAAACGGTTTTATCTCCCTCACCGATAAAATTATCCAGGTATTCAAGAAACAAACGTCGGTAACCGGCGTCCAAACCCATCGAGTAATCGTCGAGAATCATTAACTCCGGGCTTTGCGCAAATATCAGACCGAGCACGACCTGTGAGCGCTGGCCGCACGACATATTGCAGATACGATGGGAGTTGGGAAGCTTTAATCGGTCAACCAGATCATAGTAGAGCTCGCTACGCCAATTAGAGTAAAAAGGGCGGTAGAAGCGCTCAATTTCTTCGATAGTCATCAGATCATAGGTGAGGTGACCCTCGAACAGTAGGCCAATACGCTCTCTATTTGCTGCGGTAAGTTTATGAGATGCTTCTCCCAACACTTTGCATTGGCCCCCGCTCGGCCGCAGAAACCCCATTAGTATGCGAATGAGGGTGGTTTTACCGACTCCATTTTTCCCCAGTAGGGCGACGACTTTTCGAGTAGGCACAGAGAAACTTAAATTTTCATAGATAACTCGGTCGCCATAGTTATGAGACAAACTATCTACTTCGATGGCATGGTTCATATGCGAGGTATTTCAGCCTATTGATCTTTATTTGGTCCTAGAGGAATCTGCTGTTGCCTGGTCTTGGTTTCGCAGGAGTCGGTTGGTTTGCCGCATTGACCGCTGCATCCGGCACAGGTCCCACGTTTTTTCCATAATTTTTGGTAAAGATAAAAGCATGCGGCGATGATGACTAATATCATAAGGCCCGCATCAGTCCAGTGCATTTCCTGCTCAATGCTAGCAATTGACGGCGCTGAATCTGCTTGGGTGTGTTGTTCTCTAGCTTCACTCATGATTTACCCCCCAGCCGTTTTAATCTGGTGTAACTTGATTCTCCTTTGACCTCCGCGTAAGCCTACCAATAGGAGCAATGCCAAAGCAGAAAAATACACGACGCTCATTGCTTCGATGCCACTGGCTCCCATAGCCAAGCCAACGCTGTAGACGACACTCGATACCAGAAGGCCAAGAATAGTCGGGAATATGATAGAAAATAACATCCATCCATAAGAACCTGTCTGCACCTTCACCATGACTGTGGTCGCTAGACAAGGTGGATAAAGGGCAAAAAATAGAATCATTGAGGTTGCCAGCAGCGAAGTCGCACCGGCAGCCATGGTTTCGCTTCCCATGCGCTCTTCCAAGGTGGCATTTTGGTCTGCATCTTGTTGAAAGAGCACGCCTAAGGTTGCCACACTGCTTTCTCGAGCGGCAAACGAAGCAAGCAAGGCGACATTAATCTTCCAGTCGAAGCCGGCAAACTGTGTCAATGGTTCCAGACTGCGACCGATGCTGCCCAGGATAGAATTGGTGATGCGTTCTTCTTTCATTTCCCGGCGGATGGATTTGCTGGCTGAAGCAAGCTTTTTAAGTGCCCGACTGGCTTTTCTAGCGTCCTTGTCGCCTTTGGGTGGTTTTACCAGTGGGTAAAACTCGGCATTGCGTGCCTCAAATTCTGCATTGACTGCGCGAGAAGCCTCCGCACCGGAGGCATTTAGCTTCGCGCGCTTAAAGTCATTATAAAAATTGACCAGGGGAACGATGTTCTCCTGCCGAGCGACTGACAGATATTGATTGCCATTCATTGCCTTTTGAAATACCTCAAGCGCTGCCTGACCTCGTGTCTCGAAGTGGCTCTTGCGCTCCTCCGGAAGTCCGGGAAATTGCAAAAGGGTAAAAACGACGACTGCCACAGCCACAACAATGGTGCCGACTTTTTTAATGTACATCCAAGTGCGATCAAATGCCCGGCGTGCAACCCCAGTAACTGTTGGCAGGTGGTAGGTTGGAAGTTCCATGACAAAAGGAGATGTCTGCTCGCCTTGTAAAACTGTTTTGGTAAGCAGTTTCGCCACAAGCAGGGCGAAAATGATTGTCATGGTGGAAATATAAAACATCATCAATGACTTATCTTCCACAAAGAAGATGCCGAGTAATAGCGTATAGAGCGGGACCTTTGCCAGGCAGTTCATAAAGGGCACAGTGAGTATGGTCGCCATGCGCGCGCGATTATCCGGAATTCCTTTGGTTGCCATCACACCCGGAACCGCACAACCACCGGCGAAGACACCACCTAAAATCAGCGGTAAGGTACTTTGCCCATGAAGCCCGAATCGATGTAGGATCTTATCCAGAATAAAGGCGATTCGTGCCATATAGCCTGTATCTTCCAGAATTGCGATAAGAGAAAACAGAATCAGAAAAATGGGTACATAATTAAGCAAGGTGTTTGCAGAATCGACCAGCCAGAGTCCCATGGCGCGTGTGTATGGGTCGACCAGAAATCCCGCACTTGGCAGCACACCGGCGACTATCTCTCGGAATCCAGCCAGCAGCGGCCAGGTATATGTGGTGAGTTCATAACCCCATACAATCGCAACCTGGTAGATAAGAAAAACCGTCCCCACAAGAAAAACCGGAGCGCCCCAACGATTTAACAGGAACCGATCAACGCGATCGGTTAATGTTGGTCGATTAGGATCTTTGCCACTGACTACTCCCTCAAGCAGGTTTATGATCGCTTTTTCGCGACTGGCGACTATATGGTCTGCGACATCAAGTCCCTGGTTCTGAAAGAATGTGTTTCGTTGTTCTGTGACCCGTCGAAGCAGCGCTTCTATCTCCGATTTGTTCGACTTTGTCATCAGCATGTCAGCAACGGCTGTATCATCCTCCAACAGTTTTAGCGCTATCCAGCGTTTCGGCACATGCTTAAGCACTTCGCTAGCAGGTAAATCTGCTTCAATAGCGTTTATATCGGTCTCAAGGGGGCCGTAGTCCACAGGTGGCGTTAGAGTTTCCTTAGCAGTGTCATACTCTCGGATCGTTCGGCGCAGATCCTCTCTCCCTTGCCCCTTTCTACCTACGGTCTCTACGATTGGAATGCCGAGGCGTCTCGCCAGCTCTTCCCTGTCTATACGGATATCGCGACCAGTAGCGACGTCCATCATGTTGAGCGCTAGAACCGTAGGCAATCCCATTTCCAATATTTGCAGCGTTAGGTGCAGTGAGCGATGCAGGTTTGAAGCGTCGACAACATCTAAGGTGACATCCGGTTGCTCAGTGAGCAAAAAATTTCGTGCCACACGTTCTTCCAGCGAAAACGAAGTCAGACTGTAAGTGCCAGGCAAGTCGACAGTCTGCACGATTCCTTCGTTGTCTTGATAAGACCCATACTTTTTGTCCACCGTAACGCCGGGATAGTTAGCCACATGTTGGCGTACTCCGGTGAGCATGTTAAAGATGGTGGACTTTCCTGCGTTTTGCTGGCCTGCTATGGCCACACGAAGACTCTTTGGATTACTCATTTTCTTGAACTTCTATAGTTGCCGCTTCCTGGCGGCGCAACGTGACATTGGCCGCCTCCAGCTTGAGCTCAATGGGGTCATTTAGCGGGGCGCTACGCACCATGGTGACTTCCGCACCGGGCATCAAACCCAAATCCAGCAGGCGTTGACGCACCGCGCCTTGGGAACGATGACGGATGATTTTCACGCTTTTTCCAGGCGTTAAATCATTCAATGTTTTTGCTAAATAGGGTTGTGAAGGAGCCATAGGAGTCCCATGCATTGACAGCATTGTAGAAGCCATTTTCGCTGCGCTTTCAGGCTAAATAAGAATTTAATGGGAAGTCTAAATCGACTGCACTTGCGAACACAAATAAGAATTATTTTTGTTTGACCCGTGTCATTTCTGCTGTGCTCATGTAATGGCAAGATTGCGACAACTTACTTTTTCAGACCCCTCAACATCCTTCGATTGACCTAAAAAGAGGAGAAAATTTTGCAGAACTTAATCCAAAAATTGATAGCCCTTACTGCTGTAATTTTGACAGCGGCCAGTGCGTATGCGCACACCCCTCTCTGTTCCTGTTATGACAATGGGGATGGAACCGTGCTCTGTGAAGGTGGCTTTTCCGATGGATCCTCCGCATCGGGAGTAAAGATTTTAGTTATGGACGCGAGCGGAAACACTATTTTGGAAGGAGCGATGAGCGAGGACAGTGAATTCGAATTTGATAAGCCTCAGGGAGATTACAAAGTTGTTTTCGATGCCGGCCCAGGTCATGAGGTGGAAATTGACGGTAGTGATATCGTTGAGTAACCCCTCGTCCTGGGCAAGATCCAGACCCATATTAGCACGCAAATATTTCAGCTTATGGATGATGGCGGCTAGTGGTCAGCGTGACTGATTAATTAGTCCCCATTCCTATTTTTAATCTACAAGGAGACAATTGTAATGAGCGATTTTTTAAAGAAAACTAGTGTCGCTATGGCCATGAGTAGCGCAATACTCTCAGCTGGCGCACAAGCACATTTCCTGTTGGTGTATACGCCTAAGGTAATGCTTGAGAAACCTGCCGAGATCCCTTTAAAGCTGGTATTTGGACATCCGATGGAAAACGGACATACCATGGACATGGAACAGCCGGAACAGTTTTTCGTTAAGTTTAAAGACAAGCAGATTGATCTACTGAATACATTGAAGCCCGTCACCTGGAAAGGCGCGCACAACGACGCGAAGGCTTATGAGACCAGCTACAAGGTAAAGCGTAATGGGGATTATATCTTCGTAGCCGTTCCAGCCCCCTATTACGAAAAAGGCGAAGACATCTATATCCAGCAAATCACCAAGAGTTATGTTAACAAAGGCGCCATGCCTACCGGCTGGAATGAGCCTCTTGGTTTGGCTACAGAGATTGTTCCTTTGAACAAGCCTTATCAAAACTATGTCGGTGGCACCTTTACCGGCAAACTGTTGTCCGATGGCAAGCCAGCGGCTGGCATCGAATGTGAGATCGAATACATCAATACAAAAGTGGATTTGAAAGGCAATGCCTTCGGCAAGGAGAACCTGGGTGACGTTCCCGGGTCGGCAGTAGTATCCATTACCGATGACAATGGCATGTTTACCTTTGGTATTCCTAAAGCCGGTACTTGGGGGTTCGCCTGCCTGGGCTCGGGACCGGTCAGCGAACACAAAGGCAAAGAGCTTTCTCAGGATGCCGTACTCTGGATTGATGCGACAGAACTGAAGTAGGTAATAGTGTCTACTCGGTTTGCAGTTTTAAAACTGGTTAAGCTGCAAACCGATTTTCTCGATTCAAATCTTGATCCAATAATTTCGTTTGCCTGTTCGCTTATCCCAGGCGAATGTGATTGGGCTACTGCGTTTCCTTTGACCCGGAAGTGGATTTTCTGAGTAAGTGGTTCATTTCAATCAGGTCCCTGTCATATTGTAATCCTTCACCAGTTGATGAGCGGCACGTGGTCCATGACTGAGCGATTTTCCTTATCGTTGTTTGAATATAGTCGGTAGTCATAGTTTTTGTACATAAGCGAGCTTAGAGCCCTTCTGTTTTTCCTCTTCATAGTCATTCGTTTATCCAAATCTGAGCTTTTGGGAAAGTAATCGTTAAGAATAGTGACGGTCTGGTTTTACCTATAAGGCAGTAGATATTTGTCTAAATTTGATTTTAGGAATGAGAATCATTATCATCTGATGAAGCTGTCAAATGACAATCGATCGAACCTGGACGCGAACTTTTCGGATAGAATTCTAAAAAGATATAGACAGATGGAAAATTGGAAAAAACTCATTTGCGAAGCCAATAGCGAACATTCTGCAAAGAACTTTGCAGCTGCTATCGCGCTCTACGAAAAATCCTTAGGCTGTGCACTTGAAATTTCGGATCAAATAGAAAATGACCCTAACGGCCATATTGCCGCTATTTTAGTAACCTATTTCAACCTTTCTGAAACCTTCGAAAATATGGGTAATGTCAAAAAAGCGGGAACGCAATTCGAACATGCTTTTAAATCGATTATTCGGTTTCTTAGACAAGGGTATTCAGATCAGGTGAATGCCGCTGTAATTCGCGCTGGCCGTCAATTAAATTTAGAGTGGTCCTCATTTATTCATAAGCATAGCGATGAACTTGAGGATGCACACTTCAAGCGTTACGAAAACTTTTGCCAGATTTTTGGTGGTTTATCAAACTCAACCAGCCACTAATAGCTGACGCATAAAAATAAAGCTGATTAACGAGTCCAGGGTTTTGATTCGAGTGGTGTAAATGAACACGATTTTCGGAGTTTGTCCTGCAACCTTCGAAAGTAGTCAACATTGCGATGATTGATTCATCCAGTGCGTTTTTGAGATTTGGTCAGACTCTATAACGTCGGATGCATTTCTGCTGTAAAACCAAAATTAATGAAACTCGGAGGGAAACAATGAAAAAAAACTTCGCGCAAATCCTACTCTTAAGTTCAGTTGCTTTCGGTCAGGCTGCGTTTGCTCATCCAGGGCATGACCATGGCCATTGGCTAAGTGAACCTATTCATCTGCTTTCATTACTCGCTGTCGCGGGATTGACCGCGGCTGGATATGCTGCTTACAGGCGAGCTAAGAATCACAAACTTAAAGATAAACAAGGATAAGAGGCAAAAGATGTTACATAATCTACTGGTTAGTATCGATAAGAAGCTCAAATTTGTGGAAGCTTCAGCCCACTGTGACATTCCCTGTAAGATCTACGACCCTTCAACGGCGCAGATTGCCGCATTGACAGTTATCAGAATGTTGGATTTGATCAAGGAACTGGCGGACAAAGATAGCCTTACCCCCGCAGACCAAGCGCAATTGGCCCGTTTGGTGGCGCAAAAGGAAGAGCATGCACTAAAGGTGAAGGAAGAAGTCCGGGTAATCTGGGGTGACTATTTTAAGCAACCTCAGTTCGACCAGATTCCGAACGCACACGAGCTGACCCACAGCATTATGTTGCAGGGATCAAAGTGTAAACAGCAACTTGATCGGGCACATGGTGAAGAGCTGTTGAAGTTAGTTAACGAATTTGCCGAAGCATTTTGGAAAACCAAAGGCGTTGAAACCTATACCGCTACCTGTCCTTACCCACCGGCTGAGCAAGTCGTTTATCCTAAGTTGGGATAAGTCCTTCAGCGAACGCCTGAGCTTCCGGCTACAGGCGTTTTTTTACCCTATGTCTCTACGTTTTTTAGCCGTTTTCAAGGTGACCGGGGATAGTATGCTACCGGTGTTGGCTGACGGCGACTTTGTCATTACCACGAACCTCCGTTCGCCCAGGCAAAACTCGCTGGTGGTTGTACGGCATGCTGAATTCGGAGTGATGGTAAAGCGTGTTCAGCAGTGCAAAAACGAAAGTTATTGGCTTGCAGGAGAGAACGCGGCAAGCGTCAACTCCCAGCGAATCGGGTGGATTGACCGGAAATCCATTCTGGGTGTCGTGCTTTGGAGCATACGCCGCAAACGCTAGCTTCTGGTGAACTTGGAGCTAACGTTACCTTCCCGCAAGGGTGAAGGTAACCAGTTTATCAAGGGCGCAGGTCTGCTATATTCCACCTTTTGTCAGCTTGGCGGGATCGAGAAGTTGTTTTAGTTCTTCACGGCTAAGTTCCGTGTTTTCCTCGGCGACATCAATCACGGGACGGCCTTCCTTATAAGCTTGTTTTGCGATTTCAGCCGCATTGGCATAGCCAATGATGGGATTCAATGCCGTCACCAGAATCGGGTTGCGGGAGAGGGCCTCGTTTAGTTTGTCCTGATTAACCTTGAAACTGCTTATCGCTTTGTCAGCCAGCAGATGACAGGCATTGCTCAGTAATTTGATGCTGTCCAATAAGTTGCTTGCCACTAGCGGCAACATGACATTTAACTCAAAATTGCCGGATTGTCCCGCCAGGGTAATCCCCGAATCGTTTCCGATGACCTGCGCAGCAACCATGCCGGCCGCTTCCGGTATAACCGGGTTGACCTTGCCCGGCATTATTGAAGAGCCTGGCTGGAGGGCTTCCAGTTCGATTTCACCTAGTCCTGCCAAAGGCCCGGAGTTCATCCAGCGGAGATCGTTGGCAATTTTAAGTACTGCCACCGCTGTTGCTTTAAGTTGTCCGGAAACCATCACGGCGATGTCCTGGGAGCCGATATGGCTGAAGAAGTTTTCTGCCGGTCGGAAAGTCAATCCAGTTAACTCGCTTAAATGCTCGTTGAACTTAGCGGCAAATTCGGGGTGGGCATTGATTCCTGTTCCTACGGCCGTGCCGCCTTGTGCCAGCGTCTGCAGGGATGGTTGTAATAGCTGGAGTTGGAATATTGCCTGCTCCACTTGTGTTGCCCATCCGTTAAGACTTTGACTCATGCGGATCGGCATGGCGTCCATCAGGTGCGTACGACCGGTTTTTACAAACTGGTCAACGGTCTCCGCTTTATTTCGAATGGTTTTAGATAAGTGCCATAGTGCAGGTAGCAGCTTGTTTTCGATTTCGATGGCAGCACTGATATGGATAACGGAAGGAATAATATCGTTGCTGCTTTGCCCGTAATTGATATGGTCATTGGGACTAATGGTGCTGCCATAGTATTTCGATGCCAAAGTGGCCAGCACTTCATTGGCGTTCATATTTGAACTTGTCCCTGAGCCTGTCTGGAAGATGTCTACAGGAAAATGCTGCATCAGGTCATCTGAATTGAGTAATTCTTCGGCAGCTTCGCAGATCGCCTGTTGCATGCCGGCAGGAATTTGCTCCAGGTCGCCGTTTGCCTTTGCCGCCGCCATTTTGGCCAGGATCAAAGCGCGGATGAACGGCAAGGGCATGGGCCGTCCGCTAATGGGAAAATTATTAATCGCCCGTTGGGTCTGCGCTGCGTAGAGTGCTTCAGACGGCACTTCGAGCTCCCCCATACTGTCTCTTTCGATTCGTGTAGCTGTCATTCCGGCCTCCTGCTTATCAGTAAATGGAGTGGGCTGTTTCGATTTATCGTTTCTAGTATTGAAACTCTGAACTAATGTATTGCGTACTCACTGTGAGTTCGTACCTCAACTCGCGGATCTGTCTTGCCGAATCCGTGCTATCCGAAATGTGGTGCAAGCTTTTTAAGGGTAGATAGATGTGATCAAGGCAGGTCGATCTCCAGTGCGATGGTAGAAGGTTGTCTAAAACGGTCTCTAATAACAGGCGAAACTGCTGAACATAGCGAAGGCGTTGCAGTCGAATAGAGCAAGAGGGGCAAAGCGGCTTTTTAGACAGTAAGCAGCACCGGTCTAAGTCTAACCAGACGCGAATAATCTCGGGGTCATCCGGCCTTTCGGCATTACGAATCTGTCTTCTAAGTTCTGCCGCTGAACGTACAAGACAACTATCTAATCGGCTCATGGAAAATCGATCGATACTGGCCAAAGAATTTGATTTTGCTTCATGCCCCGACGGTATCGTATGATCAGTGAACGGAAGGCCTGGCAGCTGTCTGGGCTCCGAAAATCACCCGCTGCGCGGTCGCGCTGTTCTCCCAATCCACCAATGCCTCTATCCGAAGTAGTTCGTCTGAGATTTGGGATGCTTTTGGTTCGATAAGTTGCTCGCTGGCGGGGTCTTTTTCAGCTTTGTCTTTGAGGCACTTGATAGTGAGTTGGTAGGCTTCGATGCACAGATCCAATCTGCCTGTTTTCTTTAGGGTTTCCGCCAGTCCTCTGGTGGTATATAAAAGCCAATCAACGGAAGTGCTTGTCTCCATCTGATCGCTCATGGTCATTATCTGAGCGGTTTCCCAGGCACATCCGATGTAGGGCACTGCTTCAGCCCAGCTGTCCCTACTAAAGAGTTTTCTCCACCTCTCCAGTGTATTAAGACAGCAGGTAAAAGCCTGTTTCGGACAGTCCCTGAACAATTTTTTGTGATTTACGCAAAGAAAGTTAAGCTCCATGAGTGCCGCCTATTTTTAAAAGTGCCGGATTAGCTTAAATAGTAGCACGCCTCATATGTAAATGAGAATCATTATTATTAAAAGAATGGAAAATAAGATGACAATCGTTGTCTATACGCCGGCAAAACTACTTTTTGCTTCTCGGATTCCGGAATCGAACTAGCCCGTTCTGAAAGTAAAAACAAATGAGAATCTAAATTATTTTCTTTTGTATATTGTTGAAATATAAGGAAAAATATTGACTTGGATCAAATTAAGGGTAGACTGGTTCAGTGACGAGGGTCAACTGTAGGCCCGTATTAATTGATAAGGGGGAAGACGTGAAAGGGGACAATCAAATCTTAGCCCAGCTCAACCAGGTTTTAACCGCTGAGCTGACCTCCATCAACCAAAGTTTTCTACATGCAAGGATGTTTAAGAACTGGGGTATCGGCGAGCTTAACAGCAAGGTTTACAAGAAATCCATCAAAGACATGAAGCAGGCCGACGAGATCATCGAGCGCATCCTGTTCCTTGAAGGTCTACCCAACCTGCAGCGTCTCGACAAAATTTCTATCGGCGAAAACACCGAGGAAATGTTGGAAGCGGAGCTTAGGCTGGTGATGAACGAATTGGCGCTCCTGAGACAGGTGGTGGCGTCGTGCGAGAAAGCCGAGGACTTTGTGACCAGAGATATGCTGGTTGAAATTCTGGAAGATGAAGAGGAATACGTCGATTGGATTGAAGCACAACAGTACCTGATCGATAACACCGGTATCGAAAACTATATCCAGTCAATGATGTAAAGAGGGGAATCGTATGAAAGGTAATGCAAAAGTAATTGTTGCGCTGAATGGCTTACTGAAACATGAGTTGACTGCAATGGACCAGTATTTCATCCATTCCCGTATGTATGATGACTGGGGATTGCATAAGCTATTCGAGCGTATAGATCACGAGTTTGACGATGAAAAAGGCCATGCTGCTGCGTTGATCGAGCGTATTCTCTTCCTCGAGGGAACACCGGATATGACCCAGCGGGACGATCTGCAAGTTGGTAAAGACGTACCCGAAATGCTGCAAAATGATCTGAATGTGGAATATGCCGTCGACAAAGCACTGAAAGACGCGATCAAAATTTGCGAGGACGAGCAGGACTATCAGAGTCGCTCGATACTGGAGAAGCTGTTGGAAGATACCGAAATGGATCATGCCTATTGGCTTGAAAAGCAGTTAGGACTTATCCAAAAAATCGGTCTGCAGAACTATATTCAGTCCCAAATGGGTAGCTGATCCGGTAAAGGTTTGGCAGGACATGTTCCTGCCAGACTCCCAGTCACAGCTTTCGTATTCGTATCTCCCTATCCAGCAACTCCCGGTAGAAACAGCTTAACTTCCATGCGTTCCTGCCTTGCAATACGTGATGCACCGCATTTACACCTTTTCTCCTTCTCGATAGCCCTGGTATCACCAACCAGTAAGCTTTTGAATAAATAAACCTTATCTAAATCGGCCGATTGAGCATTTAAACTATCAATCTTGTGTGACGACTCAGTGGCGTAGGGATTGTATATGGTTTGCTAAAATGACGTCCTGTGATATATTGCAAATGCAAATTATTATCGATTGCATTTACATTATGCTTTCGCATTATTTTCGTCCCTTGCCTAAACAACAAGGATTCTTCTTCAACTATTCCATTTGGATGAAAAAATGAAACTTAGGGCAATTTTTCACGCTGTAATTGCAGTAGCGCTATTAGGTACCGGACAAGCATATGCCGCCGGTGAGCTCAACCTGTATTCTTCCAGACACTATGACACTGACGAAAGGCTTTATTCTGCCTTTGAAAAGAAAACAGGCATAAAGATCAATCGAATCGAGGATAAAGCCGATGCTCTCATCGAGCGTATTAAGGCGGAGGGTTCAAGCAGCCCGGCTGATATTCTTCTTACCGTGGACGCCGGTCGTCTCTGGCGGGCCGATCAGGCAGGTATTTTGCAGCCAGTGACATCGAATTATCTCAACTCCCGCATTCCTGCGTGGTTGCGTCACCCGGATGGCCATTGGTACGGGTTTTCCCAGCGTATCCGAATCATCTTCTACGACAAATCCAAGGTAAATCCGCTCGATGTAGCCACCTACGAGGCGCTTGCCGATCCAAAGTTGAAAGGGATGGTGTGTACCCGTTCGTCCGGCAATATTTACATGTTGTCACTAATGGCTTCTTTAATTGAGCATAAAGGTGAGGCTGCCGCGACGTCCTGGGCCAAAGGCGTGTATAACAACCGAGCCAGAGATCCCGCCGGGGGCGATACCGATCAGCTCCGTGGCATCGCCTCTGGCGAATGTGCCGTTGCGGTATCCAACACTTACTATTTCGCACGGGCGCTACGTAAGGATGTTAAAGGTTTGGACGATAAGGCCATGGCTAATATCGGTTGGGTATTCCCCAATCAGAGCACTACCGGTGCGCATGCCAACATTTCAGGGGCCGGCGTCGTTAAGACCGCGCCAAATAAGGAAAATGCCGTTAAGTTCCTTGAGTACCTAGCTAGTGACGAAGCCCAGCAATATTTCTCGGCAGGTAACGACGAATACCCGGCTGTGATGGGGGTAGGGTTGTCGGAAAGTGTCGCGCAACTGGGCATTTTCCGTTCCGACACGGTGAATTTGTCGGTGTTGGGCGTGAATCAGCCTAAAGCGCAGAAGATCTATGACAGCGTCGGGTATAAGTAGGCGCGTACGCAGAAATATTCATGTCATCAAGGGAGTGCCTTTCGCACTCCCTTTCTATTTTTTAGCGCATTCGCATTGAAGGTTTACTGGTTGGTTGTGCGGAAGGAGCCTGTTCGCGATTTCATAATCCGCCGGCTCAGAATGATGAGCGGTAGAATACCAACCGCAACAATCACAAGTGAAGGGGTTGCGGCCTGTGTGAGACGTTCGTCTTTCGCCAGGTTGTAGGCTTGAATCGCTAGTGTATCGAAGTTAAACGGGCGCATTATCAGTGTCGCCGGTAATTCTTTCATCACGTCGACGAAAACAATCAATCCGGCGGTCAACAATCCGCCGGACATAATGGGTGCATGTACTTTGATCACGGTGGCAATTTTGTTTTTTCCCAGGGTTCTGGCCGCATCCTCCATGCTTGGGGTAACTTTGGCCAGGCTGGACCCAACGGTATTGAGCGATACAGCCATGAAGCGAATGAGGTAAGCCAGGACTAAGGCGCTTAGGCTGCCGGTAAAGACCAGGCCGAGACTTATGCCAAAAAACGTTTCAAACTGATCGTTCAGGAAATTATCAAAGTAAGCCACCGGATATAGAATACCCACGGCAATCATGGTGCCTGGGATGGCGTAACCCATTCCAGCTATTTTGTTGACTGCGGCGGCGAATGTAGAACGCTCAATGCGCGCGGCGTAGGCCAGGTAGAGGGATAAAACGACGGCGAGCAGCGCCGTGATACCTGCCATCATGACGCTGTTTTGGATCATGCGAATGTATCTCTCGCTGGTAAGGTCATGGCCCGCGGTGAAGTGCATGTAAAGCAGCATGATGACTGGTGCGATAAACCCGAGCAGTAACGGTAATGCACAGAAGCCGGAGGCCCCGACGCCTCGCCAACCGGAAAGCTTGAAGCTTTTGATTTTTTTATAGCTGCCCGTGGTCTGGTGATATTTCGCTTGTTTACGGCTATAGCGCTCGATGACAAGCAGGACAAATACAAAGGTCAATAAGATACTCGATAGCTGCGCAGCGGCAACATGATCGCCCATTGATGCCCAGGTCCGGTAGATGCCGGTGGTGAAGGTTTGGATGCCGAAATGAAAGACGGTGCCGAAATCCGCCAAAGTTTCCATTAGGGCCAGCGAGATGCCGACGATAATGGCAGGACGCGCGAGCGGAATTGCCACCGACCAAAAGCTTCCCCATGCCGTGCGCCCCAGAGTTCTGGAAACCTCCAGCGCACAGACGGATTGCTCCAGAAAAGCAGTACGTGTCAGCAGGTAAACGTAAGGAAAGAGGACGGAAACGAAAATTGTAATTGCACCGCCCATCGAGCGAATATTCGGAAACCAGTATTCCCCGAACCTAAGTCCTGTAAGATCCCGAATCATCTGCTGGATTGGGCCGGAGGACTGCAGCACGTCCGTATAGGCGTAGGCCACGACATACGCAGGCACGGCCAGGGGCAGTATCAACGCCCATTCAAAAAGCCGCCGACCCGGAAACTCGCACATTACCACGAGCCAGGCAGTCCCAACCCCTAGGATCGTCACTCCGATGCCAACACCGAAAACCAGCGTAATACTGTTATAGATATAGCGGGGTAGAACCGTATCGACCAAATGAGGCCAGTTACCCTGACCCTCCTGAAATAGACTAAAAAGTATTCCAAAAATTGGTATGGAGAGTAGCAGGGCGATGCAAATCGCGAAGAAGCCAAAAGCAGACACTCCGCTGAAACGAACTTTTTTTAGCGCCAACGCGCGTGTTATAGATCCAAACATAGTGGTAGTTTATTAAGACAATATCAGGCGGAAACAGAGGGATTCATGAAGAGGATATCTTTTTGCTCGGCAATCAGTTTCACCTGTGATCCGGTTTGGATGTTATCGTTTAAGTTGATGCGAACGATCACCGGTACGTTATTTTGCTCGCCATTCGCCTGTATCAGCGTAATCAGCTTTTTTTCACCTATAAAATGAATGGAAGCGAGTTCGAACAAAAAGTTGTCCGTCTTATTGGTCTCATGCACCGGCAGTACACGCAGGGATTCGGGACGCACAAGCATACGAACTTGTTGGCCGTTTTTCTGGTCGATAGCTTCAAATGAACCTATCTGCGTTTCTATGCGGCCATTCATGACAATGCCGTTAAATGAACATACTTCTCCGAAAAATTCTGCACAGAACTCCGTCTCCGGTTTTGAGTAAATTTCTTCGGGAGAGCCAACTTGCACGATCTTGCCCTCGTTCATCAGGACAATGATATCCGCCATGAACATCGCCTCGTCCGGATCGTGAGTGACCATGATGGTGGTGATTCCGTTTCTTTTCAGGATGCCATAGGTGTTCGCCCGCAGCTTCAGTCTTAGTGACGTGTCGAGCCCTGAAAATGGTTCATCGAGAAGCATCACGTCCGGTTTGGTCGCCAGAGCCCGCGCCAGAGCGATACGTTGCTGTTGGCCGCCTGAAAGCATATGAGGCATTGCCTCGGCATACTCTTCCATACTGACCGTCTCAAGCATCTCGTCAATAATTGTTTCGCGATTCTGTTTGTCGTTAATTCCGAAGCCGATGTTCCTTTTGACATTCAGGTGTGGAAATAACGCATAATCCTGAAACAACAATCCGACGTGTCTTTTTTCCGGAGGTATATTGACCCCGGTACCATAAACAACCCGATCCTTGAGAAAGACTTTTCCAACGCCCGGCGACTCCAGACCTGCCAGAATTCTCAGCGTTGTTGTTTTACCGCATCCCGATGGCCCCACCAGGCAAACAATTTCGCCATCCTGCGCCTCGAAAGACAGTCGATCAATGATAGGTCTACCATCGAATTTCAAGGAAACGTCACTCAACTTGAGTCCCATTTTTAACTACTCACTTATAAAACCTGGCTGGCACTAAACACTAAAATGTGCATCCATCGGGTGATCAAAAAACGCTGCATCGTTTTGCTTATGAAAAACCATACCACCTAATAATTAGCCATGAGTATCGGTAGTATCTGGTATAAAGAACGCCTGGGAGTTCTTGTAAGAAACGCAAATTTTAGCAATAACGAATCTCATTTGCATTAATTCGATATGCCACTTAGCATTCGGACGGGTTCAATGCAGTCTCCTGGCTGGTAAAGATGTTAGATATCGACCGTTCGAGCAATTCTTTTCGTCAAACTGAGACACAATAATTATTGAGATGGTAGTTAGCCAGTCTAAGAAGCCCATCGTCACCGTTGGCCTTGCACCCTTGGATCGAGAAATGAAATTGATAGAGTGTACTAAAGTTGAGAATGATCGCGGAGGAAAACTGAATATTGACGAGATGCTCGATTTGTTGAGAGGACAAGATGAAGTCTAATCAATCAGGCTTCGAGTGTAGTTTTCCGCATTTTCCGCTATTTGAACCTGAACGGCTGCTGCGTGATCGCTTGCCCCTGGTGTTTTTGCGCCTCCTGTTATTTACTGATTCAAACCCTGCGAATCCATCAAACTTTACCTGGCGGACTTCCTCAATCAGGCCGTCAAGCGTTTGAACCATGGGGATCATGAAATGATCATAGCGCAGCTCCCGCTGGCTGATCCCTTCAAGCTGTGATTCCCACTGTGCGGTCATATCCGGCGCTGATACACAGGTGGGGAGAACTTCAATCAACTGCCTGCCGACAGGGGTTGATCGAATCTCTTTGCCCTGGCGTGTAAGAAAACCTCGTTTGAACAATAGCTCAATAATTCCCGCCCTTGTCGCTTCCGTGCCTATGCCATCCGTTTCACGGAGGATCTTTCGAATCTCCGGGTCAGTTACGTAGCGCGATATACCGGTCATTGCAGATAACAAAGACGCATCATTAAATCTCTTTGGCGGTGTCGTATTTTTATCGAGTATTAAGGCTTCGGTACAGGTGACGGGATCGCCCACTTTCAGCTCAGGCATTCTACCCCTGGAATAATCCTCCTCTTCCTTGTCATTGGTTTTTTTTGCCTGTGGGCGCTGCAGTAAAGCCATTCTCCAGCCTTCAGAGATGACCTCTTTGCGCCTGGTAATAAAGAGGCCTCCTTCAATGACAGAGTCTATCTGTATCTGGCGGTAGTCGAAGGTAGGCAAAAACTGCATAAGATACTGTCTTGCAATAAGGTTATAGACTTTCGACTCTGTGGCGGATAAGCCCGTACCGGATTTCTTCTGAGTGGGAATAATGGCGTGGTGAGCTTCTACTTTCTTATCGTTCCAGGCTTTGGAGCTTTTAGTTAGATCAGCAGAATTGGCGATATCACCCAACGTTGCATCAACACTGGTTATTGCCGCAATGACCTGGTTGGCTTCACTGAAGTGCTCCTCAGGTAGATAACGATTATCTGATCTGGGATAGGTAATTAGCTTATGCTTCTCATAAAGACTTTGGCAGACATCCAACACCTGTTTAGCACTGAGGCCGAATAGTTTTGCAGCATCTATTTGTAACACGGAAAGATTATAGGGCAGAGGCGGGGCTTGTTTTTTAACCTTATCTGAAACACTATTGATCGAGCCTGTTTTGTCTTTGACACGAGAAGCAACATTCTCCACCAACTTGCGAGAGAGGACCCGATTCTCTTCGTCCATATAAGGCTGACAGGCTTCGCTGGGTTTCCATTTTGCGGTAAAGGTAAAACCTTGTTCGGTCTTTAAATTAACCTCCAGTTCATAGAATGGCTTGGATACGAAATTCTCAATTTCAAAATCACGTTTAACCACTAAACCTAAGAGCGGGGTTTGGACGCGGCCAATCGATAACACGCCGCGGAAACCAGATTGTTGCCCTTGCACGGTACAGAGACGAGTCATGTTAATTCCATAAAGCCAATCCGCCCGGGCGCGCGCTAATGCCGATGTCGCCAAGGGGATGAAGTCGGTATTTTTACGGAGGTTCGCCAACGATTTTTTGACGGATGCCGGGTTGAGATCGCTGATAAGACAGCGCTTAGTCGCAGCAATTTTCGATTTGGAGACACCACAAAAACTAATGACCTCGTCGATCAACAGTTGACCTTCCCGATCAGGGTCTCCGACATTGACCAATCCGTCCGCTTTTTTAATCAGCTTTTTCAATGCGGTAAATTGCTTTCGGGTTTTAGATTTAACCTCCAGCAACCATGGTTCCGGAACGATGGGAAGATGTCCGGAATGCCATTTTTTATATTCCGGATCGTAAGCTTCTGGCTCTGCCTGCTCCAGTAAATGACCAATACACCAGCTAACAACATCGCCATTTCCTAACTCAATGAATCCGTCACCATTTTTGTGAGGTTTAGGAAGTGCCTGCGCAATAGCCCGACCGAGGCTGGGTTTTTCAGCGATATAGAGAATCATTTGGGAGACTGTATTGGCGGTATTTGTCTTATCTTTTGAATGTATTGGTTATTTATACAGTGTTTTGGTGGAGGGGTAAACAGGCTCTAATAGTTTGAGGAGCCAGGCAGGTGCGTTAGTCTCGCGTAGCCTCTGCTTTGCCAGTTTTTGCCTTTCTTAGTTCAGAGACGATATTTGTGTCCAGAAGGAACATTTATGAAAAGTCCTCTGGCTTATATAGGTTTTTATCCAGGCGCGGCGGATCAAAGTCAGCGTCTTCAGCATCTGGCATGGCCAGTAGGTCAACGATGCTTTTCTGCTTGTCGGTAATTTTTTGATAATCTTCCATAGAGAGGAGGACATGTCGGTTTGCCCCGGTCATTAATAAACAGCGGTCCTGCAGCCGCAGCCCGTTTTGCTTTGCTGGCGTCTTGATTAAATTCTCTGCAGGATATGGTGGTGATAGCCATACTTTAACTTCTTATCGGCTAATTGTAGGTACGTTGCCACTGTCTGACTGATAGATCAATGATACTGTAATGTTAGCTTTTTGGTGTGAATTGGATCTGCATCTGGAACTAATTTCGGGATTTGAAGATTGAAGCGGATGCGGAGTTCAACTGATTTGGTTTTAACCAGCGTTAGTATTAGGTATGGTTGCGTTTTTTTAAGGAAGCAGTATGTCTTTCCTTGTTGGATTCCGTGTCCATTGAAGAACTGCTTTCCTGGTGGGTGGAGTGGTGGCGAAGAACCGATTCACTGGTACCCCGAATTTGTTGCCGTCTGAAATACGTCTATCGGTATGGCGGAATCAAAGTATTTAACCGCTATTGTCACAGCGGGTCGGATCGAATAGCACAGGCGCTGCTGAATCTAGTGCATGCAGCGATAGAAAGTCTGCAAAATATCGGTAGAAAACCCTATTTATTCGACTAACCAAACATTAAATTTTGATCCTTTCTAAACGATGATATTCAACTAAATCTCTAATGAGTTTGTTAACCGTCCTACGATTTTTAGCATTCCTGCCATCAATTGTTTTTGAAATGTACGATAGCAGCATGTAGGTAAACCTAAACGAGATAGAAATCCCGAACAATCCCGCTCCTAAAAATACAGCAGAAAGAATCCAGGCAAACATCAATTCCGCCGAACCGGTGGATGCATAGAACTCCATAAGACTTATCAGTCCATTACTGTCCTTGAAACTCAGGGCTGCGACAGCAGACACAAGAATTACTATCAACGTAAGTATTCTGGGTTTTGCCTCAATGCAGTAAATCCAGTTAAAAAATCTGTCCAAGTTAAACTCTAGCTCTTTTCTTGTCTTAAATCTCAAGTCGAGTGCTTTAGAAAAGTTATCGGCTAAATCTAAAAACTCTGTTTCATTCACTGGTAGGTGCTTTTTTAACCATTGACGCTTGATATTGTGGATATTAATGGTCTTGGGATCACAGCCTTCCAGCTGTTTGTTCAGTTGCTTATAAACAATTCGATTTCTTTTATCTTTAAGCGCTTCAAAGCAGAACAAAAAAGCGCACTCGCACAAAATTAGAAAGTAAAAAGAGGGCATTTTATACAGCTGAATTACTGCTTCGGATAGACCTATGTAAAAGAAGCTTATTAAGCTTGCAATAAATGCTATACCAAACAAAGCAGAGCCCCAAAGTAGGGGGTCTGAATATTTCACTTTGCCTCTGAATTGCTCGAAATCTTCATAGTACTTATTAGCTATAGCATACATTTGAATCATAGTTGGATCTCCGTGAAGTCATGTTTTAGATATTAAGGCCGCGATTATTTGTTCAGGTCCGCTCATTTTTTCTGCTTTCGAAAAGGACGAAAGTTCTGCATGAAAAAGACGCGGATTCGATTCGAGAAACGAAAAGTTAGTTTCGAATTCGATAGTGGGCGATCTGTGTTTTTCAATCTTCAGTTTTTCAAGATAGTCAGGTAGCTCCACTTGCATTCTCCGGTTGATTTACGTGATTTTGCCTTAAAAAATAAGCAGCAAATCAGTTGCTGCTAAAAAAATGATAATTGACAAGGTTTCAAAATGCAAAGTATTATTTGCAACAACTTATTTGCTGCAAAATAGAATGAAGTTAAACCAACTTGCTGAAATTATCAGCGGACACCCATTTAGAACCAGGATTACCGATGATCATCGGGGAGATACTTGTGTGGTGCAGATGAAAGATCTGATTAGGCACGGAGTAGATTGGAACAACGTTGTAAAGACTCAGGTCGAGCGGGTCAAGGAATCTCGTTACTTGCAAGAGAACGATATATTGTTAGTGGCCAGAGGTAACCGAAACACGGCAACGCTGCTGGATGAGGTGTTTGGTCCTGCAGTGTGCTCACCGCACTTTTTTCTGATTCGCACACTACCCAGTTCCGGTGTCGAGCCTGGGTTTTTGAACTGGTACCTTAATCAGTTACCTGCTCAGCAATATTTTGAACGTAGTGCGCAGGGTAGTGATATTCGTAGTGTACGCCGCGAAGTTCTGGCGGCAATGGAAATCCCTTCGGTTCCGCTAAAGCAGCAATCCACCATTGCTGCTTTAGCAAATACGCTTTATAAGCACCAGGCAAAACTCCGGGCATTGATTGATAACGACCAACGAATTATGGATGGCATCGCACAATCGCTGGTGTCTGACTAATGATTAAAGGCTACCCATTTACATGAATACAACTTCAGAACAAAACACCAGTGTTAATCAGGATGAAATCAACAAAGCCGTCTGGGCTGCTTGTGACACCTTCAGGGGTACCGTAGATCCCAGCATTTATAAAGACTTTGTTCTTACCATGCTGTTTCTCAAATATCTCAGTGATGTGTGGCAGGATCACTACGAGACATACAAAGAAGAATATGGGGATCACCACGAACTGATTGAAGAGATGATGAAAAACGAGCGCTTCCATCTGCCGGAAAATGCGAATTTTTATGTGCTATACGGCAAACGCCATGAACCGGGTAATGGTGAACGCATAGACAAAGCCCTGCATGCCATTGAAGAAGCTAATATCAACAAACTCCGCGACGTGTTCCAGGATATCAGCTTTAATTCCAACAAGCTCGGTGAAGAGAAGCAGAAAAACGATATTCTTAAACACTTGCTGCAAGACTTCGCTAAAGATGAGCTTAACCTGCGTCCCTCCCGTGTAGGCAATCTGGATGTTATTGGCAACGCCTACGAATTTCTGATCAAGAACTTTGCCGCGACCTCCGGCAAGAAAGCAGGTGAATTTTATACCCCGCCGGAAGTCTCGGAGTTAATAGCGGAACTCGTTGACCCGCAGGAGGGCGATGAAATCTGTGATCCCACCTGCGGGTCCGGCTCCCTGTTAATGAAGTGTGGCAATCAGGTTAAAAAGCATTTTAACGGTTCGAAGAAATATGCGCTCTTTGGCCAGGAAGCCATTGGCAGTACCTGGGCTCTGGCAAAAATGAACATGTTTCTGCACGGCGAAGACAATCACCGGATTGAATGGGGGGACACGATCCGTAACCCCAAACTCACCGGCGATAATGCTAATGACAGAGAAGACAGCCTCAAACATTTTGACGTGGTCGTTGCCAACCCGCCATTCTCGTTAGAAAAATGGGGTGTCGAAGTGGCTGAAGATGATAAGTTTTCCCGCTTCCGTCGCGGTATTCCACCCAAAACCAAAGGCGACTATGCCTTCGTTACCCATATGATTGAAACCATGAAACCTGCTTCCCCAGGTAGAAGAGGGGGACGTATGGGTGTAGTGGTTCCGCACGGGGTTTTATTCCGAGGCTCGAGTGAAGGAAAGATTCGAACGAAGCTCATTGAAGAAAATCTACTGGATGCCGTGATCGGTCTGCCAGAAAAGCTTTTTTATGGCACCGGCATTCCTGCCGCCGTTTTGATCTTTAAGAAAAACAAGACCGACCCCGTCACAGGCTTGGTCGATAATTCTGTGCTGTTTATTGATGCCAGCCGGAATTACAAAGACGGTAAGAATCAAAATTTTCTCACTGATAAGAATGTAGAAACCATTGTCGAAACCTACCAGGCACGTAAGAACGTCGATAAGTATGCTTACCTGGCCTCAATAGAAGAGATCAGAGAAAACGACTTTAACCTCAACATTCCCCGCTATGTGGATACCTTCGAAGAGGAAGAAGAGATTGACCTGATGGCCGTGCGGCAAGAACGTGAGGCGTTAAAACAACAGCTCGCTGAACTCGAAATCCAAATGGATGGCTACCTGGCAGAACTGGGCTATGAGTAAAGATCGTAAAACCAGAGGGAATCCTAAGCATCCCAATGCCGTAATGCCGGCTCCAGTCGACCTTGTGGAAATGCCTGAATCCTACGTAGCGCTGTTGGCTAAGCTCAAACAAGAAATCACTCAGGCAAGATTACGAACTGTTCAATCAGCCAACAGACAAATGATACTGCTTTACTGGCAGATTGGGCGAGAAATCCTCGACCGGCAAGGCAAGCAGGCTTGGGGGGCCAAAGTCATTGATCGTCTGTCTTATGACTTGAAGAAAGCCTTCCCCGAGATGAGCGGTTTCAGCCCCAGAAACCTGAAGTATATGAGAAAATTTGCCGATTCCTGGCCTGATCAGGAATTTGTGCAACGGACCGTTGCACATTTAGCATGGGGGAGCAATTTAACGCTTTTAGATAAGCTAAAAACCCCGGAAGAACGCTTGTGGTATGCCAGCCAAACGTTAACGAATGGCTGGAGTCGGGATGTACTCCAAATTCAAATTGAATCTGGGTTACATCATCGACAAGGCATCAGCCAGAATAATTTTCCAACAACATTGCCGCCGATACAATCTGATATGGCGACACAAATCTTTAAAGATCCCTATCTGTTTGACTTTATTGGTACCGACTCCCCTAGAAGAGAAACCGAGTTAGAAGCCTCGCTCCTCGAACACTTAGAGCATTTTTTATTAGAGCTGGGACAAGGCTTTGCCTTTGTGGGCAGGCAAGTGCATTTGGAAGTCGGCGATGAAGACTTTTATGCAGATCTGCTCTTTTATCACTTAACGCTCCGCTGTTATGTGGTCATCGAATTAAAGATGGGGAAGTTCAACCCTGGCTTTGTCAGCCAGTTGAATATGTATCAAACAATCGTAGATGAGCAACTTCGCCACCCAGATGATAAACAGACCATTGGATTGTTGCTGGTAAAAGAGAAAAACAACCTGATTGTTGAATATGCGTTGGCAGGATTCAACAAGCCGATTGGCGTCTCAGAGTGGCAGCAGCATATAACTCAAAATTTGCCCGATGAATTGAAAAGCAGTTTGCCAACTATTGAGCAGATAGAGCGGGAATTGAAGGAAGAAGATGATCAATGATTCTTAACTATGGCGAATTTGCCAAAAATTTCCTGTTGGTATTGCAAACTCAGCTGCCTCAATTGAAAGTAAAAACCAAGGTGTTTGGAGGAGTTTGGCTATGATTCCTGAAATAAAGAAATGGTCAACTATTGAAGCCATAAAGGCTATAAGCTCAGACTGGCCGATTAAGCCGTTGCTGTCCTTTGCAAATAAAGATAAGAATAGTTTTGTGAACGGACCATTTGGAAGTGATTTGCTATCTTCTGAGCTGCAGGATACAGGCGTGCCAGTGTTATATATAAGGGATATCAAATCTGGCCGTTATCAAAGAAAATCAACCGTGTGTGTCAGCGAAGGAAAAGCAAATTCCTTAAAAGCCTGTCAGACTGCTTATGGTGATGTAATTGTAAGTAAAGTAGGAGATCCGCCGTGTGAAGCAGCAGTTTATAATGACGAGTTAATTGGAATAGTCACTCAAGATGTCATTAGGATTAAAACGACTTCTTTTCAAAACTCAACTTTTCTCGCTTATCTAATAAATAGTGATATATGTAAGCGGCAAGTTAAAAGCATTAAAATTTCAGGGACTAGGGAAAGAGTTTCTCTTACTGACTTTAAGAAGTTGAAATTACCCTTTCCTAGCGATCCAGAACAAACAAAAATCGCCCAAATCCTTTCCACCTGGGACAAAGCCATTGAAACCGTCGAAAAGCTTATTGAAAACAGCAAACAGCAGAAAAAAGCCCTGATGCAACAACTGTTGACGGGGAAGAAGCGGTTTAAGGAGTTTGGGGTGCCTGCGAAGGATGGGGAGTTGCCTGAGGGGTGGGTACAGTCGAGCGCAGGTGAGAATGTTGACCTACTTTCTGGCTTTGCTTTTCCGAGTTCGAAATATCAAGGAAGTGGGATAAAACTACTCCGAGGGATTAATATCACTTGCGGGGCATTGCGCTGGAGAGAAGGTGATATCAAGTTTTGGCCCAATGCCAGAGATTATGAAAAATATATTCTAGAAGTCAATGACGTTGTAATTAGCATGGATGGATCTCTAGTTGGGAGAAACTATTCTTTAATTACGAAAGAGAACTATGAGCCAATGCTCCTTTTGCAAAGAGTTGCGAGGTTGCGATGTAAAGATAGGCTGCATCACAACTACCTCTATCTTCACATTGCGTCTCCCAGATTCGAAAATTATGTTGATGTGGTAAAAACCATAACGGCTATTCCTCATATTTCAGCAAAAGATATTCGAAGTTATCCATTGTCTTTACCACCATTTGAGGAGCAGTTGCGAATAGAAAATGTGCTAATGAATGCGCAAGCAGAAATAGACTTGCAAGAGAACAAGCTGATAAAGCTAATAACAGAAAAAAAAGCCCTAATGCAACAACTCCTAACCGGCAAACGCCGCGTCAAAATCGATACCGACGAGCCCGCCACAGCAACTGCCTAAGGAGTCCCTATGAGCCACCTCCCCGAAACCAAGGAAGACTACAGCTCTAAGATTCCGGCAATCAAAACTCTAATGGCCCTGGGTTGGCAGTATCTCTCTCCGGCGGAATGTATAAATAAACGCGGCAATAATCGAGAGGTCTTGCTTAAAGACGAGTTGATCGAACAACTGAAATCCCGTCGCTTTGAATACAAAGGCGAAGAGTACCCGCTTTCTAACAACGCCATCGACCAAATCGTGCGGGAAATAGCCTCTCCAGGCTTAAATGAAGGTTTATTGACCGCCAACGAACGCATCTATGACAAACTTTGTTTAGGTGTGACGGTGACCGAGTTTATCGACGGCAAAAAACACCAGCCCACTATACCTGTTATCGACTGGCGACCAGAGGGTAAAAATACATTTCAGGTGACCGAAGAGCTAGAAGTGTTAGCTACCAACGGCACCCATACCCGCAGGCCCGATATTGTCTGTTATGTGAATGGTATTCCCCTGGTGGTCATTGAAGCCAAGCGCCCTGATTCGGGTAACCCCAACAAGAATCGGGTGGATGAAGGCGTGAGTCAAAACATTCGCAATCAAAAGAATGACGAAATTCCTCAGCTTTTTGCTTATGCCCAATTACTTCTGGCTATAAGCGGTACAGATGGTCGTTATGGTACTACCAAGACTCCGTCCAAATTCTGGACGATCTGGCGAGAGGAGGAATTCACCGAAGCTCACTTTAGCCGTATTAAAAATACCAAACAGCCCGAACCGGTTAATAACGACTTTTTTGGTGTGCGCGAAGTGGAAGCCAAATACTTTGCTGGCTTAGAAGCGAAGAGGCAACTACCGACGGATCAGGACAGGCTGCTGATCAGTTTATTGTCCCATGAACGTTTACTGGAATTTATTCGCTTCTTTATTTTGTTTGATAGAAAAGTTGGCAAGATTGCTGCCCGCTACCAACAAGCTTTTGGTATCAAAGCTCTCATTGAACGTGTGAATCTACGTAATGGTTCAGGCGGACGCGAAGGCGGGGTTATTTGGCACACTACCGGTTCCGGTAAATCCTTTACCATGGTGTTTCTTACGAAAGCCTTGCTTCTACATGACTCCCTTAAGGAATGTCGGGTACTAGTGGTCACCGACCGTATCGATCTTGAGAAGCAGCTCTCGAAAACCTTTTTATCCGGCGGTGCCTTCGGTTCTAAAATCGCCACTAAAAAAGAGGGCGCGAAAACCCGTGTAACCACGGGTAAGGATCTCGCTAAGCGTATTGGTAAGGGTAATGAGCGCATAATTTTCTCTATCATCAACAAATTTAATACCGCCTCCAAACAACCTGAATGCTATAACCCCTCCGACAATATCATCGTACTGATCGACGAAGGCCATCGTAGCCAGGGCGGTGAAAACCACGAACGTATGCGCAAAGCCCTGCCCAACGCTGCCTACGTAGCCTTTACCGGTACGCCGCTGCTAAAGGATGATAAGACCACCAACAAATTCGGCCCCATCGTTCACGCCTACACCATGCAGCGAGCAGTGGAGGACCAAACGGTAACGCCCTTGCTTTATGAAGAGCGCAAACAGATTCTCGATGTGAACGCCAACGCCATTGATCGTTGGTTCGAGAAATTAACCGCTTCACTGTCTGAAGAGCAGCAACGGGATCTTAAAAAGAAGTTTTCCAAAAAGGGCGTCGTTTATGGCTCTGAAAACCGCCTGGAACTGATCGCCTGGGATATCGCCATGCACTTCAGGGAGAACTTTAAAAAGCTGGATCTAGGTTTGAAGGGGCAACTTGCCACCGATAGCAAACTGGCTGCCATTCGCTACCAACAAATGCTGAAGACCACGGGATTGGTTACCAGTGCTGTGGTGATCTCACCGCCGGATACCCGTGAAGGCCATAAAGAGGTGGATGAGTCGAAACTGCCGGAAGTCCAGCAATGGTGGAAGGTTACTGTCGGCAATAATGCCGAAAACTACGAACGGGACGTCATCGAAGATTTTGGTACCGAAGGCCCACCGGACATTTTAATTGTGGTGGACAAGTTGCTCACCGGCTTTGATGAACCAAAGAATGCCGTACTCTATATCGACAAGCCCTTGAAAGAGCATAATCTGATTCAAGCCATTGCACGGGTTAACCGCTTGCACGAAGAGAAACAATACGGCTTGCTGATTGATTATCGCGGCATCTTAAAAGAGCTGGATACCGCCATAGCCGACTATCAAGATCTTGAAAAGCGCACCCAGGGCGGATACGACATTGATGACCTTGAGGGTCTCTACGCTCAAATCAGCACCGAGTACAAACGTCTGCCAGCACTACAGGATAAACTCTGGGCCATTTTTGTCAGCATCGACAACCGCAAGGATCTGGAGCAGTACCGGCAGATCCTGGTCCCCAGGTATGTACAGGATGACGAAGGCCATGATTATGATACCCGGCAAAGCGTGCGAGAAGACTTCTATGAAGCCCTAACCGAATTCGGTATGTGCCTGAAATTGGCATTGTCCTCCCGCAGCTTTTTTGAGGATAGAAGTTTTACCGATGAGATCATTCAGACTTATAAAGACGATCTGCGATTCTTCACCAATCTGCGCAAAATTGCCAAACAAGACGCCCACGAAACCGTGGACTACAGTGCCTATGATGAGCAGATTCGTCGCTTAGTGGACAAGCATGTCGTCGGTGAGTCCATTGTCGATCCGGAAGGCGTGATTCTGGTGAATGAAATGGGCAAAGTGAAACCCGAAGAATGGTCGGAAGAGAAAACACGCAACGAAACGGACATTATCAAAACGCGTATCAAGAAAACTATCGAACAAGCTCTGGCCGATGATCCCTATGCGCAGAAAGTCTTTTCGGAGTTGCTGAAAGAAGTGATCAGCGAGGCGGAATCGTTATTTGATTACCCCCATAAGCAATACACACTGTTTGCGGAGCTGGAGGAAAAGCTAACCAACAGAGATATCAACGAGCTACCCGAGGTATTTAAAGACAATCTTCATGCGCAGGCCTACTATGGCGCGTTCAGGTTAGTGTTAGGTGATAATCACTTCGCGAACATTGAGGAAGTGGCTCACCAAACCCTGATAGACGAGGCCTTTGCCCTTGATGAAATTGTCCAGACAGCCGTCGCTGAGCATTCGCTCAACCCACAGAATATCGAATCAGAAATACGCAAAAATAGCCTGCCTCGGTTGTTTAAAACTATAGGGTTAGACAATGCTAAAGATGTGATTGATAAAGTGATTGATATCACTCGTGTGGGTCTGAATCAGGGAGGTCAATGAGATGGATGAATATAAAGTCCACCCCATACCTCTGTCGATTGATCACCAATGCATTAACTACGGCAACCAGGTCATTCATTATCAAGTCTGCTACCTCTCTGACCGCAAACACAATGTCGCCATTCATGTGCATCCCAATGGATCGGTGCAAGTTGATGTTCCGGAACATACAGCGGCAGTGGACATTAAAAAAGCAGTTTTAAAACGGGCGCGATGGGTGATAAAGCACCTTAGTCAAATAGATGAACAAAAAAGACATACCTTGCCACGTGAATACGTCAGCGGCGAAACACATTTCTACCTCGGACGACGCTATCAACTCAAAGTGATAGATCACGAAGCAGAATTGGTGAAGATGCTCGGTGGTAAACTAGTGATTCACTCTCAGGATAAATCAGCCGCGCATGCCAAAGCCCTGCTTTGGTTATGGTACCGAAACCGTAGCGAAAAAGTGTTTGGCAAAAGACTTAATGCGATGGCTGCTGAATTGCCATGGACAAGGAAAAAAGCTCCCAGATGGAAATTGCTGAAAATGAAAAAGCAATGGGGCAGTTGCTCACCAAAAGGGTTGCTGTCAATTAATCCGCACCTGATAAAAGCACCGAGGGACTGTATTGACTATGTATTGCTGCACGAGCTTTGCCATTTACAAGAGCATAATCATAGCAAGCAGTTTTATAAACTATTGGATCGACACATGCCAGATTGGACTTCTCGCAAAGCTAAATTAGATGGAATGGCGGAATTGTTAATTAATGAATGAATGGATGAAATGCACTACTTTGGAAGCATAAATATGCAAATTTTCCTATCCTAAATGACCCATATTCGCCGGCAGGTGTCGATCACTTCAGACAATCCCTCACAATTTATTCTCTACCAAAGCGAAGACGGCCAAATCAAACTGGATGTACGTTTTTTAGACGAAACTGTATGGCTAACTCAAGCGTTAATGGCAGAGCTATTTACTACCTACCAGTAAACTTTCTATCGGCCAACATCTTAAAATATTTTTTCAGAGCAAGAGCTTAGCGAAAATTCAGTTGTAATGGATTTCTTTATAACTGCCGCTGATGGCAAACAATACCGTACTAAGCACTACAACCTGGATGCTATTATCTCTGTAGGTTATCTATCGCTTGCAAAGCCATACGGCCGTGCACTTTCGCCAATGGGCCCACCCAACAGTTGCGCGAATAAATCGTTAAGGGCTTTGTACAGGATGACGAGTGCTTGAAAAAACCGGACCAATAGTTCGATTACTTCGAAGAACTAACAGGTCGCATTCAAGACATTCGTACTAGCGAAAAGCTTTTTTTAGAAGATCACCGATATTTATGCCATCAGCGTCGACTACGACCCAATATTGGACACCAACACCTCAAGCAGAACGAATCTCCCTCAATGCATTTTCTACCTTCTTTCTAAACTGCTTTTCCTGAGTAAACAGCGCTTGAGTCTTCGTCAGTATGAGTTTTTGGGGTCTGCCTTGCCGTGGTATGGGTTACAGGAAGGTCTGGTGTGAGCAACGTCTTATTCGAAACGGGTAAAATTTAATCCCTCCGTCCCGTATAGCCGGTGAACTGGTCAGTCCTTTGAAAGTAAGGACAGTTCGTTTTTCGTTGAGCAAGAGATAGTAATCAATCCTCCGGTAATGAGGATTATGTATAACGTTAACTTTGCAAAAGTTGTCAGTTTTGACTGGTCCTTGCATGGGTATCCGTCAGCAAAACAATCTTCCTGCACAGTGGACAAGCAACAGTACCGTCTTCGTTTTCTACAAATTTTAGATCAGAGATTTCAGCTGATTCGTTGTAGACAGTAACAAACAGGTAGCCCCTAACATCGACGTCTTCAGTCAACCCACATTTTTTAAATTCTGCAAGGTCACGATGATGGGTGAAACCACCGGCTGGAATACGTCATCCCTCCGGGGTTTGTGTGCGGCGATTCTGCCTATCCTTTCAGTTTCAAGTACTTCAAGATTCTGGATTCGTAAAAGCATCCAATAGTGTAATCAGCACTTAAAACCTGACCATATCTGCCGCAGTTTTTAGAAGCCAAGAACATTCCTTAGGAGAAAGGAAAAGGTTGAATGAGTAGATTAAAATATCTCTGACTCATCTCTGACTCCTTTTACTATTCCTGACCCCCTTTACTCTCCCGGTTTACATGTTTGCTTTATTCATATTCCATGATTGAGGTCCCCAAGAACAGATCACTTCCATAGGCAAAAAGCGCACAAATCAACATTAACAAAGCAGCAATAAAAACAGCATAGCTCGCGACTATTTCAGAGTTGTTCGCAAAACTTCTGACATCGAAACCTCTAAAAAAGGGGTATAGGCGTTTATTTTTACTGTAGTTTTTCATCATGCAGCAAGCACATACGCAAGACACCCAAAAAAGCCATGGACGAAGTGGTACATAGAATTCTCCAGAATTTTCGAAAAATACCTTTAACCTTTTAGCTAGGGTCATTCCAACAAATAACAGTCCTGACCAAGATATTATCAGGCTTCCAAATAGGGTTAGCGCTAGGATAATGGCTAAGTTTTCAGTCAACTCTGACATTAATATCCGCCTACCCAGTCGTAAATACGCTTAGATGAAACGACTGTAAACTTATCAATGAACACCGCTGCTCCACCCGCCAGAATGAACGCAGCCACCCATCCCAGAGGTCCAAATAATAAAGAAAAACCCAATAAACTGAGTGTAATACCTACTGTAAAACCCATGCTTTCAGCAAATAACTCTCTTTTCCAGTTTCCACCAGAATTGTAGGTATCCATTACCGAATCATAGCGAAAATAACCATCAGCAGCGATAGCTGCTGGCCCCAACACCTTCGCGTAACGACCGAATCTAACAAGTGATTTGGAATATGGAGCCTGGATGATTGGTCAGGTGTTAAATACGTTCCGAGCACTTCTCGTACCTTGATTGATGGTGCGAGTCGCACTGCTAGAGGTATAAGTTTTTAAAACCCGTTCGAATTCTTTGTTAAACCGCCCCTGCAATTGCATGTATGCTATGTTGATAGATTCCTGTGCTCTTCGAAGTGTAGCTGGTGAGGCTCGATAGTTTCTGAGCCGTTCGAAAGCAGCAACTGCTTGATCATATTGGTCAAGTGCTTTTAAGAACTGACTGCCTTTGGTTGCTGCAGCTCCTAAACCACCGCCTCCGAAAGTGTTCAACTCGTCCAAACAGTCATAAATTTGTTCTGCGATGACGGCTAGAGTAATGGTTGCATCGGGTCCAATTTTTTTTGAGAGTGATCCTACTGCGCCATTTTCAGAATTAGTAATAGTGCAAATATTGAAGCTCGTATTGCTCATAGATATTCCCTTTCAATGTATCCTTCAGTTGGTGCAGCAAGACTATCAACGGTAAAGCTTTAATTAAATGGCAATAATCCCAAATCGCTGTGCGACATTACTTACATGAAAGGGCATACAAACCAATAGTTTCAGGCAGTTTAAACCGTTTATCGGACAAACCTAAAATCAATGACTCAGACCCTTTCGATTTCTTTCGGTTTGTTGATTAAAGGTGCGAGAACCCCTCACTTAACGTTATAATCCCGCGCCCTTGACTAGTCAGGCATTTCTTTGACTTGGAAGACATATGCGCGTCGATCAGATATATCCCGAACGTTATCAGGATCAGCTAGAGGAAAAAGTCGTTAGACTTAAGGACCTTTTTGCACCCTATTCAGTGCCAGAGCTGGAGGTATTTGATTCGCCGACCGGGCACTATCGGATGCGGGCTGAGTTCAAGATCTGGCATCAGGGTGACTCCATAAGCTATGCCATGTACCAACCTGGGGAACATAGGAAGCCTGTTTTAATCGATTCATTCCCGGTCGCGTCAAAACAGATTAATGACATGATGCCCGTTCTGCTTGGGCAGCTATCTCGTACCGATTTGCTTAAAAAGCGTTTGTTTCAAGTCGAGTTTCTGAACAGTCTATCCGGCGAGCTTGTCATCACGCTCATTTATCATAAACCGCTTTCTGAAGACTGGGTTGGAGAAGCAACAGGCTTGAAAGAGCATTTATCTGGTGAGCTTAAGGTGTCTATCATTGGTCGAAGTCGCAAGCAGAAATGTGTTATTGGCGATGACTTTGTTGAGGAAGTATTGACCGTTGACAGTCAGACCTATCATTACCAGCAGGTCGAGGCGAGCTTTACTCAGCCCAATGCCAAGGTATGCGAAAAGATGCTTTTTTGGGCGCGGGACTGTTTAAAAGAATCCAAACAAGATCTGCTGGAACTCTACTGCGGTAACGGTAATTTTACCATCCCACTCGCCCAACACTTTCGCTCCGTCGTCGCAACCGAGATTTCAAAAACGTCGGTTAAATCCGCTTTGTACAACCTCGAAAAGAATGGAATTGGCAATGTCGAGATTCTGCGGATGTCCAGTGAAGAATTTGCCGAGGCGATGGATGGAACTCGGAAATTTCGGCGCTTGGCAGGCGTTGATTTGACAAGTTACGACTTTTCAACGGTGCTGGTTGATCCGCCCAGAGCGGGCCTTGATGATCACACTGTTCAAATCGTCTCCCGTTTTGATCGGATCCTTTACATTTCCTGCAATCCTAACACGCTATGTGCCAATCTGGATACGCTGAGCCAAACGCATGAGGTCACACGATTCGCGCTGTTTGACCAATTTCCTTACACCGATCATGTTGAATGCGGTGTGATGTTGTCGCGGCGAGCTTAGTTCCCGACCGTACGCCCTGATTGCGTCGGGTGCTCCCCCAATAGTCAGCACGCCTGGTTCTTCGTCAATATGAAATTGTGGCGGCTGTCTTCCTTTATCTGGAAAGCTCAGCCATGTGAGTAATGTCTTATTCGAAACGGGTAAAATTTAATCTCTCGTCCCGTTTAGCGGGTTGAAAAGGTCCTTAATGCTTCCTATCCTGGTTTAACTAGGTTCAAATCACTTGGCGTCAGTTTCTAACCACCTGTCCTGCCGGAACCGATGGCATCAGAGCTATTTTTTTATTTCATTATTGTTTGCGGGTTCGCTGCTTTCGTACACGGCAGTATTGGTTTTGGCTTTCCCATGTTGTCGACGCCACTGCTGGCATTGGCTACGGACGTACAGACGGCGATATTGCTCACCTTAGTGCCAAATATTTTTGTTAATGTCTCCAGCATTAAGTCAGAGGGGCATTTCTTCCAAGCCTTACAAACCCATTACAAGTTAGTACTACTGACGGCAGTTGGCAGCTTATTGGGCACTTTGATTCTGCTTAACTTTGAGTCCGAATTCTATAGAGCCATCTTGGCAGCAGTGATCTTGCTCTATTTGGCATCCGATTCCTTTAACGTCAGACTCAAGTGGATCAGGGATTTTCCCAGGTTGTCGAAAATATCTTTCGGACTCACATCGGGCATGCTTGGCGGACTGACCAATGTGATGGCAGCGACGCTGTTGATCTACTCTCTTGAAACCGATCAATCCAAGAAAGACATCATACAGTCCACCAACATGTGTTTTTTGTTCGGCAAAATTGTTCAGATTTTGTTGTTTGCCGTTAACGCAAAGTTTACCCCTCAGAACACTTCTGCATCACTATGGGTAGTCTTTGCCGTTTTGGTTTTCTTGCCGCTGGGATTTAAACTGAAAAGTTATATCAGTGAAAAAGGTTACAAAAAATTGATTAAAGCATTGCTGTTTTGCATTGCTATAGCGCTGCTAGGTCAATTGTTTCCTATGCTATGGGGATAGATCAACGAAAAACCTGATGGGTGGGCTTGGCGTGATCCCGATTACTCTTTAACCCGTAAAAACTCGTTTGCTACTCTGAAACTCAAACCGCAATTCAACCGGCAGGAAGGGAATGAAAGCTTTCTTTTGGAGCCTATTACTTAGCGTACTTGTCTGCAATCCCGCTTGGGCGGAAAAAGCGGGTGCGCCAGTCTACCTGATCAAGGCGCAGCAAAAACCGATTTATCAACAGGTCTCTTTAACCGGCACGGTCACCTCAGCCCGTGTTGCTAGAATTTCGGTCGAAGTGGACGGTGCAATACAGTCCCTGTCGGTAGAAACAGGCTCCTTGGTGGCAAAAGACGAAGAGTTGCTGGCGTTGGACAGTGAACTGGCTGAGTTACAAACTCAAGCAGCCAGTTCACGCACTGAACGGCGATATACTGCTTGGCAAGATGCAAAGCGGCGACTCAAGGAGGCTTCTGCGTTAAATACCAATATAGCTGAAACGTCCGTCCGAAACTTGCAAGCGGAAATCAGCGAAGACGAAGCGTTGCTTAAAGAGGCTAGAGCCGAGCAAGCCTATCAGGAAGCGTTGCTCAAGCGTCATCGTGTGGTTGCGCCTTTTGATGGTGTGATTAGCGAGAAATTGGGTGAGTTGGGAGAATGGGTTAGTACCGGAGAGGCGGTGTTTGAACTGGTGGCGCTTAATGAGCTGCGATTGGATTTTAAAGTGGCGGAAGACTATCTGGCCAAGATCAATCAAGATGCCAGTATTGTCTATTCTCTCAATGCGTTCCCCGGAAAAGTGTTTGAAGCACCCATTGGCACGGCTGTGCCGGTGTCCGATCCGATCGATCGTACTTTCCTGCTCCGCGTACCCGTTCCGAATCCTGAAGGTCTGCTGATTCCCGGTTTGTCGGTGAGCGCTACGTTGCGTTTTGCTACTGGCCGGGAAAGCGTAACTGTGCCCCGGGATGCCACTGTTCGAACCACTGACGGGAGAATGATAGTCTGGACAGTGGAACAAGAGTCCGGCAGTTTGCGTGCGGTCGAGAACGTCGTTCGAACCGGCCTGATGATCAACGGAGATGTTGAAATACTGGAGGGAATAGCGGCTTCGGATCAGGTGGTCGTCCGGGGTAATGAGTCCTTGCGGCAGGACCAGCAGGTGTATATCGCAGATGATTGAGAAGATGGTGCAACGCGGCACACTGATGACCATCATTGTGTTGATCGTGTGTGTTCTGGGTATTTTGGCGGCGCTACGTATTCCTGTGCAGATGATCCCGGATCTGGATGTCAGGTCGATATCCATTATCACTGTTTGGCCCGGTGCGACTCCCCAGGATGTGGAAAAAGAGATTTTGGTTGAACAGGAAGAGTACCTCCGCAACCTCCCAAATTTGTCGCGTATCGTTGCCAGTGCCGAAGGAAGTCGTGCCTTCATCCAACTGGAATTTCCCCTCGGCACTGATATGACCGATATGATGATTCGCGTGAACACGGCGATAAATCAGGTGCCTTCCTACCCCGAAAACGTCGATGAGCCCCGTATCTTCGCCAGTTCGTTTTCCAATAACGCCTTCATGTTTTTCAGTGTCACGCCCCTGGACGGCAATCCCCGCGAGTTGGATATGGATTTGATGCGCGGTTTTGTTGAAGACAACGTTCGGCCGCGCATGTCACGCGTGCTTGGGGTTTCCGAAGTCAGCGTGTTCGGCGGGGCGGAGCGGCAGGTTCAGATTTTGGTTGACCCTGATCGGTTGGCGCAGCGAGAACTGACTCTGGAGGACATTCGAAGCGCCATACGCACCCGCAACACCGATCGATCCGGTGGCCAGGTGGAAGCGGGTAAGCGTCAGTATCTGCTGCGTACGATTGGTCGTTTTGCCGATGTGGCGGAGTTAAATGACCTGATTCTGGCACGCCGAGGGGACAATGTAATTCGGCTTTCTGACGTGGCCTTTATCCAGATGGATCATGCGGAGAAACAATCCGTTTCCACCTTCAACGGGCAACGAAATATCTTCATGATGGTGCGACGCGAGTCGGGTTCCAATGTCATCGATATTAAGAAAGATATGATGGAAGAGATAGCGGCCATCAACAGGGAACTGTTAAGGCCTGAGGGTATGAAGCTTGAGTTGATTGCCGATGATGTCGGTTACGTTGAGGATTCCGTTTCCAACGTCTGGACCAACTTGGCGCTGGGTGCGTTATTTGCCACGCTGGTCATGTTTCTGTTCCTGCGCTCGTTGCGCTCGACACTGGCGGGTGTGCTGGGAATTCCGGTCTGTATTATCGTCGCCTTTTTGGGGCTGCTGCTGTTTGGCAGAACGATAAACGTTATTTCATTGGCTGGGATCGCGTTTGCCATTGGCATGACACTCGATAACAGCATCGTGGTGCTGGAAAGCATTGCCTTGGAACGACGCAAAGGCCGAAAAGGCTTTGACGCGGCGGTGGAAGGGGTTAAACAGGTGTGGCCTGCTGTTTTTGCTTCAACCATGACAACGGTATTGGTGTTTCTTCCGGTGGTCTTTGTCGAGCAGGAGGCGGGACAGCTTTATTCCGATATCGCGATTGCCATTTCAGCGGCGATTTTGGCCTCGATGCTGGTGGCCATTACCGTCCTGCCGACGGCTGCGGCCCGGTTGCAATTCCGTTCCCACCAGACCAAGGGCCAAGTTCACGGATCAATTGGTACCGGCATTGTGAATGCCGTGGGGTGGATTCTGCAACGGAGCTATCGCCGGGTTGCCTGCATTTTGATCACCGTCGGCGTGAGCCTGATTGTTATCGTTGAGTTAACACCTCCTGCAGAGTACTTACCGGAAGGCGAAGAGCCTAAGGTGTTTGCCCGGATGAGCGCCCCGCCCGGTTACAATCTGGCGACCATGGAGAAGATTGCCGCTGATGTTCAAAATTACTTTTTACCCCATCTCGATGCCGATCCTGCACTGTTCCATCGAGGGGAAGTACCCGTTCCGGCAATGCGGTATATGAATATGCGCGTCACCGCGAGCGGTCTTCGCATTATTGCCGAGCCGAAAGATCCGGCGGATATTGCTGCACTGATGTCGGCCATTACCGATCACTATCGTACCTATCCAGGGATGCGCGCGTTTGCCGCGCGCGGGTCGATCATTACCAGCAATGATGGGGGAACACGCAGTATCAATTTGGATATTTCCGGGCCGAGTCTGAGCGAAATTTATGATGTCGCTCAAACCGCCTATCGGCGGGCGGAAACCGTTTTTGATGGCGCTCGAATACAAACCAATCCCAGATCTCTGTTCCTGACCCAACCCATGGTCGAAGTGAGGCCGCAATGGGATCGGCTGGCAGAACTGGAGATGGACGCTGACAGCATGGGATTTATTGTCGCCTCGCTCACGGACGGAAGCTATGTCGATGAGTTTTTCCTCAACGACGAGAAGATGGATATCTACCTCTACAGTAATTTGGGCCAGCAAGCGACGCTGGATACGTTGCCGGAATTACCGATCCACACCCCGTCCGGAGTCACCGTTCCCCTCGGCACATTGGCACGGATCAGTGAAACGGTGGATACCAACAGTATCCGACGGGTTAACGGTCGGCGAACGGTGTCCCTGAATATTATCCCGCCTGAGGATGTGCCGCTGGAAACCGGGGTGGAGCGAGTGAGAAGTGAAGTTGTGGAGTATCTCCGGGAACAGGGGGCGATTCCGGCCCGAGTCAATATCAGTATCTCGGGGGCCGCGGATCAATTGGACGCAACACGCGCCTCGCTGGCGAGCAATTATCTGGTCGCTCTAGTAATAATTTACCTGCTGTTGGTCGCCATCTTTAATCATTGGGGGTATCCAATACTGATCATGACCTCTATTCCCCTGGGGATTGCAGGAGGAGTTGTTGGTTTATGGTTGCTCAATGCCATTGGCGGTAACCTGCATTTAGTGGGGGCGGCAACGGTCAGTCAGCCCTTTGATATGATCACCATGCTGGGTTTCCTGATCCTAATGGGGACGGTGGTTAATAATCCTATATTGATAGTGCATCGGGCCGTGTCGAATTTTAAGGAACGGGGCATGAACGCAATTGAGGCAGTGAATGAGTCCGTTGCTACCCGTCTCCGGCCGATTGCCATGTCGACCATTACCACGATTTGTGGATTGGCTCCGTTGGTATTGATCCCCGGAGCAGGCACGGAACTGTATCGCGGTGTGGGTGCGATTGTGATGTTTGGAATAATTGGCGCTGCGCTGGTTTCGTTAACCATGTTGCCGGCGTTGACCACCTTTTGTTTGAGGCAGTCGAATAATAACGCCTAGGCTGTAATCTGTGTTACCCGCCGGCAGCTCTATCGAGCCAAACAAAAATCTCCGGTTGCTGCTACTCTGACTATACTTAGTCGACAACTTATTCAATAAGCTGTATTTAAACTAACAGCCATGAGCGTGTCTGTTTTTTCACCCGAGGTGAGGAAAATAGACTTTGACGGTAAATAAGGGGAATACCCATGGGACTATTCAGTCGTAGCAGCGAAACCGAATCCGTACCGAGCAGCAATCCGGAACCCCAAAGCAGTGTCGTTCCCCGGACTATTCCTCCGGACAATAGCGTCAAGGAAAAGGCAGATGAATATGGCATCGAAGACGCCATTAAATTAATGCGGGACCTGCCCGACGACAATATTGAAATGGTTGTCACCGTGGTTAAGAAAACCCTGGAATCCACCGATATTCATGTTTCCCAGATTATTAGCGATGCCGAGAAGAAAGAGGTAAGAATTCGTGATCGGGTGAAGAAACTTGAAGCTGAAATTGCCAATCACGAAGAGTCTATAGCCGACCGCAAGAACAAGATATCAGCGTTGTCGGATGACCTCAGCGAAACGACGCGGGTGAAGGAGCATCTTCAACTGGCCGAAAGTGCCAATAGTACTGAGTCGGCGGCGACAGCCGCTGAAACCGCTGAGTCAGATGCCAATACTCAAGAGGAAGAAATACCGGATGGCGAATCGGTTGCGAAGACAGAAACAGCTGAAAGCAGTTCTACTGGCTGAGCCCCTTATTTTGAATGGATCGATAGATTCCTGCCCTACCTGGTAGCGCCAGCCGTATCGGCACAGAGTTATGATCAGTGTTCTAGGTAACGGCAAATCCAATTTAATCGAATGGGCAGTCCTCACCCAATACCGTATAATTTTTCATATTCTTGCCTTGAAACATACTCTTCAACCAGAACAAATGCAGTGTCTAATTGAATCCTTGAATTAGCTTGTTCAAAGCCCTTAAAGGGCCGAGGCAATCTTGACCTACCGCGTTGTAAACGATGTAACCTTGCTTTCAATAACTGAAGAATCTGCATGATTTTGTCCGCTATCCGATTCGATATCGGACGCCTCAAGTGAATGGTAGTGAGCCTCAGGAAGCAACAAAAGGTAAACTTGCTGCATTGGTTCCGGTAATTGCTCGGTTGGGTGCCGCACTGACGAGTGTCGCACTGACGAGTGTCGCACAATCTCCAATGATATTGGTGGGGTGTTTTCTTTTATGACGTAAGATTCTTGCAATGACTTGGATTCGATAAGACTGCCAATCAAAACGATCGCTGCGACAATACATAGTGAGATTCCAAGCAATAAAAAATCTGACCCTGCTTCCTTTTTTCGAATCATTGCCTTCTCCTTACAAGCTTCACTTACCTTAACTAATAATAGTTTTTGTAAATGATAATCATTATCATTAATAAGTCAAGTGCGCCAGATAACGCTTGACTTGTCGCAAATGATAATTATTATCATTAAGCGGTATTGTTTTATACAGAAGGGTTAAAACAATATTTGCTACAACTCCTCTGATCCGTTTTGACAGGGTTATTTAATGATTTATTCGGAATCAATCGATACGTAAGGGAAGCGAGGCGATAGCTATGTGCACGCATAATGCGTCGAATTTGAGGTTAAAAAGTGAATGCCGCGAACAACCTGACAATCCGGAGCAAATCAGTCAGGCAGAGTACGCCGGTACTAATGGCAACGGAAGATCCCGACGCAAACTTTGGCAAATAGATACGCATTTCCGTTGTAGCATCATTGGTACATGTCTAACACTGGACGAACTTCGAGAATTGAGTGTTAAGCTCAATCTGGCGATCGATAATGATGTCACGGATTATGAAATAAAGACCGCATTGACGCAGGCCGACATCGTATTTTGCCCGCTTAATTACATTAGCCATGATGCCTACTATCGGACCAAGAAGCACTGTAAGCAAAGCTGTAAAAAATTGGTGACGCTACCTCAGGCAAGTCTGGCAGCTTTTATTTCGGGGCTGAATGAACTGGTTGCGGCCTAAACAAAATCAATAATTTAATATGCGCATTGTCTGAGGTGTAATATGCCGCCACTTCCTGCCGATTTCAGTATGTCATGGGAAGCTTACGAACAGCTGACGCTGGACACGTTAAAACAACAGCTAAGTTTTTTGCTGCGCCGCTATCTTAGATCGCCTTCCACAAATCTCGCCGAGACCATTGTCACGACTATCGAAAATATTATCAGGCATCCTGATATATCAACTGATATTCAGGACCTGTGCTGTTATCGCAAACTTCTATTTCATTGGCAGGTTTTAACCTGATACCTAGTGTAGTGCCCCATATCTCTGCATCGATGGTTGCAACATCCGGAACTTGTCACCGCCGCTCTGTAGAAAAGGCAAAGATTCGCGCCTAACCCGCCGGGTAGCGGTTAAAAAGCACCGGCATATGGATTCATAGAATCGGAATTGACCGATTCGGTTAGCGCTCTGTTGAAGGATTTGTCAGCTTACTGAAGTCCCATGGCAATCGTCCGGTCCTATCCTATACTGTGTAATGGCAAGTCTAGCGAATGCCATTCCATGACCAGCCGTGACCAGGATTACACGACAGTTAAACCGCTCTGCCGAGGAGCCGATAAGGTCGATACCATGAAGAAGGCGTCCCTTCTATTTTTTTCGCTAGTTGCAGCCAGCTCATTTTCTTACGCATCCGAACTCCTTGATACAGAAGAATTATTCGCGCTTGACATGGGCCAACTGCTGCAGCTTCAGGTAGGAAGCAGCGCAACGATCACACCGACCATTCAGCGTCGGATGCCCGCCACGGTGACTACCGTCTCGCCGCAAATGATCATCGATAGCGGTGCAAGGAACCTCTATGACTTGCTTGAAATTTACGTACCTGATTTTCACTATCTGCCCCACCATTGGGAACTTCCTCATCTTGGCATGAGAGCGATCATTGGAGACCGTGACGACAAATACCTGATTGTGGTGAATGGCAGAGTTATGAATGAACTCACGCATTTTGGCGCGTTGAGCGAACGCGATTTGCCCATGCTCAGCGACATAAGGCGGATTGATGTGGTCCGCGGACCGGGTTCGGTAATTTACGGTCCCGGCGCGGTATCCATGGTTATTAGCATTTATACAAATACGTTTGCGGAGCATGGCGATGACGGGGTAACCGTGAAACTGGGAGCCATTGAGGAATTTCAATCACTTGAAATCAGCAAAACGATGCCTCTTGACGGTAATAACCACGGCTTATGGTTCTATGCCGGGCTCAGTAATTACGACGGGGCCGACAATGACGATTCACCCGTGGTCTATGGCAATAGCGATACCACCGTGTGGGGAGATCCGATAGAAGCCGGAGAACATAGCACACTCGATAATCCGGCTAATCGCGGCAGCTACCAAGATCGCTTAAAAGCCAAACTGCATGTCGATTATCAACGCGATGCGTTCAAAGCCTGGATGCGCTATACCCAGGGCGGAGAACAGCTCGCCTGGTCCCCGAAGATCGTCACCGATTCGCCCAACGGTTTTGCCGATCCGGATATACAGCAAGCCGACCTGACCGCACACGAGGTAGGTTATAAACAGTTTGTGCTGGATCTCGCGTATAACTGGATTATCAACGACGGCCTTTGGCTGGACCTGAAAGGGGGATACGACAGTATCGAGTATGTCCGCTATCTTTTTGACAATTCGATACCGGATAATCCGCCGGAGAACCACCGGGAAGAAACCTATTTCGTTCGTGGAATAGTAAATTGGCTACCGGCCGCTAACCATTCGATAGCGATGGGAACCGAGTATGCCTATAGCAACTGGGGGTTGGACACCTGGGGTTCGCCGGATGTGGCCGCCAGATCCTCGCGCCTGGGTGAAATGGAGGAATGGAGTACGGCGCGATACGCTTTGGTAGGCGAGTACCAGTGGCAGATCTCCAAACAGTGGACAAGTTTTTTGGGCGCCCGGCTGGACAACGACGATTATACGGACGAAATGTGGTCGCCGCGTGCCGCACTGGTGTATGCCCCCAGTGTAAAGGACACGCTAAAAGCCATTTATAACCGGTCCGTTCGAAAAAACAATGCCGAGGAGCTACGGGACCAGCATTTGAATGGCGTTAAACCCGATCCGGAAGTGCTGGAAGGGTTTGAGGTTACCTATCAGCATAAGATGGATAACGGGATGACTCTTTTGGGTGCCGGATTTTACAATGATGTGGAAATCATCGGCATCGATACCGGTTTGCTCGAATCCACGAAAGTCGCTGAATACGATTATTTCGGGCTGGAACTCGAGGGCAGTTTTCTGAGCGATCTGTGGGATGTGCGATTTTCCCACTCCTATACGAAATTGAACAACTTTCGCGTGGAGCCCGGTAAAAGCCAGAAAGTTTCAGTTTCGCACAAGGGCTACGGCAATGATTTAAGTAATTGGAGCAACCACATCTCAAAATTTGCCGCCGCTTATCAATACAGACCGGATTGGCGCTTTACCGGATCTTTGAGGGTTTTCTGGGGCTACCCAGGGGCGGAACAGACCACGCTGGAAACCAACGATAATCGAGACGCCTCCGAAGACGGCCGGAGTTCCTCCACGGCACTTTCGGATCGAGGCTATTCCGATAGTTTCGATGAAGCGGTCTTCTTGGACTTGGGGTTGCAGTACAAGGTAAGCCCTTCAGCCACCATCGCCTTGCAGGGGTACAATTTGCTGGGTTTCGTCGATGACAAGTACAATAAACGGATGTATTTGATTAACGTGAGTAACTACAGATCAGATGCTGCCGCCTTCGCAATCAATGCGCATTGGAAGTTTTAGCCTGCTGGCTGAATTTTTTGCGCCTCACCAGGGTAGCCAAACGCCAACGCATGAGCAAAACACCGATTGTCTGCTGAAATCGAGCAACAGCTATCCGCCGGTGCTGGTCTTGATGGATTTCTTCCGGACTATTTGACTTTGCAGCCAGCCGTGGATTTCCGTGACCGGTATCGGCCGTCCGAAATAGTAGCCTTGCACTTTAGCGCAGTTTTCCCGCTGTAGAAAGCTCAACTGCGATTCCGTCTCCACACCTTCTGCAACGACGTCTTTTCCGAGGCTCTTGGCCAGGCGAATAATTGCCAGCGTGATGGTGCGATCATTGAAATTGGTATCAATCTCGTCGACAAATCCGCGATCTATCTTGAGAGTGTCAATAGGGAGGGTGCTCAGATAAGCGAGGGATGAATATCCTGTTCCAAAGTCATCGATGGAAACCGAGCAACCTTCTTCCCGCAGTGTTTCCAGTATCCGGCTGGCGCTAGCCTTTTCGCTGATGAATAGCGATTCGGTGACTTCAAACGTCAGGTTACGCATGGAAACGCCAATCTGGTTGGCAGTTTCACGAATTTCCTGCGCCATATTCTCGTTTCGAAACTGCGCGGCAGATAGGTTGATGGAGATCCGGACCGTCTCGGCATTAAAGTCCGAATGCTCCGCCACCAACCCTTTGATCGTTATCACATCTTCCATTACCCGTCGTAAAACAAAATCTCCTATATCAAGGATAATCCCCGAGGTCTCCGCAATGGGGATGAACTCCGACGGGGAAACTAAACCGAGTTCGGGATGTTGCCAACGCATCAGTGCTTCAAAACCTAACCCGCTTTCGACCTCAAGATCGACGATGGGTTGATAGACCATGAACAGCTGCGATCGCTCCAGCGCCGTATGCAGTTCATTCGCCAGGTAATGGCGCCGTTTGATAGCCAGGGATAAGTTATTTTCAAAAAACCGAAAGGTATTGCGCCCGCTTTCCTTGGCGTGATACATAGCCGCATCCGCGGCGCGCATGATTTCTTCCGGATTGTTGCCGTGATCCGGGTAGAGAGCGATACCGATACTGACCCTTGTATGAATTTGATTGCCTTCCAGTTGGATCGCGTTGGAGAGCGCTTCGCAACAGTTTTTCGCTATGCCTTCGAGTTCCTCGTTGTTGGTGACTTCGGGAATGATGACAAAAAACTCATCCCCGCCTAAGCGGGCTAAAGTAGCCTGTTTTGGCAGGCAGTCGTTAAGTTTATGAGAAACGGTGACCAGGAGAAGGTCGCCCAGCCGGTGGCCCAGCGAATCATTGATATCCTTGAAATGGTCCAAATCCAGAAACATGATGCCGCTGGTATGCTGCGCGTTGTCGGCTTCGTTAATCGCTATTTGCAGGCGGTCCATACAAAGCGCCCGATTAGGTAAACCGGTCAACGAATCGTAATTGGCCAGCATGTTCATTTCATGGATGGCATGATTGCGTTCCGCAATGTGGTTGCGGACAGCTGCGAGCATGGCATTAAACGTCTTGCTCAGCTGCCCGAATTCATCATTTGACCGAATAGGAATTTCGGTAGCGTAATCTCGACTTTCAATGACCTTCAAACTACGCTCATGAAGTGCTTCCAGCGGCTTGAAAACAGACCGGAAGAGATATTTGACCGCCAAAAAACTGATACTTAGCGAAACCAGTAGAAAAGCCATTGTAGCCAGATTGAAGTTAAAAAATGCCTGCCAAAACCTGCCGGTGCTCACTTCGACGAACAGCATGCCGATGGCAGTTCCGCTAAAATCTTTGACGGAGTTTGTATGCACGTATCTATCGGTCAACCAACCCTTCGGGCCGTCAAGGTTGCAACTAAGCTTGAATTTCGCCGCGCCCGTGGTTCCATGTTTTAGCCAAAGGCCACCCTGCTGATTGCAGATCAGCAGGGCGTAGTCGTCCGGCATCGACACCTGTCGCAGGAGATTCATGGCGTCTTCCTCCAGCTCCAATGCCAAGGGGGCCTGAAGATACTCGGAGAGGCGTTCGGTCTCGGTCTGGACCTGCTCGACAAAGGTCGTTCTGTACTGATGGAAGTAGTAGATATAGGTGCTGACCAGCAAGGGCACCAAGGCTAATGCCAATGCCAGGGTGACGATAAAGAACAGCTTTGTACGAATTCTAAGGGCCACTCTCTATCCTTAACTATCCACAACTCTTGCGTAACGAAGAAGCTGAGGATTCAACTTGAATCCCGATTCGGAGATTGCGCGACGATTAATTTCAAAGCGAACCTTGCCGTTTTCCACAAGGAAGTTCAAATGCACGCCTTTGATGCCAAGACCTTCATCTGAGCCGACCAACAATACCGGTTTGCCCTCACTGCTGGTTACATAGTTATCAACTTTCGCCCCGGAGCCCTGTTGGAACAACAGTATGTGGCAGTTGTCAATGGAATCGCCCGCGTGAAATTGACTAACTCTGGGTTTGCGGCCGTAGAAGGCAACATTTTTATATAACGATTGAAGCGATTTTTTGACACGTTTCGTGCCAACTACACAAATAGACAACTTCTCCGATTTTTCGATGCTTTGATCCGGCCAGGCAATGAGATGGCTGATCTTCTGCAACAACGCCGCCTGGACGGCAAACCGGTCTGCTTGCTGTGCCAAGACATCACCTGTAAACATAAGAAATAACAGCGTGCTGACTAAAAAGCTTTTAGGGCCAATGTAGAACATAAATTGCAAAGTCGAAGGCCAACAATCCGCCTTGGTATACCACGGAGACTACTATCGATTTGAAGCGATATCCTGCTAAATCACAGATGCTTATAATTTTTATTTGCTGCACCAAACCCAAGAGACCAGTCTATCAGTAAATGGCTCTTCAAGTGGGATATTTTTTAACGGCAATTTCGTGGCCAAAAATTGCCGAACACTTCTAGTCGGGAGAATTCAACCAATCCCGCGCCGCCGCATTGATTGCCGCCACGGCGGGATTGGATATTCGCCGTTCGGTGGAAATCGCAAAGAATCGAGCGCGTATTTTTTCTGTCTGTCCTATGCGTTGTACTTGATACTGTTTTTCTACTTCGGCTGAAATTGCCGACGGTACAATAAAGATACCGGTCCCTGCCTGGCCAAAAGCCTTCATCAATGCACTGTCGTCAAACTCGCCGACAATATTCGGATAAATGTGGTGGTTGTCCAGCCATTGCATGAGGTTGGCATGCAGTAGCGACGAGTTGCTGGGCATCAGAATAGGGGCGCCGGTCAGGCAGACAGGAAACTCATCGCGCAGAGTTTGCGCCAGTTCAGCCGTTGCCAAAAAGCAAATACCGCAATCGCCCAGCGGATGATTGTAACCGCGCACCCCGAGTCCTTCCGGCATCGGACCATCGGCAATTACCAGGTCCAAGCGGTGTAAGGCGAGCTCTCCCAGTAAACTCGCCAGGCTGTTCTCCCTGCATTGAAACCGCACCCGTTCTTCTCCCGTGAGTGCGGGAGCAAGCAGGCGATAGGCGATGGATTTGGGCACGGCGTCGGAAATTCCGATTCTGATGAGGGGCGTGCGATTGGTGATCGCGGTCCGTATGCTCGCTTCCAACTCATCGCTTAAGGCAAATATTTCATCCGCATAACTCAACACCACCCGTCCGGTTTCGGTAAGTTCCAGTTTTCGGCCCGCTTTGCGGAACAATGCTTCGCCCAGTTGCTCCTCTAAGAGGTTGATCTGGCCGCTAATCGTTTGCGGTGTGATATGGAGAATTTCACTGGCGCGTACCACCCCTCCCTGTTTCGCGGCAACCCAAAAGTAATGTAAGTGTTTGAAATTTATCATAAATTGTATTTTGTTTCGAAATAAACTTAGCTTTGTGGTAATTAATTCGAATATATCTTATTGAAATCCTTTTCTAGGATGAAGCCTCGACAATGACATTGCTGGTCAAATCCTGAGGAGCTCAATATGAGAGTTAAGTTAACAACACGATATTTGCCGCTAACCCGTGACCTGGAAGATTATGTACAGCGTCGGCTCGATTTTGCCGTCGGGTCCCGTTACGATCAAGTCAGGCGTATCAGCGTCACTTTGTCCGATGTAAACGGCCCGCGAGGGGGCGTCGATAAACGTTGTCAAATTATCGTCAAAATATCGGGACAGCCAGACCTTGTCGTTGAAGACACCCAGGCTGATCTGACCGTCGCCATCGATCGCGCAGCCAGCCGCGTGAGCCGTACTTTAGCGCGGCGTATCAGCCGCATCCGTTACCGCCCTTCCCGGGCCCGGATAACGCCTCTGCTTGAGCAGGCTGCTCAAGAACGTTATGCCAGGGCCGTAGGAGAATAATTATGAATACACCAAATACACCATTAGTAAAACCGGCTTCGCTGGAACAAAGCCAGTCGGTCGCCACCGACAAGGTTCTTCGCAACACTTACCTGTTATTGTCCATGACCCTGCTGTTCAGCGGGTCCATGGCCGGAATATCCATGGCGCTTAACCTGCCGCATCCTGGAATAATTATTACCCTGCTCGGATTTTTCGGCCTGCTGTTTGCCACGACAAAATTCCGTAACAGCGGTTTGGGAATCGTTTTTGTCTTTGCCCTGACCGGCTTTATGGGGTTCACTCTCGGCCCCATCATCAACGCTTATCTCGGCCTGCCGAACGGCGGTCAGATCGTGATGAATGCCATGGGGGCAACTGGGCTGATTTTCTTCAGCTTATCGGCCTATGTGCTCATCACCAAAAAAGACTTTAGCTTTATGGGCGGTTTTTTAATGGTCGGGATATTGGTGGCCTTTTTTGCCGGGCTGGGTGCCATCTTCTTTGAAATTTCTTCGCTATCCTTGGCGGTATCGGCGATGTTCGTTCTTTTGATGTCCGGCCTGATTCTTTACGAGACCAGCAATATCATTAAAGGAGGGGAAACCAATTACATCATGGCGACCACCACCTTGTTTGTTGCCATATTCAACCTGTTCACCAGTCTCCTGCACCTGTTGGGGTTCATGAGTCAAGAATAGCGTTACTTACCGAAGGAAAACTTAGATGAATATTCAGAATCTCCTGAATCAGTTTTTAGGGGCGCAAACGCAATCAAAGCACGCTCCGAAACAACAAGGGATTAATAGTGCGCTGAACGGCTTAACGGGAAGCCTTGCCGGCGGGGCGACCGCCGGGGGCATTGCCGCGCTGCTGGTGGGTAACAAAAAGGCGAGAAAGTTCGCTAAGAAGGCAGCGACAGTCGGAGGCGCTGCGGTTCTCGGCGGATTGGCGTTCAATGCCTATCAATCCTGGCGTCAAAATTCTGCTCAGGCGCCGGGAGAAATTCCCGCCACGGCACTTCCGGCCAATGAAAGAAGTTTTCAGAATGCCGCCACCAATGACAATCAATTTCAGCTAACGCTTGTTAAAGCCATGATTGCGGCGGCAAAAGCGGACGGGCATATCGATGAGGTAGAGGAGGAACGTATTCACACATCCATCGATAACATGCAGCTTTCGCAAGAGTTGAAAGCTACGGTTTTCGATTTGCTGCGACGCCCGTCTACCGTTCAGGAACTGGCAATGGAAGCGCAAACGATGGAACAAAGAACGGAAGTGTATTTGATTTCCTGTTTTGCCATCGATGTCGATGTTCCTGCCGAAAGAGAACACCTTAATGCGCTCAAAACTGTACTGGGGCTCCCTGATGACTTGGCACGGAATCTTGAGTCTCAAGCGGTTGAAATCAATCGGCCCGATGTGACCGCCCACTCCTATGTCGATAGTAGCGTCACCACTTTTAGAGGTAGATAATTATTGAGCCGGAAGGGGAATCTCTTCCGCCTCGGCAACTTTGATTAGCGCTTCCTCCAACTGGGTGCGTATAGAGCCGGATAGTTCATATAAATAGGTATGCAGTGTCCGGTCTTCGCTGTGACGGTTTTGGCAGTCCTTGCTGTACTGCTCAAAATTGACGATGTCCATGAGCAGGTTGGCAAGGTGCTTCGGGCATTCGCAATGGATGTTGGTGGTCATTCGGCTGAAGGCGATTAGTTGCTCGTAGCGGAACTTCGGCGCGGCGTTTTGCTGCGGAATAGGGCAACGTTGCGAGAGTGAGTCTGCGATGCGGAGTAGTTCTTGTTCTAACAAGTCTCTGGTAAGAGGACCTTTAACCGGACGCATACCCGGACGGGTAAGCGATCTGACGGTAGCCTGGTCACTGAAACGATAAACAAGCACCGCTTGGGCGGCTTGGCTGTTGTCCACATAACTTAGCCAGCGGCCAGCATCTTCGTTATGGAGGTTGGGTTGGTCGATAAACAGAATGGAATCCTTGAATGAATCTTCTAATTCCAAGTTCTTGTCTTTCTCTTCATCCCGGCGGTTTAGAACATCCTGCTTCGACAACAGGGAAATTTCCAGATTGGCAGCTGTCTTGATATTCCGGATGTCCTCCTGCTGCAGGTAGTCGGAAACGACACAGACTTTTTGATTGGCCGTGTTCGCCGCGGCATCCGAACCAACAGTGTTTTCTTGTGACCAAGTGCGTTGTTGGTTTAGAAGTGTTTGCAGCTCCGGAGTGTTCAGTCTGGCGATAGTGCCGATGGTGTGTCCCTGATCAACAAGCTGTTTAATCAACTTCAAGCGTTCCAAATCCTGTTGATTGTACCGGCGATTGCGCGACTGGCTTCGGTCTGGTTCAACCAAGCCATAGCGTCGCTCCCACATACGAATAGTGTGTGTGGAAATACCTGTTAGTTTCGCAACGGCGCCAATCTGGTAGTGTTGTTGACTAGGCGTATTCTCGGTCACGCTTTTATCCTTCTGCCATTGTTATCTTCGTTCGTATCCAAGGTTTTTAAATACCATTTCGCTATGTCCAAGTGTCTGGTGCGTACTTCTTCATCCATCTTTTCTATCTGACGGCACATTATCACCCACCTCGGATTTTTCCCCAGTGCTGCTTGGTGAGTGAATATCCAGCGCCAGTAAAGACCATCCCAAATTTCTGCCCAATTAGGCGGAGTTGCCGGAAATTCGCTTCCGGCGGGTTTTTTGTAGTGACTCATTTTCAAGATGTAATTGGAGCCGCAGAAATAGGGTTTGGTTGTTGTCAAACCACCATCGGCATTCTGACTCATGGAATATACGTTGGGCACCATGACCCAATCGTAGCTATCGACGAAGAGCGCCATAAACCAATCGTATACATCATCGGGTTCGAACTCACAGAGAAAAAAGAAACTGCCGAGAATCATCAGTCTCTCTATGTGATGACAGTAACCGGTAGCGAGAATTTTTTGAATCAGATCGTCAATAGGCGTTATTCCCGTTTCGCCGCTATAAAACTGCTTGGGTATTTTTCGACTGTGTCCCCAATGATTTCGGGTTCGCATGGTTACGCCAAGGTCTTCATAAGTGGCACGCATGAATTCCCGCCAACCGATGATTTGGCGAATAAAACCTTCCAGACTTGCTAACGGAACATGGTGCTGAGAGGCGAAATTCAATGTTTGCTCAATAACTTCCTGGGGAGTGATAAGACCAATGTTCATGCAGGGAGTGAGGACACTGTGATACAACCAATGCTGACCGGCAACGATCGCATCCTCGTAAGGGCCAAATTGCCCAAGGCGCTGCTCCAAAAACTTTGTCAGCCAGTCGCGTGCCTGTTGATGCGTCGCGGGATAAATCACTTCATCTCCGCAACCCGGATGGTCGGAAAACTCTTGCGTGATTCGACGCATTGCCGACCGATGGAAAGTTGTTTCCGTCGATTTCGGCAGAGCGGGAATTTGCTCAAGCGCTTTTCGTGGAAGTTTTTTACGATTATCGGTATCGAAACTCCAGCGGCCCCCGGCTGGTTTGTCGTCGTCCATTAAAATATTCAAGCGTTGCCGCTGCCATTGATAGAAGTCCGCCATAAACCAACGTTTCCTGCCATTTCGCCAATCATTATTCATCGCAGATGTATTTAGAAAGCCAGGTGAATCGACGGTCGCCAGACTAATTTGGTGTTGTCGCGATAGTTGCTCCAGCCGTTTTGACAAAAGAAAATCAACAGGGTCAATAACCCGTATCGACGCCATACGCTGCCTCCCCGCATCGGAGAAAGCGCGCTCAAGGGCAGGCGCCGCAGGGTCGTAGCAGTAACGTGCAACCGATATGCCTTGTTGGGCCAGCCAATCTTGATAGAAATCCATCCCTGCGAGCTGACACTGTAACTTTTGTCGATGGAATCGAAGTGGGTACTTGGAATCACCGAAAAACAACGAGTCCTCTAAAAGAAAAACCGGGACTTCCGAGTCGGTAAGGAGAGGGTTCTTTGCAAAAAGTTGATGGGGGAAAATGAAGTTGACGCTGTTCATGCGTGTTCTTGACTCTTGTCTTACTGATTTATCGTTGCAAAGTGGCCTTCCCAACTTACGCTGAATTATCGAATTGCGATTAACAATAATTAGACATTATATAGACAATAAGTTTGATTGATAATTATAGATCCAAATATGTCTAAGTAAAGTATAAATATTTTGAGTGGTAGGCCTATTTCAATCAGCCGGGGTTAGCCCTGAAAAAATGGGATAGGTAGATATTAGGGGTAGTAAATAGAAGGGGGAGTTAGGTAGTAGTGGCTCTGTTCGAGAAATCTTTACGCTTGGAGAAAACTGCTGAAATAGCGCAAGCCGATCTTCAGCAGATGCTGGATACAGACAGTGAAAGCGGTGAAGACGTAGATCTTGAAACGTTGCTGATTTCGTTAGATGAGACAGACTTTAACGATACGGCCATGGAAGCCGATGAGGAACGGATTGCCATCGAAACGCCGGTCGAAAAAGCTGCCGTGCCTGCTTCCTACAGTCCCACGCCTCCGGAGTTTGGGGAGAGCGCTGAATCGCCCCTCAGCAGTTATAGGCGAGAGTTATTCGGCCACGAATTGCTTTCCAGGCAACAGGAAATCGACTGCTGCCTGAAAATGGATGCTGCTTTGCAATCGCTCGAAAGGACGTTCGGCAGTATAGGAATATCCCGACAGGATTTACTGGCGCTTAAGCAGCACATGGATCCGCGCCAGGAAGACTATGACGCCATCGTTGCCGGATTGGACTCCGGCAACGGTAAACCGGGATGCGAAGACCAGGGGGGCGAAAATGCTGCTGGCGAACAAAGCAGCCGAACGCTATCAAATGCAACACTGACTGAATCGGCACATCGGCGCGATGTGGTTATTCGGCTCGCAGAGCGTCTTATTGCCTTGGGAAAATCGGAAAAGCTCGATACCGGGCTGCGCGAAGTTTTTCAGAAGGATTTGAAAATGGCTACCCGGCAATTTAATTTACTCGTCGAGTCCAATCTTCGGCTTGTAGTATTTATCGCCAAAAAATACCAGAACAGAGGAATCGAACTGGCTGATTTGATCCAGGAAGGCAACATCGGACTACTAAGAGCAGCCTCTCGGTTTGACCACCGTAAAGGATTCAAGTTTTCTACCTATGCGTATTGGTGGATTCGCCAATCGATTCAGCACAGCCTCGGATCGTCTCGCTCGCTGATTCGCTATCCTTCTTCCTATTATCAGGATCTCATTAAAATCCATGCCTGTGCGACCCGAATCAGTCACGCCACCGGGAAAAATTTCGACATTGCAGAAGTTGCGAAACTCGCTGAAATGCCCGAGAAAAAAGTCGAGTCAATCCTTTTGTTGTCGCACCGCATATTGTCCGGCGATATGCCTGCGTATTCTGATAATCCGACGCCGATTATGGACTTTGTCGAAGATCAATCGACCCTATCGGTTAAATCCCGGATTCGCAATATGGATAACAGTGACGAAATTGCCAGCCTAATGCGGTTGTTGAATCCTCGCGAACGAACCGTCATTCGGCATCGCTTCGGTATCGGTCTTCATCGCCACTACTCGCTGCAAGAGGTCTCTGTGGTGTTGGGTTGCACACGCGAAAGGGTTCGGCAGATTGAGAAAGCTGCGATTGAAAAGATGCGTGAAGGTGAGTAGGCGGGAATCCAGCCCCTGCGAGATTCCGAATAGCTAAGTAAACGCTTGCTTATCGTCCGCAACGGCGAAATACGGCGTTTGCCGCAACCTTTCTGCAAGTCTGGATAGCTTTTCTAACGTTGAATTTACTAAAGGTTACCCTTGAGATCGTTGTTTTAAGCAACCTTTGCAGATGCAGTTCATTTCCAACTGCGGACTAATCATGTGAAACCCCGCGTGCTCGACGTTTGCTCTTAACTCAGAAATGGTCGACATATTTAAGGTGATTTCCTCGACCTTCTGACATTGGCTGCATATTAAAAACTGTGGGACTTCGTGAGCGTGGTCGCAGGTTATGTGGGAGCAGGCGACATATTTGTTGGCCAGATTCAGTTTGTGTACCAGCCCCTCTGCTTCGAGGACGTCCAGAATCCTGTAGACTGACATTGCCGGCATGTTTTCGCCAAATTCCTCCTTGCAATAATCCACAAGTTCGTAGGCGGACATGGCTTTCTGAGATGCCACCAAACCCGATAACACCCGTTTTCTTTTATTGGTAAAGCGCACGCCATGCTCCCGGCAGTGTCTTTCGGCATGTTCGATGATGGTTTGGATATTTTGCATGGCTTTACCGCGTCAGGAGGCAACTTTTGGTCTGTGGACTTTTGAGACCGGTTGCAGGGATGATACCTCACCTGAGCTCTGAGTGGCAGCCGATGATCTATGACCTTTAAATTTTAACGGTTTGCGGAAAAAGTAAGGCTTTGTGTGGGAGATTAAGTGTCGCTCTGTCGCGATCGAACTAAAATAATCCGGATGTTAAATCAGCTTTGCGAGGGTCTGTTCATGAAGTTCATGCCGGTTGATGCGGCTACTTTCAAAACACTGGGAAATGGTTTCGCAGCGGATAAGAATCAGCTCTATCTGGCGGGGTTGGTCGTGCCGGATCTGCATCCCGATAATTTTCGGATGTTGGGAGACGGGTTCGTGCGTAGCGGCGATGATGTCTATTTTTTTGCCCCACAGGAGAGTGCTTTTTATTTCGATGCCCAAACGTTCGAGCCGATGGGAAGCGTGGACCCGCAGGAGTTGAATGGCGGTCTGGTATGTCGGGGCGTTGCGGACAGTTTTGAAGTGCTGTCCTATGGCTGGGCGCGAACAAATGAACAGGTGTTTAATCGCCATCAACTGCTGAAAAAGGCCGATCCCGCCAGTTTTCAGGTGCTCAATGCGAGCTACGCCAAGGATGAGAACAGCGTGTTTTTTGAAGAGTATCGGTTGGGCAAAGCCGATGCAGCCAGCTTTACCCCGTTGAACACAAGATTTGCGCGGGATAATCAGGCGGTTTACTGGGACGATGCGCGTATGGGCAAAGTCAATCCGGAGGCATTCGAAGTCTTGCGGGAAGAGGATGAAAGTGTCTATGCGAGGGATGAAAGCTGTTTGTTCGATGCCAACGGTCACCGTAAATTTAAAACTCCGGATGTGGCAAGTCTGCGGTTTTTGGGTTCCCATTGGGCAATTGACGATAAGGGCGTCCTGGATCTGCTGGAAGGCTGCAAAAGGGTGAAGGGGCTCAACCCGGAGACCTTCAGAGTATATGACAATGACTATGCCATGGACGATAAAACGGTGTTTTTTGTCCGAATAAAGACGGGACTGAGCCCCAACGGGTTTGAACGTATTGCCGATACGCCTTACGTCATCTCTGAAGGCCGGTTGTATTTCGAGTATTTCGGTAAACATCGGTTGCTGGCGGATCTTTCCGAGACGCCGTGGGAATATCTGGGTGACGGTTTCATCCGTGTCGGGGATAAGTTGTTGCGCGGAGACCAGGAGTTTTTGGTTAACGATGTGGCGACCACGGAAATTTTACCCTTCGGGCATTTGAGCGATGGTCATTTCTTATACTACGGTGACCGGAAGATTAAACTTAACCGGCATCCTCAGTCATTAGGATACGGTTATTACCGCGTAGGTGAAAAAGTCTTTTTTAACGGTCACCAGCTTAAAAAAGCGGATGCCGCCAGTTTTGAGGTGATTGAACCAGCGGCGGTTGCGGAGTGTGACCAACCGCTGATCAAGGTAATCTGGGCACGGGATAAACAACGGGTTTATCAGTGCCATCAGCCGAGAAAAGGCCTGGACCCGGACAGTTTTGCTCATGTCGACCCCTGGCTCTATAAAGATAGCCAACAGGTCTACTTTCAGGATAAGAGCATTCCCTCCGCGCATCCCGGGTCTTTCGAAAAGCTGTCTGACGGCTATTACAAAGACCGGGAGCGGGCTTACTGGTTTAATGGTTTTACCCTGTCTCCTAAACTATTTCGGGTCGGAGTGGAGTGAGCTATTGAAGCTCTATTTGACTTTCATCATTGCCCCTTTCCTTAGACGCCTTGGTTAACGGGGAACGGCGATAACGGTGGTTCAGCTCCCCCACGATCAGGGTAAGGGTCAGTACGATGGCAATGATTGAGATGCTCATGATGTCCTCCTCCGGACGTTGCGTGTTGTGATGGGAGGCATGCTAGGGGGTAGAGCCAAGGCGCTGAATCTCATGGCTCTCCAATTCATCTCCAATTTCGATCTAATTTATATTTATCTATATAAATCAATGGGTTGATTTTGGTTTGAAAATGCGTCCTGTGGTTTTTTTTATTCATGTACCTATGCCGGAGCTGTTGTGTTGGAAGGTCACGTAGGGGGCGAGGACGAATTGGCCCGTTAGCCGGAGGTATTCGGGTCCGTGAACTTTTCTTTTTTTGATTTTTTCGTTTTCCTACTGCCGCTGTTGGGGCAAGCGGCAGCATTTTGGAAGGCACAAGAGGAGATTGAGGTCCCTTGGAGTGACCCCAATATCCGATTCAGTTATTGCGGATGACTACGGCAGTAACTTGGTCAAGACGAATGACGGCATCGAAGTATTCCCGCCCGGAGAGTTGGTGGAGGCGAACGACTTGATCACCGACTTCCTTGAGGATACCGCTTAATTCCTGGCCGTTTTGCAGGATCAAACCGACTCTTTTATCCGCCTGACCCTTCAAGAGTTGGTTGAGGGTGAGGTCCTGCTGAATCAAAAGCTGGGGTTTTGCGGCGAAAACGGGCGCTGAAGCGGTGATGAGTAAGATGCTGAGAATCAAGTGTTTCATGGCTTTTCCTCTGTTTGGGTGCTGGGAACGATGGGGCAGGTGTGTTCAGCGGTTTCACCTACCACCGGTTGAAACGCCAATTGAATCCGGGGCGGTTGGCCCTGCTCGCAGCGCAGACTGGCGCTGAAGTGGCTGCGGTCTCCGACTTCGTTTCGCCAGTGATAAGCCGGTAGCAGTTCCACCGGACCATCAGCGTTGTTGCATAGGGATTCGAGTTGGCTAGCTGAATAATAGTCGCTGATGACAGCGCCCGCCGCACCCATGCCATGATTGACGCTGCCACAACCTACCGGCGTTCCGTCAATGTTCTGGCACTGCTTCTCGCCCCATATCCAGGCCAGTTCGACGGTTCCTATCCAGGTAGGATCTTGTGCTTCGAGCCGGCAGCTTTGCCGGATGTCGATCCCGAGTGTTTGGAGTTGGTCGCGCTTGAGGCCGAACCAATTTTCGGGGGACGGCAGACCGTTAGGCCGGTTGGTAAGCAGCTCGCCCGGCAGGGAGCAGGTTTTCCGGTGTTGCGCGGTCTCCAGTTCGATCTGTTTAGGCTGGTCGTTCCGGCAATCCAGATAAGCCGTTTGACCCTTCCAATCAGCCAGCACGATACGGCCATTTCGTTGTTCGGCACAGCTGCGTTTGAGGCGGGCGAAGTTCAGGGGCTCGTTGGCTTTCTTACCTTGCTTGGGGTGCTGCGGATCGCAGAAAAAAATATCGGCGCCGTACTCAGGGCCGTCGAGGGGCAGATAGTAGGCGTCTGAAAGGGCCGCCATCCGTTCCCCGGTAACCAGACCAAAGGCCCGGCTTTCGGTTTTCAGCAGGCAGGCTTGCTGGCTATCTATCGCCAGTTTTGTTCGCTGTTGCGCCGTGATGCCGCACCAGTAACCGGGGTCCGGTAGCTCTGCTTTTCCGGCAGTTGGCGGCTTTTCGGCGGGCGCTATCAGGTATCCTATCGCCAGGGCGAGCACCAGGCCGCCTATGCCGACGAAGGCGAGCCAGTAGGTTCTTTTTGGTAATCGGGGCGGAGGAGACGGAGAGGCAGTTTTTGGCGTTAACGCCTCCGCAGCAGTCGTTGCAGGCGTATCTTCGGTGGCGTCCGCAGCGGGTGGAGCTTGCGCCGCAGTGGCGGCAGGCTCTGCCACCACCTGGGAAACGGATTTCAGCAGCCGGTAGCCTTTTTTAGGGATCGTTTCGATGTACTCAGGCGCTTCGCTGCTGTCG
>JANQMN010000100.1 GCA_028280065.1 Hahella sp.
TTTAAATATCTGTTGTTTGCACTTGGCGCAATAGATATAAACTGTTTTAACCGGACCTTTCTTATTGGGCTTTGCCATGGGTCATCAACTGGCGGCTACGAGGTGGAGTGCGTAGCATTTCTCGCTTGCAGCCAATCCTGAAATTCGCCTATGGGCATGGGCTTGCCATATACGTATCCCTGAATACTGAATACGCCGCGTTGCTTGAGATAGTCAACCTGATATTGGTCCTCGACACCTTCGGCGATCATGCCCAAATCAGAGGATTTAGCAAAGGATATAATCGCTTCCAACACCGAGCTTTTAACATCGTCTTTTTCAATGGTGTCAATAAACATCTTGTCGATCTTCAACGTGCTGATTCCCAACTCCTGAATATAGGAAAAACCGCCATAGCCGGTACCGGCATCGTCCAGTTTGAGTTCTATGCCTTTATCAAAAAATTGCTCCAACGATTTCCGTGCTGCCTGCAGGTCATCAATCTGCATCCTTTCGGTAATTTCCAAAGATATGGAGGCTGGCGATAGATTGCGTTCTTCAATTTGCGCGGTAATCAAGTCGAATAACTCGGAAGTTTTTAAATGATCGGGGACGATATTGATACTCATGAATTTCTCCCCGTTTTGCCATTGCAGCTTGAGGATGTCCTCAGCGGTCCTGACGACCAGGCGGTTGGTAATATCGAGTATCAACCCCGTATCCTCGGCAAAGGGAATAAACTGATACGGCGGCACCACCGACCCATCGCTGCGTTGCCACCGGGCCAGTACCTCAGCACCGATAACCGCTCCATTGCGACTGTCGACAATCGGCTGATAATAGGGGATGAACTCGTTAAACTTGATCGCATCCTTGATAACACGTTCCAACGATTGTCTTAGGGTAAGCAGCTTGTAGCTCAGAAAAGCAATTAATGACGCTACCAATCCTGAAAAAACAATGGTACTGGCCCAGCTAAGTTCCCTGTAGTAGTCAAAAAACGCTTCGGTTCCGCGGACATAAAGATCCACATTGAGAGCACCTTCCATCCGGGACGTTTTATACTCGATAACGCTGTTCTGCTTCATCGCTCTGGATTTGAACTCTAGCTTGGGAAGTCCGTCTATGACAAAGTCATATTCGAGACAATCCAGACAGGCGAACTCCGCCAGATAATCCACCATAAAAGGATTAATGCTGGCAAAATACCGTGCGTCGCCATGAGCGCGAATCATCAACAGGTCAAGATGCCCGGCACCTTGTCCGGCAGTTGAGAGAAAGTAATTTTCACCCACTTTATGGTCGCTGCGGGAGAGAATACGTTCATGGTAATTACTGAGATCGACCAGAATAGGCTCGCTGGCGCAATCCTGCTGGTCCCCGTGCAGTATCCCCAGCAAACGCACGGCTGGATGCTCAAAGGTCAGATACGCCAGCTGTTTTACCGTTTCCGGGTTACAGGCAAACACTTCAGGGTCCGGCAATGTATCCAGCACTTCATGCGCCTCGAGCAATGCATCGTGAAACTGATACAACAACTGTTCCGCATCGCTTTGCAACGCCTGGCGCGCATAGAAGTGATTGAAGTAATTCACGGTCGCCATGCAAGCGGCGAATACAATCAGAAAAATCAGTCCAATGATCTTGGCCATGCCAAAAGCCTCTTATCTTTTTTGCAGCCAGTTTATAGCGACGAATGAAAAATCCAAGTCCAATTGAGAGAACTTAAGGCAACCGGAAGGTAACTAACACGGATTGATTACGCCTTGATCCTTCGCCTTGTATAGCGCCACATCGGCTTGTTTTACAAGCTCATCTGCCAGATTCCGAGAATACCTGCCGACCAGATAGGCAGTTCCGCCAATGCTGGCCGTCATGGGTATTTTCAAGGTGTGCAGGATAAACGGATTCTCCTCTATGGAGTGCCGAATGCGTTCGGCCACAATTTTAGCGCCTTCGAGATTAGTATCCGGCAATAGAACACTGAATTCTTCACCGCCATACCGGGCGCAGATATCCCCTTTTCGCGGCATATCGCTTTTTATAAGATTCGCTATATGTTTCAGGCAATGGCTCCAAGCACCGCATTTTACAGCTATTTACTGGCATTCTTTTAGAAATTAAGCTAATGATAACTTGACTGTTTATTACTTCTTAAGATCCATGAGTATTGACTATAAAGAAGTTCAGGTCTCGGTTGCTGACCTGGAACTCGGCATGCATGTGGTGCGTTTGGATTGCCCCTGGGAACAGACGGATTTCCTGCTTCAAGGCTTTATCATTAATACCCCTGAGGACATCGAAGCCCTTCAGCGGCAGTGTCAATACGTTTTTATTGAAGCCAGGGTTGAAGTTACCGTAAAAGGAAAAGCCCATAAGAAACCCCAAAAGTCCGGATTTTTCAGCAGCATTAAAAATAAAATGGGAGTGGTCAGTAAGTCCGCTGATCGCCCCAAAAAAGAAGCCCCGCCCAAACCTCAACGCAAAGTCACCTATATCAATAACTCAAGTTTCGGAGTTCAAAAACAGAGGTAAAGATAACATAATTCATTGATTCATATAGAAAAGGCAGTCGCTG
>JANQMN010000105.1 GCA_028280065.1 Hahella sp.
GAATTGCTGCCCCCGATGAGGATGAAATGGATGGGTGATACGGAAGACTTTGGCTGCCTGATTAACCTTACAACCAGCAGTTGACGACTTGTGAGAAAGCCAAGGCGGAGGTGGCGGTGCAAGTGGTGGAACGGTGGATATTGGCCCGCCTGCGTCATCGCCAGTTCTTTTCCTTGGCGGAACTTAACCGGGCCATTGCCGACTTGCTGCCTACCCTAAATGAACGCCCGTTCCAGGGCAGAACGGAAAGCCGCAGAACCTTGTATGAGGCCATTGATCGGCCCACCCTCAAACCACTCCCTCGGGATGAGTACGAGTATGCCGAATGGCTTAGGGCCAAACCCGGCATTGACTACCATATTGAGGTCGATAAACGTTTTTATAGTGTGCCACATGCCCTCATTGGACAATCTCTTGAGGTGCGGGCGACAGCGACTACTGTAGAAGTCATGCATAAGGGAAAGCGCGTGGCGGCCCATTCACGGCATGGCAAGAAGCGCTTCGTCACCATCACCGACCACATGCCAAAATCCCACCAGGCCCATCGTCAGTGGTCACCCAAACGATTCCTCAGTTGGGCGGCGGACATTGGTCCCTGTACGGCACAAGTCATCGAGCACCAACTCACGGATCGTCCTCATCCTGAACATGGTTATCGCGCCTGCCTGGGGCTGTTGAACTTGAGCCGACGATATAGTCGACCACGTTTAGAGCAGGCTTGTGCACGGGCTTTGTCGATCCGCTCAGCCACTTACAAAAGCATTAGTTCCATTCTTAAACAAGGATTGGATCAGCAACCCCTGGAGGAAGAACGCCCCATCCAGGAAGAACTCCCATTACACGCCAATGTCCGTGGCCCTAACTATTATCACTAAGGAGAACACCATGCTACGTCAACACACGATTGAACAACTCCATACGCTCAAATTAACCGGTATGCTCAATGCACTAGAACAACAACGGGAACAACCGGAAACCCATGATCTTGCCTTTGAAGAACGCCTGGCTCTCCTGGTGGAACGCGAGGTCCTTCACCGGGAAAACCGACGCCTGGCCCGCTTGCTCAAAAGTGCCAAGCTCCGTGTTCATGCTTGTGTCGAAGACATCGATTATCGTCACCCCAGAGGCTTGGAGAAATCCCGCATGGCGGCACTGGCCAGCTGCGATTGGATACGCCAGTCTCACAACCTTTGCATCACCGGCCCCACCGGTTGTGGGAAAACCTGGTTGTCTTGCGCCGTAGGCAATCAGGCTTGTCGACAGGGATTATCCGTTCGCTATCTGCGGGTGCCGGTACTGTTCGAACAACTGCGGATCGCGCACGGAGATGGTTCTTACGCCCGCTACATGAATCAATTACTCAAAATCGACCTGCTGATACTGGATGACTGGGGGATTCAGAAAATCAACGTATCCCAACGCAACGACTTGATGGAGGTAATAGAAGACCGGCATGGTCGACGATCCACTCTGATTGCCAGTCAGTTGCCGACCGAGCATTGGCACGATTATATCGGCGAAGCCACCCTAGCGGACGCCATTCTCGACCGCTTGCTTCATGGCTCTCACCGGTTAGTGTTAAGAGGTGATTCGATGCGGAAAGTGCAAACAAATTTGACTGATCGTGACCGATCAGAGTAAAAAACAGCTTCCAGTGAAAAAGGGATATGCGAATCGGTCACGATCATCGGAATGAGCGGTCATCTTCATCGGAATACCCATATACAACTTAGAGCCGAAATCACTAGCGGAACTTTGCATTAATCGCAATAAACTCTCTGGAGTTTTAGCGTCGTTAAAGGAGAAACTACCGGCAATTTTCCAGCCTTTTGATTGGGAAAAGTTCGATGGTTCATTAGCAGAAACTCCCGTTATTGTCGAGCCAAATACTGTAGTTATCGCTGAAGGTACCTACACGGCCCACCCTGATATAAAGCGAATTTTTGATATCTGCATCTTGGTAACTGCGACAGACACCGAGCGCCAAAAACGATTGATAGTACGTGAAGGATCAATCGGTGAGTGGGAAAGACAATGGCATTTGGCTGAGGACTGGTACTTTGACAACCTGGCACCTAACGAGAGCTTCGACATCATAGTTGATAACAATTAACTCCAGATTAAACTTCGGGTGTGCAATCTTACAGTTATTTATGCGCTTGCCACAGGCTCGGACCGTAGGTCAATTGATCAAAGTCAGCATCGAAACTTGATTCACCAGGACTACAGGCATAGACACCAAACTTAACAGAATTCAATGTATCATTGGGTGGGTTAGCAGCAGCCATTTCAAGTGAAGTGTCCCCCAATTGATGAAGGTGAAAAATTCGCATTTGGGTGTAATGCTGCCCATCCTCTGAAGACTCAACTAAAAAATCCGGGCCTCTTCGACTCAGACGATACCATACTTTCTGAATCGGACTGATATCTGTGGTTGCCCAATCTGAATAACCAAAATTTGTGCAAACGCTTCCCAGGCGGTTAACAACTCTATCCTCGTACTCTATTGATGCTTTAAACCAGTTCTCATCATCCAAGAAAATGATGATACCGGCTTGGTCAAACCGGGTCGTATAATCAAAGCTGCATCTACAGCTAAAAGTGAAGTTTTCTGTTGTTTCGAACAGATATGCAGGAGCATTGGCGTTTCTAAAGCCATAGTAGCTTCGTTGCCAAAAATCTGTATGCGGATCAGTTCTAATATTTACCTTGTCTAGACCGGTTTTAAAGCCTTTAGGTGGGTTGTGCCAGATACCGTTTCTTATATCAATTTTCATCTAAGTTCCTTACTGCTATCAAGTAAAATTAGCACTAGTGGTAACTATGCATTTTCATTGTACTGCCATTAAAAACCTCATAGATATCTGATTGGATCAGCTTGTGTAATTTAGCCTGCTTTCGGCTATCTATGTGATAGCGAGAAATCGAGATCTGATACTATTGGTTCAATCTGGTTGGATCAGTTGCCCAACGATAGGGTGTCTGATAACTGGGCCTAGAATGTTGGCAAGAATGAAGTCGCAGCGTTATGTCAACAGGTAAATGCCCTGCGGGCTGACGTAGTACTCATCGCAGGGGATATTGCCGAAGCGCCTTCCATTCGACCGGCTTTATTGGAGCTATCGAATCAGATAGAGGCGCCAATCTATTTCGTCCTGGGAAATCACGATTTTTATTTTGGTGAAATGGCTACAGTGAGGAAGGATATTCAAATCCTGGCTGAAGAAGTAAAGAGACTCACCTACTTAACGGTATCGAATCCCGTTGAACTTGCACCCAACATCGTTCTTATGGGACATGATTCATGGGCAGATGGGTGCTTTGGAGACTTCTTGAATTCACCTGTCATGCTCAATGATTATTTCAAGATTGCAGAACTGCAGTTTCTGGAACCAGATGTTCGTCTTGAGCAAATGCAATATCAGGCTGAACTTGGAAAAATATGCATAGAAAAACAGCTCTTGTCTGTGATTGAAGATTACACCGAAATTCTGTTATTAACCCATGTCCCTCCTTTCGAAGAAGCTTGCTGGCACGAAGGCCATGTTTCGGGTAAGGATTGGCTTCCGCATTTTAGCTGTAAGACGATGGGGAATATGTTGACCCGCATAATGAATGATCATCCTGAGCGACAGCTCACTGTGTTTTGCGGTCACACGCATAGCGGTGGTATTTGCAAAATACTTCCCAATCTAACAATCTACACGGGGGAAGCTGAGTACGAAAAGCCTCAAGTTCAACTGCCCATCTTTTTCTAGCTCACCTTATCCCATTGAGACCTTTTTCCCAAAAGACAGAATAGTGTAAGTTGTTTGTCAGATAAATATTGGTTTCGAGCAACGACTGAGCGATATAATTTTTGATCTTTCGCACTATCTCTATTATTAGGGTGAATCTATGTGTGATTTGACTAAGTTTAAATCAGTGATGTACATGCTTCCGAATACCACTCTGTATATTGGGAGAATAAATTATAAAGTAAGCTCTACTCCAGCAACTGATACCTTCTATTTCAGACTGCAGGGTAACCTCTTTCAAGAAGATAACGTATCAAACAATCACGAAGCTCTTTTGTTCAGGCGCGGCTTCAAATATACACACGTATTTGACGGCATCTACGCAAGATTTAGTCTTGATCCGGGGAACCCCTATACAATGGCCTTGTTGGAGCGAATGCAGAAAGTCAGTGAGAATGTTCACTCAGGCATTGATCGTCAGATCAGATTCAAAAACGTGCTGGAGGAAATTCTTATCAATAAGCCTTCGGGCAGTGCCTTGCAGTCTGTACTAGACTCCCTTTTCATTACAGACTTCGGGCACCATCTGAACCAGTATGAGATGGACCACAGAATTTCGTCCATCATTACTAAGATCAGACAAAGCCGGGGAAAGGTTTTTGATGTGGAAGATCTGGTGCCCCTTGTTCACCTCTCACCATCGAGGTTGATGCACTTGTTCAAGCATGAAACTGGCATATCTTTAGGTACATACGCTACATGGGTTAAACTGAAAAATGCTCTAGACATCCTTGGCGAGGGAGCCAAAGTATTAAGTGCAGCAAATGAGGCTGGATTTTGTGACCAGTCTCACTTTTCAAAGCAATGTAAGAAGTTACTAGGCGTACCTCCATCAGCCATGTTTTCTAGGAAAATTGATACCGAAGTAATTAGGCTTCGTCCTGAAACACAAACCCAAAGCATCTTCGCTTAGATGATTTTGCTAACTGCCTACGGCTAAATAGTCACGCATTTTGATTTTAGTAACTTGTTGAATATTAAGGACTTAGTCGGAATGAAATATGCGCGAATATTTCTCTTTTGGCGCTTGGCTGTCTGGTTGTTGAAAAAATAAAAACATGAATAGCCTGCCTTGTGGAAATATTGTAGCTATGTATTGTCCGCAAAAGGCTTGAATTTCAGAAATACGCTCCCGTGTCTTGTTCCTCCCTTTTGTACCTCAGTGCTATCCAAATGTATGTCACTTCTGAATCCCTTCTAACCCCACAAATCAAATATATGATTGTAGTCCGCTGATCATTTGGAACTGAGAATTTAACGCAACTGAGTAAATTCTGAAAACTACAGTCATCTGGTATTTGTGAGCTTGCCAGCCTGATAGAAGCCTAATTCAGTCAGGTGTGGAAAAGGTGGGCGGTGTTCGAAAACTTAATGTGACGAGGTCATTGGTCTGTCTATTCCAGGGGTACTCTGAACCGGAACGCTGAGGTTAATTATCAATTTACAGGTGAATTATATGGTGTACGCAAGTCGTTTTGTGTGTTATTTCTGCAAACTTTATATTCTGTTTATTTTGTCGGTATTCAGTATGAATGCTGTCTCTTTGGAAACCAGTGTTCGGCTGGTTGCGGATGAATCTGTATCTCCTCATTCTCTTGAACAAGTAACCTTTGGATTACCGTTGTCTCCTGGCGAGGTATTTGATACTGCCCGGATAGCGGTCGCAAAGGAAGGAGTGGAACAGCCCGTTGCTGTAACGGAGGGATTAAGGTGGCATTGGAAGGATAACTCCTTAAGATCGGTCACCATTCAATTACAGAATATTGATATGACTCAGGGAGATGTCATTCTGGTAGTCTCTGATAAAGGCAGAGAGACTAAGAACGATCTTACAGAATTAGATCATTCTATTGGTTGGACGACTGCCTCTGAAGCCAAACTTGGTCTGCCTCATCCCCGGATTTTTGCATTGCATGATCCTGAGTATTTGTCAGGTACACTGCTGGTCCCGAATTATAAGGCTGCACCTGTTGTACCAGACGCTTTTGAGATTTTTCAAACAAAGCAATTTGATCAATGGGCCGGGGCACTTGATTACCGGTCAACGATAGCAAGCCACTGGTTGTTCGATCGACCCTCAGCAATGTTTAAAGCATACATGGCTACCGGAGAGGTTAAATTTCTGAAAGAAGCATTTTTGAGTAAGCAATTCTATTTTCAGCATGTTCAAAACGCGGGAATTACCCCCAGTGGACCGGGCGGTGATGGTTGCTGGACGTTTGGTACTGTCGCCTGTTCAGACGGTAAATACATTGCGCCTCAATCGGCCAAGCTTTCCTTCGCGCTCGTTGGAGATAGAAGTCAATGGGATAATGAACTTCTGGTGGAAATGGCTTTGCAGGCAGATCTCGGTTGGAATCAGCATCCTACTCGTGATCCTTATGACCATGAAGCCGAGGGCTTTACAGAACGGGCGGCCGGGCTGACAGGGCTAGCAGAAATCATTGTGTATGAGATGACAGGTGATCTCTCAATTTTGGCTCACCTGATGGAACGAATCTCCTCTTTAAAGCAGATGCAACAAACGGAGCAGGAATGGGACGCTAGATATGGTTGGGTCCCAAAGAGTGGCGCTTTTACTCATTCGCGAAACGTTCATGAAGGAATTAACAACCAGTCAAATGCACCTACTGGAAATACTAATGACCGTAGTTTTTCTCCCTGGATGAGTGAAAATGTAGCTGATTTTTTGTGGCATGCATACTGGATTACTGGCCATGAAGATATTCCGGAAATGCTGAGACTTCTTGGACATGCGATTGATCGGTATGGTTTTGCCTCAAATTACGTATCAGGTAGCGGAATCAGTGCAGTTTATGAACGTAAGGAAGGAATCCGCGGGTTTAACAAATGCGGCGGATCGGACCCGGCTGCGGTAGAGTTGATGTACTTTGGTTCGAAGTACGCCTCTGCTGATTATCTTAATGTCATTCATAATAGTGAGGGATATACCGATGAGCATAATATAGAAATTATTCATCCCTTGGCGCTTGCCTACTATTTTGAACCGGAAGAGCACAAAAAAGTAAGACTACAAAGCAGAATCGAAAAGATACTTGCTGCCTGGACGGATACTGCTGTTAGAGATTGTTCGAAATTTGCAGGAAAATACCGTCTATTTAATTGGCAGCATCGTTCGGGCAGCGTCAGAACCTGGAAATGGGTGAAATCTCAAGACCATGAAGCTCCTGATATCGGAGAGTTTAAACGTGCACTTACTGTTAGGGTTGAAGGTCAGGGACAGGTATCGGGAGAAATCGCGTGTGAATCCACTTGTACTGAAAGTTTCCAGAAGGATAGTCTGGTAACGTTGACCGCAGAACCCTTATACGGATATCGGTTTGATGGCTGGACGGGCTCCTGTTCAGGCAGGGATATCTGTGAAGTGATTCTGAGCAGTAATAAAGAGGTTGTTGCCGTCTTTCGTAAACTCCCGGAGGTATCGGTACTTCCAGTTCCCAGGACGGACATTGAGATACCCCTGGTGTTTCTGGCCACAGCTGCCTGTGAAGAGGGCATGACCCCGCATTGGCAGTGCCAGGGCCGATACAATACTGCAGAGAATACAGGTGAAGGCGTGATGATCGCGGTGTGTCCGAACGGTGCAGCCAGTTACGGCGGGTGTTTTAGTGACCACGGATTCATTGCCTTTGAAAATCTGATGCCGGAGATGGGTGTCTTGGCCTGTCCGGATACATCCCGGTCTGGTCAGGGCCGGCTGGCCTGTAATAGCAGCTACATAGCCGCCACCGAGGTTTTCGATTTCAGTAGCGAACCTTTGCCTATGACATACCGTCTCAACGTGACTATAACGGGCAATGGCTCTGTAACGGGACCGGGCATCAACTGCGGTACCGATTGTGAAGAGGAGTACCCGGAAGGCCAACTGTTCAGTCTGAATACTGTTCCGGAGCCTGGATATAAGTTTGAGCGTTGGAGTGGCGATTGTGATGGTGCCGACATCTGTGAACTCGCTGCCGATAGTGACCTAACGGTTCACGCGGTTTTCTCGCCAGTGATTCAGAGCATTAAAAGAGACATCTATTTTGAATCGCGTCAGTCTGATCTTATTGGACAATGTTACTCGGAAAACAGCTTTGGGGTTCATTTCGGTGATTTGAACTTTGACGGGTTGCCTGATCTTTTAACACTGTCACATAATCACAACAGACAAAAAATACCGGCAGAAGGAGAGCACTGTGCTTGGATTAACCAGTCAGGAAGTAGTTTGGTTCATGACGAAATTACCAGCGACAGCCTGTCAGAAGTTAGTGGACTAACCTGTACCTGGACCGCTCAGATTACTGACTTTAACGGTGATGCCAAGCCGGATATCTGGTGCAGGGGAAGTGAGTCGAAATCGGACTACTATGAAAATACAACCCCTGTCACCGCGGATTCGCCAACATTCAAACACACTGATGGCTGGCTAGGTGAAGAGCAAGGTGATAATGCTGGAGGTTACAAGGATGAATTTTTGTTTGCCGATTTTAACGGAGACGGAAATCTACAAAGGATTAATGAAGATGGCATCATTCGCCAAATCAAAGACCCAAATCTGAAGGTTGTTACCGGATTGGTAAATCCAGACTGGTTTGACATTGATGGTGATAGCTATCCGGATATCTGGAGTTCCGATTCAGGTAAAGTTCTGCGTAATAATGGTAATGGTACCTTTACTGAAAAGAAATACAGTTCAGACTTGAGTAAATGCAAATACAGCAATGGGATATTTCACACTGATTATGACAAAGACGGTAATGTAGATCTACTGTGTCTGGTATACAACGAAAATCCCGAGTCTGACCTTGTATTGCTTCGTAATGAAGGCAATTTTGTGTTTAGTTATGTCGATACCACCGGTCAACATGATTTGTATGAATTTAACTATAGAAGAGTGGCTCTGACGAAGGGTTCAGTTGTTGTAGAAGATCTGAACAATGATAGTTTCCTGGATATATTAAGCGTCAGTGTTGGTCATCGTATCAGACTATTAAAACAAACATCTCCCGGTCGGTTTATAGCCGTCGACGCACAGGATTTTATAGATAACCCGACTAGGACTTATGACTGGAAAATGGGATCTGCCGATTATAATGGGGACGGTTTTCTCGATTTTGCGGTTAACACCACGGATGAAACGCAATCAAATGCACGTTTGTATGAGAATTCCGCCAGATCCGGTAATAACTATATAAAGGTTTTACTGCGTGGGGACAATATGGGCGATGGAAACAACGTGAATGCCCTGGGGGCGCTCATTGTCGCTACCAGACCCGGGTCAGAAACGATCGTCAATTCCCGTTATATTGATGTTTCCTCTCGGCGTACTGGTTCCAACTTTTCGTATCACATGGGGGTTGGTAAAAACGAAATCGTTGATATCAAAGTGATCTGGCCCAGCGGATTTGAAGCTAGCCAGGTCTTTGATAATGTTCCTGTTAATCAGCATTACCGGATAGAATATGTTGAATCCGGAGATGATCAAATATCCGATTATACTCCGGGTTCAGGTTGGTAGTTTTAAAAAGAACTAATCCCTTCAGGGGCAAGGGGATTATTGATTATTCAGGATCCAAACAACATTCAGATTACCGGAATGGTAAAGTTCCGGCTGCCCAATTCTTTTCTACGGTGCCCTTCGGGATGAATGCCCAGGAACTGAATTCCTGGGTAACTTATGGTGGTGGTCTGGAATTGTGTAAAGAACTTTATGCGCCTTTTGGCGCCATTCCAGGGCTGGGCGGAAATACGGTGTAAAATCGGGGGCTGGTTCAATAAAGAAATCAACTCACTGGAAGATCTGAAAGGTCTGAAGATGAGAATTACTGGACTTGGAGTTCTGGAGCGAGCAGGTCGAACGCCTGTGCAGCTGCCCGGTGGAGAGATCTTTACAGTACTCCAAACCGGTACCATTGATGCCACAAATTTGGGACGATATGACCCCTTTGCGTGCCAACGCCCTTGATTTTGTCTGCATAGGATAGGCTTTGGGTCGCCGTTTCACCGCTCTTGGTTCTATTCTGCCTGGTCGGTGCCTGCTGGGATAATGCAGTAACTGAACGATTTTTTGGAAGTTTAAAACACGACTGGATATTCAAGGTTGCCCAACCGACACGGGAAGGAATGAAGGCTGATGTTGCTGCCTACATGAGGTATTACAACCTCGAGCGGTTGCATACAGCGAATGGAGGTGAGTCGCCAGCGAACCACGAAAAATCTCTAAAAAATGTGTCCGGTTGGACTTGACCAGTACAAGTTCCAAATCGTTGTTGGCAATGGTCACTCCGTATAACTCGCTAATGGTGTCAGCACCTGAAATACCTTTGACTGGTATTAAATGAACAATACCAACGACCAACAAAATTAAAGACACGAGTTTCATTTTACAATTCGGCCTAACTTTACTTGCAAGGCTGCACCCGGAAATTTCTTTAAACAAAAAAAGTTCGAGTCCCTCCGTTTCAGATTTAATAGGGGCTCGAACAATGCAGGAAATACATCTGATTGCATTTAACGTAATGCAGTTTAGGGTTAAGATGCCTTAACCCTAAAAATTGATTCAAACTAAAGCCGGTTAGAACCAATATTCAAGGGACACAGGAACTGCCCAGGCAACATCACCGGGATCAGCCTTTACGGTTTGGCTTTCTGGACCCTCGAACCTGTGGGTAGTAGCCTGAAATCCTATCCCGATGACCCCATTGGAGAATCCTTTTTTGATGCCGACCAGAGCGGCGACTTGACCGTCTTCGTTGGCAAGTGCGACGTCATTGTGGTATCTGAAATCGGTTACAATGGTTAGACCATCTCCAAGGTCGACATCAGCACCTACACCTAACTTGATTGCCAGACCCTCGTCGCCGTCAGCGTCTTCTTTATCAAATTCCAAATTGATCACGGCATGCGGTGTAACTGTCCCCATTCTGTAGTTACCATAGAGGGCGAAAATCAGGTTTTCCTCATCGTTATCAGTAGGAATAAATATGCCGGTATCCAAGTATAGGTTTTCGATGGCTTGATCTATTTTCAGAGCGGCATTAATTACACCGTAGGAATCACCGGCATCAAAACCTGATTTTTTTCCTACATACTGAATCCTGAATAGGCCTAAATCATCAATGACTGAACCGACACCGTATTGCCCTCGTTCTAACATGGTGGAGGTAGTATAGAGATCGTCTTCTTCTTGGGGGCCATCGTTTTCAAGAATGTTCCATGAAGCGAAAGCATGAAACCCGCCCTGGTCATAGTGGATTATGCTGCCTCCCTTTATTTCTGCGGTGTTAGCTGTGTTTTCGTCGCGTTCAAATCTACCGTCACCTTTACCAGCTTGAGGTCGTTGGAATATATCATCCTCACCAACCATTTCATCAAAACGTAACCAGTTCCATGCTCCATAAGCTGAGTTGCCGCGGAGAGTGTCATAAAATACGTTAGGTCCCAGTTCTACAGTGAATGAATCAAAAGGCTTTACCCAGATCTTTTGTTCATCTTGAACATTTTCCAAAACACCCTCATCCACCTTCATATCGAGACGTATTCCGACATTCTTACTCTCACCCTTGAGAGTAAATCCAAGGCGCGAGGCCCAACCCCATGAAGCATCATCCCTGGGTACAACGTCTTTGTTTTCTCCATCGTCATAACTCACCAATGGCGAGAAAATGCCACGTCCCCATGCCTGCCAACTTAACTTGACGTCATTTGCCTCTTCGGCAAATGACGTAACAGGTAGAGCAACTAAGACCGTACAGGCCAATAATTTAGGAGTTGATTTCACGATTGCTTTTTTCATAGTGGTCTCCGGTGTTTTTTATTGTTGATGAGCGCTAATTCAAGGTTCTGTTGAGAGCATCGCCACGATACTTCGCATTAGAAATCTGAATTCCACTCAAAATGTAATCGGTTACAATTTTTTGGCATAAATGTCTTATCAGCAACTCCTGTTCCAAAGCTAAATAATTAGGGCTCTTGTGTTGCCTTATGTTTGAAACGGGGAGGTTAAAATCCTCCCGCTAGCTACCATCATTCCATCTTTTATGGAGCAGGTTACTCGGCCAATTGTGAGTATTTATCATAGCTAGGCAGTTCACGAAAATTTTTTAAGATATTGAAAATGTTGACTAAATAACTGAAAATCAATAAATAATTTGAATGAAGGGGAATTGCCGGCCTAGTAGCTAAATGGTCTGCTAACCTCATAATCTTTTCCTCTGGTTATTGTATTTATTTTGATGCAAACCTCTTAAGGAACCGGTTCGTAGACTCTAGTATGAATCTGGATGTTTCACTCAAATAGGCTCAAGTAGGTCAAATAAAAATGTAACCGGTTTCAATTTAAGAATGGGGGGTAAATAGTCATTTGTCAACTGTTTTGATGATTTTTTGGTATTTAAAGATGTATTGCGGGGTCAGATCATGGTTTAAGTCAAATAGATCACCTGTAATTGGCATCAGAGCACTTGCCAAGTAATTATTAAATCTATAATGTAACCGGTTACATGTGGTGTTTGTTGAATGGCGCAAATCGGTGAAGACCACTTGGGGTTTGGTTGGTTAATGCCAGCTTCTGTATGACAGTAACAAATTGGAGATAACTCGAATGGCTCAGATAAAACTTACAGATGTACAAAAAACCTATGGCACCGTGGAGGTTCTGCGCAATATCAATCTTGAAATTGAATCTGGTGAGTTCACGGTTTTTGTCGGCCCTTCGGGATGTGGAAAATCCACGTTATTGCGTATGATTGCCGGATTGGAGTCAATTACCAGCGGCACTTTGGAAATTGATGGCATGGTTATGAACAATGTGCCCCCGGCTCAACGGGGGATTGCCATGGTGTTTCAATCCTACGCATTGTATCCACATATGACGGTGGCCGAGAACATGGCATTTGCCCTTAAAATTGCCAAAAAGAGTAAAGCTGAAATCGAACAGGCCATTCATCATGCTGCCGACATACTGCAGCTTAGACCGTTGTTGGATCGCTTGCCCAAAGAACTCTCTGGTGGACAGCGTCAGCGAGTGGCCATCGGTCGGGCAATTGTTCGCAACCCTTCGGTGTTCCTGTTCGATGAACCCTTATCAAATCTGGATGCGGCACTGCGAGTACAAACCCGCTTGGAAATTGCAAATCTGCATAAGAATTTGTCGACCAGCATGATTTATGTCACGCATGACCAAGTCGAGGCGATGACGCTGGCCGATAAAATCGTGCTTTTGAATGCTGGAGAAGCCGTGCAGCGTGATGGTAGTCTCGCTCAGGTCGGGCCGCCTTTAGAGCTATATCACCGTCCGGTTACCCGTTTCGTTGCGGGTTTTATAGGCTCGCCAAAAATGAATTTTATTCCTGGCGAGTTGCTTTCAAGCGATGGCCAACGCGCCACTGTGCGCCTATGTAATGGTTCCATCGTTCATGCCGCTGTAGATACGCATAAAGCTAAACAAGGTGCCCAAATTGAGTTAGGTATCCGGCCCGAACATTTCAGTTCGGAGATTGGGCAAGGCGATATAGTGAAAGGCAAAGTTTCTTATGTGGAAAGGTTGGGGGAGGTATCATACTTGTACTTAAAGATTGAGGGGCATGACAAGCTGGTTACAGCCCGTGATGAAGGCGACGCCCCATATGACCAAGGTGATCTGGTGGAACTACATGTTCCGGTAGGAAATTGCCACCTTTTCGATAATACGGGTAAAGCATTTCCACGCTTAATATGAGCAACTGCCTTAACTCATTTGTGTCGTTAACCCGTTTACCATTTTCTAGGAGTAATGTGGCAATGCCAAACACTGAAATCCAATATGGCTACTTTGACGATAACAACAAGGAATATGTTATAACAAACCCCAAAACACCCTATCCGTGGATCAATTACCTTGGTAATACGGCGTTTTTCTCCCTGATCTCTAATACCGCTGGTGGCTATAGTTTTTACAAAGACGCCAAGTTTCGTCGCTTAACACGTTATCGTTATAACAATGTTCCTGTCGATACGGGTGGGCGCTATTTTTATATAAAGGAGGGTGACAGCGCCTGGTCACCTGGCTGGAAACCGCTAAAGACTGCTCTTGATAACTATGAATGTCGTCATGGCATGGGGTATACCCGTATTCGCGGAGAGAAAAATGGTGTCGTCAGTTCCGTGTTGTTTTTTGTGCCGCTTGGTGAAAATCTTGAAGTTCAACAGATGACGCTGACCAACCAAAGTGACGAAGTAAAGCACCTGAAGCTATTTTCGTTCGTGGAATGGGCGCTTTGGAACGCTGAAGAGGATATGTCGAACTTTCAGCGTAACTTTTCAACCGGTCAAGTCGAAGTAAAGGATTCTGTTATTTACCATACAACCGAATACCGGGAGCGGCGCAACCATTTTGCCTTTTACGCTGTGAATACAGATATCGATGGTTTCGATACAGACCGTGATACATTTCTAGGTGAATATAACGGCTTCGACTCACCTGAAGCTGTAGGGAACGGATTTGCCGGCAATTCCATTGCTCACGGCTGGTCACCGATTGCTTCGCACTTTATCAATGTTACCTTGCAACCGGGAGAAAGCCGAGATTTTGTGTTCACGTTGGGATATGTAGAGATGGCCGACAGTGAGAAGTTCGACGCACCTCAGGTTGTCAATAAAAGCGTAGCTCTCAAGGCCATCAGGCGGTTTGATTCCGTAGAAAAAGTTCAGCAGGCTTTAGCCCGTTTACAAATCTATTGGAGCGAGCTGCTAGGCAAATACATTCTCGATTCCGGTGATGAGAGACTGAACCGTGGCGTTAACATCTGGAATCAGTATCAGAATATGGTGACGTTTAACATGTCTCGTTCGGCATCCTATTTCGAAAGTGGTATTGGTCGAGGTATGGGGTTCAGGGATTCCAATCAGGACTTGATCGGTTTTGTTCACCTGGTCCCGGAAAGAGCGCGTGAGCGTATCATTGACATTGCCAGTACCCAGTTTGAAGATGGTTCGGCCTACCATCAATACCAACCTTTAACCAAACGCGGAAATGCCGATATCGGCGGTAATTTCAACGACGATCCATTGTGGCTGGTGCAGTCAGTCACTGTCTACCTAAAAGAAACCGGCGACTTTTCAATTCTTGAAGAGCAAGTACCTTTTAACAACGATACAAAGAACACAGCGACATTATTTGAGCATTTGACTCGTTCGATAAATTATATTTCCGGCAATCTGGGTGAACATGGATTACCTTTAATAGCTCGAGCCGACTGGAACGACTGTCTGAATCTCAATTGTTTCTCGATGAATCCTAATGATAGTTTTCAGACCACCGAAAACCGCGAAGGAGGTCGTGCTGAATCCGTCATGATTGCCGGCCAGTTTGTTTTATTTGGCAATGATTATGTTGAATTGTGCAGGCAGCTCGGCAAAGAAGACGAAGCTGCGCGTGTGCAAGCGATGATTGATGACATGGTCAAAACCATTAAAATCCATGCCTGGGATGGTGAATGGTTTTTACGTGCCTATGATGCCTTTGGCCGAAAAGTGGGATCGGACGAAAATGAAGAGTCGAAAATCTTTATTGAATCGCAGGGCTTCTGCGGAATGGCGGGTGTTGGGCTGGAAGAGGGTCTGGTGGAAAAATCACTGGACGCTGTGAACAAATACCTCGCTTGCGATTATGGCATTGTCTTAAACTGTCCGGCTTTCACCAAGTACTACGTAGAGTACGGAGAAATCTCGACTTATCCGCAAGGTTATAAAGAGAATGGCGGTATATTCTGTCACAGCAATCCATGGATAATGATTGCCGAAACCGTGGTCGGCAATGGCGATCGTGCTTTCGATTACTATACCCGTATCGCACCGGCCTATCAGGATGACAAAATCAAGTTGCACAAAACGGAACCCTACGTTTATGCGCAAATGATTGCCGGTAAAGAAGCTGCCACGCCCGGTCAGGCTAAAAATTCGTGGCTAACCGGTACAGCTGCCTGGAATTATGTGGCGATTACCCAGCATATATTGGGTATCAAGCCCGACTACCTGGGCTTACGCATTGATCCCTGTATCCCAAAAGATTGGGATAGTTACAAAGTCACTCGCCATTTCCGTGGTTCAGTCTACAACATTCACATAGAAAACCCGGACCATGTTTCAAAAGGTATTGCTAGAATAATCGTAGATGGGCAGCAGCAGGACAGTAACACCCTTCCCATAGGTGATTCAGAGCAAACCTATGATGTGATCGTCACTCTCGGCTGAGTGATAAAGCGGTAACATGTAAATAGCAGGGTTGTTTCAGCCCTGTTTCAGGTCGCCACTGCTGATGCTTTTAGCTCCGTCCCATTCGATGAGACAAAATGGTCCTAAGTGGGTATTATTAAGTAATACGCGTTTTGTAACTGGTTACATAAAGCCCATTCACCGTTGAAAGTCTCCTATGCCTAATATTCGTGAAGTCTCTAAATACGCTAACGTTTCTGTTGCTACTGTTTCTCGTGTAATTAACGGAAGTAAATGGGTCTCTGAGGACACGCGCCAGAAGGTAATACAAGCCATGAAGGAACTAGGCTATCAGCCTAATTCCTTTGCAAAAGCGCTGGCTACGAACCGCTCAGATACTTTAGGAATGGTGATCAGTGATCTGAGTGGTCCATTTTTCGGTGATATGATGCGTTCAGCCGAAGATGAAGTGCGAAAATATGGCAAACACCTGATCATCACCAGTGGTCATGACACGATTGAAAGTGAAACAGATGCCATCGGTTTCCTAATGCAAAGGCGTGTGGATGCGTTGCTACTGCATATTGATGTCATTCCAGATGAAAGCGTGATCAGGCTCTGTGACGAAAACGATTTGCCCATTATTTTGATCAACCGTTTGGTTCCGGAGTTGGAAGACGTATGCATATCGCTGGATAATGATATGGGTGGCTACCTCGCCACACAACACTTGATAGAGTTAGATCACAGGGAAATAGCCTGCATTACCGGTCCTTTATATAAGGCGGATGCTCGGGCTCGTTTGTCCGGTTACCGACGCGCCATTGAAAAGGCAGGTCTGGTCTATGATGAGCGTTTGGTAATAGAGTCCGACTACGAAGAAGAAGGAGGATGTATGTCCATTGAGCGGTTGCGTCGACGCAATGTTTCCTTTACCGCTGTAGTTTGCCAGAATGATCTTATGGCCATAGGTGCCATGAATGCTCTGAAATCTCATGGCCTTCTAATCCCTAAGGATATCAGTGTTGTCGGGTACGATGATGTTGTCATGGCACGATATACAGAACCCGCATTAACGACCGTTAATATTCCTGTTGCACAGTTTGGTCAACAGGCTGCTGATCTGGCGTTGTCTAAACTTGGAGAAAAAAAAGTTAAAGTGACCCGGCGATTTCAACCCGAGTTGATTATTCGCGCTTCCACTGATGTTAGGTCAAAGTCTAGAAAAGCATTAGGGAAGTCGACAAGTTGACCCTAAACTTTGTCACGTTAGTCTTGGAAATAAAAACCTTACTGATAAGCTGATGGATCTAAAATTAGTTTGTTAGTCGAATTCTGAGTTTGCATCCCGCAGATTGCGATAGTCGATAGAAGCACCACAAGATTCTCCCTACCAGCAGTGCGCCTGTTCGGGGCGAAAAAAACGGCCAAAGGGCCGTTTAAGCTTCTCGTCAATTCCTATACATTCTAAAGTTTGCGACTCCAGTCATGTTTTGCGAGCGTTTAGAAAGAATGCCAAGTTTTCCAACGGTGTTATGTCACTGCGACAACCTTCACTGTTTAACAAAAGGCGAAGTTTTACTTGATTGCGCCGCTAGTTAGGCCGGCTATCATTTGTTTGCTCGCCGCCATGTACAGCGCAATAAGAGGCAGTATCGAAATAGTGGTGCCAAGCATCACTGCTCCCCACGGGGTATTCGGTACACCTTGGACGCCGCGTAACATTTGCGTTATAACCATTTTCTCCGGGCTGTTTAAAACCACCAGTGGCTGCAGGAAGTTATTCCACAAAAACACAAATTGTACGATGGCGAGTGTTGCCAGACCGGGCCGCAATAACGGTAGTACAATGCTCCAGTAGGTGCGCAGTTCATTAGCTCCATCCAGCTTTGAGGATTCCAGTAAATCTTTTGGTACCGATGCCACCACGTATTGACGAATCAGGAATATGCCGAAAGGGTTAATGGTAAATGGCAGCCAAACAGCAAGGTGGGTATTGGCCAAACCAAGTGTGGAAATCACCATGTAGTAGGGAATGAGTGTCAACACCGGTGGAATCATCATCGAGGCTACCATAATGCCGAAAATGGCATTGCGGCCTTTGAATCGAAACGTAGCAAGTGCATAACCGGCCATTGAACAGAATAGCAATGATACCGCCGTGCCGATCGCCGCAATGGAAAAGCTGTTCAACATGCCGGTCCAGAAGTCCATGATTTCCAGCAGATTGCCGTAGTTCTGTATCAGGTTATTGCCAAAGCTAAAATCGATACCTCCGCTGAACATGGTGGTGCGGTCGTGTGTAGCCAGAATGGCTGACCATAAAAATGGAAATATCATGATGAAACCGAATAGAATCAACAACAGATTTCGTATGCTTTTGCCGATCTTGCGATACAGATTCACAATGAAGGTCGCTTGAGCGTAAGTCATGTTATTCGCCTCCTAAACCTTTTCGTCCAAAGAACCAAAAATAAATGGCCGTGAAAATTCCAATGACCACAAACAAAATCCACGAAATAGCTGCTGCGCTGCCCATATCAAGCCACTCCCAGGCAACCTGATACAAGTAGTTGGAGATAGTCTTGCCTGCGGTCTGGGCGAACTGACCACCGACTGTTAACACATAGGGTTCATCAAATAAATTCATGTTACCGATTATCGTTAGCGTTACGCCGAAGAAAATAAACGGGCGCAGCAAAGGTAATGAAATATGCCGGAAGCGTTGCCAGGAACTGGCGCCGTCGATTTTTGCGGCTTCGTATAAATCGGGATTGATGGTTGCCAAACCGGCAGTATAAATGACGGTATTAAAGCCAACATATTTCCACCACACAACAAATGAAACCGAGTATCGTATCAGACCGTTTTCCTGCACCCAGCCGAGTGGCAGAACTTCCTTTAAGCCACCAAAGATCCAACTGCTCCAACTGGCATCCGCAAGGAAAGCCAATGCCGCGTTGATGATGCCGCTGTCTTTGGAATACATAACGTAGAATATCATTGACACCGCCACAGTGGACGTGATGTAGGGTAAAAAGTAGGCTGTGGTAAACCAGTGACGTGCTTTGCTGCCCATCATCACCAGAAAGTAAGCCAGCGGTAGCGCAACTAAATGCTGCGGTACGCCTGACAGTACCGCCATTACCAACGTGTTCCAGATCGTTTGCCATAGAGTCGGATCAGTTAGTCCAAGGATGTAGTTCTCGAAACCGACGAATTTCATCGAGCCTAATCCTTCCACAGGGTTCCATAGATGGAATGACAGGTAGATCATGAATAAAACGGGGAAAATCCCGAATACGCCATAGATGATTAGATAAGGAGATAAAAAGCCGTATGGCGTCAGTTTCCGGAATATTTGGTGCCAGTTACGCGGGGTTTTTTGATGCGCAATGGCCCTTGGTTGGGAGTCGATGTCACTGTTCATTGCCGTCTCGGAGAAGCGGTTATTTCGTATACCGCGAAGTGTTTATAAGGGGAAGCTGCGACTGTGTTGCGGTCGCAGCAAGTTTGTTCCGCACTATGCTGCTGTGAGGTTGTTTTTAACGAACACGACGTCTGATTTGTTTCTCTGCATCTTTCAGTGCCTTCTTAATATCAACGTTGTCGTTAAGCACTTTATCGAGTGCGGTATTAATCAGGTCTTCAGCGACCAAGTCCCCTTTCATTGGTGTAACCGGTGTGATGTTTTTCGCAATGTTAGCAAACATCAGGCGTGCTTTCTGGCCACGCAGAAACTCGATCGGTTCGTCGAAAATACTATTTTTATAGGTACCGGTGTGCGCTGGGAACGCAGCAATATTTTCGAATCCCGTCAGCTGAATATCTTTAGAAATCATGTACTTTATTAGATCCCAGGACGCCGATGGGTCTTTCGCCTGCTTTGGAATTGCTAAGTACGAACCACCCCAGGTACCGTAGATTCCAGCCGGTAAATCAGAAACACCCCAGAGGCCGGAGGTATCCGGTGCAATCCAGTTTTTCAGGTGCCCGAGCAACCAGGCGCCAGACATTTGCGTGGCGAATTTGCCTTCACGAAAGCCGGCGTACCAGTCCTCGGTCCATTCTGAAATGTTGCCGTCTAATCCTTCGGCGCGTATGGTTTTGGCCAGTTCAAAGGCTTTAACGAAACGGTCGGATGTAACTAGTGACTTACCATCACCATCGAAGTAAAGTCCTTCCCCTTCACCAACGTTGAAGCGGTAGTAGGCGTTAGCCACGGCAGAGGCGTTACCGATCAGCAGGATACCGTCTTTCTTCAGTTGGCGACCATAATCAATGTACGAATCCCAACCGGACATGACGGTGTCGAGGTTGTAACCCATGTCTTCCATATAATCACGGCGGAAGTACATGACGCCCGGGCCTAGGTCGACTGGTACAGCATACTGCGCGCCGTTGTTACCTTTTCCTGCTTCGACGGCATAGTCTGCGTAATCAGCCGCCATACCTTGGTAGAACTGAGTTAGGTCTACAAAGCCACCCGCGTTCACGAAAGAACCCACGAAACCTACGTCAATGAGAACCACGTCGCCGGCACCGGTGCCGGTGGCCAAGTTGGTTTTCAGCTTATTGTGGTGATCGCCGTGATTATTCTTCAGCATGGTGATGTTGTGTTCAGGCAGACCGCCTTTGATAGCGTCAATCTGCGTATCGTAATCAGGGAAACCGTCAATGCGAATATCTGCGGCAAAGGTGCTGGCGGCAACCAGGGATAGTGCGACAACACCGGCTTTCAATTGCGTTTTCATAGAGTGTTCTCCGTTTTGTTGTTGTTATCACGATTGAGTGAAACTGGCCTGGGGCCGAGTCTGTTATTAGCTGAATTAATATGTAACCGGTTACATTGGATCCTAAATACTCTGTCTAAATGTGTCAATAGGATTTCGCCTTCAAAACCTGATCTCGATCAGTTGAAATCGGCGCAATAACTCGCATAGCGCTATATTTCAAGGAGTTAAGTAAATGTTGTCTTGTGTGAAATAAATAGTAATTGGTGAAATTAAAATGTAATTGGTTACAGTTTTGCTCATTGTACAGCGACCCAGTGTTGGCCTATGAAGAGGTTTCATTGGAGATGGATGGATCAAGGTTCATTACCCTAACGGGTAATTTAGATGAACCGCCCTGTGCGGACTCGCCGGGTCGTGCAGGTATGCAGGGTAATGTGGGGACTGAAGTTTGGAGAGCCTCGGCTACTCTATCATGCGCTTGGTTGGTCTTTTCGGAATTCGCTCAGTAGAAGAGCCATGGATAGCACACCAATGAATTTGCCGTTTATTTGAACGGCTTCGCGCTTTGTGCCTTCAACTCTAAATTGCGCCTTCCTATAAAGATGGATAGCTGCTTCGTTGTTCTGGAACACCTCAAGTTCGATTCGTGTTAATAATTGATTGGATTGTGCAAATCGTATCGCTGCTTCTAAAAGTGCAAAGCCGATACCTTGGTCACGAAAACGATCTCCGACACTCATTCGAAGTCCCGCACTATGCTGCTTCTGCGGATGAGGACAGCCTTGTAAATCTAGCGTGCCTGCGAGCGTTCTATCTTTGAACGCAAGCAAAAGACAGGAGTTCTTTTCGGCTACCATCTTACTTATTAACTCAATCTCCTCCTGGATAGGGGGAGGGCGATCGCGTACTCCCAGAGTATCCAATGGCTCCGCAAACAGTTTCTCGAAAAAATCATGTAGAGCTGGCGCATCAGAAAGGTTCGCTTCCCGAACTATTAGACCTTCACTCACTCGTAATCACTTATCCGCTAATCTCGTTGGTATTTGTCTTTTGCTAGTCCGTTGCCGCTATTTACGCGTTACTTGAAATCTTAGCGTTGTTTTAAGTTTGTCAGTTTCTGTTTTTCTAAAGTCTGACAAATATATTTCTCTGTGTTTTTTGGATTTTCTTATAAAACCGGATTTATCACAAAATGTTTCCATTTCTTCAAATGATTTGGCCTCATCATCAAAACTGCCTTTATGCAGCATTTGTACACATTGCCCTTCATGAAGCGAATTAAATTGAACCTTACTTATTAGCTCATTCCTCTTCTTAGTAAGAGCCCTTTTAATTGCTTCTTCAGCAAACTCTTCAGATACAAAGTCCGGCTGTCTAATCATTAGTGAATAAACAAGGGAATCTTTATCTAACTCGCCATCATATGTTTGTTTTGCTCCTTCAGATATGTCCCAAACGCCTTCAAGAGGGTAAACCGTATATTCAAAATAGTTAGATGGTGAAAATCCAGCCTTGTGGGACATTCTTACGGTGTATGCAACTGCGTATAGAGCTTCTATATTTTGGCCAAAAGAACTGTTATTCGGATTTCCTTGTCCATCGATAGAAAGGAATTTGAAAGAAGGAATATCTACAAGCTCTGGGGTTGGCTTAGGAATGTACATAGATTTTTCCTTTTTTCTCCATTCGTGTTTCATGGGAAATCACCGTCTTTTTTCCAGTCAAATATCAAGAGGATTAGACGACAACTACTAGCGAATGGCAAGGGCCGACCCGCGAGGAAGGGGCTCCAGGTCGCAATGGGGGAGAAAGCCGATAGCAAAACTGTGAGCCGAGTACGAAAAACCTCGAGTTCTACTACCCATCATTACTTTGCATTGACTGAATTAGCCATGATGCTCCTCTCTTAATGCAAAGAATAAATGCTATCATTTTGGCGCAGTCAAGTTGTCAACAGCTCTGTGATAAATAGGACTAATGGGAAAAGTCTATCCACTTGGCGAAAGACTTCGAAAGTGCAGGTGACGACTACTGTGAGATGTAGAGTGGCAAATTTAATGTCGAGTCAGACTTGATAACCGGGCCGTCAGGGCAGATATTCCATAAAATCTACGGATGATTAAGTAGGTGTGAAGATTTTAGTGGGCGATAATTCTCAGCGAGACTGGCGGGAGGACATCATCGGGGAACACCTGGATGACCAAGACGGCTTTCCCGAAAAGACGTTGCAGGGTCAACTCATTGAAGGTGAAGCCACTCGTTTGGCAAATGAAAGCAAACCAATAACCAAAAGCTGGTCATTCTCAACCCTGATCTTCCTGGCCTGTATATTTGCCGCCCTTACGGTATTTCTTACCGAAAACTGGCAATACCCGCAGCCGGATGCGATTCCCACCGAATCGGGGCAACACCAGCTTATATTGAAACAAAATCATCAAGGTCACTATCTGGCAAGGGGATTGATAAACGGACAGGAGGTCAATTTTATGCTCGATACCGGCGCTACCCACGTGGCCATACCGGCCCGGATTGCGGAGCAGCTCGATTTAAGTCCGGGCTCCGCTGTTTGGGTGAATACGGCAAACGGCAGAGTGCAGGGTTTTCAAACCCGGTTGGATGCAATAAGCCTGGGCGACATAAAACAGGCAAATGTGCGGGGCACTATCGTACCTGGCATGCATGCCGATCACGTGTTGCTGGGCATGAGTTTTTTGAAGAATCTAACCCTGGTTCAGGAACAAGGGATCTTGACCATTCACCCCTAAAGCAAATGATATTCGCAGCTTTTGCGAATATTTGCTGCGGTATCGTACGGAGGTTTAACGAGCAAAGGAACTTCAAACCGTTCAGCATGTCCTACACTACGCATGGCGCCAGCTTTGGAGCCGGTTTACAGAATAATTTCAAGGTACTTACGATGACGACGGAAAAGCAGACAGTGAAAGCCTCAGACCTGTTGGTTAGAGCCCTAGAGGCGGAAGGCGTTAGTTACATTTTTGCAGTTCCGGGAGAAGAAAATCTGGATTTGCTGGAGTCACTACGGAAGTCCAGCATAAAACTGATTCTCACCCGGCATGAACAAGGGGCGGCTTTCATGGCGGCCACCTATGGGCGGCTCACCGGCAAGGCGGGTGTCTGCATGGCGACGCTAGGACCGGGGGCAACCAACTTTGCCACACCTGCAGCCTATGCGCATTTGGGCGCTTTTCCGCTGATTATGATCACTGGGCAAAAGCCGATCAAGAAGTCTAAGCAGGGGCAGTTTCAAATTATTGATGTCGTCAATCTGTTCGATCCTATTTGCAAAATGGCCAAGCAAATCGTTCATGGCAATACGATTCCCTCTTTGGTGCGCGAAGCCTTTCGACTTTCAGAAGAAGAAAGACCCGGCGCGGTATTGCTGGAGTTGCCGGAAGATATTGCCGCCGAGGAAACTACCGCCCAAGTGTTCGAACCCCATCCGCGCCATTACGCCGTGGCGAGTGATGCGGCAATTGCAGAAGCGGTGACGCTGATCAAAGCAGCCAAGCGGCCCCTGGTGCTGGTGGGGGCGGGTGCCAATCGTCAACATGCCCGCGCCGAGCTTTGCGATTTTGTGCATTCCACCGGCATCCCGTTTTTTAACACCCAAATGGGCAAGGGCGTTGTTGACGAGCGCTCAGAGCTATTTATCGGTACCGCGGCACTATCGGACGGCGATTATCTGCACTGTGCCATCGATCGAGCGGATCTGGTGATTAACATCGGTCATGATGTCGTCGAAAAGCCGCCGTTCTTCATGGAGGAGGGGGGTAAGAAGGTTATTCATGTCAACTATCGGGCGGCGAAGGTCGATCAGGTTTATTTCCCGCAGGTCGAAGTTATCGGCGATCTTGCGGCATCGATAGCACGATTAAAAGATGCTCTGGGGAAAGTCGAAGGTGATTATGACTATTTCCAAAAAGTGAAACAGGGGATTGACGCCCATGTCGCCGAGCTGGAAAACGATATTCGCTTTCCTGTTTTGCCTCAGCGTTTAGTCGCGGATACCCGCAAGGCATTGGGAGACCAGGACATCATCGCCCTGGACAACGGCATCTATAAGATCTGGTATGCGCGGAACTATAAGGCCCATCACCCGAATACAGTGCTTTTGGATAATGCCTTGGCCACAATGGGGGCCGGTCTCCCATCCGCTATGCTTGCCGCTATGCTGCATCCGGACCGGCGGGTAATGGCGATCTGCGGAGACGGTGGCTTCATGATGAACAGTCAGGAGATTGAGACGGCGGTCAGGCTGGGGCTTAATTTGGTTGTCACCATTCTCAATGACAGTGCTTATGGAATGATCCGCTGGAAACAGGGTCAGGCAGGTTTTGGGGATTATGGGTTGGAGTTCAATAATCCGGACTTTGTCCAATATGCAAATAGCTATGGGGCCACAGGGCACCGTTTGGAGAAAACCGAAGATTTGCTGCCTACCTTTGAAAAAGCCTTTCAAGCCGGAGGCGTACATATAATTGATGTACCGGTGGACTATTCCGAGAATAAGCGGGTACTCATCGATGAACTACAAGAAAAGGTATGTTTGATATGACAACGGAAGACAATGCGGAAATGTTGAATGTACTTACTGCCTATGGACAGCGACCACTCGCCCAAGTGGCAATGCAAAATGCCGAAGACGCCGAGTTGATGCTGCAAGTGGCGTCCGAGCTCTACAAAGACCGTGACCATTGGCTGTCGAAGAGTGAGCGCATCAAAATCCTCAAGAAACTGTCGCGTTTGATGGAAAACCGGGTAGACGGTTTGGCCATGCTGATCGCCAAGGAAGGCGGCAAACCGCTTAACGATGCGAAAGTCGAGGCGGATCGCGCCGTTGACGGTGTAGAAAAGGCCATTCAAGCGCTGGCGCATATGAACGGCGAAGAAATTCCCATGGGGCTGACGCCTGCCGCAGAAGGCAAGATGGCATTCAGTTTTCGCGAACCGATTGGCGTGGTTGTCGCGGTTAGCGCTTTTAATCATCCATTGAATCTGATCATTCATCAGGTGATTCCAGCCGTCGCCGCAGGTTGCCCGGTAATCGTTAAACCGGCGACGACGACACCGCTTTCCTGCATGAAAGTTGCCGAGTTGTTGGAAGAGGCTGGATTACCGAGCGGTTGGTGCCAGGTATGCGTCTGTGACAACGATGTTGCCAGCAAGTTAGTTACCGACGCACGTATCGCCTTCTTTACCTTTATCGGCTCCGCCAAAGTCGGCTGGTGGCTACGCAGTCAACTGGCGCCCGGTGTCCGTTGCTCGTTGGAGCATGGCGGTGTGGCGCCGGTTATTGTTGACGAAACGGCGGATGTTCAAAGCATGCTGCCGAAATTGGTCAAGGGCGGTTTCTATCATGCGGGCCAGGTTTGCGTGTCGGTACAACGGGTTTTTGTTCCGGCAGACATGGCTGAAGGCATTGCGCAACGCCTTGCGGAAGCCGCAGAGCAACTAGTGGTCGGTGATCCGACCGAGGAAAATACCGAAGTAGGTCCTTTGATTCTGCCACGGGAAGTGGATCGCGTGGCTGAATGGGTTGACGAGGCTATCGCTCAAGGAGCAACCTTGGTAACCGGCGGTAAAAAGCTCGAACATGGCTGCTACGCGCCAACAGTACTCTTAAATCCGCCAGCAGACGCCAAGGTTTCTACGCTGGAAGTATTTGGGCCGGTGGTCTGTGTCTACGGCTATCAGGATATTCGCGATGCCATAGAACAGGCGAATGGTTTGGATGTTGCATTTCAGGCGTCGGTGTTCAGCAATGATCTACAGCGCAGCATGACTACCATGCGTAAGCTGGCTGCCTCCGCCGTTATGCTCAATGAGCACACGGCGTTTCGGGTGGATTGGATGCCGTTCGCCGGACTCCGGCATTCCGGCCTTGGAACAGGTGGGATTGGTTATACCATGCACGATATGACCGTTGAAAAGATGTTTGTTGTGAACCTTTAAGGCAGATCCCCGGCAAGGGCTACTTCGTCGGGTAGCCCTTTTTATCGCACTCGCGGCGTTGTTTTTTCAGTTTCCGCAACTTCTCCCGGTAACGTTCTCCCGCTTCCGAACTGTAACCGGACCGCATCCGGGCCTGGATATCATCAATCCGGTTCTCCACGGATTTGCAGATCCGCTTGCTGACATGAATAGTATCTTTGCCCCACGTAGCGCCTGGCATAAGGGCCAACACCACCAGCAACAGACCAGCCAGTTGCAGATTGTAAAGTCGACTCGTCAGTTTCATCGAAGATTGTTCCTGCTCACCTTTCCGGTTTCGCTGATGGCTCAGTGACATCAATGGTGCATCATATGGTCGCCGGTCAAGGGCTGTATAGCCAGGTAGGTGGCAATCTCCAGTCCTGAATCAAATATCAGCTTGATGGGTACTTGCTGGCCTTCTTCCAAGGGTTGTTTTAGCCTCATCAGCATGAGGTGCAAACCGCCCGGCTGCAACTCTACCTGACTTTTTGCCGGGATGAGAATGCCGTTTTCAACCGCTTGCATGGATACCATGTCATTTTCGCGAATCGTCTCATGCAGGCTGGTATGTTGGGCGATATCTGCTTCAATCGCGATCAGGCGTATATCTTTATTATTGCTATTTTCTATCTTCATGTAACCCGCACCGGTCATCCCTGCCACTGGGACCGCCCGGCTCCAGGCATGGGTCACCGTTATGCCATTTTCTTCTTTACCATGCGTCCAGGCGAGGTTGCTTGAAAGAATTAGAAAAAAAATAAGTAGATTCTTAGCTGCTTGCATTAAATTATCCACGTAACCTTTAAAATTTTTGAGAATCAAAAAATTAGCGGCTCAACTCTACGAAACTCGCGGTTGGATGTCATCTTTCTTTGGCCAAAAACAGGAAAATATTTGTAGTTAACAGAATAATTGATTGACATGTCACCGAATGGTGACTAATCTAAAGTCACTAATTGGTGACATGGTATTGAGAAAGATTGGCTAGAGACCGTAAGGAAACTGAAAGAAAGCTCATTGAAGCAGCCGGCGAAGTCCTGGCAAGAGACGGCTTCTTCAAGCTTGGGGTAAATGCGATTGCGCGCCAGGCAGGTGTGGACAAGGTATTGATCTATCGCTATTTCGATGGCTTATCCGGCTTGATTAAAGCCTATGCACAGCAAGGCGATTTTTGGCCGAGTACGCAGGAGCTGCTTGACATGCCGGTGGATGCTATCAAGCAAAAGCATCCAAGTGAGCAAATCGCTATTATTATGGAGAACTACGCCGCTGGGATTCGCCGGCGTCCGGTGACACTGCAAATCCTGGGCTGGGAAATGGTGGAGAGAAATGAGCTCACGGCGCATTTGGAAACTGTTCGGGAAGAGCAGGGCAGGCGTTTGTTTGAGATGCTTTGGTACCGAAGTGATGCAAGTTCACGGCAGCATTCTGGTCGGAAACCGGATGTCGATATCGAAGCGTTCGTGACTATTTTGTCTGCGGCTGTGAACTACCTGGCTGCGCGGAGCCGGTTGATCCGCATTTACAATGGCATCGAGTTGAAGGAAGACCGAGGCTGGCAGCGCATCGTCAACCTCATGCGGTTGCTCTGCGAGCGGGTACTGTAGAATTTCTTTGGGTGAAATGTCACCGGATGGTGACTCGGAGGCAGGTATGAAAAAACAGGTTAAAGAACGACAAACCAGACGCGCTTTTCTAAAAGGCGGTTTGATGGCATTGGGCGGCGTCGCAGTGGTCGTATCGGGTGCTGGCGTATATCAAGCTGTTCAAGAAGATGTTTTTTCGCCTTTCGAGGGGCCTGCCTACCAGCCTTGGTCAACCTGGAAATCGGATGTACTGACCGGGTCCATGGCCTTGGTCCAAAGCGCCATTCTGGCGGCCAATCCCCATAATACCCAACCTTGGCGGTTTCGGGTGACAGACCACAAGATTGAATTGTTTGCCGATCTGCAGCGTCACTTGGGGAGCTTTGATCCCTACCGCCGGGAAATGTGGATCGGTTTTGGTTGTGCGATTGAAAACATGTTGCTGACGGCTGAGGCCCAAGGTCTTAATGCCGGTCTTGAAGTAATCGACGGCGGCCTGACAATAAATCCAATGACCGACGGTATTGTTCCGGTGGCGACCTTGACGCTGTCGCCCGGAAAACGCGCTTCCGGTGCATTATATGAAGCGATTCCCAATCGTCATACCCACCGGGGACCCTATTTACCTGAAAGAAAGGTTTCAAGTGAGACGCAACAGCAGATCAAAGCGATCGCCAGCACACTGGATACCCGCCTGAGCCTGTTTGCTGCGGGTCCTGACCGTCGCGAATTTGACCGGCTAATGGAAGATGCCACCCATGCGATTGTGGAAGATTCCGAGATGGTGATGGATAGCCACCATTGGTTCAGAGAAACCTCTGCGGCGTTACAGCGGCACCGGGACGGCATAACCATTGATGCGGCGGGATTATCCCCGGTAATGACAACATTGGCGAAGTTGTTTCCTGCGCCGGATCCTCATACCGGCCATCGAATGTGGGAAAATGCAACCCGGGATGTGCACCTGGCCACCGCACCATTAACCGGAATCATTTCCGTAAAGGATCGTTACGACAAGGCTGAAAACATAAAAGCCGGCCGTTGTTGGCAGCGTCTCCATCTCCATGCGACAACCTTGGGAATGGCAATGCAACCGATGAATCAGCCGGTTGAGTGGAACGACAGGCAGCAACAACTTGGCGCTCCGCTAATGGCGCAGAAACGCTTGGCAGAATTGACGGGTGAATCGGACTGGTTGGCAACCTTTGTCTTTAGAGCAGGGTTTGCCGCTAATCCGGCGCCATTAAGCCCGCGCCGCCCGCTCGACAAAGTAGTGGTTTAGCTTGCTATTAAGATTAAAGCGTATTTAACAGCATTAATTCTGAGGGGTGCGGGTCGAGATACTTGCACCTTTCAACAAAGGGTTTCGGATGCCGCCGAAAATGGTGTTTTAACAGGGTAACCGGAACAATCAGCGGCAGTAGCTGGCGTCGATAGCGGTCAATAGTGTCGGATAATTCCTGTTTATCCTCGCTATCGATATCCTTTTTCAAGAAGCCCTGTAAATGCTGCATGACGTTAACATGGTTTTTCCGGGTTGCCCGAATGGTCAAAATGCTCATTAACTCCGCGAAGTACCATTCGGCAACCTCGCTAATTGCCTGTTTCGAAGCCTCTGCCAAGCGGGCACCGACTTTTCGGGTGCGATCTTGGTCGTGGCTCATCAGTATGAACTTGTATTGCGCATGAAAATCCGTCAGGCGGTGCATGTTAAACCCCTGTTCCGCCATTTGCCGCCAATGGTGGAAAACGAACACGCGTTTAATAAAGTTTTCCCGAAGAATGGGATCGCCCAGCCGACCTTCCTCTTCCACCGGCAGGTGGGGGAAATTTTCCATTAAGATTTTGGCATAGAGCCCGGTCCCGACACGCTCCGGCATGTTGCCTTTGTATACCCGCACACGCTCCATGCCGCAGCTCGGAGAGTCTTTTTTTAGAATATAGCCGCAAAGATCGGCATGCCAGGAACGCTGCTCATGGGCAACTTTGATCAGGTCTGCCGTTACATTGAGCGATTCCGTTTTATTGCCGACACACTCTATAGTGTCGTCCCGGTTGACCAGCCTTAGGGTTTCGCGGGGAGTGCCCAGGCCTATAGCCATTTCCGGGCAAAACGACCGGAAGGTGAAGTATTGACCGAGGGTTTGGGTGATATAGCTGTAGTGCTTATGGCCCGTGTCATAACGTACTTTTTCCCCCAACAGGCAAGAACTAACACCGATCACAATGGGGTTTTCGTTTTGAGAAAAAACGGCTTCGGTCGCGGTTTCTGGCATAGTGGCGGTTTAGCTATTCTGGGCGTTGAACATTTGTCCGGTAATCTCCTTGCTGTCGCTTCCCATCAAATACAGATAAAGGTTCATAATATCTTCGGGACGGGGCAATGTTTCCGGATCTTCCGCCGGATAAGCCATGGCCCGCATGCCGGTTCGAGTAGCACCGGGATTGATGGAGTTTACCCGAATCGTGTATTCGCCGTCCGTCAGTTCGTCTGCGAGAACCTGCATCAATCCTTCCGTGCCGAATTTGGAGACGGCGTATGCGCCCCAATAAGCTTTTCCGCGGCGACCTACGCTGGAAGAAGTAAAAACGATAGAGGCATCTTTGGCTTGCCGCATGACCGGCATTAACCCTCTGGTAAGCAGGAATCCGGCAGTCAGGTTCACTTGCAGAACTTTGTTCCAGGTGTCGGCATCATAATGTTCTATTGGGGTGCGGTGGCCCAGGATTGACGCATTGTGCAGCAGTCCGTCCAAACGGCCGAATTCGGTTTCGATGGCTTGGGCCAGATCCTCGTAGTCCTTGGCGACAGCGCCTTCCAGATTGACCGGGAATATGGCGGGTTGAGCACCACCCAGTGCTTCGATGTCGTCATAAACTTCTTCAAGTTTCTTGATGGTGCGACCGGAAAGAATCACGGTAGCGCCATATTGTGCGTAGGTCAGGGCCGCTGCGCGACCTATCCCCGAGCCTGCGCCGGTAACAAGAATAATCCGGTCAACAAGGAGGTCGGCTGGAGCTCTGTAGTCATGCATGGGGTTGTGGGTCTCTAGTTTATTTATATTTGATTAAAGAGGCGCTTGCAAAACGCCACTTCGCACTCCCTGGCAGCGTTAAAAATGTACTCAAATGCTCATTTACTTTGTGTAAACTCCGCTTTTCCGTGCATTTTTGCCTTGCCAGGAAGCTCGAATTGGAGTTTTGCAAGTACCTCTAAGAATAGCAATATCCGGTTACTGAGGCACGGTGGATCTTGGTCTATGGGGAAAAGATTAATGGGATAAGATCCTGTGGCTTATCGACAATATAATCTGCCTGCCAGTCGCGCACGTCTTCCTGGCCCGGCACGTAGCCGTAGGCTGCCGCCACGGTTGTCATGCGGGCGCGTCTGCCAGCTTCGATATCGCGCTGATGGTCGCCGACATACCAGCACTTGCTGCTTTCTCGTTGCAGATGATCGGCAGCCTTCAACAGCGGTTCCGGGTGGGGTTTTGTGAGGCTGACATCGTCGGGGCATACCAAAATGCCCAAACGTTGCTCGAGGTTCATCTGACTAAGAAGCGCCTCGCTGTAGAGACGCGGTTTATTGGTCACAATCCCCCAAGGTATCTTCGCTTCCTCAAGCGCGTTGAGCACTTTTTCAAAGCCGTCGAACAGCTTGCTTTCAACGGCGATATCTTCCAGGTACAAGTCCAGTAACTCCTGGCGGAGCTCGTTAAATCCCAGGTCATCCGGCGCAATCCCGAATGAAAGGCGAATAAGGGCACGAGCGCCGTCTGATACTGTTCGGCGCACGGCACTGTATTCCAGATCGGGCAGGCCGTGTCGTTTACGTTGGAGATTCAACACCCGGTGAAAGTCAGGTGCTGTGTCTATTAAAGTGCCATCGAGGTCAAACAGAATTGCGGTGGTGCTGGCAGGCACTTGGGCTCCTATGGTTTTGTGGCATGAATCAGGTAATTAACATCGACATCCTTGCCCAGTTTATACACCTTGGTGAGCGGGTTGTAGGTCATGCCGATAATTTCCTGAACCGACAATCCTGCGGATCGGATATCTGAACACAACTCGCTGGGCTTGATAAACTTCTTCCATTCGTGAGTACCTTTGGGCAGCAGGTTGAGCACATATTCGGCACCCACTATGGCAAATAAATAGGACTTCGGATTGCGGTTAATCGTGGAAAAAAACAAATGTGCGCCTGGCTTTGCAGTTTCTGCGCACGCCTTAACCACGCTCCCTGGGTCCGGGACGTGCTCGAGCATTTCCAAACAGGTGACTACATCATAACAGTCGGGTTGCTGCCGGCTCAGCTCCTCAATTGTCGTACGCCGGTAATCGACGTCGATTCCTGACTCCAGGCCGTGCAATTTGGCGACGCTGAGCGGTGCTTCGCCCATGTCGATGCCGGTAACATGCGCACCTATCTTGGCCATTCCTTCGCTTAACAGGCCACCGCCACAGCCGACATCCAAGGCTTTTTTACCGGGTAGCGCTGCTTTCCGGTCTATGTAGGCAAGGCGCAAAGGATTGATATCGTGTAGAGGTTTAAATTCGCTCTCCGGGTCCCACCAACGATGGGCGAGTTCTTCGAATTTACGAATTTCTCCCAAATCAACATTATTTGCTGTTTCCATAGTTCCTCTATTAGCCGCTTGCTACGCTTATTTTACGTTGCCAATCCTGGATAAGTTTACCAAGTTGGCCGGTATCGATATTAGTGAGTTTTCCGTCAGACAGTTTGTTCTGTCCGGCTACCCAGCTATGGCTCACATGGTGGGCGCTGACAGCATAGGCCAGGTGGGACAGAACATGATAAACCGGCTGTAGTTCCAAGGCACTGAAATCGATCGCGATCATATCCGCCCATTTACCGGTCTCCAGGGATCCTAAGGTCTGTTCCTGGCCAAGCGCCCTGGCACCGTTTATCGTGGCAAGTTCCAATGCGGTAAAGGCGTCAACCGCCGATGCATCGTTTTGCTGTGCCTTGGCCAGTAGTGCCGCCGTTTGCAATTCTCCAAACATATCCAGGTTGTTATTACTGGCTGCGCCGTCCGTCCCCAATGCGACATTGATGCCGGCATTCAGACAATCCTGTATGGGGCAGATGCCGCTGGCCAGTTTCAAATTGGATTCCGGACAATGAATGATGTGTGCGCCGGATTCCTGAATAATTTGCTTGTCGCGATCATTCAACTGCGTGACATGCACACACTGGGTATTGGCAGTAAGCAAGCCAAGCGCGTTGAGACGTTCGGATGGGCGCATTCCCGATTTGGATTGCGCGTCTTGCACCTCAAAGGCGGTTTCATGCAGGTGAATTTGAATCTGTGCATCCATTTGATTGGCCAGCGTCGCCACCTGCTTCATCGGCGCGTCTGAAACGGTATAGGGTGCATGTGGTCCAAAAGCGACCTGGATCAACTCACTGTGCCGATATTCATCCGCTAGGGCAACGCCCTTATGGATATACTCTTCGGCATTAGCAGCCCAACCGGAAGGGAAGTCGAGAATTGGCGTGGCTATTTGGCAGCGCATACCGATATCCGCCGCCGCTTTGGCCGTCGCCTCCGGGAAGAAGTACATATCGCTGAAAGTAGTGGTGCCGGTGCGTAGCATCTCCGCCATTGCCAGTGTGGCGCCTGCAGATACAAATTCGCCGCTCACCCAGCGCCCCTCTGCCGGCCAAATATGGTCATTTAGCCACTCCATTAACGGCAGATCGTCGGCCAGTCCGCGTAATAATGTCATTGCTGCATGGCCGTGGGCATTGATCAAACCGGGCATCAGGACATGATCGGATAACGTTATATTCTTCGCGGCTGAATACTGACTGTTAATATTTTCAGAAGGCCCGAGGGCGGCGATTTTTCCCGCTTTTACCACAATTGCATGGTCGTTTAAGACGGTATTGGCAGGCCGGATGGGTACGATCCAGCGGGCATGAATGATTAGATCGGCGCTTTCCACAACTGAATTCCTTAGTGGGCAAATGGCTGGATTGCGCAGTATACTCAGAAACCTCCCTGTAACCCAAACCTCTATGCAGAGCATACCCTTCCAACACTAATTTAGATCAACAGAGAGGCAACATGCATTCGTCATCGGTTAATTGTATTCGCTGGGAAAACAATAGGCTGGTTTTGCTGGATCAGCGGCATCTTCCCGTCGAGGAAACCTATATCAGCTGCGAAACCGCCGCTGAAGTGGCAGAGGCAATAAAATCGATGGTTGTGCGCGGAGCACCTGCAATCGGTATTTGTGCAGCCTACGGCATGGCGTTGGATGCCTTGCGCCTGCATGGTCAATCCACGGCACTATTGACCGCAGCCCAGGAAATGCTTGCCGCTTCCAGACCAACGGCTGTCAATTTGTTTTGGGCGCTGGAGAGAATTCGAAGATTGTTAAGTCAAGCGTCAGAGATCGACGCCAACCTGCTAATTGCTGAAGCTCACACAATCCATAGTCAGGATCTACAGGCTAATTTGGCGATGGGAGAGTCGGGGGCGCGTCTCCTCGCTGAAACAGGGCCGGGTAATGTGATTACCCATTGCAATACCGGAAGCCTGGCAACAGGCGGCCACGGGACGGCTCTGGGCGTGATTCGCACCGGCTATGCTCAGGATCTGGTAAGACATGTTTATGCGGATGAAACCCGTCCCTGGTTACAGGGCTCCCGGCTGACCGCCTGGGAACTGCATCAGGACAATATCCCGGTATCGCTGATTGCGGATGGCGCAGCCGCACATCTGATGAAAACCAAAAACATCCGCTGGGCGATTGTCGGTGCCGATCGCATCACCAGAAACGGCGATGTCGCCAATAAAATCGGCACCTATTCATTAGCGGTAAATGCACGATTTCATGGTGTTAAGTTTATGGTGGTCGCGCCGACCAGTACCATTGATTTTGCCATGGAGAGCGGAGAATCCATTCCCATTGAAGAGCGCAGTGCCGATGAACTCAAGCATTATAGGGAATACCCTTTGGCACCGTCAGGAGTGGATGGATTTAATCCGGTTTTTGATGTAACTCCCGCTGCGCTAATAGATGCCATCGTTACTGAAAAGGGAATAGTCAAATGCCCTGCCGAACAAGGCATGGCCGCGCTGGAAAATAGGTGATTTCAAGACGGACATTCACAGGCCCGGCTCAAGGAAGAAGAGAGCTTGTTTATTGCAAAAGAACTGGTTCTCGAACGAATTGGAAATGATGATGTTAGTGAGGTGTTGTATACATCGAGTTCGTGTTAGTTATTTTTTGTTCACTGCCAGTTAGCAGAATTTCAAAAAGACCAGCAATGCCTTTACTGAATCGTGACGTTGGTCAATTGCCAATTGTATGCAATTTATGCAAAATACTTTCAAATTTACGGACGATTTCATGCCGGTCAGGGATCGATTACCTACTGATTTCCACGCGTCACTTTCGATAACCTGATACCGTTCGATATCCCGACACGAACTGAATCTTTGCGCCTTCATTTCGTCGGTTCCGTAAGGTTTACTTGTCTTTTTTGGAGAAGACTATGGAGTGGTTAATACGATTTTGTGCAGTTATTTTTCTATCCGTCTTGTTGCAAAGCAATGCGACGAGTATTGAACCATTAGAGGAAAATGAGGGTTACCTGCTGGTTGCCTTTAATGTCGAGTCCGGTTATGTACCCTCCCATGTACAGCTTGAATCTGGTGGATTTATGGGCTCAAGCCTGAAGTTTGATTCACTAAAGCCGAGAGATAATCATTGGCTTATTCCAGTGGATGCGGGTGAATATTCATGGGACAGAATTTTTTTTACCAAACGTATATACCTGAACCTTGAGGACTCAGATTTCAAGATTAAGGTGGAACCGGGAAAAATAAACTATGGCGGGCACATTTCCTTATACACGGAAATGAATTCAAACCGCGACCAACTCCTTGGCGGAGCCAGAGTGTATTTTAACAACAGGGCTAGCAAGGCGATGATTTTCCTGGATGAACAGTATCCGGCGCTGATGACCAGATACGAAACAGTCTATTCGGGAAAACAAAGGGACCACTTCTTTACCCATGTCAACAGCCTGAGGAACGCACAATGAGAAAAGGAATTTTCAGTCTTGTTCTTGGACTCCTATTGGTTGTTCCATCAGTTCAGGCAACAGTCGAACGTGACTTTTTCCGGAATGAAGCAGTTGCCATGCCCACAATCAGCCCTGGTGGTAAATTTTTGCTGGTTAAGGCTGAGAATGAACAGGGTGCAAAGGTCCTGGTCAGGAACCTTGAAACCAATAACGAAGCCGAAGTGCATTCCTTATCGCTAAGTAGCAGATATCAGATCGGCGATTATCACTGGATTGATGATGATACCTTTACGTTAACCATATACCACCCTCATCGAGCGCACCATTTCAAGGTATTCAATGTTGATGAAGAACTGAAGCTTACAATGGTCGAAGATGTGGAAAATACATATTTGTTCGATACGTTGATTAATGTTCCCGATAGCTTTGTTGTGGTGAAATACAAGTACGATTCAGCAAGACTATTCAAAATTAAGCTGAATAACGGTTCTTTAGAAGGCCAGACATCAAGCCGAAATAAAATTAACAGAGGACCATTGGATAATGGACGGTGGCTGCTAAGTGCAAATGGTAAAGCGCATGTTAACTTCGGTTTAAAGGATAATAATAATCTGACTTATGTCCGTTACGGGAAATCAAAGAAGTGGCATTCTGTTTGGCAAGGTAATAAAGAGGAAGTCTTTCATCCCGTCCTTTTCGATGAGGCCAACAAGGAACTGCTTGTCATCTCTAACAAAGACGGCGGCTATCATTCGCTTTATCGTTTTAATGTCGAAACGAAAGAATTTTCCAGGCTTGTTCATCGGGTACCAGGAAAAGATATCGCAAGTATTCTGATCAGCCCCTATACAAGAAAGGTTCTAGGATATTCCTATTTGCAAGGCGGCATTGCAAAACGTGTTTACAACGAAAGTTTAAAAGACTTCCTGTACATTGAAGCAGAAAATAACAACGCTATCCCAGAAGGTTATGTGATTGATTTTGACAGAGATAGGTCCACGGTTGTTTATATCAGGGGGTCCATCGATAAGCCCGTCAGCTACTACAGATACCATCGCAACTCGAAAGAACATATCTTAATTGGCGATGCGCGCCCATGGCTTAACGAATATACATTGGGTCGCAGTCAGGTACTTAATTCCGTCTCTACCGATGGACTGAAGATTGAATCCTATCTGACTTTGCCCGGAGCCTCGGCTAATAAGCCTTTTCCTCTTATCGTTCTTCCTCACGGCGGACCGTTAGGTGTACAGGATACACGTCATTTCTCAGAAGAAATCCAATACCTTGCACAAAAGGGTTATGCCGTTCTTACACCAAATTACCGTGGCTCATCGGGCTTTGGCAGCGAATTCCTGGATAGCGGCAAACAACAATGGGGGCGGCTAATCGAGGATGATATCGAATCCGCGGTAGAGGAAGCCCTGAAAACCGGCAAAGTTGATCGAGAGAAAATCTGCATTTTTGGTATCAGCTATGGAGGCTATTCCGCCTTAATCAGCGCCATCAGGCGACCGGATTTATATAAGTGCGCCATATCTTATGCGGGTGTTACCGACCTGCCCTTGCTTTTTTCTCAATCCCATGTCGACCGCGACGAAGGTCAACAAAAAATGTTAGCCGAGATTCTTGGTGATCCAACCGAAGACTGGGACACATTGATAAAATACTCTCCCGCCTACCAACTCGAAAATTTGACTGTTCCGGTCTTAATTGGCCAAGGCGGACAAGATCGAATTGTCAACGACGAACACTTTTTTAGATTAGTTTATCTGCTTGATAAACAAGGAAAGCAATACACTAAACTCTATTTAGAGAATGAAATCCATGGATTCAGAAAGGTCCTCAATAAAATTGCTTTCTTCAGAGCAGTGGATATGTTCGTAAAGGATAAGCTTGATTTGGCAGAAGATGAATAAGTTTGCAAAGATTGCAAAACATTATCGGCACCTATTCACTAACGGTAATTGAACGATTTCTTGGTGTTAAATTTATGATCGTCGCGCTAACCAGCACCTTTGATCTAGCTATGAAGAGCGAAGAATCCATTCTCATTGAATCAATGATCATGCACTCCAACTTTTGAAACTTTGATAATAAGAAATCCCTCGGGTGCTAATTTGGGAAGTTGAAGCCCCCCCTTTATAAGCCATTCGCCGCTTACGGATATCTTGTTTTCAACCCAACTTATCTTTCCATTTTCTTCAAGTATTTTTTGCTCAACCTTGTGAAGTACTTCGATGTTGTAACTTTCATAGTTAAACAGCCCATTTAATGTAACTATTGGGGGATGGGTATTTCTGGGTTCCCATGTCTTAAATACTCCAACTATCGAATAATCCTGACGGTCCGAAACTACTTGCCAGCATGTTATTGAATCATCAGCAGTATGAAGGCGATAAAAATTTCCGCCGTATACTATTGTTCTGACGTCTTTGTACAGCTTGATCGCCTCCTGGGCGGAGGATAACTGGATTGGGGATAGTTTACCGGGCTCGAATTCAAGGCCGATGCATCCGAAAATAGCTAGTGCTAATCGAAAATCTATCTTGTCTTGATCCTGTTGATTAAATTTCGAATAGCATATAAAACCACCGGTCAACTCCGGTGGGAAGAAGGTACTAAAATTATTTTGAGAACTAAGTCGTTCAAAGGAGTTTCCACAGTCTGAAACCCATAGCCGATCAACATAGCTCAACAATCCCGCATCAACGAATCCTATAATGGAAGAGCTGGATTCCAGAATTATTCCGGGATGTTTTTTCTTAATAGTACTTAATACATTGTATAAAGCTCGTGTTTTTCCATTAGCCTGCTGTAAGGGGCATTCGAGTAGAGTGCCGCTCAAGTCCAACTCAATGAGGTTGAGTCTGTAGTCACATACTAATCCGTCAATATGTTGCATCAGTTTACTAAGAGTTTCGAAATCTTGAGGGTTGCCGTGGTCATCAACACTTTCTGCAAATTGACCATTCCCTTCGATTCCCACGTTATGAGAATCGTGACACGCCGAAAACTTACTGAGTGTGATTTTGATGCCAAATTCAATCCCGGCATCCTTGGTATGTCTGATCAGTTGTTTTATGTTTGAATCTTCCCCGGCAAAGGTTTTTCGAGGTTTCATATCTAGTACAAAGCGTTCTATTCCTAGCGACTTAAGGCTATCCGCTAGAAAGTCAAATCGGCTTGAATAACTACTTAAAATAGCCCCTTCCTTTAGCCGCAGCGTTACTTGGCCTTGCCGTGAGTGGGTGAAATCAGCGAGAAGATGTCGTACATGCATGTGAAATGCATTAGAAATAGCGTTTATACCTGAGTTGCTGAAAGCGCCAAACAATGAGGGACATTGATAAAGTTCACCCGGCGCTATGCACCCTTCTCCGGGCATGAATAATTCGCCTATTTCTACCGTAGGAGATTCCTTCTCGCCGACTTCAAACCGGCAATAGTGGTTACCGGTCCAAGCTAGATGGAAACCATGCAAGTTGCCCATATTTTCTGAAAATCCTTTGGCGCCCACTAACCAAAATGGGCAAAACCCATGGGAGTTTCGACTTATATTATTTTCATAGGCAACCTGCCCGAACTCGAGTGCATAACGTTGTGTTATCACGCCATGATCTTTTTGCGTAAGATAGCTTACTATTTCCGTATATTCGCTACTTAAAGGTATTGAATAACCAAAGCGGTTCATTTGGTAGTGAGAAGTTCCAATATTTCTCACACTCTGATTGAACTCTACGATATCCGTTTCTTCATCTACGATAATTTTGATGATAATTTCCAGGTTGTCTTTCGAATCTCTACATACTAACGTCAGCGCATCATCCGCTTTTTTGTACCGAACAGTTCTAAATGCGGGCTCTTCGAATTGTCCATTTTTTAACCCTTCTAGGTTTGATAGATTGAAGTGGGCTTGATTGCTCTCGATGATCGCTGTTTCTTCAGTGATTTCTTTTTCTTCTTTTAGATTCGAATAATTGAGCGCAGAAAAGATGCCTGTGCTTCCATAAAGACGTTCTCCCCAATAGACGAGTTTCGGGATAAGATTCGACACCGACAATAGGAAGCTTGTATTAGTGCCACTCAAGTCTAACAGCTCAGCCATTGGCTAAACTCCAAATTGCCCATAACTTTCAATGTTATGGGACTTGCTGAATAGTGGAGTATTTAGGAGTTACAGTGCTTTGGTGCCATCCCGAAAACCTGCAAGTCGCAGCCTGACAGGATGGGCTTGTTCTTCCAAACTCGGATGAAGAGATATCTAGTTCTGGTAGACTCTCTTCCTAGCGCGTTCTAGCTTCTTGAGAATATTTTCCAGCCTATCCGGGTAAACCATGAATTCTTGGAACCCTTGCATACCCGCTTTGGCCATTGCAGGGTCCGTATCCCGGTCAAAAAACTGGGTTGTCGCGTCTGCTGAAGCTAACATCTTAGCGCCCTTGGTTAGGAAGTAGTTGTCTGCTGTCGTAGCTCTTTTATTGGTCGGAATCTGTAGCAATGCCTTGTTAATCTTTGTTTGGCTTTCAGGGCGGGCCATGTAAGCAAGGAAAGTGCGAGCATCCTCTTTGTTCTTCGCCTTTGCTGGTATATGTAAGGAATCTATGGGAGCTTCCTCTACTATACCTACCGCTGGATCGATAATTGGGAATTGGAAAAAAGAAAACTTGCCTTCCAGCTCATCTGGGAAATTTGGTGTAATGAAGTTACCGATTAAGTACATGGCTGCCTGGCCATTGTAGAGAAAAGCTTGGGCTTCCTGCCAACTATAGGCCGCATGATCTTTAATAAAGTAGTCGGCGTTAACGACTTCGCCAAACTTAGCAAACGTGTCTCTCACCCTTTCATCGGTGTAAGGGATTTTTCCATCCATCAAATCCATATGAAATTGAAATCCATTCGTTCGCAAATTGATATAGTCGAACCAACCAGCCGACGGCCAAAGATTTTTGGTGCCAATGGTAATAGGTGTAATTCCAGCTGCCTTTAACTTTTTACAAACCTTAAGGAAGTCCTCCCAAGTCTTGGGTTCTGATACCCCCACTTTCTCAAACAGGTCTTTTCGATAATAAAAACCCCACTGATAAAATGTGTAAGGTACCCCCCACTGTTTGCCATCCACCGTCAGTGTTTGGATAGAGGAAGCAAAATCATCGGACATATTGTTGTTTGACCATATATCGCTTACATCAGAAAAAAGCTTTCTATCTACGAAAGCCTTCATTCTATTCCCTGGATACCAGAAGACCACATCCGGTGGCGAAGTTGCTAGCCAGTTTCGAATGGTCGTCTTGTAAGCTTCGTGATCGTAAAGATTATATTTAACTTTAATATCCGGATTTTCTGCCTCGAATTTGGTTACAATTTCTTCGAAAGCAGCTTTGGGTGCAGGATCAGAGGCATTTGAATTGATAATCAATGTGCCCGCATTGCAGAAACTTGACATGCTAAGGGATGCTGTCAACGCGACAGCTATTTTTGTAATTTTGCTCATACTGATAACCTATGGTAGTAATTGTAGTTCTTATCCGTATTCAAAATCCCTTCACATCCGTGTTTGGGGTTGAACTAGTCTCCCTGGATTTTAAAACCAACCTTCGTTGCGCTTTAGTCAGTTATTGAATTGGTTTCATTTTTCCTGCTCATTCATTTCAATATTCGAGGATTCGCAAAGATTTTGCGTTTGCTATTTCTAACGGCAAAAGAGATCGGTTTTTGCTCAAAATGAGACATGTCACATTTTAAGAGGCACAACGACCCGATGCAATAACCCATTTATTCAAATTTCGGCACACCTTACTTACTTTGACAAAGGTCAAGCAATCTGCACAGTTAGGCTTGCACACACCCGTTTTAAAGCCGCAGGATTGCCTTCTTGGTCACGTGCAACGCGACACTGAGTTTCTAAAGCCAAGGACCTTTCATTAAAAGGCCTGACATCGAAATTTTTATTCTTATTGCCAGCAAAAATTTGAAGTCTCTGAATAATCAGTAGGCTTTCTCTTTTATAACTTTGACCTGTGGTAATTCGAAAAAAAGATCTGAGCGTTTTCTAGTAAAGTTATTGCACCTAGCAAAATGATTAGAAAACTTACGTTTCTTATAATCGGGATACATGTGTAATCATGCACATCGCAATAAAAGAGAGTAATGACCTAGTAGCTCGCTAGCCGTGCCGATTCCAGATCTTGTAGCGCGTTATGAATGTTTCCGTCCACCATAAACTGTGTGAAAATTCTGACGGCTTTGTCTGCCATTTCTTTCGGTACATCGCGATCAAAAAATTGGGAGAATCCGGCTGCGGAATGGAGAACTTTTTTACCTTCTTGGATGAAATAATCGTGGGCAACCTTAGCCTTGAGATTGGTAGATACGTTGCCGCTTGAGTTGTTCAACTGCTGTTGAATATCGGCTCTTGCAATAAAAGCTAAGAACTTTTTAGCTAGTTCTTTGTTTCTTGAATTCCTGGGAATCATGAAGACTTCTGTTGGCGCTTCTTCAGCCCGAGGGACGTCGGCAATTTTAGGGAAAGGAAAATAACGGAATCCTGAAAACTTGGAACTTTGCAGTTTTGGAGCAACAAAGTTTCCATAGAGACCAACGCCAGCTTCTCCCTGAAATAAATCTGGCAATGTTTGCGCCCAATCCCAACTCCGCTGTTTAGATGGTGTTACAAAGCAGCTGCCGTCGATTAGCCCTTTCCAGTATTCAAACACGGATTGAATACCCGGATCCAAATAGGACACTTGGCCTTCGGTGACTTTTTGATGAAAAGCCAGCCCGTTAATCCGTAAGTTCAGGTAGTCAAACCAAGCCGCCGTAGTCCAGAAATTTTTTGTTCCAATGACAATTGGAACTACGCCGTTTTCACGCAGTATCTTGCACATTCCGATGAACTCGTCCCATGTTTCCGGTGGTTCAAGGTTATAGTTAGCAAAAGTCGATTTTTTGTAGTAAAACCCCCATTGATAGAAGGAATAGGGAATGCCATAGATCTTTCCTTTGAAAGTTACCGTGTTCTTTATACCCTGACTATAGTCCTGGTCAAGTTTGTTCTCATTCCAGATGTCATCAATGGGCTCTATAAGTTCTCTATCAACTAATGCTTTCAAACGCTTTCCTGCTTGCCAATAGAGTACATCGGGTCCAGCTTTTCGAAGCCAGCTGTCTAATTTCTTTTTGTAACGAGCATCGTTTTTAACTATCCACTCTACATCTGTACCGCGGTTTTCGATTTTAAATTGTACTCCGATGCGTTCATATGCTTTACGTTGTTCTCGACTTGCAGATAACAGTCCGATGGTGAGGGTTTTAGCAAAAACCTCATGAGTCAAAAGTAGCAACACCCCGAAAGTAAACAGCTTGATTATTCTCACGGTAGATACCTCGCAAATATGACATGTCACATGTTATCATGCCTAGTGCCATTGATCAATTTTTGACTGCGTTAGAATATTACAAGGACATCGGAAAGTGGCATCAAATCTCATTCTTAAAGACATTGCCAGTAAACTAAATGTCTTAACGGCAACGATTTCGAACGCTTTTGGTAGACCTGACCAGTTGTCAACTGAGCTGAGAAGACGAGGCTATCCCCGGTTTTCTAAGCCAATAGCAAGACTATTCAATCGCCCCGTATATTAGCGAAGTGATTCCTAATGGACGATTTTATAAAAGAGAGAGTGACACACATGATTTATATTGAAATATGACATGTCACATGTTAGTTTATTACAAATTTTCTATTGAATAGGTGTATTGAAATGATTGGTGCATTTTATCGTGGCGATACCGTACTTAGCCTTGAACAGATCAACGAACCTACGCCCATGCCCAATGAAGTTAAGGTAAAGGTTGTCACCAATACTATTTGCAATTCGACAGACCGTAAGATTGTTACAGGGCTGCGCAAGGAGCGATTTGGCGTTGGCAACATTATTGGGCACGAATCAGGGGGGATTATTGTAGAGGCCGGGTCATTGGTTACTGATTTCAGCATCGGAGACAGAGTGGCATCGGACGAATGGGGAACATACACGGAATTTTTCTGTACAACGACGGACAAACTTCAACATGTGCCCGATCATCTGAATTGGGATGAAATTGCACTTTGTGAAATTGTCATGAAAGTATACCAAATGGCGGCAGGTAACATTTTATCCGGAGATACGGTTGTCATTTTAGGTCAAGGTCCAGCCGGATTATTATTCACGCAACTGGCGAAACTCGCAGGAGCATCAAGAATTATTGTCACGGATCTTTATGACTTTAAACTCGACAGAGCGAAAACCTATGGGGCAGAAGTAGCTATTAATGCATCAGAAGGCGACCCTTTGGAAGCCATCTCTGATGCTTTAGGAACGGATAAGGCCGATGTTGTGGTCGAGGCGGCAGGTGTGATGGATACGGCGAAGCAGGCTTTGCGAGTACCAAGTGTCTATGGCTCAAAAATAATTCAGTTTGGCGTAGTCCCTGGAGAGGTCCCATACAATTTTGGCTATCTACATGATTGTGGGCAGCAAATAGTGACTATTGGCGCATGTAACTTTGCAGATCCAACCTTGCCGTTCAAAAGGGCTATACAGCTCCTTTCAGAAGGAAAAATTGAGGTTAAGTCCTTCATATCGCACCGTTTCACTTTGAGTCAAATAAATGATGCATTCGACTTGGTTCTGAATCGCCCAAGTGAAATTTTAAAAATTGCAATTGAGAATAGTTGATGGAAGATATACCTGTAGAAGTGTGATTAGATCCCAACTTCTACAGGTAAAGCAATGCTGAGCGTTGGACAGCCTTTCTAAATAATTCTAAATTCACTGACAAGCTGGGTCTGTTCATGTGCACTGCGTTCAAGTTTTTCGATTATTACCGTATTTTTTTCCGCATTGAGAACCAGTGCTTCTGCAGAGTCGGCGATGGCGACGATATTTTCTCCGACTTCTTTAGTGACAGCTTGTTGTTCAACCGAAGCTGTAGAAATCTGAGCGCTCATATCACTGATTCTTTGTAGTGATTTGACCATACTGTTCAATGAATCACTGGTCCTTTCCGCAAGCTTTACCACATCTTGTGCTAATTCTTGATTAGCCTGCATTCGTTTGACTGCCAGATTTGATTTATCCTGAAGCTGATCGATCATGCCGTAGATTTCCTCTGTGGACTGCCGCGTTCTGCTAGCAAGGTTTCGTACTTCGTCCGCGACTACAGAAAAACCTCGTCCCTGTTCTCCGGCTCTTGCAGATTCGATCGCCGCGTTTAGGGCAAGGAGGTTGGTCTGGTCAGCTATGCTTTGTATGACGCTTAGAATAGAACCAATTTTTTCTGATTCGTGCTGCAGCGTTACAACTTTCTGTGTGGCATCATGAAGCGCTGTATCGAGCTTGTTGATGGCTTGTACAGCGCTTGCCATATGCCCTTGGTTCTCGATAGCCGATTCGTTCACTTCGCTGACTTCCGCATTCGAACCTTCGGCATTTTGGGCAACTTCCTCCACTGCGCTCTGCAACTCGGTAGTCGCCGTAGCTACCAGTTCTGTCTGATCACGTTGATTCCTTAGTTCGGCTATGGAATTACTTGTCACCTCTTCAGTGTTTTCCACCGCGAGCATTACCTCATCAGAGGCTCCCCTTATCTGTCGGATAACTCGCGTAAACTTCTCTACGAAGTTATTGATTTCCTCACCTATCATGCCAAACTCATCTTGGTTCTTGTTGTGGATTCGATGGCTTAAGTCTCCAAGCGCGAATGCCCGCAACACAGTCAAAGTACGTTTCAACGGTTTTCGAATGCTGGTAACAACACTAACTCCGGTTATTCCCGCTATTAACGCAGCGATTAGGCCTACACCTAGCATTTGATTCTGACTGCTAATTCGATTTGATTCCGCGTTTGCTGCAGCTTCGCTTGAAATCTTCGCTGCCAAGCGACTAAGTTCTTTAAGTGCATCGTCCACTTGATTCACTAGCAGGGCTATTTCTTGCAAAAGAATCTTACTGTTTGAATCAACTTCTATTAAGCCTGCTTTAAGTGCGTATAGCCCTTCATCGTTTTCAACGGCTTTCTCAACAAACGGTAGGTAGTAACTCAGTTTACTGGCTACATCAGGGGAGGTTTGCTGAAGAATATCTATTCTTGATTTCATTTCGGTCAGGCGGTCTTTTTGTAATACTAGAGAGGCTTCCAGGTCAGGAATATCTGAAAAACCAAGTATGGCCCCTACAGAAGCACTAACTCCGTTACCCTGCTGCTGGTAGTATTGCGCTTCGAGAATAAGGGTTTCGTCAATAGCTGAAAGGTCGAAAATTGCATCTGTAACGTCGGATTCGAAGAATGACCACTCTTCGTTGAACAGTCTGAGACCTTCCACGAGTTGTATTTTCCGGGAAATACCTTCTTCGTGAAGAGTCAATTGTTCACTAATTTGGCTGCTGATCTTGCTGATTTTTGGTTGAATGCTTTCCAGATGCTGTAGCCAGTCTCCTTTATCACTGGCGATTTCCGCAAGACTGGTCAGCTCTTCTTGGAGGCTTTTGTTGGTGGATAGGATTCTCTGTCGATAACTTCCGACAGTTTCGAGAGAATCCTGAATGGCATGTTGCATTAGGTATTTGTTGATATTTAGCAGGTGTACGCGGATTTGGCTGATATTTTGTTGGGCTGGGAAAACCTGTTTTGTAATTCGGTCAAAATTGTCAGCTGCTTTACGTTGGCTGCTTACGGACAGGCTTATGATAGCCATGATTAGTAATGCTAAAACGGCAAAGCCACCGATAACTCTTAGAACGACTGTAATTCGCATGATCTAACACCTTTGACTGCAGAATCGGTTAGCACTTGGTTATGACAAAAGTTGGGTTAATCCAATTCGGCAAAAAGAGCCTGGTAGGGAGGTAAAATCGCTTCATTGGCGTTTATAGTTCCGTTAAAGCCGCTATCGGTAAGTAGGTGAGTTTCTTCTAACTCCGATAAATCCACCTTTTGTTTCTCCATGGTTAAGTTAACCAGCACCAATAGTTTTTGATGATGGTTTTCTCTGACGAGTCCCATACATTGACCTGATCCTTTGAAAATACTTATTGATCCGTCAGATAGTGCCGGTTGTTTGTTGCGCCAACGAATGAAAATCTTTAGTTTCTGTAATGTTGAGCTTTTTTCCTGTTGCTCGGAAACGGCTAGTGGCAAGTGATCTTGATCAATCATTAGCCAGGGTTTAGTCGGTGTAAATCCGGCGTTAGGCATGGCGTTATTCCACGGCATTGGCGTGCGACAACCATCTCGCCCCTTAATGTCAGGCCACATAGCGATACCATAAGGATCTTGAAGTTCGTCAAATTGTAGATTGGCTTCCGGCAGCCCCAATTCTTCTCCTTGATAGATGCAAACGGTGCCTCGTAGTGACAACAGCAACGCAAACGCTGCTAACGCAAATTCTTTGCTGGCAACTCCTTCGTTCCAACGGCTCGTAACTCTCGGGACATCATGGTTACTGAAGGCCCAACACGGCCAACCGCCGCCAATAATTGACTCGGTGCGCTCTATAACGTTTCGAATGTAGTCAACGGAATTATTCTCCTGAAGAAAGTCGAATGAATAGGCCATGTGGAGGCGGTCATCAGTGGTATATTCAGCCATTAACTCCAATGGCTTATCATCGAAAATTTCTCCTACCGAAGTGGTGTCGCCAAATTCATCCAGCAGTTCTCTTATTTGGCGGAGAAAGCTGAGATTTTCCGGTTGACTAATGTCGAATTGGTGACGCTGCATTGCATAAGGATTTTTTTCGGGAACGCCTGGATTTGAACTGTTTTTTGCAGCTATTAAAGGATTATCCTGCAGGCTTTGGTGGTGAAAGAACATATTGACGACATCAAACCGAAAACCGTCTACTCCAAGCTCAAGCCAGAATCTCATATTGTCTAAATGCGCTTGCCGAACGGCCGGATTATGAAAGTTCAGGTCTGGCTGCGATGCTAGAAAGTTGTGGAGATAATACTGTTGCCGGGACGGTTCCCATTCCCAGGCGGATCCACCAAAAATGGACAACCAATTATTGGGCGCCTTTCCTTCATTGGGGGCGGCCCAAACAAACCAGTCTGCCTTTGCATTATCCCGCGATCTTCTGCTTTCTTTGAACCAAGGGTGCTGGTCAGAAGAATGGCTTAATACCTGGTCAATCAGCACCTTTAAGCCGAAGTCATGGGCCTTGGTCAGTAACTCCCGGAAATCATCCAGCGTACCAAACATTGGGTCAATATTTCTGTAGTCAGCGACGTCATATCCAAAGTCCTTCATTGGCGACGTAAAAATCGGCGAAATCCATATTCCGTCCACTCCAAGGTCTGATATATAGTCAAGCTTTTCAGTGATACCGCGTATATCTCCGAGACCATCGCCGTTGGAGTCCATAAAGCTTCTTGGATAAATCTGGTAAATTATTGCACCTTTCCACCAGGGAAGACCTGCCGACATTAATCTGCTCCTTGTTAGCTGTATCGGTTAATTTTTTGGGATTGGCAGTAGTAAAATTCAGCTCTTTTTTAACCTCGTATGACATCTCATATTTTGAAGTCAAAATATGAGGTAGCTTATTAAAATAAATATGACATGTCACATTAAATTTTGCTATGATTCATGATGCCTAATGAATGCTTATTTTTAGCCGTAAGGATTGCGGCTTTTTTTCTTTTTTACGCTTAGCCATACCCTATGGCTAGTCAATATATCGACTAACGCACAGGGTTGTCGGGTGAAAACACTTTCATGCTTTTATTGAATAATCTTTATAAAGAAAAGGATTTCCTTCGACTGATATCTAGGCGATCCACAGCTTTCTTCAAGTCCCCGTCCTCTAAAAATTCGGTAATAATTTTCACCGCCTGCTTTTCAAAGGCTGGATTTGTATCTCGATCAAAATATTGGCTGACACCTAAGGTGTTGGAGAGCAATTTGAAACCTTCCCTTAAAAAGTTATCTTCTCCTGCCTGACTATCACGGTGCGGCGGTAAATATCCCAAAGCCTTGTTTAGCCGGGTTTGGGTATCTGCGCGGGAGATGAATAGCATAAAGTCTTTTGCCGGGCCTTTGTTCTTGGAAATTTCTGGAATCATAAATATATCCACAGGAGCTTCTTCATACTCCTGTCCAAAATGTATTTTGGGAAATGGTGCAAAACCTATTTCAGACTTTATTTGCTCTGGAATAGAGTTAACGGCAAAATTTCCGATTAGGGTATAGCCAGCCTGGGCACGAAATACAAGCGGCAATACCTCATTCCAGTCGAGCTGTGAAATTTCAGGTGTGAAGTATTGATTATCAGTGAGATGTTTAAGGTGTTCCAGGACGTTTAGAACGCGAGGGTCGGCAAATGTGGTACTTCCATCCAGCAGTTTTAGGTGAAAATCCAGGCCATTCAAACGTAAGTTAAGGTAGTCAAACCAGCCTGCCGAAGGCCAGTAGTGTTTTGCTCCCAGGGCTACACAGTGGACATGTTTGGTTTTCAGGATCTTGCACTGTTGCAGTAACTCTTGCCACGTAGCCGCCGGCCCTCCAATTGGATTGATTAGCGATCTGTTATAGTAAAGCCCCCAGTGATAGTACGAATACGGTATTCCATATACAGAACCTTCATATTCTACGACGTTTTTGACATGACTGAGTTTTTCATCAAGCTTTTCCTCTTTCCAGAGATCATCTAAAGCGTGAATCTGACCTTTTGCAACAAACTGAAATAAGCGATTGCTTCCTTGCCAGTAAAGAACGTCGGGGGTTCGATTTCCCGCTAACCAGCCGGGTAGGTCTTCTTTGTAATCGGTATCAGATCGAGGAATCACTCGAATCTTAGTGCCGGTTTCCCGCGTGAACTCTCGAAAGATGGTTTCATACGCCTCCCGTTGATAAGGCGTAACCAGTAGGCCGACGGTAATCGTCTCTGCCGTCAAAGGAAAGCTTAGCCACAATAATAAATGAAGAGCAAAGTATCTCATGTTGCCACTCCTAACACGCTAGCAGGAAGACTTGCGGGCCGATTCTAGCGCTGCCAAAGGTGTATGGATACCACCTTCAACCATGATGGTAGTAAAGATAGTGGGAAAGATACCGGAGAGAAAAGAAGCCTAAGTGCTAGAGAAACTACCCGATAGTCACGCATTGAGTTGCCCTGCTAAAGTTAATAGTACTTTTATAGACCCTTTTTGGGACATGTCAAATTTGGTGCATAGGCAAGGATTTGACAGCGAAAATTCTGATCTTCCCAAAATTTTCGCTAGCGTATTCGGTGAATACGAATTAAGTTTGAACTCTCTTTTTATGTCGAATCTCTTTCCAGCACCTCCGGCTGAATCCATAAGGGCCTATACTTCTTATCCGGATTTTCCAGTAATTTCTGAAGCTGCTTAAAAGCGCAAACGCCAAGTCCGTACTGATCGATACTTACCGTCGTAAGTTTTGGGTCAACATATTCCCCTAACCGAATTCCGTCGTAACCTATTACTTTTACTTTGCTTGGCATCCGAATCCCGGAATCCTTGCAGGCTCTTAATACGCCCACCGCAATAATATCGTTATAACAAAAAATTCCATCTATCTTTCTATTACGTCTGAGTAGACGTGTTGCTGCTGCATAGCCCCCTATGTCGTTAGGTTCGGTAAGCTCGATATCACTCTCTTTCAGCGAATACCCCTTTGCCTCCAAGCCCTTTTTGAAGCCCATTAGGCGCCTTACTTTCTGGGTTTCTCTGGAGGGATCAAGTCGGCCTATATAACCAAAGTTAGTGCAGCCTTTCTCAATCAAATGCTTCGCGGCAAGTTCTCCTCCAACTTTGTTTTTTGACTGCACGGAAGCTGCGTATTGAAAGTTGGCAGGTCTATTAATCAATACAAGCGGAAGGTAAGGCTTCGCAACGCTTTTAAGGAAATCTCCGTCGGAGCGATTTGAAAATATAATAATTCCGTCTACAGGCTGTTTTGCAAGAGATAAAATGGCTTTCTTCTCTAATGCCAAGTCATTGTCGGTATTACAAAGTAGAACGTTGTAGCCATTGCTGTTTGCCTGATCAAATACGGCACGGGCGAAACCTGGAAAAAAAGGATTTGAGATGTCGGCCAGTACTAATCCGAAAGTGGCTGTTTTCTGGCTGACAAGTGCCTTCGCAGTATTAGTCGCAATGTATCCTAGTTCATCAATTGCCTTTTGAACCCGGTCTTGAGTTCCGGGCCTTACGCCTGGCAGTTCATTTATAACCCTTGAAACAGTTTGACGAGAAACTCCCGCACGTTCTGCAACTTCTCGTATGTTGGCACGCTTCATCTAAAACTCGGTTGATACAAATACAGTGAAAAACTAACTATCAGAGTTTACACAATCAATTGAGTTCTTGGCAAAGCAGCCCCTTATTCTTGAGTCTTAAAAGGATCTTTCGCTTATTGTGAGTGTAAATAGGTTATGGTTATCTTTGTATGTTATACGAAACTGTAGAATTACTGTCTGGTTTTTTGTCCTGAAGCCGCATGGTGGCTTAAACTCTCTATGGAGTTTCATGCAGCGAGATCGGAATTTTGTGAAATTTCGTTACCTGCCAGTTCACTGGCTAATGCCACTGGTTTGGTAACACTTCCATGTGCAGCAGTAGTGTTGACGTAGAAAAATATGATTCAGGATTAGCGCCGTCTAGATCCTAACGGAAGCTCCGCTTTCATTAAATAAATGGCATTCGCTGATTTCAATTCCTAAGGGCACGACTCCCTTTCGGTTCAGCTCGGGATCTCCTTTCAGTTGAACCTTTACTCCATTGATCCGGCAATAATCACCGAATAGATAAGTGCAATGTCCAAGACGTTCATACATGTTGCTTTGGAAGTGCAATTTAAAATCGGCCGTTTTGTCCAGGTGCATATGTTCGGGCCGGATTCCTAAAGTCAAAGATTTCCCTTTTATGTGTGGATCGGTGACAGGGATATCGACTATTTGATCATCAGGTAAACGGATAGCCGCCTCTCCTTGAGTTTGACTGACAAGTTCAACAGGAATAAAGTTCATTTTCGGTGATCCAATGAACCCTGCCACGAAAATATTAGCCGGATAATAATAGAGGTCCATTGGTTTTCCGATTTGCTCTACTCTGCCGCTTCGTAAAACAACAATTTTGTCTGCAAGCGTCATTGCCTCCACCTGATCATGCGTAACGTATATCATTGTGGTGGCTAGTTCTTCATGCAACTTTGACAGCTGAAGCCGCATTTCGACGCGTAGTTCGGCATCAAGGTTAGATAAGGGCTCATCGAACAAAAACACTTTAGGGTCACGAACAATTGCCCTCCCGATTGCAACGCGTTGCCGTTGTCCTCCCGATAAATCCTTCGGCTTACGATTCAACAGGCGTTGCAACTGTAAAGTTTGCGCGGCGATAGCAACTCTTTTTTCGATCTCCTCAACAGGAGCCCCATTCATTTTTAAGCCGAATCCCATATTCTCTGAAACAGTCATATGCGGGTATAACGCGTAGGATTGGAATACCATCGCAACTCCCCGTTGGGCAGGATCAATGTTGTTAACAGTTCTGTCCGCGATAGAAATCTCCCCATCGGAAATACTCTCCAAACCTGCTAAAAGTCTCAGCAAGGTTGATTTCCCGCACCCTGAAGGGCCCACGAACACGACGAATTCGCCTTCTTCGATATCGAGGTCTACACCGTGAATTATCTGAGTATTGCCAAAACGCTTCGTTACGTTAGAGTATTGTATTGCCGCCATCGATTATTTTTCCTGCCAAGTTGGTTACGGTAAATGGGTTTTGGCCGACAAGGCCTAGTACACTCCACTCCTGTGAAATTTGCATATCCTCATCCCTTGGTGGCACCCAGGGTGAGGCCGGCAATGAAATGTCTTTGCATCATGAAAAATAAAGCAACCGGAGGGAGTGCCGCGACGATTGCGCCTGCGGAAATGAGCTGCCAAGAAGCTAGCCACTGACCCCTTAATGCGCTCAAACCTGCAGTAACGGGTCTAACCTCGTCACTTTGTACAAGTACCAGAGCCCAGAAAAAATCATTCCAAATGAAAGTAAATACAAGTACCGAAAGAGCTGCTAAAGCCGGCCTGACAAGAGGCAGTACAATAAACCAGAAGATTTTGAATTCCGAAACTCCTTCGACACGGGCCGCTTCGATGAGTTCGGACGGTAGGCCAACAATAAAGTTGCGCATAAAAAGCGTGCAAAATCCGGTTTGAAAGGCAATATGAAACATAATCAAAGCCCAGTGCGTATCATAGATACCCAATTGAATGGTTAGATCTCGAACCGGGATCATAAGTATCTGAAATGGAACAAAATTCCCACCAATAAACATGGCGAATAGCCATACGTTGGATTTAAATTGATACTTTGCGAGGGCAAATCCTGCGAGCGTGGAAAGAGCTACAGCTCCAGCGACTGAGGGTAGGGTTATCAACAAGCTATTGAACATATACTGCGCCATGGGAGTGGAAGTAAATACCATGGTGTAGTTTTCCACGAAGTTCCACTCGGTGGGCAATCCCCAATAGTTACCGGCGTTGATATCCGCAAGGGAACGCACCGAGGTTGCCATAACAGCCATTAGTGGCAATAGCCATAATACGATTGAAACAGGCAATGCAATACGGTAACTAATATTGACGCCGAAAGATGCCTTAGCAATGGGTTGAGGAAACATTATTTTTCACTCCTGATCATTCGCCACAAAAAGTAAGCAATATAAATATCCATAATGAGAAACAGCACCACTGCCACGGAAGCGCCAAAACCCATGCGGTAGTTAAAGATAGACTCTTCATACATCATATACGCCAGGACTGTGGAACTGCCCCAGGGCCCCCCGGCTGTCATGGTGGCAACCAGGTCAAAACTTCTTAAAGCCCCGATTACCGTGACTACGATGGCAATAAAGGTTGCAGGTTTAAGCTGCGGCAACACAACGTACCAAAGCATTTTTAGACCTCTCGAACCATCTAACCGGGCAGCTTCGAGTTGTTCCGGGTCAAGATTATTTAAGCCGGTTAAGTAAAGAATCATGCAATAGGCGATCTGTGGCCACAGCCCGGCTGCAACGATGCCGTATGTTACATACTGCTCGTTAGCCAGAATGCTGACCGAGTCACCCCCGAACCAGCTAATAACGATGTTTAAGAGCCCAAAACTTGGATCATAGAACCAGGAAAACACGAGCCCTACGACAACCTGAGAAATAACAAAAGGAAAAAAGAACAACGCTTTTACCATTCTGATGCCATAAACCTGCTGATTAAGAAACAGAGCGATCATTAGGCCGAGCGGTGGAGCAAGCATGAATAGAACCAGCCAGATAACATTGTTTATCAGAGCCGTGCGAAATTCTTTAGAGCCTAGAAGTTGTGAATAGTTGTCCAGGCCCACCCAAGTCTTCTCTCCGATCCCGTCCCACTGGAAGAACGACAGCCATATGCTGTCTAGAATTGGATAGACAACGTAAATGGTAAAAATTACCAGGGCAGGTAAAAGAAATATCCAAGGGGCTGCTTTTTTGCTAATCCGAAAGTCGCTTTTTTTACTTATCCAAGCTCTAGAGTTGGAAAGGGCCTGGGAATTACCGGTGATATTCATTGTTGTTTTCTCTCGGCTAGTTGTTTTTGCCGTTTTCTTGAGTCGACTTCAGACGGCTTGATCAATAACCCTGTTTCTGTTGGAACGGAGTTTTGCCTAAATTGCTGAATGGAAGTATTTCGAGTGGTCATCGTTAAGTCTTTTCATCTGGCGTATGTTTATTTTCGAGGGTCTAGAAAATACAATATGACATGTCACATTTCAACTTGATATTCTGAACAACGCCTTGGCTTTTGATTTGAAACAAATTGAATATGTTGTCACAAATAAGAAAAAGAGGCCGCCGTTAGGCAGCCTTAAGGTCGCACTAGCCGCTATTTCATGGCATGTGGAGATATTATTGTGACATGTCTCATAAAAGATTGGAAGAATTTTTTCCAGTCTACATTTAACCAGAAGGTAGGAGGCAGGGGACTACTTTCTAAAGCAATTTAAGGTTTGGAATCCTGGCTTTTCGGAAAAAGTTATCCAGACCCGATGCTGTGTCAAAGAGGGTGTAAGGCCGTTAGATATAATGCCTAATTGCTCTCGTTGCATTAGACAGTGGGGAAAAGGTGGTCAATGTACCACTGATATAATCATTCGAATTCAGGTTCCTTTCGATGAAACGTGCAAATATTAGGGAAGTTGCTGAGTTGGCGGGAGTATCCCGGCAAACTGTTTCAAGGATAATAAATGGCCGACCTGGCGTCAGGCCCGATACTCAAGAAAAGGTCCAAAAGGTTATTGACAAACTGGGATACGTAGCGACCAAGACAGCTAAAAGCCTGGTCAGTCAAAAAACCAATACAATTGGTCTCGTGTTGGCAGATATTTCAAACCCTTTCTTTCCGGGATTTGCTCGCGCTGTATTCGACCAGGGGAATAAAAACGGATATAACGTTTTGCTATGTAATTCGGACAATGACATGGAATTGGAGCAAACTGCCATCCTCTCATTGGCAAAACAGCCTGTGGATGGGATTATCCTGTTTTCAAACCGTGCAGATGAAGAATTCCTGGAAAGTATTGCCAAACCCTATTTGCCACTTGTTCTAATTAATCGTACCAGTAGTGTTCAATACACCGCTTCGGTGCAGTCAAACAATAGAAGGGGTGGAGAACTTGCAGCTAAGCATCTGATTGACAAAGGTTGTGGAACATTTGGCTATATTGGTCGTGATGATCCTTCCAAACCCGATCATGATGCGAGAAGGTTGCTCGGTTTCAAGCGGAAATTGGAAGAAAATGGCTATTCACTCAATGACCGGAATATCGAGCTGACTGAGCCGAGTCAAATAGGAGGTTACGAAGCGGCGAGGCGGCTTTTAAAAAGAAATCACATAATTGACGGTCTATTCTGTTATAGCGATATTATTGCCATAGGTGCGTTGCGCGCATGCAAGGATGTAAGAATCAGGGTGCCGAACCGGTTGAAGATTGTTGGCTACGATGGGATTAGCTTGGGTGAGTTCGTTGATCCGAAGTTGACGACAGTTAGTCTTGATCTATATGGCTTGGGGGCTATGGCATTTGGGCAACTGCAGAATTTAATGTGCGATCCAAAAGAAGAGTGCCAACCTATTTGGATTCAGCCTGAAATTCTCGAGAGAGAAACAACCTGAATTGATAAAGCCGGGTCTCTATAAAGGCCCTGCAAAATTCTTTTATTCCAGATATGTTGTCGATTTTTGCGAAACTAAGCTGGCTTCATTGCAATATGACATGTCATAATTTTTTTGCTCTGAGTCAATTGGGTTGCCATTTGCGTTATTTCAAATTGAATTGTGACAAGTCACATATTACAATTTTTCGAATACATTGAACTGTTGGCCGCAATATTCTCAGAGCTACTTCTCAAATCAATGAGACAGACTCTATCGATACATTGGGGCACAGTTCTTTTATTGATTAAGAAAAACAATTATCGAGAAACTGAGTATGGACTCCCAAATATTGCAAGTCGGTGTTTTCTTTTTAGTGACAATTCTTATCGGGTATTTTACCTATCTGAAGTGCCGTAACGCCTCAAGAGGCGACGGTAAATCCAGTAAAGATTTCTTTTTGGCCGGAGGTGGTCTGACCTGGTTCTATGTGGCCGGTTCAATTACCTTGACAAACCTGAGTACTGAACAGCTCATTGGCATGAACGGCAGCCAGATGGCATTGCTGGCGTGGTGGGAACTGGCAGCGGTTGTCGGGCTGATTATACTCGCCAAGGTGTTTATCCCCATCTATTACAAGAATGGCTGTACAACGACTACAGAGTTACTGGAAAAGAGGTATAACAGTAAACATATACGTGCGTTGATCAGCATTCTCTTTCTGCTTGGCAATGTCTTTATCTTCCTCGGCACCATTCTTTACACCGGGTCGTTGTTCATGAAGGAAATGTTCGGCGTAGAACTTCCGCTAATGGTAATTGCCATATCTCTGGCATCTGTGGGCGGTCTTTATGCAATCCTGGGCGGACTCCGTGCCGTTGCGGTATCTGATACTTTTAGTGGTGTATTACTATTGGGTATGGCAATGCTTGTTGTATTCCTGGCCTTTCAAGCGGTGGATTTTGACCTATCGGGTATTCCCGCTGAAAGACTCACCATGATCGGTGGGCCGGACTCTCCAATTCCCTGGACCACACTTTTCACAGGCATGTTATTCATCCAAATATATTACTGGAGTACCAACCAGACAATCACCCAAAGAGCCATGGCTGCCAGAACTGTCGGTGAAGCGCAGAAAGGCGTATTGACTGCCGCAGTGATTCGTCTGATCATCGTTCCGCCAATCATCGTGCTGCCAGGGATCATTTCCTACAAACTGTATGGCGATATTGGCGATGCTGCATACGGTCGCATTGTGGGCGACCTGCTACCGGGGTACCTCTCCGGAATATTTGCTGCCGCCATCGCTGCTGCGGTCCTGACCAGCTATAACAGCGTACTGAACTCGTCGACAACACTTTATGTTTGCGATATCCATGAGAAATACTTCAAGTCAAAGCCTGACATAAAGAAACTGAATCTGATTATCAGTCTGTTTTTCATCAGCATCTCATTGTTCATGGTGCCGATTTATGCAGGCAGCGAAAGCATTATCAACACCATTCAAATGCTATACGGTCTGCTTAGCATGCCAATTTTATCCGCCTTTATCGTTGGTCTGCTATTTCGTAATGTCGATGCTAAAGCAGCGATCAGCGCTGTAGTATTTGGCGTCTTGCTGTATGCAAGTTTTATCTACAAGTTCAACTTTGCACACTTCATTCACATGATGGCGGTGACGTTGGTCGTTACCATAATGTTCGCTTTGATTGTAAATCGATTTGTCTTTGGCAGGTCCGCTGAGTTCACTCTGTTGAACCCTGAGCCGAAAGCCGAGCCAGAAGCCGTTTAGCCTATTGCTTGAGTAAGGAGATCGCGGATAGATTCCGGGGTCTCTTTGCTGATATTGCTCACAGAGTTCAATTAAGTTGGTTTCTTTTCAAAAAATTCATGAGGATTAGATGAGGAAAAACATAGAAGCGTTTATTTTTGATCTGGATGGTGTCATCACGGATACTGCGGAACTCCATTATCTAGCTTGGAAAAACATGGCGGATAGAGAAGGGTACACCTTTAACCGTGCTATTAACGAAAAACTGCGAGGCGTTTCTAGAAGGGCATCTTTGGAAATCATCCTTGCTGGCCTGAAGATTTCAGAAGAAAAAATACTTACTCTGATGGAAGAAAAAAATACTGAATATAAAGAACTTCTGGAAACTCTTACTTCAAAGGATATTCTGGATGGTGTAATGGAATTACTGAACGAGCTTAAGAAGCGAGGTATTAAGGTAGCCCTTGCCTCGGCAAGCAAGAACGCTGTGCCAATTCTAAAAAAACTGGAGATATTCGATCTCTTTGATGCCATAGGTGACGGCAACTGTGTTGAACGGGCAAAACCCGCGCCGGATGTCTTTATTCACGCCGCCGGCCAGCTTCAGATAGCGGTGAGCCGCTGTCTTGTTGTGGAAGATGCGGAAGCAGGCGTCCTGGGTGCCATAGATTGCGGTATGTCCTCCGTAGGTATAGGTCCCCATGAACGGGTTGGCGCTGCGGATTTCGTGTTTGAAACGCCGGGTGATATTAATCTTTATGAAGTTCTTGGTAACTAAACTTGAATTATCCATTCACGTAGGGTCAATCCACCGGGTTGGTATAAATCCGTAGGGAATCCTACACCTTCTGTCATAATTTTTCCTGCGAAATAATCCAGAAGAAATTTTTGCTCTAAATCAGAATTAGGAAGGTATTAATTGAAAAGTGACATGTCACATGATAGATTGTTTCAGAGTTCAGAATATGCCTTAAGTACTCTGAGTGAGATTGTCGGGAAAGTCGGTCAAATGGCTGCCGGGTTGGTCAGCACTGAAAGCATACCGGAACAAGTTTTGAAGATTGTAGTTAATTAATTGGAATGGAGAGTGTGAGATGATTCCTGAGAAAATGAAGGCTTACCGGATTACAGGTGAAGAAACTGGTGGGGTATTCGAAATTGATGTCCCCAAACTAAGGGATGAAAACTGCATACTTATCAAAAACGAAGCTGCTACTATCTGCAACATGACCGATTCGCATATTTTTGAGTGCGTTCATGAACCCAATGGTCCGAATGGCTGGGAAATGAAATTTCCTTTCACGCTCGGTCACGAAAGCAGCGGCAAGGTAGTAAAGGTCGGCTCCGATGTCAAAGATGTAAAAGTAGGAGACAGAGTGGCGCTTGCCGGATTTTTCGAGTCAGGTTCTTTTGCAGAATACACGATGGCAAGCAAAGGTTACGTAAAGATACCGGATACGATGAATCCGGCCGAGGGTGCGTTGTTGGAGATGCTATCAGCGGTTTATCAAATTGTGGAGACCGTTTTCACCATAGGTCATAGTGCAGTAATACTGGGGTGTGGCGGCGCCGGTTCCTATGCATTGAAATTGCTTAAGGCTGGTGGAGCCACACAGGTTATCGTTTCGGAACCCCATCCGGGAAAAAGGGCCTATGCCCTTGCGCAGGGAGCGGACCATGTCATTGATCCGACTACAGAAAATGTGGCTGAAAAGGTGAATGAATATACCCACGGGGAAATGGTGGATGTTTGCCTAGAGATGTCCGGATACCCTGAGGCCCTGGCAGTAATGACCAGCTTGATCAAGCGCCAGGGCAAAGTGGGAATGTTTGGTGTATGCCCTAATCCTACTACTGTGAATATGTATGATTTGCATATGAACTGGTCAGCTATTTTTTCTGCGGGCTACTTTAAAGGATATACGGAACGAGCATTACAAAAAGCCTTGGAAATGGTTAAAACGGGTGTCGTTGATATCAATGATCTCGTCACTGACGAAATCCGCCTGGATGGCGTGACTGATGCTCTCAAGAAGATTCAAAAGGGTGAAGAAAACATCCGGAAAATTCTGATCACCTTCTAGGTTGTTTTGTCCCTGGACTCCTATTTCATTTTTGGTTGAAAGTAATGTTCGAAAATAACTTGAACTCGGAAAATTGTTTTGATCTTTACGAAACGTCCTTCGTTCCTGAACAGGAAATTACGACAGGTAGTAACTATATGTTCGGAAACGGCTATATGGGCTATCGGGGAACGCACCCCGATGCTACAAAAGAAAATTATGCCGCCTGTATTGTGACAGATACCTATGATAATGCGGACGGTAAGTGGCAGGAGCTTTGCAATGTTCCTAACGGACTCTATTTGGACATTGTGGTCAATGGACAGAAGGTATCAGCTTTTGGTGATTCCTTGAGTCACTATAAACGTCGAATTGATATTGAAACAGCAAAACTCACTAACGAGTTTTCAACCGATGATGTTGCTATAAGCGTAGAACGATTCGCCTCAATGGATCAAATTCATATCCTGTCCATGAGGCTGGTTTTACGGGCGAAGCAAACCTGCGATGTGGTTGTAACCACAGGTATCAATGGTGATGTATGGAGCATCAATGGAGAACACTTCTCAGAATACAATCTATCGGAAGTAAATGGCGGATTGCTGATGCATTCCGTTACCAAGGAACTGCATACGGATATATATGTGGCTGAAAAGGCTGTTTTTCAGTGTGGGGCGGAAGTTAAGGAAAATATAGACATAGGCGATAAGCAGGTCTTCAGAAAGGTTGCTGCCAAACTGACTCCGGAAACGCCGCTGGTTTTGGAAAAGTTCGTTGCCATTTACTCCAGTAATGATACCGATAATCCTAAGGAATTGGCGTTGGATAATCTCGCCTCAGTACAGAAAGACGGGTATCAAAATGCGGCGGAGAAACATGACATACGCTGGCAAGCCTTATGGGATAAGTATGATATCAAAATAGCAGGCAACGATAGGGATCAAACGCTAACCCGCTTTAATTTGTATCACAATATTATCCATACGCCGACCCATGCCCTGCTGCCAATAGGTGCGCGAGGGCTGTCTTGTCAAGCCTATCAGGGCGCAGCTTTCTGGGACCAGGAAGTTTTCAATCTGCCGATGTACCTGTACACCGATCCGGAAATCGCCAGAAACGTGCTCAGATATCGATATGAAACCTTGAATGGCGCGCGTAGGAAAGCCAGGAAACTAGGTTATAGAGGCGCGTTCTATGCTTGGATCAGCGGTAAAACAGGGGATGAACTGTGCCCGGATTTTTTCTTTAAAGACATCGTTTCCGGTCGCAAGATACGCAACCACTTTAACTGCTGGCAGATTCATGTTTCGCCTGACGTTGCCTACACGATATGGAAATACTACGAAGTAACCGGAGATAAGGAGTTTTTGCATCAGTATGGCGCTGAAATGATGCTGGATATCTCTCTTTTCCTACTTTCGCGTTCTTTTTACAACGTGGATAAAGACAGATACGAGTATATTCGTTTGCTTGGTCCCGACGAGTACCACGAAAACGTCGACAATAATATATTTACCAACTATCAGGCGCGATACACACTGCAAAAGACGATAGAAGTTTATGAACAGCTGACGAAAGAAAATCCCTCTCAGTTGGCCGCGTTGATGAATAAGCTCGATATTAGCGAAGAGACTGTCAATACCTTCAGACATATGATTGAAAAGATGTACATTCAACCGATCAATGAAAATGGGGTGATTGAACAGTTTGACGGTTATTTTGGCCTTGAGGATGTTACACCGGAAGAACTCGCCACCAGGCTGATCGACAAAGCGGAATATTGGGGTTGGCCCAATGGCGTCGCTGTGCATACCCAGGTGCTCAAACAAGCTGACCTGGTACAGCTTTTTGTGATGCATGATGACTTCGATGAAGACGTGGTAAAGGCGAATTTTGACTACTATGAACCGCGAACCGAACATGGCTCGTCCTTAAGTCCGGCAATGCACTCGGTTATTGCCAGTAAAATTGGCTACGATGATTTTGCCTACAGGTATTTCGTCAAATCCTGTACGGTTGACCTTTACAATACCAATAAGGCAATCAGCGGCGGAACCTTTATTGGAGGTATTCACACTGCGTCCTGTGGTGCGGTATGGCAAATGGTCGTTTTTGGATTTGCCGGCTTTAGCGTGAGTGACGATACATTGCACTTTAAACCCGCTCTACCGGCTGAATGGGACGAATGTAGCTTCAGGGTCAATCATAAGGCGAACATAGTGGATGTTAAAATGAGCCGCGAATGCATTGTTCTGGAAGGCCATAAGCAAAACATGGCGGCACTAAGAATCGATATTGGTGGGCATGGAATGATGTTGGAGCCAGGACAGTCTGTATCCCGTTAGCGATGACGGAAACCCGGCCGAGCCGGGTTTCTGCTGGCGCATCTATCTGCCAGTAATCAGCCTTTAAGCGAAAAAAGTCTTCATTTCACAGTTATTTCACCTTTGTCCGACATTTAGTTCACAACCTCCCCGTTAGTCTTTTTCCACAATATTCGCAATTGTGGAGATAGTCTGATGACAACTACCAGTAAACTCATTCCCCCGTTTTTGTTGATCCCCTTACTTGCTCTCAGCTTGCCTGTGCTCGCTAATGACGAAGAGGTGATTGCGGCTCACCGGCAAATGTTGCTGGAGAAATTTCCTGGAGCGCGATTCACTGAGTTCGAGATTGACGACTACAAAGGGCAAGAGGTGTTCGAGTATGAGTTTGAATTTATGGGTAAGGATTATGAAGCCTTTATTACCCGTGAAGGAAAGATTTTACGCTTGGGTTTGGACTAGTTAACAGGGAGAAGGGTAATGCAAGTTCATTCAATATCAAATCAATACCGGCGGTCAGTTTATCTGTTCGGGTTGCTGACGATAGCAACCGGCCAGGTTATGGCGGAGGTACCACAGAACGAGATCGAAAAAGCGCTCGTCAAGGATTATCCCCGAGCGGTTATTCAGGAAATAGAGCGTTTAAGCGACGGTTCCTGGGACGTAGATTTCATCGAAGACGGTGAAAGTTATGAAGCGGTTTATGGGGCGAATGGCCAGTTGATTTCTGTTCAGAACGAAGACTTTTCCAGCGCCGACTTGTATCTGGGACTTTACGCGAGCAATGAAAGTGCCATTTACAAGGGTGCCGATCGAGAGACCGATGTTTATCCGCTAATCTGGTATGACACTGGTGACTTTTATATTCGAGGCCGCAGTTTAGGCTACCGACTTCTAAAGGGTGAATTTACCCTCGCTGCCGAAATCGACATCGAAATCGGCGAAGGCTATGACCCGGAAGACAGCGACTATTTATCCGATATGGATGAGTTAGACCTCCCTGTCAGTGTCGGCATTGTGTTGGAAAAGGAGTTTCCGGTGGCCGAGCTTGAATTTGGTTTATTTGCCGATGTAGCGGGTGCCCACAAGGGGATGACCGCAAATTTCGGCATAAGCCGCGAATTTGAGTTTGGTAATGATTGGATACTGGAAATCGGCGTTGAAACCTCCTGGCACGATTCCAAATACAACGATTATTACTATGGCGTCGCCGAAAAGTTTGCCCGTGCCGACCGGCCGGCCTATGAGGCTGATTCAGGATTTGATATCAGTTTCGAAACGGCAGTGAGAGGACGTTTATGGGGCAACTGGTACATGCTTTCCGAACTAGAATATGTCACTTACAGTTCGGCCATGAAGGACAGTCCGCTGACCGACAAGGACAATCAGACCTCTATATCGATAGGCGTCGCTTATGCGTTCTAACCTGTTGAAATTCATGACCTTGTGCGTTGCGGTCGGAGTTGTTGGTTGCGCCGCGCCGATTAAGCAGAGCCAGCGCAGTGAGGTTACGCAGTTACCCGAAAGCTGGAATGATACACAGGCGGTCGAGGCGCAATGGTTGTTCGATGGTAACCCGCAACGACAAGCCGGAGATTCCGGCCGGAACACAGAATTGGTTCCCCCGCTGCCCAGCTTGGAATGGCTTACGGATTTTTCCGATCCTCAATTGCTGGCATTGGTAGCAACCGCTTTGCAAAGCAATAAGGCGTTGCGAATCCAAAGAATCAACAAGGAAGTCGCGTCATTGAACGTGCAAGGAGTGGCGGCAGTTCTCTGGCCTGATATGGCAATTGAACTGGACAGCGGGATCACTCGGGGCGTGACCGGGTCCTCTCCGAGTCGGAAAGTCACGTCCAGACAATATTCCGGCATATTGACGACGGAATGGGAACTGGATATCTGGGGTAAGAATCAACAGGCGTTGTCTGCTGCCGAGTATGATCTTCTCGGCGCAGAAACTCTCGTCGCGGCAACGGAGCTTTCCATTGCGGGCATGATCAGTAAACACTGGTTCGGTCTGCTTGAACTTGCGCAACAGAACCATATTGAACGGACACGGATTGCAAATCTGCGGGAAACGGTATCGAATTTACATCGACAGGTTGTCAGGGGACTGGTGCAGCAGTTAGACCTTGATTTGGCGCGCACTGATTTGCGACAGGCCGAAACCCGGCAAATTGCCATTCAGGGTCAACTGAATCAGGCACGCTATCAATTGCAACCACTTTTAGGGCAGTTCGAGTTAGCCAACCACAAGCTGGATGCCGGACTGCCGGCTTGGCAGTCCCTGCCGATCATTCAACTCCCGGTAAAACGTCTGCTGGCCAGGCCCGATTTGCAGGCGGCATTCCTCGCAATACAGAGCGCGGATGCTTTGGCCGCGTCAGCTTATTGGAACCGATTCCCCGGGCTAACACTCACTGCTGATGTCGGCCGCAGCGTCGCCAAATTGCGTGACCTGGATAATCAGCTTTTTGATGTATCCAATCTGACCGCTAGTATACTCGCTCCCGTGTTTGATGCGGGCTTAAGGAAAGCCGAACAAACCCGTCGCGAAAGACATGCAGAAATCGAAGCTGTTAAATTCCAACAAGCGCTTTTACAAGCCTTTTTTGAAGTCGAAACGGCAGTCGCCAGTGAATATTTTCTAAAGCGGGAGTATGAGGCTAGCCATCGTGCTTTGCAGTCTGCTGTTCACGCAAGTCAGGTGGCAATAGGCGCCTACCAGAAAGGTTTGATTGGAGCGCTTGAATTTCTCGCCATTCAACGTCAGGAGATTAATTTTCGCTCCCAGCAAGTGGCGCTTCACAAGGCGCTGTTGAATAACAGGGTAGATTTACAAATGGCTTTTGGAGGTTCTTATTCAATAAATGCCGTGTCATTGGCAAACAGGTCAGCGGCAAGGGGTATTCCTGTCGAACCTAAGCCAAGCCAACCGGGGAACAGGCCGGAGGTAACGGGGATATGAAGGTAGCAGGAATTCGGCGGGTTTTGCATTTGGCATTAGTCAGTGTTCCTTTGTTCTTAGCATCGGTTACCGCAGCCTTGTTGTTGGCGACGGGTGCTGATGACGATGATATCGGCTTCGCAATTGACTCGGCGGAAAGGCACTTACGGACGATTAAACTTGAGCGGGAAAGCCTGGAACTTTCATTGACTGCCTATGGCGAAGTCAGAGCGGCGCAGAGTACAGTGTTGAAGGCCGAAGTCATGGGCAAAGTGATTGATATTAATCCGGCACTGGAATCCGGATACCCATTGTCCAAAGGCGAGGTGCTGGTTCGCATCGAAGACTGGGAATATCGCCAGCAATTGGCGCAGGCCAGGGAAAACCTGGCGCATGCAAGACTTACCTTGGCGGAAGAGGAAGCCCGCAAGGCCCAAGCAGAAGAGGACCTTGCAAGTCTACCCGAAGAAATGCAAACCGCACTGGCATTTCGCAAACCGCAAATGCAGCTTGCCCAGGCGCGTGTTGCATCCGCTTTAGCAGAGGTGGAGCTGGCCCGACAGAACCTGGAACGGACTCAGGTTCTTGCTCCCTACGATGGATTTGTCACCCGGCGGCTTGTGAGTTTGGGCGATTATCTCTCACAAGGAGACGAAATCCTGGAAATCTACCAGGGTGAACGTTTGCTGATCGACACCGCCTTATCAAAGTTCCAAGTAAGCCAGCTAAACCATATGGCGCAAGCCGTCGATGGAGAAAGTCCGCGTGAACGCTCCGGTTCGCTTCCGGGACTGCAGGTAACGGTAGAAGATGATTGGGGTTCGGATCTCTATCGTTATGAAGTGAACGACATATTGTTCGGCGCAAAGCTGCATCCCCAGAGCAGGCAACAGCCGGTGACACTGACGCTTGAGCAACCTGAAAAAGCCGGGCAACGACAACTGTTGCCAGGCAGTTCCGTGACCACGTTATTTGCCATGGGAAGGCTAAAAGATGTATTTCGTTTAAGCAAGTCAACTCTTTCTGATTTCCAACCAGGTTTGTTTGCAGATGCTGAGACGTCCGCGGGCTCTTGGTTGGATCTGCCTGTACTAAATCAGCAGGAAGAGGTGGTAGAACAGCGCTTACGGGTTGTCTACCAAACTCAAACAGATTTGTATTTACGGCCAAATAATGCAATGCAAACGATGAATTTGGTCCTCAACTCACCCGAGTTGAAAAACAACAGCATAGAGCATTTATCCCATCTAGCTGCCGGGCAGGAAAAAGCAGCGGGCCGGGAGGTCAGTCATGTTTTTTGAAAGGTTGATTCGGTTTTTTCTGCACCATCCTGTGGCGGCTAACCTATTGATGGGATTGTTGTTGCTACTGGGGTTAAGGAGTTTGTTAACCATTCCCCAAGAGATATTTCCGGAATTTCGCCCGCCGGAAATACACATTGAAGCCGAGCTCCCCGGCGCCAACGTTGAACGGGTTGAGAAAACCATCCTGTTGCCTATTGAACGAGCCTTGAAAGGCGAAAAAGGGATTCAACAAGTGGTGGCCAATGCAACGGCGGGAAAGGCGGAAATTCGTCTTGAACTGAGCCGCGATTATTCTCGGGAAGAATTACTCGGCACGGTGAAAAGCCGGGTGGAAGGTATTGATAGCTTGCCAAATGCGTTGGAGGGATTGGTCATCACTCCCCGGGACGATCGTACCCAGTTGCTGTGGTTGCACTTAACCGGTGGTCAGCTCCATGAGATGTTACCGACGGCAGACCGGTTACAGCGGCAGTTACATCTGCAATCTTTTGTCAGCCGGGTGGAGATGGTTGGCGTCGGGGAACAAGAGCTGGAAATCATTGCCGACCCTGACCAACTGTATGCCCTGGGTTTGACTTTAGGCGATCTGAAGCTGCAACTTGCGGCAAACAACCTGGATCTCGATGCCGGTTTTATGCGTTCCAATGAGCGTATCGGCATTGCAGTAAGAAATGAGTCAGCGGAGATAAGCCGGCTTCAGACGTTACCGATTTCGCTGCAGAATTCCAGCCAAACCATTCCATTGGGCGAAATAGCAGAAGTTCAGTATCGTACCAAGGAACCTGGTAGCCTAAGCCGCTTGAACGGCGATCCGGCAATCGGTTTTGCGGTCTACCGGCATACCGGCGCTGACCCGCTAGCCACAGTGGCGCAGCTTAGTAATTTTCTGGAAATCTTCAATAGCGGTTTACCCCCAGGCTGGAAAACGGTCCTATGGTTAGACGAATCCCGTGAACTTGCGTCCCGGTTATCGCTGCTCACCAAGAACGGTTTATTCGGACTCCTATTAGTGCTGGGAATACTGCTCTTCTTCACCCATTGGCGTATCGCCGTTTGGGTCGCCGCAGGTATTCCGGTTGTCTACCTGGCGGCTTTTTGGGCAATGAACATACCCGGTATCGGCTTGACGCTTAATGTCATTACCTTATTCGGTTTTTTGATCGTTAGTGGAATTCTGGTGGATGATGCCCTGGTGGTCAGCGAAAGTATCTACTCCCAGTATCAAGCGGCAAGTTCCAAGCAAGTATTGGGGACTGATGATCATGCCCAGCGAATTACCCAGGCGACATTGGCAGGTATTCGTCAGGTTGCCGCACCGGCGGTGTTCGGTGTACTGACTACCATCGCCGCATTTATGCCGCTTACCATGCTGGAAGGAGATTTGGGGCATGCGATTGGAGCAGTGGCGTTGGTTATTATACTTTGCCTGTTGTTTTCGATTGTCGAATCCAAATTGATATTGCCCGCCCATCTGCACCATGGTTTTCTGCGCCATGGCAAACTACCTGCCGAGCATAACCGATTGGCGTCGAGACTCTTGGAATCCTTGAGAAGGAGATACCAACGTTTGTTGCGATGGAGTCTCGACAGGCCCGGCTTGATAATCAACATAGCGTTAGGTTGCCTGATTATTACCTTTGCTGCGGTTAGCTCCGGATGGGTACGGACAACGATGATTCCGAATATTGCTGATTTCGAATTGGAAGCAGAAATTGTCGCACCGGTAAATGCCGTTTTGGCGGATCAAGATCGGGTGACGGCAATGGTTGAAGGCGGTTTATTTAAGGCTAATCAGGAACTGCAGAATAAATATCGACTGGATTATCCTCCCATGGCCAACCTTTATGCCGTGCGTGACACAGACAATCGCATTAGTCTCAACGCCGAACTCACGCCGGTGAATGAGAATCCAGTGTCATTAACGAAGTTTGTAGCGGCTTGGCGTTCTCACATTCCCTCATTGCCTACAGGTTATAGCTTGAGTCTTTCCGCCACGGCAGAACCTGAAGACGGTATTAATGTTCAGCTTGAAGGAGTCGAGTTGAAAACCTTGGTCGATGCAGCAGAGGAGCTAAAGGATATTCTCGGCAGTTATCCCGGAGTGATGGATATTCGGGATAATTATGGTGCGAAGCAGCAGGAATATCGGTTGGTGTTGACCGAAGAAGCGAAAGCCATGGGAATTAGTCTTGATGAACTTTCTCAAGCTTTGCGCGCAGCGGTATATGGCCTGGAAGTGCAGCGTTTGCAGCTTCCTGACCGGGAAGTCCAGATTAATCTGCGATATCCGGAGGGTCATAGAGACCAGCTTACCGATATCGCCAATCTGCAGATTCGGCACAGCGGGCAGTGGTTTTTATTAAATCAGCTGGCTGACTTCGCACCGGATGCTTCGTTAACCTCCATTACCAGAGTCAACGGGCAACGGGCGGTCAATGTCTTCGCGAGTAATGATGATTCATTGGCAACCGCCGACCAAATTATGGATAGTCTGGAAGACGGTTACCTTGAATCCTTAGTGGCCCGCTATCCTGGGTTGACCTATCGAGTGGAAGGGGAGGCCAGAGAATCGGAGGAAGTACAAGCTAGCTTGGTGATTGCCGCACTTCTCGCATTCTTCAGCGTCTTCGCCCTGCTGGCATTGCCTCTAGGTTCGTTTAAAACGCCGCTATTGGTGATGGCAGTCGTGCCCTTTAGTCTCATCGGGGTTGTGTTGGCCCATGTTCTGATGCATATACCGCTCAATATTATGTCGTTTTTTGGCGCGATTGCCTTGGTTGGAGTACTAGTGAATGACAGTCTGGTGTTGTTATACCAATACAAGGTTAATCTATCTGCCAAAAATAGCGGAAAAGCTATACGCGAGGTTCTTATCGATACATGCCGACAACGTTTTCGCCCGATTTTGATCACATCCGTCACCACGTTTCTTGGTGTAATGCCGATTATTTTCGAAACGGATCCGGAAGCGCAATGGCTGATACCCATTGCCCTTTCCTTGGGTGTAGGCATTCTCTTCGGTACCCTTATCACGCTGGTGATTTTACCTGCCCTGGTTATACTGACCAGTGCCAAGCTTGGTCGATTGCCGCTGCAAGTCAGGTTATCCGAGGACTTGAGATCTCCTTTTCTAACAGGCCGTTAAATGGTGCTTGAACAAGATAGTTCTGTCGAGATTCTTCTGGTTGAAGACAACCGGGATATCGCTGAAAACATTATCGAATTTCTAGAGAAGCGTAGTTTTAGCGTTGATTATGCCGCTTCCGGTCTGCCGGCCCTTGCTCTGTTAAAACAGTATCGGTACAGGCTGCTTATTCTGGATGTCATGTTGCCGGATATGGATGGTTTTCATCTGGCGATGAAAATCCGGCATGCCCTGAAAATAGATACACCTATTCTGTTTCTCACGGCTCGCGATACGCTGGACGATAAGCTCCAGGGTTTTGCCGTCGGGGGTGACGACTACCTTACCAAGCCTTTTGCCTTGGAAGAACTTGCCGCCAGGGTAAATGCCTTCTCCAAACGCGCCGCGGGCAAGGTTGTTGATGCGATTGAGCTTGGCGGTTGGCGAATTGAAAACGGCAATTATCGGGCTTTTTATGCGAACACTCCGGTCAAGCTCACCCGGATTGGGTTTAAGCTATTGCGAACCTTGGTTGCCAACCAGCCGAATGTCGTGCTTCGATCAGAGATGGAACGGGTGATTTGGGGAGATGACCCACCCGACAGCGATGCGTTGCGCAGCCATGTGTTTGCCCTTCGTAAAGCCATCTCCAAGGTAACTTCCGATACCCGTATCGAAACGGTACATGGCATAGGATTTCGGCTAATCATGGCGAATCAAGAAGCGCAATGAAGAAGTTTAGTTGGGGAAACAGCTCATTTCGTTCAGGTATTCTAAGAACTTTTATCCTGTTTCAAACCTTATTGATTCTGTTTGGGATTGGCTGGGTTATCGTGAGCTATACCGATGGCCAGGACGGCTTGCAAGAAGCCATTGCCATTACAGAATCGCAGCAAATCCTGGAGCGATACCGGCAAGATCCGAACATTGCCCTGCCGGTAGGCGTCATCTTTTCCGCCTTTATCGGAACCCAAGACATGCCGCCGGCTTATCGCGAGCTTTTAAAGGATTTGCCGGTGGGCATGCATGAACTGAGCGAAGCCGATGTGATAGATTATCTCGGTTATGAATCGGAACATGAATTTCACGTTCTGGTGCATGAGCTGGAATCGGGAGGGCCTTTCTTTTATTTCGTATCGGATATTCCGGAACAGACCACCCAAGACCTGCTGATTGAAAATGTCCTCACGGTGGTCTTTACCTATGTGACTTTTTCAGTGTTGTTAGGCGGATGGCTGGCCTGGATATTTGCCCGCAACATTTCCCAGCCCTTGGAGGACATTACTAACGCGATAAACGAAATAAAGACTGAAGATCCGACAACGCGTTTAAGCCAAACCTGGCGCGAGGGAGAAATTGGAGAACTGGCCAGATCCTTGGATGAAAAAAACCAGCGTATAGCCGATTTTATCCAAAGAGAAAAAGGCATCATGCGCAACATCAGTCACGAGTTAAGAACTCCCATTACCATTATCAAAAGCACACTTGCCCTGGCAGGTTTAAAGTCTTCCGCAGAAGCCAGCCATCATGTTGCCGGCGATAGAACAGGGCAAACCATAGAAGTTCGCCATTTAGAGAAGATCGAGCGCGCGTCCCGGGATCTGGAGGCAATGATCGAGGCATTTCTCTGGTTGGGCAGAGAGTTTCAGGCGGTGGATGATCCAGCCGATGCCACCTCTTGTGTGGAAAGGGCTATCGCCGACCACCACTATCTCGTCGATGAAAAACCAATAGACTTGGATGTCGATCTGCAACGGCAGGTTAAGATTCCGGGTAAGGACCAACTGGTTTATATTGCCGCCGCAAATTTGATCCGCAATGCTTTTTCTCACACGGAAGCGGGGCGTATCAAAATCCGTCTCAATGAAAACAGTCTCACCGTTCAGGATGACGGTCCCGGATTTGAAACACAAGTGGCGGGTAGAGTTTGCGAACCTGGCGTCAAGAGTTCGAATAGCCAAGGATTTGGCTTGGGATTGCATATAGTGGAGCAGGTCTGTCAACGTATGGGTTGGCATTTGGAAATAGCCAGCAGTTCCACGGGTTCCATCGTTTCGATTGTGTTTGTGCAAGCAAGTTAGAGAGAATATTCGACTTTCAGATGCTACGACCAGTCTTAACAGATCTCCGAACAGATTGGCTGGAAGGGTAAGGTAAGTCCTTCCACGGTTAAGACTTGCATGCCCAAGCTGATAAAAAACATCAGAAAAATCACAGCAAGCCAAACCACGGGTTTGGCTTTCAAGACAAACAGCACGCCTGTGATTATCATCAAGGTGATGGGAGCAATATAAAAATAGGGACCGAAGGTGAAGTAGTGCAGGGTTATTGCCGGTAAGGCACCACCGTATTCTCGCATTAGGTCAGAAAAGATAGGTACTTTGATATATGCGACAAAGGCCAGATACGCCTGCCAGAGTACAATCAGGTCGCAGACTAGCATTGCGGCGATACTGGTTTTCTTTTCCATGGGCCCTTCTTCCGTTTGCTATCGATTGCTAGCTGAGCAATCTATAACAATCCTACGCTTTTAAGGGTTTTACTAATGTCTGCCTCCTGTGATTCAAGAAACTTTATTAGTTCGTCATCCCGCTTATAAAAGTCTTCCCAGCCGTATTTTGTCCTGACTGCTTGCCATTCCGATGTCTTGGTAAGCTGCTGTAGGGTGTCGGCATAGGCTTGGCGTTTGGCAGCGGAGATTCCCGGAGGCGCAAAAAAACCGCGCCAGTTGGCAAAGACGACATCCAATCCCTGTTCTTTCATGGTCGCGGCATTTATGCCCGGCAGGGAGGCTTCGCTCGTCACGCCAAGTACCCGAAGCTTGCCTGCATTAAGATCGTCGATAACTTCTCCGATACCGGTAACCAATGCAGCGCCAACGCCTTTATAGAGGCGACCCAACGCATCACCGCCGCCATCGCTGGGAATGTAGCGCAGCTTTTTCACATCCAACCCGGCAGCATCGATAATAAGTATGGCGGTGATATGATCGAGGCTACCTTTTGCGGAACCACCGATAATCGTATTTTTTGCATAGTTGCTTTGTATGGATGCCGTTAGGTCATTGATGGTTTTTAACGGCGAATTGGTAGGCACGACAACTGCCTGAAACTCAGCGATCATCAAACTGATTGGTGTAACGTCGCGAAAGCTGTTCTTGATGACAGAGGTCAGCTTCCTTAATACCAATGGTGTGGACTGTACCATCAGGGTATTTGAGTGCGTGCTGGCTTTTTGAATCAGGTTTTCAAGGGCACGTCCGCCGCCGCCGCCGGACATATTTTTAAAACTCACCTGCTTTACCAGCCCAGTTGCTTTTAGCGCATTTCCCGTTTCCCGAGCGGTAGTGTCCCAGCCGCCACCTTCCCCGCCGGGGATGAGGAAGTCAACTTTATCCAAGCCTTGTGCCGCGCTGAAATTGCTAGCAGCGAAAGAGAGTGTAAGTACAATGAGCGATTTTCGGATGAATGAAAAGCGCATAGATTCTACCTCCGAAGTCTTCGTAGATTCCTTATTGAAGTTAGAGCTATATGAAACAGCTGGTTACTTTTGGATCGCTTCGAGAGGTAAGTTTAGTTGGCCCAACTGCAAATGCCATAAAATACTCACCTGAGAGTGCCACGGTGAACATTGAAGGCAAGGCGGGAGGTCGCCATGTGGAAGTTTGCGTACAGGATCAGGGAAAAGGTATTTCTCCCGAAGTACGCAATAAATTGTTTACCTTACTGACCTGCAGCGAACAAGGAACCGCCGGGGAAATCGGCTATGGTCTGGGCCTGAGCCTATGCGAGCAGTTTATCAAGCGCCAGAACGGCACTATTTGGGTCGACGATCAGTACCAAAACGGCACCGCATATTGATTTCCTTACCCAAGGCGGATTGAAGACGTTGTTGCCGAAGCAACATACGTCTGCGTAGCGGCGTCTAACTCTCTACGTTGTGATATACGTTCTGGACATCGTCCAGAACGTTCAGCATATCCAGAAACTTTTCGAACTTATCGGCGTCTTCACCGCTTACCGTCGTGTAGTTTTGCGGAATAAACTGTATTTCATCGACATCGAAGTCAACTTCGCCAAATGCGTCGTTCAGGGCGACCTTGGCCTTGGCGTATTCCGTGTTCGGCGTAAATACCGTTATTTTGTCGTTTTCGTCTTCGATATCGGTTACATCGACATCGGCTTCCACCAATGCCTCCAGTACCGCTTCTTCTTCCTGCCCGGAGAATACAAAAATGGCGCTATGATCAAACATGTGGCTGACACTGCCTTGGGTGCCGATTTTGCAGTCGGTTTTGGTAAAGCAGAGCCGCACGTCGCCGAAGGTACGGTTGGGGTTATCCGTGAGGCATTCGACGATGACCATGCAACCTCCGGGGCCGAAGCCTTCATAGCGGGCGGTGGAATAGTCTTCGCCATCGCCGCCTTTGGCTTTTTCCAGTGCTTTCTGGATAACATGCGAAGGAACCTGGTCTTTTTTTGCCCGCTCGATCAGCCCGCGCAGGGTTAGATTGCCGTCGGGTTCCACCCCGCCGGCTTTGGCGCAGACATAAATTTCGCGGCCATATTTACTGTAAACTTTGGTTTTTGCAGCGGCCGTTTTGGCCATGGATTCTTTGCGGTTTTGGTAGGCTCTGCCCATAGTATTGATCTGGTTGCTGACTAAAACGGCGAATTCTAGCGTTGTGCAACGGTTTCTACAATCTATATGAAACCCGGTGACCGCTGAGTATGCGCTACCCCAAATCGAGGCAGGTCATACCCGCCTCCAGCGTCGGCGCCCAGGTTTCATACTCTCTTTCTTAAATCTTCGAGTTCGACCATGTGATTGACATAGTCCATGATGGTATCGCGCAACTCCGGGGAACAGGCGCAAAAATTATTGACCAGTTTTGTCAGGCGTTCCTCAGTCAACATGGATTCATTGAGGTGATCGATAAACAGCAGCCAGGGCTCAATATCGAGACCCTCGGCCACTGCCTCAACCGTGTCCAGCTTAGGCTCGATATTGGCATTAATCAGTTTGCTGATTGACGACGGGCTTTTTCCGGTTTTCTTGCAAAGCTCCACGGTATTTACGTTGAATTTCTTGCAAACGGTACGAACATTTTCGGCGATGATCTGATTGAGTCTTCTTTTTTTCATAGCGGTACCATTTGGTTTAAGGAGGGATAAGTATTGTAAGTGTTTCAGCCAACCTAGAGGGTAGACCAGGCGCAAATATTGGCCAGTTAGTTCCATCCGTAAAGGGAGTGGGACATGGCGAGGCGGCTTAGAGTCCGCCGGAAGTGAAACCGCGGATCAGTTTATAGTCCCGGTACAGAACATCCGCCGAAAAACTGCTTGTATAGCCGCCAGTTTCCCGGGCAGATTCCGGTTTAAGAACTGCCTGCAACTCCCCTCGGGCGTTTAATACATAGAGTAATACTCCGTGGCTAACATCGTAATTGTCTTCCATAAATTCCTCTGATTTACCCCTGGGATTTATCGCATAAAGCATACCGAGGCTTTGTTCAAACGGCAGATGAGAAATTGATCCGGCCTGGTGAGTCAGGCCGATAAATTCCTTGTCAAACCAGGGCAAATAGTTGGCTAGATGATCGGCGGTATCCCTTTTGGGATCGACGGTATAGAAGACAAATCGGGTATCGGCCAGGGCCGGTTCCTGTTTCAGCTTTTTGGCGACCTGGGCCAGTGTTACCAAGGTTGTCGGGCAGATATCCGGACAGTGGGTATAGCCATAGGAAACGATGTGCCAGTTCCCTTGCAGGTCGCCGGGCGTAAACGCATTGTTGTGGTGATCCAGTAACCTGAAATCGTCGATCGGCCGGGCATCGGGAATGATGGTTCCATTGATTAGCGGAGGCGCCGGAGAGTAGGCAAAACCGAATATCAACGCTGCCAGCGTCACCACTGCGCCGGTTGTCAGCAAGCCGGTTACCAGGCTGTTGTTAACGTTAGTCGGCGGCAAAATAGGAAATTCTACTCAGTAATATGTAATCGGCTTCTATCGCCATCAGGGCCAACAATAAGAGGATGGCAACGGGAGGCAATAGCAGCACTAACTTAACGGCATACCGCTCCCATTTCAGATGCATGAAAATGCTGATAATGAAGCCCGCTTTTAAGAACATAAAAATGATAATCAGTGTCCACCGCAGATAACCCTGGACCTGGTAATAGTCCACCATGTAGGACAGGGCGCTCAGGACAAATAGCAGAAACCAGACTTTCAGATAAACACCGATGGGATGTTGTTGACCCGTTGCCTGACTCATAACACCTCCCTCCTGCAATCAGCTCACCAGAGATAAAACAAGGCAAAAATAAAAACCCAGACCAAATCGACGAAATGCCAGTAGAGCCCTACGATTTCGACCGCATCATAGTTTTTCCCTTCATAGTCGCCACGCCGGACTTTGTTGGCGTAAATCAGCAGTAAGATGACACCGGCGCTGACATGCACGCCGTGGAAGCCGGTAATCATAAAGAAACAGGCGCCAAACTGGGCCGCGCCCATCGGGTTGCCCCAAGGCCTGACGCCTTGGTCGACAATAAGTTTGGTCCATTCAAAAACCTGCATGCCGACAAACGATGCGCCGAAAATCGCGGTGACCAGCATCAGGTAGAAAGTCATTTTGCGGTTGCCCCGGTAGGCATAATTGACCGCCATCGCCATTGTGCCGCTGCTGGAAATCAGGATGAATGTCATTATCGCGATTAGGATCAGCGGGATCGGATCTCCTCCCAGGGAAAGGGCGAACACTTCACTGGGAATCGGCCAGGAATCGGCTGTGGACATGCGGACGTTCATGTAGCCAATCAGAAACACGCCAAAGATGAAGGTATCACTCAGTAGAAAAATCCACATCATGATTTTACCCCACGGCATATCGAAGGCCTGTTTGTCTGCCGACCAGTCAGCAACGACCATCTGCCATTGCGTTTGATTCAGAGGAGCGTCCGGAGAGGATTGTGTCGTCATGCCGCTATACCTCAAGGTGCATTATCGGTTTACCTGAGAAATCCGCACATGGCGGCCAGGGTACGATAGGTTTCAGGGGAGCTTGCCAGCAGGGCAAACAGCAACAGCCAGATAACAAACAAGAAGTGCCAGTAAGTCGCGCACAGAGAAATATTCGCGGCCAGTTTGGGCAAGGAACCGTTTTGACGGAATTTCAAGCTCACCCTGGCTAGCGCAATTATCCCTCCGAGCAAATGCAATGCATGGATGCCGGTAAACAAATAGAAGTAGCTGTTGGCTGGATTGGAGGCGACAAAAAATCCTAAGCCGTGCAGTTTTTGCCATAAAAGGTATTGGGCGACGATAAACAGGATGGCGAAAAGCTGGGCGAATCGAATTCCCATCCTGGTGAAATCCGCTTTGTCCTTGCCGGAAGCTGACACCGCCCACTGCAATGAGGCGCATGCCAGCAAAAGACATACAGTATTCAGCCAAAGCTGCCAGGGATTGCTAAGAGGTTGCCAGGGCTGGCCGGCAAGGGCCTGAAAATCCGGATATTGTGAGCGCGATAAAAAGGTAATGGTAAATAGAAAGAAGATAACGCCGACAATTGCCAGAAAAAAACGCAACGCGATGCGTTCCGCGGATGTCGGGACCGCTACTGCGGCGTTGCCGCCGACGACATTATCCGGTTGCGGCAACCAGGGTTTTTCTAATAAATTGCGTAACATAACTCAGTACCTTTAAAGCGAAGGCAAGCCACTAAAGCTAACGGGTTAACTAGGTTTTTAAACGTTCCACTTCTGCTTCCGACATATTCTGCGGAATGAAATCCTGAGATACGCCGGGGACACTGTAATCGTAGGCCCAGCGATGCACCACCGGCAGCTTCTCGCCCCAGTTCAGGTGTTTCGGAGGTATCTCGGGAGTTTGCCATTCGAGGCTGGTTGCGCCCCAGGGATTCGGCTCGGATTTCCTGCCTTTCGACAGGCTCCAAATCAGATTAACGATGAAAATAATCTGTACGGCGCCGACGATAATAGCGGCAACGGTGATACTGGCGTTCAGCGGTTCGGCCGAATCGGGAATGAAGTCGGTAGAACCCATGGCATAGTAGCGGCGGGGCACGCCGAGGAAACCGAGGTAGTGCATGGGCAGGTAGATGGCATAGGTCCCCAGAAATGTCAGCCAGAAATGGAGTTTGCCAAGCCCTGTGTGCAGATAGCGGCCGGTTACCAAGGGAAACCAGTGATAGATGGCTGCATACAGCACCATGATGGGTGAAACCCCCATGACCATATGGAAGTGGCCGACGACGAAATAGGTGTCGGACAGCGGCAGATCCACCACCACATTACCCAGGAACAGGCCGGTCAGGCCGCCATGGGTAAAGGTAAAAATAAAGCCAATGGAAAATAGCATGGGAACGCGCAGGTGAATATTGCCCTGCCAAAGGGTCAGTACCCAGTTGTATACCTTAATGGCCGTGGGAACCGCGATGATCAGCGTGGTGGTGGCAAAGAAGAACCCGAAGTAGGGATTCATGCCGCTCACGTACATATGGTGCGCCCATACTATGAAGCTAAGACCTCCGATGATGACGATGGCCCATACCATCATGCGATAGCCGAATATGTTTTTCCTTGCGTGCGTCGCAATCACATCGGACACGATCCCGAAGGCGGGTAGCGCAACGATGTAGACTTCAGGATGCCCGAAAAACCAGAACAAATGCTGAAATAGAATAGGGCTGCCGCCGGTATAGTCAGTTTGTTCGCCCAGGGACAACAATGCGGGCATGAAGAAGCTGGTCCCGACCTGTTGATCCAGAAGCATCATGATTGCGCTCACCAGCAACGCGGGAAAAGCCAGCAGGCCCAGAATAGAGGCCGTGAAGATGCCCCACACCGACAAAGGCATGCGCATTAGCGTCATGCCTTTGGTTCGGGCCTGCAACACGGTGGTAACGTAATTCAGCCCGCCCATGGTGAATGCTACGATAAATACCCCCAGTGACAGCAGCATCAGTGTAATACCGGCACCCGCACCTGGCGTGCCGCTTAGAATCGCCTGCGGCGGATATAGGGTCCAACCGGCGCCGGTGGGGCCTCCCACCACAAAAAAACTGGCCAGCAGCAGGATGACGGAAAGCAGATAGGTCCAGTAACTCAGCATATTCAGGTAGGGAAAGACCATGTCGCGGGCGCCGATCATCAGGGGGATCAGATAGTTGCCGAATCCGCCCAGCAACAAAGCCGTGAGTAGATAGATCACCATGATCATGCCATGCATGGTGACAAACTGAAGATAGGCGCTCGGGTCGATAAAATTAAAGCTGTCCGGAAACCCAAGTTGCAGGCGCATCATTCCCGATAATACCAAGGCGACCAAACCCACAAAAATGGCGGTGATGGAATATTGTATGGCGATAACCTTATGGTCCTGACTCCAAATATATTTGGTTATGAACGTAGCCGGTTCGTGAAATTCTTGTTCTTGATCTGCAATAGCTACATGTGCCATTCACACGTCCTCTGTTTGAAGTTATCAGGAGTCGCAATTCATAAGGTATTGAGGTAGGCAACCAGGTCGTCAATCGCCTGCTCACTCTTCAGGATGGCCGCCATCATCGCCATCTGCCTGCCATTAAAATCGTCGGGATGTCCGCCGCGAATGCCTTTCTTAAAGTTTTGAAGTTGCCGCTTCAAATACCAGTCCTGCTGACCGGCGAGCCGGGGGGCTTGCATAAAGAAATTGCCTTCGCCCCGATCTCCATGGCAACTGGCGCAGTTGACATAATAGTTTCGGCCCCGGTTTACGTTACCTGTGATCGTATCGACGGCGGGCTTGTCCGGCAGGGTATCGATATAGGCCAGTACGTTCCGCATGGCTGTGTCATCGGCAAGAACTGCCGCCATGGGCGCCATTTGCCGGCCATAGATATCTTCTTTATGCGCGCCTCTGATTTTTTGCTTGTAGAGCTGTAACTGATGTTCCAGATACCACCCGGAAAGCCCGCTAAGCTTGGGTGAGTTGGTCAGTGCATTGCCTTCTCCTTCCATGCCATGGCAAGCGGCGCAGACAGCATAAAGCGACTGCCCGGTGTGGGGATCTCCTTTGACTACTATCTGCGTTTGGCTGAATGTCGGGTGGCTGTTCAGCCAGTTCTGATACTCTTGGGGGGTGTCGACCACCACCTGGCCGCGCATGGCGTGATGGGCCAATCCGCATAGTTCCTGGCATAGGATTTCATAAGTTCCGGCGCGGGTTGGAGTGAACCAGAAGTAGGACACCATGCCGGGAACCAAATCCATCTTCACCCGGAACTGCGGCACCGCAAAGTTGTGCAATACGTCTAACGACCGAAGCAGCACCTTAACCGGTTTTCCCTCGGGTAAATGGACTTCGTTGCCGGCCACCAGAATATCGTCCTGACCGGCAGGGTCCTGAGGGTTAATGCCAAACGGATTGCTTTCGCTGACAAGGTGGGTGGAAACATTACCCAGTTTGCCGTCCTGTCCCGGAAAACGATAACTCCATCGCCACTGTTGAGCCAGAACTTCTATTTCTGCGGCTTCGTCGGGAACCTGGACAAAGTTAGCCCATACGATCAGTCCCGGCGCCAGCATGGCGGCAATACCAAGCGAAGTGCCTACGGTGAGCCAAATCTCGAGCTTTTTGTTTTCAGGTTCGTAGGCTGCCTTACGATTCTTGTTATAACGAAACTTATAGATGGCATAGGCGACAAACAGGTTGACGGCTATAAAAACAACACCGGTTACCCACATGGTGATACTGATGGTGTCATCGATGGCGCTCCAGTTTGAAGCAATGGGCGTAAACCACCAGGGGCTGAGGAAATGAAATAAGACTGTCCCGACAACCAGCAGCAGGATAACGATAACTAATATCATGGGTCACAGGGCCTTTCTAATAGGTATGGTTCCGTTCCACATTTATTTTTATAGGGACTACTTCCAAAACAGGAATAGCCGCCCCAATTGGCGCCAGGTAAACCTATAAATGCACAGCCGACATGCCTGGATATACGGCTGTATAACAGCAGGGGTGTTTCACAAGCAGTCAAGGGGCGGTTACTTATCGGTGTAAATATTGCGAACGCCCGTTTATCTGACTACTTAGCTTTCTGAACTCCGGATCTGGTGGAGTTCCTTCCACTACCGGCAACTTTCCACTATCGGCAACTATGGAAAAACTTTTCTGAAGGAGTGCCAGTTGTGTTGTGCCTGAATCCACAGGCTGGTCTGCGCTTTACCCGTGCCCGCGAAAGTTAGCTTGGGATGATGCTTCAGAACCTCATTGAGCGTCTGTTCCTGGCTGACCTCGACATCCACGAAAAACACGTGCTTACCTTCCTGCAGCGGCTGGTCGAATCTGACGAACTCTTGGTTAGGGGTTTGAATTCCGAATAAACCGCCTTCCCATGTGCAAAATCCCAGAATTACGATGGCGAGAAATACAAAAGGCGTCCACCCGGCATAGGAAGCCAGACCTGTGAAGGAAACGATCAGTAATAGCAGCGAGGATAGGACGATGCCGACCAGCGCGCCGAGTTCAGTGGAATGAACAATATCCTTTTTAAAGAGAGAAGGGACTTCATGCATATGATCATGTTTTTCAACATCCGCATCATTAAGACTCAACACATGGAACTGCTCATAATCTATGTTATGGGCTTCCAGTTCTTTCTCAGTCGCCTCTAACTCATCCAGACTATCAGAAAGGAAATAGTGTCTGGAATAGTGTTTCAATTTCATGCCATCCTCCGGTTCTTTCGCGATTTGACTACTTCAAATAAACTCCTTTATTTCGGGGTCGTCATTCATTGTGTTTTTAGTAGTTTTAGGTGTATCAAACTAGAGTATAGCAGTGCTTTGAATAGCGCATGAACAATTTATGATCAGTTTGTTATAGGGGCTGAGTGTTTTTAGAACAATTCACAGTAAAAACCCGCCGGCAAGCTACACTTCGTTTGTCATCGAAGGCTCATGAACGCTACGGAACGCTGCCGATGGAGCACACCAAATGTTTACTTTGTAGCCAATGCATGGCTTTTTCGCAAGCGTGGCTCTGATAATTTCTGTTTAGCCGTGCGGCAAATGGCGTAGAAGATGGTGAGGATTTTGCCAACTCCATACGCAATTCGAGTCAATATTTTGCCAACTCAGGATCGATGACATCCGCCCAGGCCAGAATACCGCCTTTTAGATTAAACACCGCTTCGTATCCCAACTGCTCGTACCTGGTACAGGCCTGGGCCGAGCGAACTCCGGATTTACAGTAGAATACCAGAGGTTGGTTCTTAGCAAGCTCCGGGGAATCTTCCAGAATAATGCCCAAGGGAATATGTTCACTGCCATCGATCGCGCATATTTCCCTTTCATAAAGCTCCCGGACGTCAATAAGCAGCAGGTTTTCCTGAGTGTCCAGGCGCTGTTTAAGTTGCTCCGGCGATAGCTCTTCTATGTTATCCGAAGCGGCGTTTGCATTGATGCCGCAGAACTGGTGGTAGTCCACCAGCTCTGTGACTGTCGGATTGTCTCCGCACAGACAACAGTGAGGATCCCGGCGGATTGCGACCTCGTGAAAACTCATGGCCAAGGCATCGTAGAGTATTAGACGGCCGCTGAGGGTTTCGCCGATACCGGCAATAATTTTGATGGCTTCCGTGCATTGGATGCTGGCAATCATTGCCGGGAGGATGCCCAATACGCCGCCTTCCGCACAGGAGGGAACCAGTCCAGGAGGCGGCGGTTCGGGATACATGCAACGGTAGCAGGGACCGTCCCCATGGTTGAATAGGGTCGCTTGGCCTTCGAAACGGAAAATACTCCCGTAGATGTTGGGTTTCTTCAACAGGACACAGGCGTCGTTGACCAGGTAGCGGGTTGGAAAGTTGTCGGTGCCGTCAATGACGAGATCGAAATGGCGGATTATTTCGAGTGCATTTTCAGAGGTCAGGGCTGTTTCAAAACTTTCTATCCGGATATGGGGATTCAGTTGTTGCAGATGCTCGGCTGCGCAGACCGCCTTGGACTGCCCGATATCCTGAACGGTGAATAGTACCTGGCGCTGGAGATTGCTGTCTTCCACCAGATCGTGATCCACCACGCCAATCGTGCCGACGCCGGCGGCCGCCAGATACAGGCAGAGGGGTGAACCCAGCCCTCCTGCGCCTACGACCAGCACCCGGGCCGACTTCAACTTTTGCTGACCTTCCATGCCGATTTCCGGCAGCATGATATGCCTGCTGTAGCGGCTTAGTTCCGAGGGTGTCAGTCGCGGCGGAGCATCCTCGCCACCGGCTATTGCCGGTACAATACGAATTTCATTTGCCTTGTCCAGCGGCGTTTCCAGTCCGCTGAGACTGCCGATATCCTGTTGGTCCAAAAACACTTTGACAAAGTTGCGGAGCGAATCGGTCTCGTCAAAAATTTGCTTTCCCAGGTCCGGATACTTTTCCACCACCCTGTGCAAGGCTTGATTAACCGTGCCGGCTTCGACTTCCACCTGGTTATTGTGGCCGGTAAAACGTCTCAGCGGCGAAGGAATTCTGACTTTGATTTTCATGATGCTAACCTCTTATCTGAATTTCTTCCCGATCAAATCGGGTTCGGTCTTCAGTAAGCCGCCATGAACGGTACCTTTGGGCTTTGCCGCCGTTTACGCTGACAATGACATAGCTGATATTGGGCCATGCGTGTAACCGGTCGAATTCTGACGGCTCGTCGGGATGATCCGGATGCGAGTGGACAATACCGATAATGGCAAGCCCCTGCTTATCGGCGCTGTCCTCAGCGTCGAGATAAGCCTGCGGGTCAATCAGGAATCGGCGCTGACGGTTTTCCCGATGCTGATTGGCTAGCGGCAGATAGTCACTGCCATTGACGGCATTATCACTTTGGTCGCCGATAATCAGACCGCAGCATTCGCACGGGTAAGCTGCTTCCGCACTTTGGATTATTTGCCGGACTATGGATTCCTTGAGCCGAATGATCATGTTGTTCCGGGCGCGTTTTTCCATAACCCCGCACTGAAGTAACGTTCACCGAGGTCGCACATCAATGTCACTACGGCGCCGTAAGTCAGCTCTTTCATCACCCGTTGACATCCAGCCATATACGCCCCTGAAGACAGGCCGACGAAGAAACCGCTTTTTGCCAGCCGGTTGCACCAGGTTTTCGCCTCATTCGCGCTGACGTCGATCCACGCGTCAATCAGGTCTTCTTGGAGGATCGCGGGCACGATATCTTCTTTTTCTCCCAGGGGTTTCAAGCCTTCAATACCAGGCCAACGCTCGGGTCGAACCGCGATCACCCGGATGCTGTCACTATGTTCCTTGAGCCGCAGACTGATGCCGGTAATCGAGCCGCCGGTACCGACACCGCATACGAAGTGGGTAATTGCTTCGGGTGCCTGCTCAAGTATCTCTCCGGCGGTGCCGTGATAATGCGACAAGACATTGAGTTGGTTGCTGTACTGATCGCAGAAAAAGTACTTGTCTGGGTGCGCGCGATAAAGCGATCTGACATGGCGCATCGCTTCGTCGTAACCTTCCGACGGATCTGTCTCGATCAGTTCTGCGCCATGGGCAATGAGACGTTGTTTTCTTTCATCGCTGGCATTGCCGGGGACGACTATCTGGGCGCGGTAGCCTAACGCGGCGGCTATCATCGCATACGATATTCCGGCGTTGCCGCTACTGGAATCGAGAACGATTTTATCCTTGGTCAGCTCACCTTTTTGCATGGCATGGGTCAGCATGGCTTTCACCGGGCGATCTTTTAGCGAGCCACCGGGATTTTTCCACTCGGCTTTGGCATATAGATGCACCCGGTCGGGCTGTGGGCTTAGATAGCTCAAGTCGACTAATGGTGTTTTACCGATCAGATCGATTAGACCCATGGCACAACCTGCCATGTTGATTAAAAAATGAACAGTCTTACTTTAGGACGATCATTACAAGATGGCAAGAAGCGAACGAGTAAACCTTCCGGAAATCCGGAGTTTGCCATCACTGTAAAAGGAGCTTGGAGTAAATGGCGTAGTTTTCAGACCAACTTCTTCTATCCATATGGCGAAGAAATCGTACGAAGAATGTTTTTAATTCGAACCGGTTGGCTAAAATAACAGTGAATACTGCTCCTCAATTGGCCAGCCGGCAATCAAGAATCTAATATTAAAGCGTTTATCCGCTGACCCGGATCAGCCGGGCAGTATAATTCGACAACACGCCATTGATTAGAAGACCAGGAGGGTCGCAATGAGAAATTGTTTAGCATCTATCATCGTATTCTATCTCAGTGTTTCTCAATGCTTCGCCGCTGCCGGAATTCAGTCTCCAATAAGAGTTTGCGACGATATTGCGGAGTGGCCTCCATTTATCTACAAAGATCGTAATTCCCGGTCCACAAAAACCATTGTCAAGGGACTATCCGTCGACGTTATCAAGGACATTCTCAGCACTCAAGAACTTAAGATGGATTTGGAATTGTTGCCCTGGAAACGCTGTCTGAGCGAACTGGAGCGCGGGCATTTGTACGATATGCTGCTCAACGCCAGCTACAGTCAGGAACGTGCAGAAAAGTATCTGTTTTCAATAGCCTATTATACGGTTACACCGCACTATTTTTATTCTAAAAAGCATTATCCGAACGGCCTGAACATCCTGGCTAAGGAAAATCTGAGCCAATATAGGGTTGGTGGTATGCTGGGGTATAACTATAGCTATTGGGGATTGCAGGAAGCGGATGTAGAAACCAGTGGAATTTACAGCTTCGAAGTCCTTATCAGCAGACTGCATCATGGAACCATTGATCTGTTTGTTGAAAATTATGAGGTTATCGCCGGTTTTTCCAAAGTGGGACGTCCCCTTCTGGTCGATAAAAACCTTCATTATGAGCGGGTTCCGGATATGGAGCCAACTCCTTTTTATATGATGTTCTCACGCACTCCCAGAGGAGAAGCCTTGCGTAAGCTGGTAAATACCGGTTTGCAGGATTGGAAAGATTCAGGGCGTTTAAAGAAACTGGTTGAAGCAAGCTTAATGCCCTAAATGGTAAATCGACTACACTAGGGTGGAAAGCGACAACCTGTTCAGATTAATACTACGTAATCCACTACCTGTGAAGCACGAAAACTAATGCAAGTCAAAAACACCTGGATTAAGTAATATAACGCACGTTGCTGGTGTTGACTTTCTAAATGTAGAAATAATATACGTATAATTACCAATATAGATCGTAAATTGCGCAATTGCATGGAGAAGGATATGCAAAAGGTAATTATCTGGCGTAAGGAGCTAAGTGTCGATCACAACGACCTGGATAAGCAGCACAAACAGATATTCAGTTTGGTAAACTGGATTGCCGTCGGCATTGATAATAATCCCTCAGGAGTTGGGGCGATGTTGGATAAGTTGATCCAATACACGGAAGACCATTTCGAGTACGAGATGTCGCTTTTTCGATCAGCAGGCTATCCGGAAAGCATTGGTCACGATGCAGAGCATCAGGAATTCCTGGATGAAATCCAAAGAATGCGGGCCAAGCTTACGAATTCCGATCACTTGAATCTGGAAAATTTCGGACGCTATCTCCGGCTTTGGATAGTCAAGCATTGTCGATCCGACAAGCAAGCGGTTGCATGGATCAATAAAGAAACCTCCCCTGAAGCGACTTCTTCCTGTCCATAGAACTTGCCACAGGCATTAGTTACCTGCCCTTTTCACATACGGAAAAGGGCTGATGTCAGTAAGTCACTGGCACAAAGTTACTTTAATATTCCTTGAAATAGCGAATAGGTGTAATAACCGCCGGATAAGTTCTTGCAGTTAAATCCGGCATTTTTGAGCATCCGGTAGGCAACGTAACCACGTAGACCCACTTCGCAAAACACTACGATGTCCTTGTCTTTGGGCAATAGGTCAAGTTTGTGGCGAAGATGTCCTACCGGGATGTTCCAAGCATCTTCAATGGTGCCGAGTTCACCGATTTCTTCAGGATTGCGAACATCGATCAATTGCATATTCTGTGAACAGGTTCTGACCCGTTCGGCATGGCAGATATGCTGGTCGCCGCGCACCACATTGCTTGCGACGAATCCGGCCTGATTGATCACATCCTTGGCGGAACCATAGGGCGGGGCGTAACAAAGTTCCTGCTCTTCCAAATCAAAAACCGTAGTACCGCCACGGATAGCCATTGCCAGTATATCGATACGCTTGTCCACGCCTTTCTGTCCGACCGCTTGGGCACCTAGAATTGTGCCATTTTCCGGATCGAAGAGCAGTTTCAAGCTGACCCTGGTCGCGCCGGGATAATAACCTGCATGGTCACCCGGGTGGACATAAATTTTTTCATAGGTTCTACCTGTCTGTACGAGCTGCTTTTCGTTGAGTCCGGTTGCCGCGGCGTCCAGATCGAATACTTTACAGATCCCCGTGCCTAGAGAGTCCTTGTAACGGCTATCGCGGTCGAAAATCTGGTCGGCGGCGATTCGCCCCTGGCGGTTGGCGGGTCCTGCGAGCGGGATGATGGCAGGATCTTGGCTAACAAAATTTTTTACTTCTATCGCGTCACCTACCGCATAAATAGAAGGGTTCGACGTCTGCATTTTAGCGTCTACCACAATGCCGCCCTTCGCACCTATCGCGAGGCCGGCCTGCTTTGCCAACGCCACGTTCGGTTTGACGCCGATCGCCATGACGACCATATCGACAGCCAACTTTCTGTTGTCGTTTAACTGGAGGCTCAGACCTTCTGTGATTTCTTCAATGCCCGTGAGTGAAGTTTTAAGATGCAGCTCGACGCCCTGTTTACGCAGCTCCAAATGCAGGGGGGTGGCCATTTCAGGATCTATGCTGCCCATGACCTGATTCGACAACTCAATCAAATGAGTCTCCAGGCCCCGATCAATCATTGCTTCAGCGACTTCCAGGCCGATATAGCCGCCGCCGATGACCGCCACTCGCTTGGGCAACTGTTGTTCAATACAGTGGATAATTCGGTCCATATCCGGGATATTGCGCAGGGCAAATACCCTGGCATGGTTTGCACCGGGAATAGCGGGCACGATAGGGCTGGCACCCGGACTAAGGATCAGGTGCGTATAGCTTTCCTGGTACTCGTGACCTGTTTGCAGGTCACGCACCTTGACCTTCTTAATATCCGGATGAATCGCAATGACTTCTGTTTCCGTGCGGATGTCCAGATTGAATCTGGCCCGCATGGATTCCGGCGTCTGCACCAAAAGCGCGTTTCTGTCCTGAATTTTACCGCCGATGTGGTAAGGCAAACCACAGTTGGCAAAGGAGATGAAGCGGTCTTTTTCGAAGACGATAATCTCGGATTCTTCGCATAAACGCCGGGCTCTCGCGGCAGCAGAAGCGCCTCCGGCTACACCGCCCACAATTATAACTTTCTTGGCCATGGATAACTTCCGTTAAGGTATTAGAAAAATCTAATATAATGGAGATAGTATAAGCGCTGAATGATTTAGAGCAAAGTAGGAAAGGATCTGGAATCAGACATTGACAGTTCGTTAACTGGTCTGGGTTCAAGACATAGGCGTACAATTCGTGCAACCAGGCTGACTTGATCTGATTATCGGCACAGGATTATGGTAAGTTCGCAGCTATCTTCTAAGCGCATCTTTTGGGTTGTGCTGTGTATCTGCAGCCAATGCTGCTTGGTGTTTTTTCCCCGAGCTGCCGCAGTGGATGCTGCCCCAGTGGATGCTGCCCCAGTGGAGACTGCCGCAGTGGAGACTGCCGCAGTGGAGACTGCCGCAGATTCAATGGCAGCCTACCCAATGGCATCCGCACCGCCTGCCGATTCTTCCGGTATTGGAGCCTTGGTTAAAACCCCCCATATCCAGGTTCGGTTGATTTCCGAGCTGGTGGAAGTGCCTCCCGGACAGAAGTTTTGGGTCGCGTTACGCCAGCAGATCATACCAAACTGGCATACCTATTGGCGTAATCCGGGAGATTCCGGCGAACCGACGGATATCGACTGGAACCTGCCCCCCGATTGGGAAGCGTCCGCAATTCACTGGCCGGTGCCGCATCGAATTCCCGTCGGTCCTCTGATGAATTTCGGGTATAGCGATGAAGTCTGGTTACTGTCGGAGCTTACCGCCCCGGAGGATCTTAAAGTTGGCCAACCGGTGGAAATACAGGCAAATGCATACTGGTTGGTATGCGAGGAAGTCTGCATTCCCGAGGAAGGAAACTTGACTTTAACCCTAAAAGCCGGCGATCGATCCCTGCCAGGCGCTCATGCGCAAACTATACGTTTTGCTGAATCTCAATTGCCAGGGGAATTCAGCGGAGAAATCGGTTATGCCTTAAGCCCGGACGGATTGCAGTTGCAGTTCGATAATCCTCTGAACGCCAATCCTATAAGAGTGGAATATTTCCCTTTTCTTCCGGATGTTGTCGATCATGCCGCGCCCCAAGATGTGAGCCAGCACGGGAATCGGATAACGCTCTCAGTCGCCAGCCGGTTTGCTGCCCGACAGGATAATCTCGCCGGTTTATTGGTTGTGGGCGGACATTCCGGGGAGCGGGATAATGTAAGGGGCTACCGTATCCAGACAGGGCAGATTTCACCCTTGGAACCGGCACCAGCAACGCAAACGCGTCTCCATCCCGGCCTGGTTCTACTGATGGCCTTGGCTGGCGGCATGATTTTGAACCTCATGCCCTGCGTCTTCCCCGTGTTATCCATCAAGGTGCTTGCCCTGGTGGACCTTGCTGCCGAATCGAGGACTTCCAGAACCAATACCTTGATACATGGCCTTGTTTACGGCGTTGGGATTATTTCCGGTTTTCTTATGCTGGCCGCTATTCTGATTGCGCTTCGCGCTTTCGGGGTTGCAGCCGGGTGGGGCTTCCAGTTACAAAATCCGCTGATCGTACTGCTGCTGGCATGGCTTTTCTTCGTCATCGGGCTGAATCTCGCTGGAAAGTTTGAGTTTGGCAGCGGTTTATCCGGTGCAGGTGAGAAGCTGCTCAAAGGCGGTGGGATGAAACAGTCGTTTTTCACCGGGCTGCTGGCAACTGTTGTCGCCAGCCCCTGCACAGCGCCGTTTATGGGGGTTGCTCTCGGCTATGCGATCCTTCAGCCCGGTTGGATCGCCATGTCGATTTTCGCCATTTTGGGGTTGGGAATGGCATTTCCCTTTATCCTGCTTTGCGCTTTTCCAGGTTGGCTCCGTAGGCTACCGAAACCCGGCCCCTGGATGTTGCGTTTCAAGGAAATTTTAGCCATTCCTATGTGGCTTACTTCTGCCTGGTTGGTTTGGGTACTTGTGAGTCAAGTTGGTGCGGATGCCGTGTTGTTCGCCTCCTGCGGAGTCCTGATTATCATCAGCCTAATCTGGTTTAATAAGCTCAATCGTAAGTATTATCGGTGGTTCGGACAGGTCTGCCTGTCCGCCATGCTGATTGCCGCTATGTTTTTATTACCGCCTGTTCGGGGGGATGTAGAAGCCGACCAGGGCAATTGGCTGGCGTTTTCGGAAAAGCGTCTTGCCGATGCCCGGCGCGAGGGGCCGGTATTCGTGAATTTTACCGCTGATTGGTGCATTACCTGTAAAGCCAATGAGCAAGTCGCGCTACATCGGGCGGCCGTAAACCAACTGTTCGACGAAAAAGGCGTAGCCTTACTCAAAGCAGATTGGACCAGGCGTGATGCGGATATCGCCAGCGCATTGGAAAAGTTTGGCCGGTCCGGCGTACCACTGTATTTGTGGTATGCGGGCCCGGAAGTGGAGGAACCGGAAATCCTTCCGCAATTATTAACGGAAGCAATGCTGTTAGATCGACTAACGCGCTTACCTTAAGCGGTAGCGTTTGGAATGGTAAAGCCACTGGAGGAGAACCATGCAAGCAACTGCAATGATTTCATCGCGACTACTGTTAACTATTTGTGCATTCACTATTTGTCTGTTTATCCCGTACAGCCTTCTGGCTGCGCCGGTTGTCGGTAAGGCGGCGCCCCAGTTCAGTCTTCCCGACAGCAATGGGATAACCCACAACCTTGCTGACTATCAGGGCAAGACCGTGATCTTGGAATGGACCAACCATGACTGTCCCTATGTTCGTAAGCATTACACGAGTAATAATATGCAGGATTTGCAAAAAGACATGACCGATGAGGGAGTCGTCTGGTTGTCGGTGATATCCTCTCGTCCCGGTTCCCAAGGCTATGTTAAACCCAAGAAAGCGAATGAACTGACGGCTTCGAGAGATGCCTATCCTACAGCCGTGCTATTGGACCCCGCCGGTGATGTCGGGCGTGCTTATGATGCGCGGACGACTCCCCATATGTATATAATCAACCCGGAAGGCACTTTGGTGTATATGGGGGCGATCGATGACAAACCTTCTGCCAGAGTGAGCAGTCTCGAGGGCGCCAATAACTATGTGCGGGCGGCAATGGCGGACCTGCAAGCCGGCAAAGCCGTGCAAGTCGCGCAGTCCACACCCTATGGCTGTAGCGTTAAATATTAGAAAAGCAGCCTCACCTGCCAATCTTTGAGGCTTGGCGAAGCCCATGCCTGGTCATTCGGCTCCGGCTTCGTTCAAGCCCGACCACCTTCCTTCCAAACCAAGAAATAGTTAAACTTTAGGAAAAACGCATATAAGAATGCGATTTTCGAAACTTTCGTATAAATTGAAGGATTCCCAATGGAGAATTTCACCCCTGTATCCGCCCTCGTCGGAGGTGCATTGATTGGTTTGTCTGCCGCCTTACTGCTGTTTCTGAAAGGAAGAATTGCCGGAATTTCCGGAATTGTCCGCGGAATTATAATCCCGGAACAGGGAGACTTCCTCTGGCGCTTGGTGTTTCTGGCTGGGCTCATTGCCGGTGGCGTACTCTACCAACTCGCCGGTGGAGACGTCGCCCATATTCAAGCGGTGGTAGATAAGCCGCTGATTGTATTGGGTGGCCTGATTGTGGGCATCGGCACTACATTAGGCTCCGGATGCACCAGCGGACACGGCGTGTGCGGCATTGCGCGCATGTCACCGAGATCAATTGCCGCAACACTCACTTTTATGGCGACCGGAGTGATCACGGTCTTCATTGTAAGACATATCATAGGAGGCTAGCGATGCAGGTGAAGCGAGGATTGTTTTCGGCTTTTGCAACCGGGTTGTTGTTCGGTCTCGGACTTTGTATTTCGCAAATGATCGATCCTGCCAAGGTCATCAACTTTCTGGATCTGGCAGGAAACTGGGATCCCAGCCTGGCCTTGGTCATGGGGGCGGCATTGGGACTTAATTTTTTCGCTACCAAAGTGATTCTAAAGCGCCCGGCACCGCTTTTTAGCGATGTTTTTCGATTACCCACAAAACAGGAAATCGACCGAAAACTTATTGCCGGATCGGCATTATTCGGTATCGGATGGGGGCTGGCAGGCTATTGTCCGGGACCGGCGTTGACCTCTCTAAGCTTTGTCAACTTCGATATTCTGCTCCTGGTTGGCGCATATGTTCTTGGGACAGGGCTCGGTGTTCTGATCAACAAAAGCTGGAAAGACCAAAAGGCCGACAAGGCGGAAGCAGTCTTTTAATTAAAACTTAGATTCAGAATCCAGGTTAAAGGTTAACCATCTGAGGTTGAGGCGCAGTGGTTCACAGTTTTCTTACCGGTTATTTGGCACACTTCGTCCTATTGTAACCATATGTAATCGGCAAGGCTCGTATGAGATATGCGCCTTGCCAGACAGAAAACGCCAGGCCTTGAACATGCGCACGCAAAAATACCTTTCGTCTCTAATTCTGTTGCTGTCCTTTAGTTTTTCATCCTTCTTGGCCTTTGGTCTGGAGTCCGGCCATAGCACCAGAACTTTTTGTGTCTGGGACCCTGTCGGTGCAGGTGGACCGGTCATGCGTATGGTTCGGGATTCCACCCCAAAGGCATTGACCTGGGGAATTGCCTGGAAGCTAGAGGCTTATACGGACGACAAGATTGCCGCCAACGATTTTAAGGCCGGCAAATGTGATGCGGTGCTGCTCACTGAAATAGCGGTTAGAGAGTTTAACGGCTTTACCGGAACCCTCGGCGCAATCGGCGCAATTCCAGGTCACACCGAACTTAAAACGTTAATGGCTACCCTCGCCAAGCCCAAAGCGGCGAAACTTATGATTGAAGGCAATTATGAAGTCGCCGGGATTGTGCCCATCGGTTCGGTGTTTATTTTTGTTCGTGACCGTGCGTTAGATAGCCTGGATAAGTTTCAAGGTAAGAAAATGGCGGTTCTTAACAACGATCCGGTCGGTGTCAATATGGTAAGGAAGGTGGGCGGTTCGGTGGTAGGCGCAAGTCTCAGCAGTTTTGCCGGTTTTTTCAACAACGGCAGTGTGGATATGATTTTTGCCCCGGCTGTCGCCTATGAAACCATGGAGCTTTACAAGGGAGTCGGCCAGCAGGGCGGTATAATCTCCTATCCGCTTTTGCATACGTCCATGCAGATTGTTATTCATCGGGACAAGTTCCCCGAGACCTTTGGACAGCAAATGCGTAGCTATGTACATAGCCGTTTCGATGAAATGGCGACTGTCGTGAAAGCGGCTGAAAAATCCATCCCCGAGTCCAATTGGGTGAGTATTGAACCGACCCAACGAACCGACTATGACCGATTTATGCGTGAATCCAGAATCGCCTTGATGAATGACGGACTCTACGATGCGCGGGCGTTGAAGCTGATGAAAAAAGTCCGTTGTCACCACCAGCCTGCCGCTGGGGAATGCACCTCAAACGAAGAATAGCTTTTTGACGCTATTCTCCGGTTATAAGAGTTCTTGTTGGTCGAACCAACCGAGAGTTCAATCATCTGACTATCAGTTGATCTTTAAGGCGCGTTCACCAAGGTTGCCGTATCGATGGTAGGTATGGCACACACTCTGATTGAGCGTCACATGCAGTAATTCAATTCGGCCCTCCATCAATACCGGGGCACAGCAGACATAAAATCCGGTTTTTGCGGCCGCCTTAAAGACACTGGTTGGCACTCTGTTTGGCGCGGCATAGCGAATTCTGGCGATATGAGGGATTCTGCTGATCAACTCCTGATCCGATTCCCAATAGAGGGGCAGACCTCCAGTGAGTTTTTCGCCTTCTTTGCTGCTTAGAAAATTCACCACCGCATTGTCCAGCTCATGGGGGATACTGACGATCAGGGAGTTGCCGACAATCAGCACCGCTGCGATGCGCGCCAACACATCAAACAGGCTGTCTGCGGCATGGAGCCGCACGACCACTTTTCCCAGCGGCAGGTAGCGCAGGATATTGTCTTGGCCGCGAATATTGAAATAGTCGTTTTCAGCGGAAAATTCTCTCTCATAGTGGTAGAGGTAACTGGAAATCGCCCGCACGGTCTTATCTATATCCTGATTGTTGTCGGCAAATGCCTGCCAGCGAACCTTTAATTTCCACTCTCTGGCTAACCGCAACAAGCGGCTGTCTTGTCGAATCGCACCGACCTCCGGTGTAGTGTTATCTTTAAAGCGCATAAACTGGGCGGTATAGTTCGGTGAACCGGCTTTGATCGCCGGGCCGATAGCGGACTTTTTCATGCCGCCAAAGGGCTGGCGCAAGGTAATCGCGCCGGTTGTTCCCCGGTTGATATAGAGATTGCCGGCTTCAATGCGTGATTTCCAAAAGTCGATTTCCCTGGCGTCCAGGCTTTCGATACCGGAAGTCAGGCCGTAGCCGGTCAGATTGACCAGGCTGATGGCATGTTCGAGATTTTCCGCGCACATCACTGCCAGCACAGGACCGAAAAATTCGGTCATATGAGTTCTGCTGCCGGAGGAAACATTCCACTTAATCCCTGGCGACCAAAGGTAGGGGTTACTTTCTAGATTTTCCGGTTGCAGAGCCCAGGATTCGCCGGGTTCAAGGGTTTGCAGGGCATCGGCCAGGTCTCCCGAAGGCGGTCGAATCAACGGCCCCATTTTATGCCTGAAATCCCAGGCCGATCCGGTGCTGAAACTTTTCGCGGCATCGATCAACTGGCGTTTGAAATTCGGGTCTTCATAGACCTCCCGTTCCAAAATTAACAGGGATGTGGCGCTGCATTTCTGGCCGGTATTGCCGAAGGCGGAATAGATCACGTTTTTCACCGCCTGGTCGCGGTCCGACATGACCGTGACAATAGTTGCGTTCTTGCCGCCGGTTTCTGCGGCAAGGAACAAGCTGGGTTTTTGCTCCAACATGCGCAACCCGGTGTCGGTGCCGCCGGTCAAGATGACAAAGTCAATATCCGGATGCCCAACCAGTTTCGAACCTACCGACGAGCCGGGGCAGGGAGCGAATTGCAATACGGTTTTGGGTACACCGGCAGACCAGAAGCATTTGCAAAGTTCCCAGGCGACCAGCACGGAATCCGACGCCGGTTTGAATATAACGGTATTTCCCGCGGCCAACGAAGCCACAATACCGCCACAGGGAATGGCAATCGGGAAGTTCCATGGGGATACCACCACGCCAACGCCTTTGCCTTCTCCCTCTACAGTATCGATATCCAAAAAGTGTTTAACGGAAAGTGGGTAATATTCACAGAAATCGACCGCTTCGGATACTTCTACATCGGCCTCGGTAAACACTTTGCCGGTGTTGGCGGCGGCTGCACCGATCAAATCTCCTCGGGCTTCTCTGATCGCCGTCGCCACCTTGGCGAGGATGGCGTGTCTTGCCGCATGATCCATGGTTCGCCAACCTTCAGGATCGGCTTTCGCGGTTGCCACACATTGTTCGATATCATCGGCGTTGGCCAACCGATAACGGGCGACGCAGATACTGTCGTTATACTGGGAGGGATCTATGCATTTTTTTATATCCCGGTCTTCCAAGACTTCTTGTCCGGCAATGACTAAGGGAATCTCAATAGCTTCGCTATCCCTATTAAACACCCAGTTGGATCGGATTTGTGCGGCCCAGTCCCGATTGGCATGCAAAGACCAGTCGGTGTCCGGTTCATTGACGAACTCGCCGGTTTGATTTGTGCCGATGTTATCCGCAAATCTTTCGGTTAGGCGATTCTGTGTCCTATTGGGCACCTGGCGGGCACGTGCCATCTGATTCAACGAAGTAAGAAATTGATTCTTCAGAAATTGCCATTCGGGCGTTCCGGTTTGAAGTTCCGGGGCATAGCGGAGGAAATTTTCCGGCGCGGTATTTTCATCAAGCCGCCGAATCAGGTAGGCAATGGCATTAATGAATTGCTCGTGCTTCGCTACAGGGGCGTATAACAAAACATCCTGGGTGGTTTCTATCATCGCCCGTCGAACGTGGTCGGCCATACCCTCCAGCATTTCAAAGTCGACGTATTCCAGCACGTCTTGTTTCATTGCCACTTGGAAGGCGAATGCGGATTCAAACAGATTATGGGACGCAATGCCGAGATGGACCGCCTCGATATGCGCCTTTTCCATGCCATACAGCACCATTCTTTTATAGTTGGCATCCACATCCGTTTTATTGTCATAGGTCGCCAGCGGCCAGTTGTGCATCTCTGCATCGACCATTTCCATCTCCATGTTGGCGCCTTTGACAATCCGGATCTTAATCGGACTGCCGCCGCTTTCAATACGCTGCTTCGCCCATTCGGTCAGGCGCTTCTGGATGGCAAGCGAGTCCGGCAGGTAAGCCTGTAGGACAATGCCCGCCTTGTGGTGCTTGAAATCCTCCTGATCCAGCGTCTGCATAAATGCCGCTGTGGTAATTTCCAGGTCGTGGTATTCCTCCATGTCCAGATTCACGAACTTTGGAACTTGCTTACCGTTGCTACGCTGGAACTTGTTGCTTTGCGCGGTGTGGTATAGTTGGGAGAGCCGCTCAACCAGGACATTAACGGTATGATCGAATGCGATGGGCAGAATCTGCGAATAAATCGTGGATATTTTTACCGAAATGTACTCGATGGAAGGATCTTCCAGATCGGTAATATTGGTTTTCAATCGGGCAGCGGCCTCTTCCTCGCCTAACAGCGCTTCTCCCAGGTGATTGAGATTGACCCGGATTCCTTCCGACTTTCTGTGGCTAAGATGTGCGTTTAACGGTTCGTATTCACCGGCAAGAATCGCCTGTTCGCTAAACTTACGCATTTTCTTGACGATTTGTGGAACCGAGATAGAAGAGAAGGCAGTTCCGACCAGTAGGAACAGTCGCACCAGTAGCTTTTCCGATAACGAAAAGAATTCGGGTATCGGGTTGTTTTTCAGTGTATGGAGAATTTGATCCGCTACGCGCTTATGATTTCCTGATCGAAACGACTGGTCAATTAAGCCGGTGAGCACGGCCTTATCGGAAGGGTGTTTGAGCAAACCGGCCATCTGCGATTGAAAGGTGCGCTCTCGCTCTTCGATTAATTGGTTGGCACGTTGTTGCCAGGTTTCAGCAAGTTTGACTGCATCATCCGCGACCTGCTTAAGATCGTTTTCATCCATTACATTTGCCCTATTATTATTTAGTAACGTTGAGTACTCGACGATTTTGTCGTTGAGAATGTGAGTAAACTGGGATCACCAGTTTGGTATCAGGATAGAATAGAGAAAATCGTCTCAGGTTCAAGGTTTTTCAAGAAAGCTGTAGTGCGAACTCCTTATGCCAGCTGGATTCAACAGAAAGTACAAAAACTAATGTTTTTAGCCGCGCTTTCCTTTTGGCCTCATCGGAAGTGTAAACCTCCTGCGGATGAATAAATTGTCCACCTTATTGAACAAAGGCGTTCTCCGGCGGGTTTGATTAATGGTTTTCGGAATAAAAAATCCGCTCAAGAATACCTTGCGTTTGCAGTTCGGCCATCGCCTTGCGCATAGGTTCGATCAATTCTGTCCGAGTGGATTCCCGTGAAAAGTAGAGGTCTGCCGATGCAGTACTGATGGTATAGACCGACGTGATTTCATGGACGGGAATTTTCAACTTCTCCAATGCGTAGTAAATCGTCTGATCAGCACCCGCCATGACATAGATTCTATCTCGCAAAAGCATCGTTACGCCTTGTTCCATTGACTCGAGGGAGATTTTTTCAACGCCCGTTAAATCGTCAAACTCCTTACTGTATTTTGAGCCGCGAATATGCCCGATGGTCTTACCTTTTAGTTCATCCAGCGTCTGAAGTCGCGGAGCACCGGCACGTCCGATCAGTAAGATGTTGGCTTTAACAACCCGCCCGACTGAAATGCCGATTTCTTTCGCCTGGGGGCTATTGAACATCACCGCAAAGTCGACATCACCTCTGGAGATTTCCAGGATAACGCGTGGATAGGGGCGAATGTGATTGGTGATCTTAAATCCTGTTTGCACTCTGAGCTTATCTACGAGTTCCGAAAGTAACCCGGCGCAATTTCCTTGTGCGTCTTTATATCCCCAAGGTTTCACATTGCTGGTTGAAAAACTTGCCGTTATCTCCGACCCGTTTGTTGCCATAACGGGCAAGCAAAGCACAGTAAACAGAAGTCCGAACAATAGTCTGCTGAAATCAGTGGACATAGCAACCTGAGGTTAAACTTTCTTAAGTTGGGTAACTGATTGATTATATATATCTAGTTCAGAAATATCAGGCTTTATTAATGTTTGCTTCAGGCAGTTTTTTATGAATACGAAAGCGATTGATAATTGTTGCCAAGCCATTTGTTACATTAAGCTAGCTTAAAAACGTCGCTGACTACGTAGAATGCTCCTACAAAAACGCAAAAGTGAGGAGAAAAAATGGCTGAGCCGGTGCTGAACCCGCGGGAACTGGAATTTCAACTTTACGAAGTTGCGAATACCGAAAGTCTGCTGGAAAGAGAGAAGTTTTCGGAACATTCCAGAGAAACAATCGATGCCATGTTGGATACCGCGCAGCGGGTTGCCGGTGACTTGTTCGCCAACCATAACCGCAAGGGGGATCTGCAGGAGCCACAGTTCATCGATGGCGAAGTCCATACCATTCCCGAAGTCAAAGAAGCATTTAGCGCTTTCGCCGAGACCGGGTTTCTGGCCGGCAGACAGAGCTTCGAAGAGGGAGGAATGCAACTACCGGAAATAGTCATGGCCTCTGCTATGGGAATATTTACGGCGGCCAATCCCGGCACTACGGGGTATCCTTTTCTCACTATTGCGGCTGTCAATCTCATACAGCATTTTGCCAGTGACGAACTAAAAGCAACCTACCTGCCGCCGATGTTAGACGGTCGCTTTAGCGGCACCATGGCGCTGACCGAACCCCATGCAGGAAGTTCCCTGGCTGACATTTCAACCCAAGCCGTCGCGCTGGAAGACGGCAGTTATTCAATAAAGGGCAGCAAGCTTTATATTTCCGGTGGAGAGCAGGATATCACGGAAAATATCGTACACCTGGTATTGGCGAAGATAAAAGGCGGGCCTGCAGGGACCAAGGGAATTTCCTTGTTCTTGGTGCCGAAGCGGCGGTTGGATGCAGAGGGTCATTCAGGGGAAAAGAATGGCATTGCCCTGGCGGGATTAATCCACAAAATGGGTTATCGGGGGACGACATCGACAGCATTGAGCTTTGGTGGAGACGGCGAAACCATCGGTTACCTTATCGGCGAACCCCATCAAGGCCTCAAGTATATGTTCAAGATGATGAATGAGGCTCGTCTGGGTGTCGGCTTTGGTGCCGTGGTGATGGGATATCAGGGTTACCAATACTCGCTTGCCTATGCGAAAGACCGCACCCAGGGCAGGCCGATCGCGAACCCGGACCCTTCTCAACCACCCGTGTCTATCGTCCAGCACGCCGATGTGAAGCGGATGTTGTTGGAACAAAAAGCCCTGGTGGAAGGTGGCTATGCCCTATGTATGTATGGGGCGCGTCTGATTGATGACCAGCAGACCCATCCCGATCAACAGGCGCGGGAAGAAGCGGGTCTACTACTTGATTTGCTGACACCCATGATCAAGGCCTGGCCTTCAGAGTACTGCACCAAGGCTAATGACCTGGCGATTCAGGTATTAGGCGGCGCGGGCTACACCAGGGATTACCCGGTCGAACAGTACTGGCGGGATAACCGGCTGAATCCAATTCATGAAGGAACTAACGGTATTCAGGCATTGGATTTGTTGGGGCGGAAAGTCTGGCTGAAAAACGGTAAGCCCTTGCAATTGCTGCATCAGCGTATGCTGAAGGACATATCTGCAGTCGCTGAGGAGAACCGGGAACTTGCTTCCTCTTTGGAGGTAACTCTGGGCAAGATCGCGAAATTAGTCCCGACGTTTGGCCAGGCCATGCAAAAAACCGGTCCGGAAACTGTATTGGCAAATGCCAGTTGCTTCCTGAACCTTATGGGCAATACCGTTGTCGCCTGGATGTGGCTGAGAATGGCAAACATTGTCGCAGAGAAATTACCTGAGGCGGTAGGGAATGATAAAGACTTCTATGCAGGAAAGTTGCAAGCTGCGCGCTACTTCTTCCGCTGGCAGTTACCTCTTGTGGAAAGGGATCTGCAACTTTTAGAAGGCCTCGATACCACCTGTTTGGATATGCGGGAAAGCTGGTTTTGAAGGTGGAGTATTAGTCGACATGCTGCTGGGCAATCACGGATTGAGAAAAGTGTCCGTTTTCCAGAAAATTGACAATTTCCTGCAGTACGGTGGGATTGCGCCGGATGCTCACATGGTTCTCGTCGACAACCAGAAAGTCATCCATTTCGTCCAGCTTCGCGCCTTCCACGGTGACAGTTCCATCATGGGGTTCGGGAAGGTCGGAAAAGGGTACCCAGCGGTTGTTGCTATTGCCGGTGATAATACCGATGTTGACCTGAAGCGGTTCGAGGCTTGTCATCAATAATCCGTCTTTTGCCAGCGAAAGTGCTGCCGGCCCGATAACCAGGTCGGCCAGCGGCCAGTCTTTAAACTGGTCGACCAACTCGGAACCTTGATTCGGCGGGCTCAACATCACAATCCGGCCCTGTTTCGGCAGTTCGCTGTCTTGCAGCGCAGTCCGCGCGACAATACCGCCCAATGAATGGGAAACAATATGAACGGCACCGTTCACCGCTCCTTCACACTGTTGGATTGCCGGGAGTAAGTATTCCCGGGCAATCGTCTCCAAAGGTTCTCGGGCCGAAGGATAATCGACATTGACAGTAGCGTATCCTTGCTCAAGTAAATAACTTTCCACCGGTTGCATCGCAAACCGGGATCGCCATAAGCCATGAACAAGAACAACGCATTCACCTTTTGCAGCTAACGGTTGCGGGTGCTTCAAAACCGTGGAACAAGCGGATAGCAGCAAGACAGCGGCAAATCCAAGAATAAGCCTGATCAACGGGAAAGTAGATGGCCGCACTGTTGGAAGTATTGAGAGCATGGGTTGTATCTGTATTGAACAAATTAAATGACCGGCGGTCAGTTATGTCTTGAGTGTATTTTATTCAATTGTATTTCGCAACGTCGTTTATTAATGGGAACCTGTTTTGGTTTTTTTGAATAACTCGGCGGCTCTTCTTTTTGACCTAACAGAGCCTAGAGAAGCAATAGATCATAGTCTTGGCATTCATTAAACCTTTCAATTGCCGCTACCAGTTTATCCGCTGGGTCATTGACGCAACTACCACCGGGAACGGCGAGTCCTTCATCATACAAGCCTACAAATATGGATATGCCTTTATCCCGCGCAGACAGTAAAATTTGTTGAATACTTTGCAGTTTGGGCGGTGAGAAAGTCCCTTCGTTAAACGCCTTCTCTAGTGGCGTGCCATAGGCGGCATAAGTAGGATTCAGGTGCATATTGATTTCGATATCGTATTTCTTTGCTATAGCAGATAGGTATTCAATTCCGCTGACAATATCCTCGATGGCTTCGGCTTCAGTCATGCCGGGCACCGGTTTCAGCATGAAATAGGTTTTCAACTTAAATTGGTGCTGCGCCAGTTTTTCAGCCAGCTCCTCAAATGATCGGATCGTCAGCCCTTTAAAAAAGACCTGGTTGCGAAGATCGTCATCGAACGCCTCGAAACCAACGGCAATTTCCAATTGGGTATGGGTTTCTCCCTCCTTCAGCACCCTGGCCAGAATTTCCAGTTCTTCTATGTCCACATACTCGGGTCTGGTTTCAATACATAATGTCTTAGCTGAGGGGCAAGTCATGTTCATCTTGGCGATGAAGTAGAACAATGCCGTACTCGAAAAGGTATCTTCGTCCAAAATGGAACCGTTGTTGGAAACGATGACTTTTCGGATTTCAGACCTGTTTTCCTCGGAAACGACATAGTCAAAAACATAATCGACTTGCTTCATCAACTTGTCGAACGGGACATGAAACTGGGACATCTTCGAAGGCAAGTTGCAGCCTAAACATTTCGACCATCGACAGGCTTGGGAATAAAAAACGATAAATAAAGTCAACCCGTCTGTGGATTGCTGGAACCAATGTTGTGCCGGAAGGCTGGGATTCTGTGCCTCACCGAAATGATAGCTTTTACCGACACTTTCCGTGCGGTATAGAATGGCTTCAGAGAGCTCCATCGGTATTCCCCTGTATGGCATGAAAAAGCGAACGAATGTAGCCTGACCAGCCTGCTACGTCTGAACGGAATTCTTAGCCGGATAATCGATAATGTCAACGAAATCAAACAAGTTAGCAAATTAATTAGAGCTGAGATCTGTACCTCAGAGCTGCAAAAGTGGCCGGTTGGCATTAAGCTTCAGGCGATGCGGCCCGTGGCTATAGTGCGGATTTCCTGTGCTCCGTCTTGTGCTTATCTAGCCTCATGAGTAAAAAGGTTGGGTACGCCATCAAACAAAATCGAACGGTATTTCTCCAAACTGGAAACCGGCCAAAATAGAGCCAATATCCTACGAATTTGCCTTGTTCGAGTTTAAGGCAGGTCATACAGTTTCCAGCTAATAGATATGGTTTCTTAAGCGATACTTTTACTCAAGGAGAGCACTCCTATATTGTTAACACGCGATGCACCGCTGCCGATTTGATTTAAATGGCTATCGAGCTGATGCTGTTGAATATAGTCTCTCTCTACTATCAACGGCTCAAACCAGCAGCGCAGGCCCGAATGCATCTAATGGGCAATGGTCTAAACTGCAGGGCAACTGCTTGGAGGCGGATAACTCCTATGAAAACAGATGAAACGCTTTATATCTCCGATTTGGACGGGACACTCCTGAGAGATGATCAAACCCTTTCTGAACAAACCTCTTCATACTTGATGAATGCCGTAAGTAGTGGCCTGAATTTCACCTTTGCAACAGCAAGGTCGGTTGTTTCCAGTGAGTTTGTTTTGCAGGGTCTGGGTCTTCAACTACCCGTCATCCTCTATAATGGCGCGCAAATTTATTGTCCAAAAGAGAAGAGATATATTCATACTGAGTACATGGCCCCCGCTGTTTTCTCGGATTTATTGCAAAGGTTCTTTCAGGATGGTCTTGATCCTGTAGTCCATTGCGTGGATAAAAACGAAGACCTGCGGGTTTACTTCCAATCCGTTTCAAACGAGAGCAGCGGGAAGTGGATAAACTCAAGATTGAAAAACGGGGACGAAAGATTCCGAGTTACCGTAGATTTTTCTGAGATCGAGGCAGACAAAGTCATTGAGATAATGGCTGTTGGTCCTCAAGAGCGGCTAAAAGCATACGAAGCCATGCTTGATGCTGAGCCGACAATCTCGTGGGTGTTATCTGAAGATATTTATTGTGAAGGATATTATTGGCTTGAGGTCTACCATGCCAATGCCAACAAAGGCAATGCGGTGAGAAAACTCCAGGATCATCTGGGTCTGGCTAATGTAGTGTCATTTGGCGATAACTACAATGACTTGCCAATGTTTAGGGTATCAACAAGATCATTTGCTGTGGGTAACGCAAACGAAATTGTTAAGCAGGTCGCTAGTGAGGTTATTGGTTTGAACAATGATGGCGCTGTGGTTGCGTACATGAAAAAGTATGTAGCAAATCTCTGAACTTAATGTGCTATCTATATGGGACACTACACTAGCTACAGGGGCTGGTAAAACGGGGCAAAATGCACCGCACGGGCACATACGAATTCAGATCTTTACAGGCAAAAAAGTTGCCTGTAGGAGGTGAGCAATTTTGTCCAAGATTTCAATCTTCATGACAGGTAGATTGGTTTACATGATGCTTTAACCCAACTGGGCGCCAATAGTCGGAATAATCATCTGTGGCCAGGATTCAAATCATGAGACAACTTAACCACTTCCACTTTGCCAAAAACGATCACCTCTCGGACATTACCGTCTTGCAGGCGGAAATGCATGATTTTTCCTATGACAAGCATGCCCATGAGGAATATTCATTCGGTGTAACACTGTCCGGCAGGCAGGATTTCTTTTGTGGTGGAGCACATCATCGCAGCCATCCGGGAAATATTATTGTCTTTAATCCCGGTGAAGTACACGACGGCCATTCAGGTGTGGAAGAACCGTTGCGCTACAGCATGGTTTACATCCACCCCAAACAGCTCGAACCCATGTTGGCCAGTGTGGGGATTCGGCATGCAAAAGATTTTCAGATAGCTCAAACCTTAATACAGGATGAGTCCTTACGTAGGTGCATTCTTAATTTGGCAAGATTGTTCGAGCTAGACACCGGTAATAAGCTTGAACTGGAGTGCGAATTGTTTCAACTCGCCACCTGCATTGCCCGGCGTCATAGTCAGCTAGAGTCTGTAGACACCAACAATAAACCGGATCGCCTATTATTCCGAGCTAAAGAATATATTCACAGCCATTTGCGAGATGATCTTTCTCTCGACGACATCAGTCAGGCAGCGAGTCTGTCGAAATTTCATTTCCTGCGCATGTTTCGCCGCCAGTTCGGGATTACTCCCCACCAATACATCGTCAATTGCCGGATCAATCAGGCGCGTAGAGCACTGGAGGCAGGTACGCCTATTGACGATCTGGTTTATGAATATGGCTTCGCCGATGTCAGCCACTTCAATCGGCGCTTTAAGCCCATATACGGTATGACGCACCGGCAGTACCAGCTCAGCGTTAGTCGCTGACTTTTTACCCTTTTTCCAACCCGTTTGTGATGTCCCACCCTTTGGGTGGGGTACGTCTCGCATCGATACGCCTTTATGGAGCATGCCAAATGATTGAGATTCTCGCCTACGCATTCGGCATCATGTATTCGCCGGGACCGGTAAATTTGTTGAGCCTAAATGTCGGTTTGAACGGTCAGTTCAAATCCTCGGTGGGGTTCTTTGCCGGGGTAGCTGTCGCCATGTTGATCATGTTTCTTACCTTTGGCTACACCGGGTCCTGGTTGATCAGCGAACGCAATCAACTGCTGATCGGCTTTCTGGGCTGCCTTTATATCGGCTATCTGGCTTATAAGATTGGCCGTGCCAACATCGACCTTAACAACACCAAGCTGAAATCCACTAAGCTTAATTTTCAGGACGGTTTGCTGATGCAACTACTGAATCCCAAAGGCCTGATTGCAACTCTTCCTATCGCCACGGTTCAATTCCCCGCTGCCCATATTACCGGTCTGCAAATCGCCCTTTGGTCGGTGCTGCTCTCCCTAATGGCTTTTGGTGCACCCAGTAGCTATTCCCTGATGGGGGCCAGGATGAGTAAGCTCGTCAGCAAGCCGCGGTATTTCAAGATTATCAATATCACCATGTCGCTATTGCTGTTCCTGGTAGCTATTAATATTGCGGCGGAGCATGTTCTATCGGCTATTAGCGCATTTTAGATTTGTGGAAAGCAAGACCCTATAGCCATTACCGTTGTCCTATTACTTGGGAGCACCGGAAATAAACCGCCAGGTCATTGGTTCTTGCCAGTTCAACGGAAGCGCGACGCAGGCAACTTGTGGAGCTCCTGAACCAGCTAATCAGGATATAGCGCTTTACATCCCGATATTGCGTACAAAATTATAGTCGGCGGCTCCTTTCTTAACGCTGTAAAGGGCTGCCGGACGTTTGCCGACGATTTTGGTCTCCCCGGTATCGTTAAGTAAATCTGCCTGCTCGACACGGCGCCGAAACGACTTTTTCTGCAGGGGTTTACCAATGAGTAACTCGTGCAGGTGTTGTAGTTCGCCCAAGGTGAATTTGGCCGGTAAGGCGTAGACCGGAATCAGGGAATAGAGGGCTTTTTGCCGTAAACGTTCCAGCGCATCCCGGATAATAGCCGCATGATCAAATGCCAGTTCCATCCCGTCCAACTCTTCGACATTGATCCATTGTGCTTCCGAAACCCGGTTGCTGGTAGGTGCACATTCCCGGTATGCCATTAAAGCCACATAGGTAGTGGTCACGGACCAACCGCGCTTATCCCGGGTGGCGTTTCCGTAGGCTTTGAGTGACTCCAAATAGGGGGGACGAATGCCGGTTTTATCTTTCAAAATTCGGACAGCGGTGGCTTCCAGGGAAGCATCTTCGGTTGGATGCACGAAGCCGCCAGGCAGTGCCCACTTGTTTTGCTCCGGGTGATTAGTACGTTTGATAAGCAGACAGTTCAACGCCTTTTCATGAAAAGCGAATAAGACGGCATCTACCGTTACGAAGGGTTGTGGGTATTTGTGGTGGTCGTACTGGGCCAGGTACTCGCTTTCGTCCATCGTGCTTGCTGCTGTTTGTTGGTTATAAGATAAGACTAAATAATTATTGTCATTATGCCACTATATCTATTGACGCAAAAAGTGTCTTTATGCCACTATAAATGCATAAAGTGGCGTTAGGACACTATAAGTGGGAGGTAATTATGGCTATTCAGGAGCAACAAAAAGGCGCCTTTATAGAATCGCTTAAACGCAATAATGCCCAAATACGCGAAGACCGTGCGGCGGCTATCGCAGAAGATGCCGAGCTACTGTTCAAGCGGGAAATTGAAGATATCGCCATTACTATCAAACGATTGCGCAGAGAACAGGAAAACATGCTGGATATGAGTCCAAACGATGCCAATAGCCTGGTGTTGGCATCGGACTTTGATGCCAAGGAATATGTACTAAAGGAACTGGAGCTTGGCGTAAAAATTCGCAATTTGGAAATCAAACTGGATATCGCCCAACAGCGGTACGCCTACTTGTTCGGCACCGCCGTCGTGGCGGTTTAACCTCATTTACCAAATGCAGGAGGTCTGCAATGGGATATGGTCATTACACAAACGAGGCTTTTCACAATTTAAGATCCGCTAAGTCCTATGCCAAAAAAACCCGGAGTCAAATTTTCACTTCCCGCCACCTGGACCCGGAGATGGACCCGTCCAAGGTCGTGCTGAGGGAGTCCAGGGATTCAGAGGAACATCCGGAATCCCTTTCCATCATCATCGCACTTGACGTTACAGGATCAATGGGATTTGTTCCGGAAGAAATCTGTAAGAACACCTTGCCGGATTTGATGGGATCGCTAATGGAGGCCGGTATCGCGCACCCGCAGGTACTGTTTTTGGGGGTGGGTGATTTCGTCTACGACAACGCCCCACTGCAGGTCGGGCAGTTTGAATCCTCGGCTGAGTTATTAGACCGCTGGCTCACCAAGGTCTATCTGGAAGGTGGCGGCGGCGGTAACCAGGGCGAGTCCTATAATCTGGCCTATCTGTTTGCCGCAAGACACACCGCGATTGACTGTTGGGAGAAGCGTAGCACCAAGGGCTATTTGTTCACCTTGGGGGATGAACCCTGCCTTCCAAGCATTCCCGGCGACGTTATCGGCAGATTAACCTGTGCCGACATCGCTCAGTCAGTCAGTACCGAGCATATCCTCGCCGAAGCGCAGGAAAGGTACCGGGTATTTCATATGCATATCCGGCATGGCGGTTACAGTGAGAGTAAGCATAGCCAAAGCGGTTGGCGGGACCTGATGGGCCAGCATCTGATTCAGGTCGCTGATTATACTCAAGTGGCCAAGCAGGTGGCGCAAGTCGTGATTGGTGATTTGAATGCCGGGCAAGGCATGCAGATGGCTGAACGGCAAGCCATATCACCCGCTGCTTCTACCCGAACCGTGGAGGAAATGCTGTAATGGTCGATGCGATCGATATCGTACTTGATTTAGGTTTTGGCGATGCCGGGAAGGGATTGGCGGTTGACTTTCTGTGCGCGAAAAAGCCCCGGGAAACCCTGGTCGTCCGTTTTTCCGGCGGCCACCAGGTCGGCCATACGGTCGTCGTTGAAAAACGGCGTCATGTTTTCAGTCATTTCGGGGCGGGGACTTTTCGCGGCTGCCCCACCTTCTATTCGAAAGATACCACGGTCTTTCTTCCCGGCTTGGTAAGGGAGGCAGCCCTTATCGCGGATCTCCAGCCGTTTAATTACTATGATCCTCTGGTATCGGTCACGACACCCTATGACATCGCATTTAACCGAGCCAGCGAACGGATCAACCAGCACGGTTCCTGTGGTGTCGGCTTCGGTGCGACCCTCAAGCGCAACGCGGCCGGCATAACACTGTTTGTAAAAGACCTCCAATTCGAGTGGGTTTTCAAGCAAAAGTTAGCCGCGATACGAGACTATTACGAGACCAAACTAGAGAAATTCGGTCAGTCATTGGTGAAAGAATTCTGGCAGCATTTGGTTGATTACCGGGACGCGGATTTTGTCGAAGCCTGTAAGGAATCGCAGCGCTACTGGGCCATTCAATCACCGGATAGTATCCTTCCGCGTTTCGAGCGACTGGTTTTCGAAGGAAGTCAGGGCATAATGCTGGATCAACACCATGGAATATTTCCACACATGACTCCTAGCTTCACCACTTCCAGAAATGTGTGGCGGCTTCTTGAGGAGGCACGGATATCCGGCAAGCAGACAGTTATCCATTATGTAACGCGGTGCTACCAGACCCGCCATGGCAACGGCCCTATGAGTAGTGAAAAATCCGTTGAATTGCGTAACCTGGAGACTGAAAGCAATGGCTATAACCCTTACCAAGGAGTCTTCCGAACGGCCGAATTGGATATTGAGCTGCTGAATTATGCCTTGGCCTCAGATGAAGCGGAACATCGGACGTCGATGCCTATTCGAAAAGGGCTGATCATCACCTGCCTCGACCAACGGCCCGAGTTTGATACGCTCGCATTGGCTGGTAGACTGACTAGCGATTTTGATACTGTGCATGGCAGCTATGGTCCTGATAGTGCCGCAATGAAAAAGCTATACTGCAGCAGGCATGAAAGGTTTGGAATCGTCAGTTTGCAGCGAAGTTGAATCGCACTTATCAAAAAGCTTTTTATAGAGTTTTATCCTAATAGCCATGAGCTTCCTCTATTGTCATTGTTCTGTTTCCCAAAAGTCACGAATAAGCCGGTGAGTCTGACCAACCAGATAGAGTGGCAGCGACAACAGATTGTAGTTTACCGTTGAGCCATCCGTTATTTTCTTGGAGTCACTAAGCAGGCTGGGGACATCAGCATTAAATCGTACGGCAAAGCGACGATTTTTCTCTTTTAGGAACTGGTGCAATGATTTGAGTGTTCCGGTGGTTCCCGCTTTAATTTCTATCGGTACCACTTGCTGGCCATGTGTTATTAAGTAATCAATTTCTGCCGCGGCGCTTTTCGCTTCGCGTACCCAGTAGTACAGTTGTGGTGTTGCATAATAAGGCTCGCTGTACATCAAATGCTGGCCAATAAACTGTTCTGCAAGTGCGCCATTATTAATCAGGCTTAGATCTTCTTTACCGAGATCCAGCACGTTGAGGTGCAATGCGGCGCATAGTAAGCCGATGTCCAGATAAAGCGTTTTGAAAAAGCGCTGATTGACTTCAGCAGCAAGGGGAACACCGTTAGCTGAGGTATGGAATGTTTTTGATGCAATGCGTGCAAGGCATAAATGCTGCAGTGCCTCCTCGATTTCAGCCGATCGGTATTCGCGACTAACCTGTGCGTATTTAAACTTGCGTCCTACCATAGTCGGCAATTGATCAAACACCATCTTTACCAGGCGCTTCAACTTGCCATGACTGTATTTGTTAAAGTCGTCCCGGTAGGTTGCCACGATCTTCTGCTGAACCCTGGCCACATCATTAAAGTCATTCGACGCAACATATTGCGCAATCGCCTCGGGCAAGCCGCCGATGATCCAGTATTGTCGGAGCAGGCTAACGCATTTTTCATGCACGGCACGCGGCATGGTGCCGTTACGAATATTATCCAGTGACAGATTCTGCAGATAATCCACCAGCTCGGTTTGCCCGCTTGCCGCCACGAAATCCTCAAATTGCATGACTCCCAGATGGAAATATTCTATCCGGCCTACCGGCATGGAAAACTGCGCGTCCGCCAACGTGAACTCCAGCAATGATCCGGCAGCGACGACATGCAATGCCGGCATTTCCTCATAAAAATATCGCAAAGCCGCCAGAGCTTCCGGTGCCGCCTGGATTTCATCCAGAAACAAGATAGATTTGCCGGGCGTGATTTTCTTACCGGTGAGTAATTGTAAAGTCGCCTGAATCTGCCTTGGGTCCTTGCTGGCAAAAGCATCAAGATATTCAGGATTGCGTTCGAAATTGAGTTCCACAAGAGATAAGCCGCTCGACTCGGCAAACTGGCGAACCAGCGTGGACTTGCCAACCTGACGCGCCCCCCGGATGACTAGAGGCTTACGACCAGCTCTGCCGGACCAGTCCAGTAGATGGGATAGTTCTCTTCGATTTAACAGATTAGGCATGATGACTGTCTATAAACTGTAGATAGTGTAGAAGAGGTTAGCGGGACATATGATATTTTACAGCCATGTATTTGCTGCACTTATGATATTATACAAGGTTGTTTAAGGCAGATAGGGGACGGAGGGAATAGGTTTTGTACAGTTTGCGATTGGTCAGTTAATAATCCCGTCCCCTTTTTCCCCAATTAGTTGTGGTGTTCATTTTGTCTTAAAAAGCAATAGAATAATGACAGTCAGCAAGTACGAAGGGGACATAGGGGGTAACTTCATATGAAATCGCTTATCAGTAAGACTCTATCCGTACTTGCACTTTCCTTTCTGACACTTCCAGCAAATGCTACTTTGATCGACCGAGGCAGCGGTCTGATTTACGATGATGTTCTTGATGTTACATGTCAAGATTTATAAGATGCTGTTTTGTAGGGAATAATAATCGGTCTCTGTGAACGAATACGGGGCCCCGCAACCAATCTTGTCAAGCTCTTAGGCCAGTTCGATAGACTGGCCTTTTTGCGTTTTGGGTTTCATGTAATCGTCATGTAACCCCACTGGGTACGCTCTGATCAATGCCCATCACCACCAGCCAATCCAAAGTTGCTAATGACGCTGCTACAGATAAATCCAACTTGGTGGCGTTTTTTTACCATGATCACCGGAACTTGAGGGTTCTGATTCCCTTAAGCAATCCCAAACTCGAAAACCCTCCTTCTTAGCAGCCTTCGCGAGATTTTTATCAGCAGAAACTAGAATAGAACGGGAATTCCTACTCATGTGGTGGTGCTTGCCGTACCTTAAAGTGGCCAATTGAAGAGCATCTGAAATATCTAGTTCATAATCATATGCCAACTCAAGAACTTTAGAAAAGCTATCTGCATTGAACAGATTAATATCGTATATCTCAATTCTACACATACCCTGAACTACTAAATTCTTTATTGCGGCATTGTATTTTTCCAATGAAATATAGTGTTTACTACGTTTGCTATTATTAAAGTGCATTCCTTTAATACGACCCAGTGCTTCCATCATGCACATTGACGTAGAGTGAAAACCGGGAAAGGAGTTGAATAATTCTATTAATGGTTCGCTCCCATCTTCATCTATCACCAGTTTTATAAGTGCTGAGGCGTCTAAATAAACAGCTTTGGCACTAGTTGCGCCTTCCTCAAGCTTAAACATCACTTTCTCCTAAATACAGCTCGCAACGAGAGAGCAAGTAACCCGCCAACTGTCCGACATAGTAGTCGATTCATGTGTAAATAATGCTCAGTTTTTGTAAGAAATATCTGAAATTTCTGTGCGAAAAATCTCACAGACTGATAGTGCTTTTTTGATCAGAATGAGGGCGACCAGGATGCCAGTTAACGACTGAAATCGGCAGGTTGAGACGGATTACCGCAGTGACTAAATGATATAGAAATATTCAGGATGATTCGCTAGTTTCAAATTTCTTGGCTTCCCCTACGGGCTTCACGGCATCATCATCTTTTACCCGAGCGTTATTGATTTTTTGAGACAGCGGATAGTACTGCCAGTCAGTAAGGATCGTCGGCACAAGTAGCGATCGAATGTCAGGCAGATCGGCGGTACTATCCTTCACTAGGCGCTTATCCGTGGTTGAGTTTGTTGTTTCCGAGTTTGCGAAGTAGAAGCGGAGTAAAACCAAGGTTCAGAATAGCTCCAGGCCCGCATTCAACGGCAGGAGGACATTAAGAAGGAGATCAATCACCCGGTATTTCTGCTTCGATAATGAGGGAGTTCGGACGGTATAGGCTTCCGTCTTCCTTTGACTCTATGGCATAGTCCTGCCAACCGCTAATGTCACTGTACGTATGTTTCATTACTCTTATGTTCCTATGCCCGGTTGATTCGAGTAACTGGCTCAGTGTGATCCGGTCATACATCCACTGGTGAGTTTCTCCTCGCTTTCTCGCATCGCCTAACAATAAATTTTCCAGCCATCGGCGTAAAGGCGACTGTGCTCTACTTGAAGCGCTCTCTCGCCTCACACACTGTTCGATGATTGATGCAATATGGTATTCATGCTGCTGCGCTAACTCTGGATGATTTCTGCATCGCATCAAGCTGTTTAAATAAGCTGTGCACTTTTGCTCCATGTCAGGAACTGCGATGCGATGCAGACCCCCAGGTGTTAGAACCCGCACGACTTCACTTAAAAAACTTTTTGCCATTTCTCTATCAAGATGCTCTAGAAGATGAGAATGGTAAACGGCTTCAATGCTCCCTGTTGGAAAAGGAAGCCCTTTGCGAATGTCGTAAACGGTAATGTTTCCCGGGTAACTTATCAGCCTCTTTTTTCTATCGCCGGTAACAAAGAAGTATGAGATTGCTTTTAAAATTGCAGAGTTTTTAATTCGTGCCAGTGGAGAATAATCAATATTGATCACGTTCTGACCCTTTGTAGGGCGCGAGCCGCAGCCAATATTCAGCAGTTTAACAGGATAATTATGACTACTCATCGTGACCAGGGCGTTTACGGTACCTTCATATTATGCAATTAGCCTAGAACGTATACCTTAGGGTGAAAACCCAAACTTGTGCAGTATACTGCCAAACTTGTTCATCAAATATAACGGGTTCTCGCTGCGACAATCTAATCATTAAAAACGATTGAACAGTCGATTAAGGGATGAACGGTTCTTATTAAACTATTGTCTCCGGTAATTTGGCCTGTAAACAATGTGAAGACAGCCTGCTGAACAGAGGTTTGAGGCGCTGCATCATTGTTCGGCCTCCTGCTGCCTATTTTCAATATCTTAGCGCGCTTGTTGCCACCTCTATCTGGTTAGATGGTATTACGGTATTAACCTTTATTGCGATTGTATTGCCATTTTTGGGGATTTGGATCTACCCTAAATAATTGATAGTCTGGTTTGGCGGTTTGATATTCGAAAGACGCTCATTGAGTAAAGTCCCGGCGACAAAAGAATCGGCTCGGTTTCGTGCTGATTGGGAAATGATAATAGTAATTGCCGGGGGTAGAGCGAAAATCGACGCCGATTTGAGACCAGCTAATAAAGATTCTTTGCTTAACGGGAATATTGATGGACCGGGACATTGTTATCGCTACCGTGGCGCGTTTTCACTACGATAGCTTGGCGATAGGGCTCGACAAAAGGGGGCGTTTGAATCGATTTTACTCGGGACTGCCTCGTTCCAAACTGCGATGCCAGGGCTTAGAGCGTTCGCGTTTCTTTGTTTCTCCTTGGTTGCAAGTTCCTTACATGGCGCTATGCAAGTTTCCACAGGTACCAAGACAATTATTGCATCGAATGGCAAGGACATCGCAAGTTCATCTGGATAAGGTGATTGCGCGTACCTTACCCGATTGTCAGGTCTATGCTGCAATGTCCGGATGTGGACTGATTTCCGGTAAAGTGGCGCAACAACGTGGAATACGTTATGTGTGCGAGCGAGGAACTGCACATATACGCTATAACGACGAATTACTTAGGCAGCACTATGATCAATGGAAAATACCTTATGAAGGCACTGATTCATTGATGATGGAGCGCGAGGAAGCTGAATACCAACAGGCCGACCGCTTGATCGTGTTGTGTGAAGCCAACGTCAAATCTTTCGTTGAAAGGGGAGTGGATCCACAAAAAATTCGCGTAGTACCTTTGTGTATCCAGCCTACCGGTATCCCTGGACCCGAAGATCGAGGCGCTGACTTTAGGGTACTGTTCGTCGGGGCAACGACGGTAGCCAAGGGACTGGGTCACCTTGTGGACGCTTTCAAAAAGGCACGGATTGATGGTTCTATTTTGCAAATTGTTGGTCAGCCAAGTAATGACCTAAACACTTTCCTGCGCAGAGGCTCTTGTCAACGGGTCCAATATCTAGGTGGAGCTCCCTACAAGAAGGTTTTGCAGTTAATGCGAGAAGCGCACGTATTGGTGCTTCCATCATTGACGGAAGGCAGTGGATTGGTAGTGTCCGAAGCACTTTCCTGTGGTACTCCGGTGATTATCAGCGATATCTTCAGCGAAAGCTTTCATGTTAAGCATGAGTTCAACGGACTGATTGTACCGGTGGCAGACACGGATGCCCTGGCCGCTGCGCTTATACGAGTAAATGAAGACCGTGATTTACTCAGGCTGATGGGAATCAATGGAGTAACCTCTGTACCCTACCAAAACGATATGTCGGCTTATGCCGAGACCTGGATTCCGGCGGTTTGTGATTAGCCCATTGCCACAAGCAGTACTGACTTTCGGTGCCATCCTGGCGTTTGCCGCAACAGGCAACTGACGTGTATATAACACATGAATAAGCCACTCATATTGTTGCTTGGAAACTACCCTGGCGACCAACAAATCAGTATGCAACGGTACCATCAGCTTCTTGAGAGAGCTCTTATCGAAAGGGGTTGGGAGGTACGTCTGATTCGGCCCGCCGTCTGCATCAAACTTTTCAAGACACGGCATCAGGGCCTGGGCAAATGGATTGGTTACCTGGACAAGTTTGTCATATTTCCCTTTTTTCTTCTAAGCACGATTAAACGTCTTCATGATCGAAGGTTGATTGTCCATATATGTGATCATTCTAACGCTCCCTACCTCTTTTTCTTGAGTAAGTGCGATAAGGTGATTACATGTCATGACGTCATTGCTCTGCGCATGGCGCGAGGAGAATTTTCGGGACAAAAACCAGGTCCCAGTGGTCGCTTGTTACAGCGGTGGATACACAAGGGGTTAAGCCGGGCTGACTTTATCTTTTGTGTTTCGAAGCAGACACGCGATGAGTTGCGAACACTATTGACGATTCCGGATTCAAAGGTTCCTGTTGCCTACCAGGCGCTCAACTATCCATATAAACCCCTGGCGCAATCGCAAGCAGTTGTGCGGCTTGAGCAAGCGCGGCAAACTAATTTGTTGAGCCAGACCTTTCCGATGCATCTGTTGCAGGGACAGTTTCTTTTGCATGTTGGGTCGGACGTCTGGTACAAGAATCGTATTGGATTACTGAACATCTATCGCGGGCTGACTGAGAAAGAAAGACTTTGTCCTCCTTTATTATTGGTCGGACCTCCCCTTGGTGAAAACGAGCGGCACTTTCTTAGGCAGCACGATATTGAATCCCACGTATTCTGTACCGGATATCTAGATGCGTATCTGCTAAATGCAATCTACGCGTTAGCAACATTAATGGTATTTCCCTCACTTGCCGAAGGTTTTGGGTGGCCCGTGCTTGAAGCCATGGCCTGTGGTTGTCCGGTCGTAACCAGTAATCGCGCACCGATGACCGAAGTGGGCGGTTCTGCTGCCGAATACTTCGATCCTGATCAACCTGTGCATGCAGCGGAAGTAGTCAAAGCGGTACTCAAAGAGGATGATTCTCAGCGCCGGGAACGAGTACGCGCCTGCATTAAGCAAGCGGCCACATTTAGCATAGAACGAATGGTTAGGGTCTATGAAGAAACCTACATGGCATTCGGCAAATAAGCAATCAAGCGGTATGTTGGGTTATTGTTGGTCCTTCTTCTTCACCTGGTCTGCAATCCAGTGATAGGTTTTTGCTAAGCCAATATCCAGTGATTGGTTGGGCGACCAGCCAAGCGTTTGCTTTATTAAAGCATTGTCTGAGTTCCTGCCACGGACTCCTAGGGGGCCTGGGAGATGCCTTAAGTCTGCTTCCTTTTCGGCAATTGATAGAATTCGGCCGGCGAGTTCATTAATGGTGACCATTTCTTCTGAGCCGATATTTACCGGACCGCAAAAATCACTTTCCATTAATCGAAATATTCCCTCAAGGCATTCACCGATATATAAAAACGAACGTGTCTGCAAGCCATCTCCCCAGATTTCGATTTGGTCACCAGGCTGGCACCTCGCCACTTTCCGACAAAGTGCTGCAGGTGCTTTTTCTCGTCCGCCCTCCCAACAACCCAGTTCGCCGAAGATATTATGGAACCGCGCTATTCTTACCTGTAAGTCATACTGTTTTTTATAGGCTAAATACACGCGTTCACTAAAAAGCTTTTCCCAGCCATATTCACTATCCGGTTGTGCCGGATAAACAGAATCTTCGGAACATTTTGGATTGTTCGGGTCCAATTGATTGTAATCGGGGTAGATACAGGCAGAAGAGGAAAAAAATACTTTGCCGGCCCGGTGAATGCGACAGGCCTCCAGGATGTTCAGGTTGATAGATGCTGAGTTATGCAAAATAGCGGCATCATTTTCGCCGGTAAATATAAATCCCGCTCCCCCCATGTCTGCAGCCAGTTGATAAACTTCATCAAAGCCTTTCCCGACCACTTCGTTACACAGTATCGGGTCGGTAAGATCGCCTTGTACGAATTCGTCCGCACAGCTGGTAGAAAATTCAGGTAGCTTTAAATCTACACCAGTTGTCCAATAGCCTTTAAGCTTTAAAGCGTTTACCAAGTGGTTGCCGATAAATCCCCCCGCTCCGCAAACTAAAGCTTTTTTCATTTAGAGTTCCTGGTTGCTTTACGTGAACTAGCTGTAAGCTATTTTGAAAATTTAATGATAAGAAAAAGTATATGTGAATTGCTGATTTTACAAGTTGGCTGCTTTTATAGGCCCTATTCCAGCCAGGCATACAGCCTTTGTTCAGTCGTTTAACTGTTTAGCAACGGCGTAAATGGAAAAAACTTGCATCTTGGTTCATGATTCAAGGGTTCGATAAAGTGACAATAGAGAAGGGTATGAAAAAAAGAGTTCTGGTAACGGGGGGAGCTGGGTTTCTAGGTTCACACTTATGTGACTATCTGTTGGCGGAAGGTAATGAAGTCATCTGTGTCGATAATTTTTTTACCGGGGATAAAAGCAATATTGTGCATCTGTTGCCAAATCCATTCTTTGAGTTGATGCGCCATGACGTGACGTTCCCGCTTTACGTAGAGGTCGATGAAATCTATAACTTTGCCTGTCCTGCCAGCCCGAAACACTATCAGTTTGATCCGGTGCAAACCACTAAAACCAGTGTTCATGGTGCTATCAATATGCTGGGTCTGGCTAAGCGGACAAAGGCCAAAATCCTACAAGCGTCAACCAGTGAAGTGTATGGAAACCCCGAGATTCATCCGCAACCTGAAAGTTACTCCGGACAGGTCAATCCCATCGGCATCCGCAGTTGTTATGATGAGGGTAAGCGTTGTGCCGAAACATTGTTTTTTGACTACCGACGACAACATCACCTGAACATCAAGGTGGCGCGTATTTTTAATACGTATGGTCCGCGTATGCAGCCTGACGACGGAAGAGTTGTGAGTAACTTTATCGTACAAGCGCTGCAGGGGGTAGAACTTACTATCTATGGAGATGGTAGCCAAACCCGAAGCTTTTGTTATGTTGGCGATTTGATAACGGGTATTGTTGATCTGATGGCAACTTCCGATGGTTTTACCGGACCATTGAATCTGGGGAATCCACACGAGGTCACGATTCTTGAATTGGCCGAAGAAATACTCCGCCTGACAGGGGGTAAAAGTAAGCTGGCTTTCCAACCATTGCCTGAAGGCGATCCACTGCAGCGCCGACCGGATACCCGACTGGCACAGCAAACCGTTGGCTGGGAGCCTCATACCTCATTGCGAGATGGTTTGAAAGCAACCATCGATTTTTTTAAACAAAGCCTGTTTTAATCCAGCCCATGCATATTGGATGCAAAAACCACTGGTAAATGTGTCAGACCAATGTTATCCGATAAAGGTGGTGTAGCAACCACAAACGCATTAGTCAAGGGCAAAGGCGTTCTTGTAGTCGAGCCGTTTTTCTCTGGGCTGTAGAGCCTTTTCCAGAAAACAGTTGCCAATTGAGAGGGTGTCCATATCTGTCCCCATGAAGCATCGGTAGGCGTCTTCCGGAGTGCACACTATGGGTTCGCCGCGGACATTGAAGCTGGTATTGACCAGCATTGGACATCCTGTCTTGTCGCGGAAGGCTTCAATCAACTGATGATAACGGGGATTGGTGTCGGCATGCACGGTCTGTATACGGGCGGAAAAATCCACATGAGTGACGGCAGGTACCTGCGAACGCGGGACTTTCAGTTTTTCAACACCAATGGCCCCAGTATCGTCAGCCGACAGGCGCTTTTCTTCGCATACGTTGGCGACCAGCAACATGTAAGGGCTGGCTGAGTAGAGCTCGAACCATTCCGCAACCGACTCTGCCAGCACCGATGGTGCAAAAGGTCTGAAGGACTCGCGATATTTGATTTTCAGGTTGAGTTGACTTTGCATCGCGGGTGAGCGAGGGTCCCCTAGAATGGACCGGCCACCTAGGGCCCGGGGGCCAAATTCCATCCGTCCCTGAAACCAGCCTACTACTTTGCTATCTGCCAACTGGTCGGCCGTTTGCTGAATCAGCTCAGCATCGGTACACACCTGAAATTTGGCTCCCAGGTGCCGCAGTCGGTTTTCTATGTCTTGTTGCTCAAAACGAGGGCCTAGATAACTCCCCTGCATCTGATCCTTCGCACCTTTGGCAACCGGCCTTTCTCTACTCAAATGCTGATAGTGTACAGCTAGTGCGGCACCTAGTGCGCCCCCGGCGTCGCCGGCCGCAGGCTGCGCCCAGATTGCTTTAAAATGTCCGGCTTTAAGGATTTTTCCGTTGGCAACACAGTTGAGGGCAACACCTCCGGCAAGACACAAATTCGGAACTTTATACTCCTTTGCCAGAGAGCGAGTCATCCTTAAAACTACTTCTTCTGTAACCGCCTGGATGGACGCGGCTAAGTCCATATGTTTCTGGGTCAGGGGCTGATCCGGTAATCTTGGTGGAGCCCCAAATAGCTTATCGAACCGCCGGTTGGTCATGGTCAGGCCAGTACAATAGTCGAAATACTCCAGATTCAGTCGGTAGGAGCCATCAGCTTTAACATCGATAAGATGTTTAAGAATTAGTGACTTGTATTTGGGTTCTCCGTACGGGGCCAGCCCCATAACTTTATACTCACCGGAGTTAACCTTAAATCCGGTGTAATAGGTGAAGGCGGAATACAATAGCCCGAGCGAATGTGGGAAGTGGATTTCCTTGATGAAATCCAGTTTGGAACCATTACCTATCGCTACCGAAGTTGTTGCCCATTCTCCCACTCCATCCATTGTCAATACGATGGCATCATTGAAAGGTGAAGGGTAGTAGGCGCTGGCGGCATGGCTCTGATGATGCTCGGCGAACAACAGCTTTTCCTGCCAGCTTTTGGTTCCTCCCATTTCAGCCAAAGCATCTCCAAGTAGTTTGCGCTGAAATAGTTTTTCCTTCAGCCAAACCGGCATGGATTTGGCAAAAGAGCGAAAACCACGTGGTGCAAAAGACAGGTAAGTTTCAAGCAGGCGCTCAAACTTCAGGAAGGGTTTGTCATAAAAAACTATATGATTCAAGTCGTCTAGTTTTATCTTGCCGGCGTTAAGACAGTATTGGATAGCGTCGGCAGGAAACCCAGGATCGTGTTTCCTGCGGCTAAATCGTTCCTGTTGAGCAGCCGCGATGATATTTCCATCTTCAATCAGAGTGGCGGCACTGTCGTGATAGAATGCCGAAAGCCCAAGAATTTTCATGTGAGCTTAAAGAAGAACTAGAACAGCGTATATACAAAGGGTGCAATTGCCGAACCCTGAGTTAATACCACCAGGCCGCCGAATAACGCTAGTACGAGCATGATCGGCATCAGCCAGTATTTTTTTCGCACCCTCATAAATTGCCATAGCTCTTTAATAAACAACACGATTTCTGCCTTAAAACTGCTGGTTCATATCACCACTATCTGGATTGGAGTCGCGCAACACCCAATAGCTCTCTTTACTTTTTTCATACTCTAAGCTGAGTGGACGTTTACCTAACAGTCGCATAAGTAACCCAATGGGAGTGATTACAACAAAGAAGATAAAACCGAGGACTAATGGAGACATGATTAAGTGCAACATGGCTCCAAACTTAGTCCAGAGCCGATTCAGTGGCGTTAGTAATCCAGGTGACGCCAGTGCCGTGATCAGGAATATGGCGGCGATTATCGCTAAGCTCCACCAGGGCTGTTGGCCCTTCGTCATTGGATAAGCTGCTACCAGGGCGAATACCAGGGTGAAGACAAATCCAAAAGAGCGATTGCTCGGTAAAGGTTGAACGGCTTTTTGGTTTTTATCCTTTGGGTTGTCTGTCATGTGGTTAAGTTGAGCTAGGGTGTTAGAAAAACCGTTCCTTGACTCTGATCATGTCGCCGGGAAATACTCTGGCGCTGGTGGTTGTCTCGGTTTCTCTTTTGTTAAGATCTGTGTCCCTGGTTATGATCACTTCCTTTTCGTTGGCGCGATAGGTAAATCCCCCTGCTAATGCAACAGCATTAAGTACGGTCATACCGTCCACATACGGATAGCTCCCGGGTCTATTGACTTCTCCAAGTATATAAAATGGCCTGAAGTTCAATACTTCAAGGCTCACTCTAGGTTGCTTAAGGAAACCATCCAGAAGTTTGGTGACTATTTCGGTTTCGGCAGCTCTCAGGGTTTTACCCCCTATAAGCACCTCTCCAATAAGCGGCATCGCAATGGCGCCTTTTCCGTCGACAACAAAGTTGCCTGACAAATCGTCTTCACCAAACACCGTCACCCGAATTTTGTCGCCACTACCGAGTTGGTAAGCCTGTTGTTCTGCATGGCTAGACAGCGAAGTTAACATCAACATCACTGCCGATAACATAGCAGTGCCGAAACTTACTTTCATAAGGCGAGCAAACAGGTCGCTTTTGGGCATGATCTTAATTATGTAACCGATAAACTAACTACTGGAAAAAGACTAATAACGCAATCCCACTGCAATCGATAACAGAGTACGATCATACTCAGTACCATCCTGGTTCGAATCTTTCGAGTATTGCTCCAACGCCCCTATCAAGAAAAGACTGCGATTGATATCGTAGTCTGCTTTAAGGGTAAACCCTTGGATATCATCTTTCCGGCTATTGCTTTCATAATGGTGTTTGGTTAGTGAATAGGATGCTTCCAACACCAGATTGCGGCGTAATTCATGAAAAAGCGCCAGGGTGAAATTGTCCTTCACAAAACCCGGTGAACTGCTATCGGTGGTTTCTTCGACAGAGGTTGTCATACTGACGGTGACAGTGGTCAGTGGTGTTGCATGCCAGTATAAATTGACGAGGGCAGCAGTTTCTCTGACCTTATCGAACCTGGGATCATCATAATCGCTTTCGACCTGGCCCAATGCAACTTCACCCATGAGTATACTGGTTAAGTCCAGGTCGGTACCAATGTAGTATTCAGTTTCACTGGAATCTCGTCTTAAGTTGTTGTCATCCACACGGCTGTCGTATTCAATTTCGGTATTTCCATAGCGAACGAAAGCGTTGATGCCAGGTTTGATCTCGTATCCGATAGTCGCTGTGAATGATTGTTCTTCCCTGTCTCTGTCATCGTTGTTTATATTGGCGCCATTACTGTCTTTAACATCGGAATAGTCCAGTTTCGAAATATCAAACCCGCCTTCCAGTACTATACGACCCGGGCGATGGAGGACGGAGACCCCTAAAACGCTGGTGTCATATTCAGTAGGCGTTCTACCTCCAGCTTCATCAGCACTACCTCTGCTTTCAACATCCGAATACCAGTTCAAGTGGGGGTTGATTGCAGTATCGCGATCAGCATCGATAGTCGCCTCAAGATCAAACCATAGTTTTTCATTGTCTTCGTTTTCATTATCTCGATACCGGTTGAAGTTTGCACCCGCATCAGCTTTTATCGAGTGTCGACTCCAGTTTGATATTACGTGTAGAGAAGGGTCAAGCGCTGTGATCAGATCGCTTTCTTCATCGCTTTCGGTACGAAAAATATTATTGTCCCGATCAATTCTGAATTTAATCTGCGGGAACAGTAAAAAGCTTCCTGCCTGATACCCTTTAGGATCGTATTGAGGTTGCGGTCTATCTTTTACTGTTTGTCCCGGTAACAATCTGCCATCACCGTCGGGGTCATCGCTAGCGGCAAATACAGTACAACTTGCGACCATGAGCAGAGAGTATGTCAGGCTTGCCTTGATAGATTTCATAACTCGGTTGGTCCCCTTATTGACGCGAGTGGATTAGATAGGGCTTGCCTGGCCAGGATCGGGTTCGACAACTACAGGCGTAACTACGATGGGTACATCGGGATCCGGTGTCACGATGGAAGTGTCAGTATCTGGAGTTTCCTCCAAAGGAGTTTCAACCATTTGGGTATCCGGTGTCGATGTGGTCACGACAATAGGGTCAGAAGTCGGCTGCACCGTTATAGTGCTGCTACCGGTTAGCAAGTTGTTAACCTGCCCCAAAAGCGTCTGTATTTGAGTTCCTGGGATTGAGACGGATGCTACGCCTGTTCTGGCTGAAGCCAACAGTGTGTTTTGCACATCATTGTTGCCAGCAGATATTAATGCTGAAACGTTGCGAATATTGGTGGCAATATTTTCTGCGTAAACCTCGGTTTGGTCGGGGGAAACGGTCTGCGAAAGGCCAGACAAAGCACCGGAGGTGAGGTCCGTAAGTGTTGCCGATATAGAATTGCTTGCAATTCCGGTTAGGTGCAAAAGCCTTAGCGTCGCATTAATCACTGCCCCGGCAATATTCGGATTAGATTGAGCGATTCGTTCCATGGTATCGCTAATTTGATCGGGATTACTTTGTGCTTGAGAAGCGATAAGGGCCGCGACGCCATCAACATCACCGGCCGCAGTCAAGGCCTCAATTTGGAGATTCGTGTCCGCCTCCTGGGCATTTAACCCAAAACCAAGCGACAACATTAAGAAGAATAAAATGGGTAAGCTGGGAAATCTTAAAGCGCTTTTATTCATGGTGTGCTCCGTCGGTTTCTGCTGTCTCCAGGATGTAGACTTTTGTTTTTTTGCCAAGAAAAATCGTCAGTATTGAGATACCGATTTTTGAATCGACTGGGCCAAGACTGAGCATAGGCTATTCCTAGCAATAGAGCAAAGGGTAGTGCAACACCGGGTAATTGAATGCTGAAATCAACCAGTGCATGTATGGCAATCAACGTTGTCGCTGCCAGCCCAATAGCCGGATAAATTCGATCGCGTTGGCGCCGTCCCAAGCCAAGAAGAAACTGGCAGACTAACCAGATGTAAATAGTTATTAAGGCCGCAAGAGCCACAATTCCATAGTCCAGTGCAAACTCCAAATAGCTATTATGGGTGTGCTCCCAGACCAAATTTTGATTCAGGCTTTGGTCGCGATAGAGGCGAAACATATCGCTAAAACTTCCGCCTCCGTAGCCGAGCCATGGAGAATCACCGATAGCTTTGAGAGTTAAGACGAATAGTTCATCCCGTGATTCTTGCTCCAGAGTCCACTGCTCGATTCTGGCTATGGTTGATGAACCAAAGGCTAAAACCAGCAGAAGCAAGCCTAGCAGACTGCCAGCCATGGCGTTGCGGATTCTAGCAACACTACCGTGATGATGGAGGCTCAACAGCGTCACGAGTATTATTGCAGAAATTAGGGTCGCCAGAATACCGCCTCTTGATTGGGTTAAAACCAGTGCTAAAGTAGTTGTAGTAACAGCCAATAGACGAGGCCATTGCTGCTCAAGAAACTCGGTTAACCTAAGCGTCACTTTTTCAGGACCCGCCTTCAGCATATCGCTGATAAAAGCTTTCCATAAAGGCGCCAGTGCGCACAATAACCCGAGACCTGCAAATGTAGCGAAATGATTTCGATTGATAAAAGTGGCTGTCACCGAGTCGGTATAGCTAGTGCGTTCCCACCACAATACCAGATTGAAGCCGCCCAAATGCATTAACAGACCATAGATAGAACATGCAAATGCCAGCCCTGCTACTATATCGATTGCAGTTGCTGCACGCTTGCGCTGGCTTCCCAGCTGCCAGGCAAGAAAAAAAACGGCTATTGATGTCAGTAATCTCAAGCCATTTTGTAAGCTGTTTGAGGGATTGACCGAGATGCGGTCAGCCATCGGTAGCTGCAAGATTTTGCTGGCTTCATGCCACAGCGGCGAACCTAGTCGGGTGCTCAAAACAGGCACTGATTGAACCAGCATCCAAGCTGCTAACGAAAGCACCAAAAAGGCTGGCATGAGTATTCGTTGAACTGGGGGACCCAAAGCTTTTGGGTTTTTACAAACACTCCATGCCCAAGCGAGCATTAGAGCCCCTGCAAACAATGCGTTTACAATCCATGGCAATGGCCGATATCCCCCTAACGGTAGAGGCGCCCATACGACCAAGACCATAAGTCCGGCAAAAATCCATAAGTTAGGCGTTCGGGTTTGAATACGCAAGGCCTCCCTGCAGAACGGTCATTTTGTTGAAAACTAAATCGATCCAAAAACTATTTAGCTATCATTGTAGAAAACTAATGAAAAAAAAGAAGCGTTATGTGCGGAATTGCTGGGGTGGTGAATTTTGGTACAGCTACAACCGGTGCCAATCAAACCATATTGTCAGGCATGGTAGATGCCATGCAATCACGTGGTCCCGATCAGCAAGGGTTATGGATTAATGGCTCAGGGACTGTCGGCCTGGCTCATTGTCGTTTGGCGATAATTGATACGGAGCAGCGTTCGCGGCAGCCGATGACATTTTCCCAGGCAGGTTTGCATATAGTGTTCAATGGTGAGGTTTATAACTATCAGAGTCTTCGCCAACAATTGGAAGAGCAGGGAGAACGCTTTGAGACTTACTCTGACACTGAAGTGATATTGCGCCTGTTTGCACGCAAACGCGAGGCGATGTTAGCCGATCTTAAGGGAATGTACGCCATATGCATCTGGGATGAACACCGTCAAGAACTGTTTTGTGCCCGAGATCCCCTTGGCATTAAGCCGCTTTATCTTGCTGAACAAGGTAGGCGCTTACTGTTTGCCTCCCAAGTGAAGGCATTATTTAATACCGGCAAGATTGACACCCAACCCGATCTTGCCGGTCATGTGGGTTTTTTTTTGTTGGGGTCAGTACCTGAACCACATACACTTTATCAAAGCATTCGAATGTTACCTGCCGGAAGCTGGTTGAAACTAAGCAGCGATGGAACCCGCACAGAGCGGTCCTTTTTTTGTCTTAGCCATCTGCTCAATAACACCGAGCCCGCGCCTAAACCATTGTCTAGAGATCAATTGGCAGAATTTTTGTTAGAGAGTTTAGGTCGTCATTGCATCAGTGATGTACCCGCACTGTTGTTGTTGTCAGCAGGCAAAGATTCAGGAGTGCTGGCACAACTGGGTCAGCAATTGCCTCGCGATCGGGATAATTCTCAAATGCTTGACACTCTGACGGTAGCCTTTGATCAACCTTCTGTCTCTGATGAGCGGAGTGAAGCAGCTTTGCTCGCCAATCAACTGGCCGGCCGGCATCTAGAGTACTTGGTTTCGGCTGAAGAATTCAGAAGCCACCTGGCTCATTTATTACACTCAATGGATCAGCCAACCATCGATGGTGTTAATGTGTACTGGGCCGCCAAGGCCACGGCAAAGCACGGTTACAAAGTAGCGTTGAGTGGCTTGGGCGGGGATGAGCTGTTTGGTGGGTATCCGAGTTTTCATCAAATACCCCAACTGGTAGCTTTGTTGGGATGGATACCCGGTGGCAAACGGCTGGGTGTTTCCTTGCGGAAACTGTTATCACCTTGGCTCGGCCGGTTTATCTCGCCGAAATACTCAGGTCTTCTGGAATATGGGACGAATGTCAGTGACGCTTGGTATCTGCGGAGAGCACTATGGATGCCCTGGGAGTTAGATAGTCTTCTTCAAGAGTTCTTTCCCAAGGATCAAATTCGACAAGGTTTTTCAGAATTGTTACTCGGTAGCCGTTTGGCACAACGACTGAGTCAAGCGAGTCATGCAAGTTTGATCGCTCTCGAGAGCAGCTGGTACATGCGCAATCAGTTATTGCGCGATGCCGATTGGGCCAGTATGGCTCACAGTGTTGAACTCAGGGTGCCGCTGGTGGATCATACATTGATAAGCAACCTGGCACCCTGGCTGGTTAGCGGACATCCTCCCGGAAAGGAACTACTGACAGCAACTCCTAATCGATCACTGCCGGAGCGAATAGTCAATCGTCCCAAAACGGGATTTGCCAGTCCGCAATCTGCCTGGTTGGACCCACGAAAACAAAGCGCTTTGCGACGAGGTGATAGAGCATGGTCTCTCTTCGTATACCGCGAAATGGTCGGTTCAGGATAACTATTCCGCGTTAAGTCCACCTGTCGGTCAAAAATCGCAAATTTTAAGCGGTCCATAGTAGATGCACCATCATGAGCTGTGAGATATGAGCTACATTGGTAGAACAGTCAAATCCATAGTAACTAGCTTGCAATGAACAATCTGAATTTGCTGATATCTTTTACTTCTCTGCTACTGATGTCTATCGGAATGGTCAGTATTTCGTCTGCAATTATGGCTGTTGGGTTCTTAATGCTAGGCGTACAAGGGATTGTCAATTTGATGAATCTTCTCAATGATTTCAGACATCAGTGGTCGGTTTGCAAGCTTTACGGATCAGCGCTTTTGGCCTGGTATGGCGTTGGTGCGTTCATTGGCTTGAGTTGGGGAGATCACTGGGCTCTGGGAATGACGGATTATCGCGATTATCGCGATTTGTTTCTAGCCGGACTCTATCTCACTCTAACAGCCAATGCCCTTTTACTTGTTAGTAGCATGGAGCAGCGCCAATGGCGAGGTTTGATCGATAAACTGAGCCAATCAACTGAACCCGTGCCTTTCCCGATCATTTGTGTGCTGGTGTTGCTTTGGTTCGTACTACTCGACCTCGTAATTGATGGTCGCATCGGTTTCCGCAGTCTCGGTGAAAATATCGGTGGCGGGCGGCTACCGATTATTGAAACATTGGTTTATCAGTTATCTTTGCCTTTGATTGGTTATCTGGGGTGGCTTTTAGGCAAGAAGCGCGAAGATAGCAAACAGATGCTTTCGTTGTTAGTGGTATTGTTTATTCCCGTTATCTCGTTGGTTCTGCTGGGTCAGGGCCGCAGAGAGTTGATAAGCCATGCGGCTACTTTCGTGTTTCTGTTTCATTGGGCTCGATACGGCGGTTTACATATGCGTCAAGCGATGGTTGCCGGATTGATTGTGCTGCCCATGCTCGCTCTAGGTTCTGTCATTTTCCAGTCCCAGAGGCTGGATAATCCCGCCTCCTTTTATTACGAAGACAGGAACTTGATTCAAGGGGTCGGAAAGGCGGTAAAAGAGCTCGATCAAAACTGGGATCTGGTAGTCGATTCTCAGCTTACTACTTTTCCACAACGGATGTTTATTATTAACTATCTGAAAGAGTTAATCGGAAGCAGCGAAGAACCTCGTTTTGGTTATGGTTCTTCATCGCTTTCAGAAGTGGTTATGTCAATTCCCAACTTTATTTATCCGGAAAAAGTTGAAAAGACCATGGAGCTCGGAGGCGTTGGTGAAATGCGCAATCCGGATTTCGGATTGCCGGATTTGTCTGACTATGCGAATTCCTTACTGAGTTTATCCTATATGGATTTCGGCTGGTTTGGTGTTGTCTATGCTGCATTGCTAACTTTGCTTATCGGTTCGGCTTTTGCAGTGTTGGGTTTGGTATTCCGCAATGAGCTTTTCTGTGTCATTCTGCTCTCCACCTTATTGATTAATTATATGATCGCCGAGAAGAGTTTTATTATCGTATCGTTGAGTATTCTTCGCTTGTTGCTAGTGCTAGGGGTGATAACCGTGTTGCTCTCATTGGTACCGAACTCGCGTCAGCTTAGAGATGGTCAGACTTCACAGCGACCGGGTTGGCATTCGATTCGAGAGGGCTTGTGATTTGCCTGGGTTGGCGGTTCAGTTTGGCTGTGGCTGGTGCGCACCTCATGAGTGGTTGAATTATGATTCGTCGCCAACACTGCGTTTTGAAAGAACGCCATTGATCGGCAGACTCTACACTCGCAATGCCAACCGGTTTCCTGAAAATGCCCGGTTTGGCAACATTGCGGCTGGTTTGCCCCTCCCCGATGCCTGTTGCGATGCACTGTATGCATCCCACGTACTGGAACATTTAGCGCTCGATGAGTTAAGGGCGGCCTTGCAGGAATGTCGACGGCTATTAATGCCCGATGGATTGTTCCGAGCCGTCGTGCCGGACCTGGCCTACTTAGTGAGTTGTTATCGGGAGAGCACTAATCCTGACGCCGCCATTCAGTTTATGAAGGGTACCGAACTGGGGTGGAACACCCGGTCCAGGGGGGTTCGCGGATTCGTTACAGAAAGTCTGGGTAACTCAAGACACCGGTGGATGTGGGATTACCTTTCCTTGAGAGAAGAGTTGCTCCAGGCTGGCTTCAAAGGGGTGAGAAGGGCCAGTTTTGGCGATTCTTCTGATGTTAGGTTCCGCCAAGTGGAAGCTGAAGATCGGTGGGAAAATGCATTGGGCATTGAGTGTGCGGGTTAGTTGTCTGTTCCTTTATCCTTTTGTTGTTGCCGCTAATACCTCTGCCATAACGGCATCATTGCTCCGAAACTTGTGAGTTTTTTGCATGCCTGCTTGGGCGATTTGCTGACGCTGCCTTGGGTTTTGCAGGTAAAAATTGATTTTTTTTGCGCACTCGTTGATATCCGAAAAGAACTCAGCTTCAACTCCGGGCTTAAACCATTGTTCCGCTTCCCGCGTGCGTTCACCTAGCAAAAAACCACCGCAAGCGGTGATTTCACTCCAGCGACGCGCGCTTTCGTGTTGCATTGCATGAGTGACAAAACCGAGGCAAATCTTACTGTTCCAGATAGACTCACGGTAGCGTTCTTCATAGCAACCAGGTTCAACTTTAAGCAACTTCATTTGACGCGCGGATAAATGGCGTTCCCAAAGATCGCCAAATACTTTAATTCTTAAGTTGAACTCAGTGGCCAAACGGATTAAGAACTCTGGTCGGTGCTCATAAGGTGTGCCAATAAAGGTGGCATCATAGATAAGGTCATCGGGAACGGTCCCTTTCGGATTCGCAAAGTGAAGGGTAGGTTCAAAGCTGAAGGGCATCCGTACCACTGATTGAGCACCCAAGGATCGGTACAGATCGAAATGTCCTTTACTCGGTGTCACCAAGTTATGGTAGTGGGGGATTGCCTTGCGAAATAACCGCCATCCTGGATCACCCCGAACACTGCTGGGCAAATCGGAGCTATAGTGAATGGTTGTAATTTGCCGCTCGCTAACCCGCTTTACTGTTTCGGGCCACACTGTTTGAGCTTTATCAAACCACACCAGGTCGAATTCTGAACCTGTTGCCATGACGCCGAGATCGTGATTTAAGTTTCGTATTCGCCGTCCTAGCAAGGTGCGGCGCATGAGTTTTTGGCTTATGACCGATCCTACGTTTTCATAGCTGTCAACATTGAAAGGGATCACATGATGGCCTAGCCTCTGCAGTGCCCACATGCGGTGCAAAGCAGTGCCCTTAGTCAATGAGCCGATGTATAGAATTTTCACCGAAGAAAACGAACCCTTTCTGGTCTTGTGTTAGTTGTCACGATAGATCCTTCCGGAGTGTTCAGAAGCGTTATAGGTTTTAATTGACCTGGTTGGGACCAGTGCTAATAAATCTTACTTGCTCAGCTTCAAGTACCGCTGCGGTAAGCCTGTGGGTCATGTAAGCCCCCGTATCCACGCCGATTCGATTAGCCCGTATCACCGGGTCAGGGGTGGTGTGATGGCCATGTACAACTATCTGGCGGTGTTTGATTCTGGAGTCGGTAAATCGATCACGAATCCAGAGCAAATCTTCGCGGACCTGATCCGCCATTGCTCGACCGGGACGAATACCCGCATGAACGAATAGGTAGTCACCCAGTTGGTGGAATAGAGGCATCGTTTGCAGTAGTTCTCGGTGTGAGTTCGGCATTTTTTCGATCAACATGTTGCGCAGTGTTTCAAATCGATCAGTAGGGGCTACCGGCGGTGTTAAAGGAATCTGATAACTCGCGAGTGTAGTATCTCCGCCTAATTGCAGCCACAGTCGACCTACTGTGGAATCAATGAGGAACCGCATGAGCAGGTCTTCGTGGTTACCCAGCAACAGGATGCGCTCATCACAAATGGATTGAGGAAGGGATAAAGCATCCAATACCAAATTACTGTCGGGTCCGCGATCGATGTAATCACCCAGATGAATCAACAGGGTTTTTGCTTCGGTTGGAAACTGCTCCAGATCCAGTTCAATCTGCCGGTAGAGTACGTTCAGTAGATCGTGACGACCATGAATATCACCAATCGCGTAAACTCTTGTTCCGCTGGGGACTTTGGGCTTTTGGCCGTGTGCTGATTTTTTTCGAAAATATTTCCACATGCAGAATATCTGCTACTCTTTCTAAGCTCGTAACATAAATATTATTCTCTAATCCTTCTATTGTTAATACCGACTTGGTTGGTGTCTGTGTCTGAAAGCCAAATTTCCCAAAATCCTCCTTTGACTAACTCTCCCACCAGTAGATTGGGGGTGCTTGTAGCTCAGGCAGGTAATCTTCGTGACACACTTGAGATTTTGTGGCGAAGAAGATTGTTGATCGTTGCAGTAGTTTCAGTGGTTATGGCCTTGGCGTCAGTATCGGTGTATCGAATGACACCTCAATACACTGCGACCGCCAAGGTCATGTTGGACTCACGAACTCCGCGAGTGGTTAACCTGCAGGACGTGGTCGGGGGCTTACGACTAAACAGGGTAACATTTCTGGGTGAAGTTGAAGTCATCCGTTCACGTAGGCTGGCAATGGCTGTTATAGAACAGTTGCGCTTGCAAGACAGCTCTTTTTTTCAGGATCAACAGAGCCATCGAGTTTCACTTAATCCGGTTAACTGGATGCGAAAACTGTATAACCGGCTGTTTCCGGCTCCTGTCATTGAACTGGACCCCGAAACAGAGGAACTTCGTGAAAAAGAACGCCTAATCAACCGTTTCCTTGGAGGGTTGTCAGTACGCCTGGTGAGTATGTCTCCAGTGATTGAAATAAGCTACAGGACACCCGATCCTGCACTATCGGCGCATATTGCCAATACCGTTGCAGAGGTGTATGTAACCAGCCAATTGGAAGCAAAATTCGAAGCCACACGAAAGGCAACTATTTGGTTGAATGACCGGCTGGAGAATTTACGATTGAAAGTTCGCGATTCTGAACAGGCTGTAGCGGACTACCGAGCCGAGTACGGGCTAATTGATGGCAGTGGTAAAACTCTCACTGAAGAAAAGATGTCTTCATTAAATGGTAAGTTTATTTTGGCCCAAGCGCAGAGGGCTGAACTGGAAGCCCGCTATCAACAAGTAAAGCAGATGATGGAAGCGGAAGGTGGAGTAGAAGCTACTGATGATGTTCTAAGTAGTCCTCTGGTACAACGTCTCCTGGAACAGGAAGCGCTTCTCAACCGGAAGTTGGCGGAACTGTCGACAAGGTATGGTCACCGGCATCCAAAAATGATTGATGCCAATTCAGAAATGACCGACCTGAAACTTAAAATTCGTGCTGAAGTGGGAAAAATTGCCAGCGCATTGAAAAGCGAGTTGGCGATTGTGAGCAGCCGCGTGAAAACCCTGAATGAAGCATTGGAGAAGGTCAATCTCCAGGCCGCGACCGAAGGCGCGGCCAATGTCAGGCTATCAGAATTGGAGCGCGAAGCAGAAGCAAATCGGCTTATATACCAAACGTTTCTATCCCGGTTCAAGGAAACTAGTCAGCAGGAGGATATTCAGCAGGCGGATGCCAGAATTATATCAGAGGCTGCAAGGCCTGGAGGCCCCTCGGCACCACGTAAACGATTGATTCTGACAGTCGTATTGATTTCGGCAATAGCTGCTTCAGTGGTGTTGGTGTTTTTTGTTGAAGTGATGGATGTAGGTTTGAAAAGTGCCGATCAGGTAGAACACATAACCGGTTTACCAGTACTGACGATGGTGCCAACGATAGATGCAAAAAAAGCAAACCAGGATATTGGCAGGTACGTATTGGAGCACCCATTGTCAACCGCATCTGAATCGGTTCGAAATCTCTATACCAGTCTAAGATTGGCGAGACCAGACAGTCCCTTAAAAAAAATCGCGGTAACATCATCAGTGGCTGGCGAAGGCAAAACTACGTTAAGCCTTTGGCTGGCGCAAGTGGCTGTAGATCAAGGCCGTAAAGTAATAATTATTGACTGCGATCTGCGTAGACCCAAATTGCATCGGGCAATGGAGCTGGATAATACCAACAGTATTGCGGACGTCATTGCCGGTAGCTGTACTCTTGAGCAAAGTATCCAAATTGACGGACGGTCTAAGGTCCACGTGATTCCCGGCAAAGAAGTTCATGGTAATGCGCTTGAAGTGATAGGCTCTGAACGGTATCGCCAGGTTATTGACGAGCTATCTTCACTGTACGATATGATCATTTTCGATGCACCGCCGGTGTTGGCGGTGTCGGATGTCAGGGTTCTTTCGCGCATCGTTGATACCACTGTGTTCTTAGTGCGTTGGAACTCCACCGACAAAATGGCTGTAGTCTCGTCCTTGAAGCAATTCAGAGCAACCGGTGGAAAAGTTCTCGGGATGGTGGTTTCTCAGGTGGATACCCGTAAACACTCGCGCTACGGGTATGGTGACTATGGTTACTATTATGGCCGCTACACCGATTACTACCATAAAAGTTGACAACCCGCAGCAGGTGTCAGCGTAATAATGTGATGTATCGTTTCTGGCTTCCTTCGATTGCTGTATTGATCGGCCTATCCCTTTTGATCATGGGTTATATAAGTCTGCAAACTGCATACCCTCTTGAGCGCCATCGTAAACTCATAGATGCCCTGAAAAACCAGCAACCGGTTGCTATGGCAACACTGTTGGAAGCCAACCAAGAGTTGACTGAATCCGTGTCGAAGTACTCTTCACCATCGTTGCTCCGGAGTCTGGCTGTGGTTCAGTTGCAACTTTCAAGGCAAGTTCCTGAACCTAAGGAACAGAAACAATTGCGGGCTGCCGCTATTGATCATCTAAAGCGTGCTTTGGCGCAGGCACCGGCCGATCCGCTGCTATGGACCCGGCTGGCTTGGGCTCGGCATTTGCACGGCGAATCGGAACAAGCGTTGGAGGCCTTGCGTTTTTCAACGCTTCTGGCGGCACATGCCCCGGAGCAAATGTGGTGGAGGTTGGAGCTCTGGTTTCGGTTGATTCCGCAGATAACGCATGATGATCATTCGATGTTGAGGCGACAGCTGGTTTTTGCTCTGGAAACTGATTCCGCTAGTTTGGTAAATATCAGTAGAAGGTACCAGCGCTTGGTCTGGTTGGTTCAGCAACTGTCCTTGGCAGGCATTAGCAGCAAGGAACTGGGAGAGCTGGTGCAAAAAGCCAGAGACCAGATTATGACTGGTTCCCGTTGAGAAACCCACTGATGTCGCATTCATTGTCACAGAAGATTTTCCGGGCGCTATCGATTCAAAGTGTCACCATTATTGTTGTGGCACTACAGGAAGTCTTTTTGTTGCCTATCTATTTATGGGGATGGGGCATCGAGCTTTACCGTGACTGGCTTGTAATCCTGGCGGTAATGGAATTTTTGGTACTGCTTGATCTAGGTTTGCAATCTTATTTCGCCAACCTGATGATGAAGTCCCGATCAGGAACTGTTCCGGCAGATTATGATCGAATCTGCCATTTCGCCTTCAGCACTTACCTGCTATTGACAAGCTTTGGGGTATTGATCCTTCTATCGATAGCGTTCGCTATTACCGAGGATGAGCTTAAACACTGGCTGGGCTTGACGTTGGACAACGCCCATATTGTGGTCCTGCTAACAGGGCTGGTCGTTTTGGTTCGCATTCCCATGGGTATGATCGGTAGCGTTTATCGGGCACATGATCAGGTCACTAAGTCAGTCACTTTCGAACTTATCCAGACTTTTGCAAGGATAAGCAGCATAGTGCTTCCAATACTGCTGGGTTTTGGTCCGATGGCCGTGGCAGGAGCGATGGTATCGGCCAATCTTATCCTTGCTTTTTTTGCCTGGCGCGACCAAGCCAGACGAGACCAAATTCCATATTTACGCTTCATGCTACCCAAGCTTGAGGAAATCAAGCATGCATTATTGACCGGACTCACCTACAACCTTAACGCATTGGCATTGCTGGGTACTGTTCAGGGTATGGTTATATTGGTGGCTCAACTAAGTGCAAATCCGCTGGCAGTGGTACTTTTTACCACCGCTCGCACCCTAACCGGGCTAGCCCGTCAGGTTGCGATTCAGCTCACCGCGATCGTTAATATAGAACAATCCCGTGCCAGTGGTGGTGGCAATCGTGCCAGTCTTGTCAAGCTGCATCAAATGGCGTTGAGATTGGCGTCGACCGTGGCCAGCGTTGTGACCGGTTTTATACTAATTTTTGGTGAAAGCCTCCTGGAACTATGGACTCATAACAAGGTTCAATATGATGCCCGTTTGTTTTTTATTCTTCTGGCGGCTGTTCTTGTTGGTGTCACATATCGTGCGGGCTCTCAGTTTTTTTTCTATACCAATCGCCCCGGAGTGTTAGCCAGATCGGCCATTCTCTTTGCGCTGACTGCTTTAGGATTGTCTTTGGTGACCGTGCCCCCATGGGGGGTAATCGGGGCTGCATGGTCATTATTGATCGCCGAGCTGGTTGCAGTGGTTGGCTTTCTCGGATGGGTGATAAAACATGAGTTTAAAGAAACCTGGTGGTCCAGATTTGCTAAATCCTCTAGTGTTGCAATTCTGGGGTTATCGTTTAGCCTTATGGTGGCTTGGGTAGTTTACCAGTTGGTCGGAGCCGGTTCCTGGTGGCAGATGCTGGCTGCTGCGATTGGCTGGGCTTTGCTTGTCTTCTTGCCTGCGTTTTTGTTGGTTTTTGGTCGTGACCAGAGTATTTCGATTATTTTTAAAAAGGAACTCTGAATGTGAGCCTATTCAATTTTCAACGTTGGTTAGGTTTGGCGATATTGCTTTCGGTTTTAGTTCTCAATGAATGGGTATTAGGACCTTTATTTGCCGATGATGGCGCTGTCGATGGTATCCGGCTTTTAGTGCTCCGTGTTCTGGATGTCGCGGCTATTATTGTCGGTAGCGTTCTCTTACTGAGTAAACAAACTATTGGCGCTTTATACAAAGACTCAGTTGTTGTGATATTCAACTCGTTACTCCTGTTATTCATTGCTAACCTGTTGGTCTGGGCTGCTCAGAAAGATAAGGGGTCGGAGATTTTTATTGGCGGCTCGGAAATGGCCTACAAGAACCCGGAGCTTCTTTCTCGGGTCTTTAATGACGAACCTATTGCCAAGGTCATTGAACGGCAAACGACTCCCGGTGCAAGCGCTCATCCCGCACTGCAAATGATGATGCGCCCGGCCAAAGGAGAGTTCTACAACAGTGGACCTGAAGGTACTCGGAGATCATGCAATCAAACGCAGCTGGAGCCCAAGATTGCTGACCCCTCTGTTAGCGCTCAATCTCATACTGAGCAAGCCCGATCAAACCGATCCTATTTAAATAACGCGATTTGGATGTTTGGTGGTTCAACGACTTATGGCAGCGGAGTAGCAGACTGCGAAACCATTGCTAGCTATTTGAATGAGTTCGATACTGACAATCGATATATTAATTTTGGTGTAGAATCCCGGGGACAGAATCCTGAAATTGATCATCTTATGCTGTTACTGCGAAAGGGCTACCAGCCAAAGGCTGTCTTGTTCTTTGACGGTTTGAATGATTTAGATATTAATGTTCTACAGCAACCATTGTTCTCCACTTTCGAAGCTCCCGCTATTCCTCAACAACCGTACTATTTCGCATTACAAAATGACGGGGCCGCCTACTGGGGTAATTTGATTACCAGAATGCCTTTGTTAACGCTGGTAAGTTCGTCCTTTAAACCGACTACTATTTCAGACCTGCCGATATGTGAATCAGGCGATGCCATATATCAGCCAAACAGTGACTTTCATTCGAACCCAGCGGCACACTATTCGCGAATGTTATCTCTTTGGACGGGGTTACGGTACTTTAACGCAAATGAAGTTACCGATGAGCTTCGGCGTACTTGTGCAGATCGCATAAAAACACTCTATAGGGGAAATAGTCGGTTCTTAGCCAATATAGCCAATGCGTTTGATTTCAATGTTCATATCCTGTTTCAGCCGTTAGCGGTGCTGGCTGATGACAACGCGTTTGTAAGAGATCCTGAGCGTTTTAAAAGAAGTGCCCAACACGCATTACTGAGTCACTTGGTTGAACAGGTAAGAAATGAAATTAGCGAAGGCAATCTACCCGGTTTCTTCGATCTTAGTGGGTTTGGAATGGATTGTTCTGACTGCTGGATCGACCCTAACCACTATTCGCCAGCGTTTAATCGAAAGCTGGCTCTGGAAATACTAAAAGGCATCCGGAATTGATGCGAGTATTGTTGCACGATTACACAGGCCATGCTTTTCAGGCGGACCTTGCCAGGCAACTGGCATCACTGGGTCATACAGTTTTGCACCTGAGTTGTGCTTCTTTTCCAGCCCCCAAGGGCCTGTTATGCAGGCAACCCGATGACCCGTCAACACTGGACTTCAAGGCATTGGAAATGGCGGGGCGCTTTTCAAAATATGATTATTTCAGCCGTTGGCGCCAGGAAAAAAAATATGGGCGTAAACTATCGCAACTGATCGGAGATTGGCATCCGGATATTCTATTAATTTGTAATACGCCATTAGATCCGCTAGCTAGGGCTTTTGATTGTTGTGAGTCGCTAGCGATTCCTAAGGTTTTCTGGTTACAGGATCTCTACAGCGCAGCGATCCGGCGCTATTTGATGACTCGCTGGTGGGGATTTGGGCGACTTATCGGGTGGCGTTATGAGGTGCTGGAAGCGAAGCTTTGCCAGCGCGCTGATGCCCTGGTGCCGATTTCAGAGGGCTTTCTGCCAGAAATGAATCGTTGGCGTATAAGCAGAGAGAAGATAACCCTACAACCTAATTGGGCAGCGGTAAATGAAACGCCACAATTGGCAAAAGACAATGCTTGGTCACGACGGCGACAACTCTATAACAAAACCGTACTGCTTTATGCGGGTACATTGGGATTGAAGCATGATCCAAAAATTTTTCTTAAACTTGCCCAGCATTTATCAACTGACCCTAATGTTAGCGTTGTGGTCGTGAGCGAAGGTGATTGTGCCGAATATCTCTCCAGTCATCGGCTGAATAACCTCATCGTTTTACCATTTCAGCCGGTACAGGAGGTTCCTGAAATGCTTGCCTCTGCGGATGTTTTGCTATCCTCTCTGGAGCCAGGCGCCGGAGTTTTTTGTGTGCCATCAAAGATTCTTAACCAATTGTGTGCAGGGCGATCTTTGCTGGCGGCGTTGCCAGCCGATAATGATGCCGCCCGAATGATACGACAGGCCGAAGCCGGTATAGTGGTAACTCCTGAAAACCATGATGCTTGGTTAAAGGCAGCGGAGCGACTGGTAAAAGACAAAGAACTACGTAGTAGATTTGGCAAAAATGCGCGTGCCTATGCCGAGCAGCACTTTGACAGCAGAAAAATAGCCAAGCGCTTCGAGCACGTGTTACAGAAGACGATAGCAGTCCGTGGGCGGAGCAATGAGCTGCAGGTTGCCAACTGACTATGTGTGGCTTTGTCGGAATCTGGGGACCAAAGTTTGCTGAACGCGCAGAGCTATTATCGAATATGGCTAAACTTATTTCCCATCGCGGTCCGGACGGTTGTGGTCGCTGGGAAAATGACAACCTGTTTCTCATACACTACCGACTGGCTTTATTGGACACCTCTGCTGCAGGGGACCAGCCGATGCAACTCCCTTTCGTAGAGAATGGAAAAGGACCGGTCATAGCATTTAACGGTACTATCTATAATTATCTCGAATTGAGCGAAACTCTTTCTGCATTACCTGTCTCCACTGGAGATACCGAGGTTTTACTGCGTTTGTTGGCTGAAAAAGGTGTAGCGGCCTTGCCCTCGTTGAATGGGACTTGGGCCTTTGCCTATTTTGATCCTCGAGAACAATCGTTGCTGTTGTGTCGCGATCGCTTCGGTATCAAACCACTTTACTGGCGGTTATGGGGCAGACACCTCGTCTTTGCATCTGAAATTCCTGCATTGTTAGATTTGGATACGTTGACAGGGCAAATCGACATCGGTGGTTCCAGGTCAAGCGGTCATCAAGATGACTCCATTAATTCCAAAGCACTGTCCAGTTTTCTGGTTGACCGTCAATTAGATTACTCTACAGAAACTCTTTTCCACAATATATATCAGCTCCGGCCAGGTAGTTGGGTTAAGTTCAGGGCTGATGATTTCACCCGTGTTTATCAGCAGCGGCAATACTGGGATCTAGCTCCAGCAAGGGTAACTCCCCACAGGGGTGATGCCGATGAACTACTGGAGCTGATAGACGATGCTGTAAATATTAGGCTGCGGGCAGACGTCTCTATCGGTTATCTGTTATCGGGGGGACTGGATTCCTCAGCCGTGGTGAGTGCCGCCTCTCTGGCATTGGACGGTAAACTGCATGCCTATACTCTGCGCTACCCCCAGAACAATGACGAATCGGAACAGGCACATAAGATTGCTGAGCATTGCCGACTGCAGCGGCTGGAAACCGTTGAACCCGGCTCGCAGGATTTGGAACCGGACTTACGCAATTTATTGCGAGTCCAAGGAGAGCCGTTTGCCGATGGTTCCATGCTAGCTCACTACAAGCTAATGGCCGCAGTTGCTGCCAGTGGTCATCGGGTGGTGCTTGGAGGACAAGGTGGCGATGAAGCCCTAGCGGGCTACATACCAACTTTTTCGCGGGCCCGCGCTGCCGATTGCTTGTTACAGGGCAGCTTGGTTGAGGCTCGCAGTAATGTGATAAGCCTTGTCAAAGGTGGCCTCAACGCCTTATGGCACACTTTGCCGGCGCGTTGGCGCAGTGAAATGTACCAGTGGCGGGTTCGGAACAGAGTTGGACACTGGTTAAATGGTTCATTGGTTGCTTTAAGTGAACCCCGTTATCAAAAAGAACATTTTTCTTGCCGACTCAAAGATTACATGTGTTCGGCTCGCAACCGTTGGACGCTTCCCGGTTTTTTGCATTATGAAGATCGCAATGCGATGCATCATGGGTTGGAAGCGCGCGCCCCTTTCATGGATTATCGTTTGATGCTTTGGGGGTTGAGCTGCCCTGACCATTTACTGGTGAAAAATGGTGTTGGCAAACAGATACTCAGATGCGCCCTGCTTAAGCGGTTACCGGAATCCATTGTCCGGGCTCCCCTTAAGCAAAGTATGCCGGCACCGGTACAGCATTGGATGCGCCATAATCTTGATTTGGTAATGAGTAGTCTGGAGATTGCCGAACACCGATTGGGTTTGGAGAACAGAAAGACTGTAGAAACTCGGTTCTTGTCTGCATGCAAAGGCCGTCAACCAGCTTTAGCCGCATACCAATGGGATCTTTTATGGCGGATTATGATTGCGGCATTATGGGCTGACGAGTTCAAGGTTTCGTTGCGATGATTGCATTATCTGTGTTGATACCCACAAAAAACGAGTCGCGTAACTTACCCGCGTGCTTGGATAGTGTTGCTTGGGCCGATGAACGGGTAGTGTTGGATTCTTACAGTACAGATAACACTATCGCCATAGCAGCATCGAAGGGTGCTAGAGTGGTTCAACGTGAATTCGATAACTTTTCCAGCCATAAGAATTGGGCGCTAAGGGAAATCGAGTTTAAGAATCCCTGGTTGTTCATTCTCGACGCTGATGAGAGGGTAACCCCGGAGTTACGTGATGAGATTGAGCAGCTGTTTGTCAATCAACCGAAGCATGAGGGCTATTACATTCCCCGCTTGATTCGATGGTGCGGCCGACCGTTGCGCCGGGGAGGCCGGTATCCAGATTATAATTTGCGTTTATTTAAGCTCGGATCGGGTTTCTATGAACAGCGGCTTGTCCATGAACACCTGGTGTTGAAAGGATCGGCTGGCTACTTGGAGAACCCCATTGATCACGATGACGATAAGGGCATTGAGCGCTATTTTGACCGTCATAATCATTACTCAAGTCTTGAAGCCATGGAAGTTCTTAACAGCCAAAGTCAATCCGGTGACTTAACGGCTAACCTCTTTCGCAATGGCCCGCAGCGGCGCCGAGCTTTGAAGCTCTGGGCTTATCGGTATTTGCCGGCTCGCCCGCTGTTTGTGTTTGTCTTTATGTATATCTTCAAGCTTGGATTTTTAGATGGGCGGGCTGGATTTGAGTCTGCTGTACTGAGAGCTATATATGAATACCAGATAGACCTGAAACTTCGCGAACTGAAAAATCCCTGTTCACCGCTGGCCCAAAAGCGCAGACAGTTGCTCTAGTCTAAAACCATTCCGGGAACCAACGTGATATCGCTGAATCCTAATATCAAAACCACTCCGTTAGCGATCAACCGGCCATTAAAAATTGCTTATTTGCTAAGCCATCCAATTCAATACCAATCAGCGATGTTAAAGGAGCTGTCGACGGAGCCGGATTTGGATTTAAAGGTCTTTTATGGCATGGATACCTGCACTAAGGGTAGTTTTGATGAGGGTTTCGGTCGCAATGTGAGTTGGGATGTACCCTTGCTGGACGGTTATGAATATGAGTTCTTGCCAACCTTGATTCCCGGAGCTAATCCTTCTCAGCTGCGGCCGGTTAATCGGGGCTTCAGGTCCAGGCTTCAGGAGGGTAAGTTTGACCTGGTATGGTTGCATGGCTGGGGGCGGCTGGCTGACCTATTAGCTTTGCATGATGCAAAATCCCTCGGACTTCCGGTGTTAATGCGCACCGAGAATAACTTTCTTGGGTCCCCGCCAATGGCTGGCATGATCCAGGGGCTAAAGGAGCACCTGAAACGATGGGTGTTGGATCGGTGCGATGTATTTGGTTACATGGGCAAAGCTGGTCATGATTATTTCCGGGCCTACGGAATTCCCGAATGGCAGCTGTTTGACCTGCCCTACATGGTGGATAACGTCTATTGGCAAAGACAGGCTGATAATGCAGCGAAGGACCGGCAGACACTCTACAAACGGCACGATATGACGGATCAGGAACTCCCTGTTTTCATTTTTGTGGGCAAGTTTCAGACACGTAAAAGAGTGATTGATTTAGTCGAAGCCTATGCCCGATTGTCCGTCGATGGACTTCAACCTCCGGAAGCCTATCTCTTGATTGTCGGGTCCGGCGAGCAGCAGCAAGAACTGGAAGCCAAAGTGAAAGCGCTCGGATGGGATCGTATTATTCTTGCAGGTTTTCGCAACCAGGCCGAACTACCGGCTTATTTTGAATTGGCGGATGTCTTTGTTATACCTTCTGCCAATGAGCAGTGGGGCGTAGTGGTGAATGAAGCGATGAACTGTAATTGTGCAGTTGTGGCCAGTGACGAATGCGGTTCCGCTCCCAATCTGGTCATTGATGGCCAGACTGGGTATCAGTTTCCAACAGGAGATATCGCTGCATTGACTGTTCGGCTCCGTCAATTGATTGCCGATCAACAGCAGCTTCGAAAAATGCAGCAACAGGCAAGAGAGCTTGTTGCTTCTTTCAATACAGCAAGGATACTGCTCGGTTTACGCAGTGCCATCTTATATCTCTATGGCAAGGAGCGATTGCCCGGGATAGAGATTTCCAGTGCAGAGGAGACGGATTTGTGAAGCTGACGGCTGATGTATGAATAGTCCAGATTTTCAAAGACCCACCGCCGCCCTTTAGCACCGGCAGCATTAGTGTCGCGAGCGAGTAAGTCTATAGCTGCCGCATGGATTGAGACGACATCACTAGGTACCCAGCGACCACAGCCAATAGCGTCTAGATGTTGCCAGGGCGTTGCAGTGGAAGCGATGACGGGTGTACCAGCTGCTAGCGCTTCAGCATAAACTAATCCAAAATTCTCATTTTTGGAGGGCAAAATAAATAAATCAGCGCCGGCCAGAAAAATGAGTTTGTCTTTACCGGACAAGTGATCGAGTAAGGTGACCTGATTACTCAGCGATAGTTCGTCAACCAGTTTCTGGAGCCTGTCCCTTTCACCCAGCTCATTGGGTCCCGCTATTAACAGATGAGCCTTCGGATAATCCTTCAGTAACTGAGAGAAACTTCGGACCAAATTCGACAGTGCTTTCTTGGGGTGTATTCGGCCGAGATTAACAATTACCGGGTCGGTATCGGATGAAACTCGGAATCGTTGTTCGAATTGGTGCCGGCTATCCTCCGGTATATCGCGGAACAAGGCTAAATCAATACCATTGGGAACCACCAGAACCCTGGATCCGGGAAAACGATGCAGAACTTCCTGACGTTCCTGCGCAGAAGTGGCGAGCCACAAAATACTATTGGCAAAGGGGCGCATAAGTATTATTAACCAGAGCCTTTTAAGCAGAGTTTTGCGCTGTTGTATAACCTCTTCAGCTAAAGCGCCGCGTGGTGAAACCAGAACAGGTTTTTTGCGAAGTACGCCAATCAATGCCGTTATGGGCGTAGCCCAATTAAATAAACCCTGTGCAAATAAAACGCGAGTCTGAATCGAGGCCCTCCATAGTCCGATTAGTCTGCTAATGGACATGAACCGAATTTTATTATTGCTTCGGTTTGCCTGATAGTAAGTGACATGGACGTTGGGATGCGGTTGAGAAACTTGGCTGGCCGGTACCGGCAAAGGAATACCCTTATTGGCATTGGTGGTATTGACACCGACCTTCAACCCCGAATCACTTAAGCCCCTGCACATATTCCAGACGGAGTAGATTGGTCCGCCATAGGTTTTTGCCGGCCAAAAAGAATCGACTACCACAAGATAGTCATATACTGGGTGAGCTGAGGATTCGTCTGTCAAAGTGCTTAAACTTAAATTAGGTTTTTATGGTGTTAAGTTTAACTCAGCGATCAAATTCAGATTGAAAAAATATCGAAATCGTTTCACGTAAGCCAGAATGTAGAATTCTATGGTTGCTTCAACTAAGTCGTGCCTCCTGCTCAACTGTGTTTTTTCATGGCAGAGATCAAGACCATAAATAGCTGTTGGCTGATTTTCTGTTCATTAACTTACTATTTTGAAAAGACCTTGTAGTCACCCGTGGTCTATTCTTGCTAATAGATTTTGTTACCGGAAGTTAGATATAGCCCATCTTATGTATATATTAGGTTTAAATGCATACCATGGTGACGCGGCAGCTTGTCTGGTGAAAGATGGCCAGGTGATCGCCGCTATCGAAGAAGAGCGCTTAACGCGTATTAAGCACCATGCCGGGTTTCCAAAGAGTGCCGTACAAGCTTGTCTTGGGTTGGCAAATATCCGCCTGGAAGATGTCCATCATGTGGCTATCAACCGTGATCCAAAGGCATCCTTTGGAAGAAAAGTCTTATACACGCTCACCCATCTACCTTCTGCTGAGCTGATTGTATCAAGAGTCCGCAACGCACTTTCCTGGATCAGGGTCGGCCGGAACCTGTATCGGAACTTCCCCGAAGGCGGGATGCGTGCCCAGTTTCATCATGTTGAACATCATATGGCTCATTTGGCCTCAGCTTTTTATCCTTCTCCTTTTAAGCGAGCGATCGTTTTATCTGTAGATGGGTTTGGCGATTTTGCGAGTGCTGCCTGGGGGATTGGGGATCAGCAAGGAATCGAGTTAGCGGGTAAGGTTCATTTTCCGCATTCCCTAGGAATTTTTTATCAGGCAATGACCCAGTACCTGGGCTTTCCCAATTATGGTGATGAGTACAAGCTGATGGGATTGGCTGCATATGGTAAACCCGATGCAAAAGATGATGTTTGTCGGTTAGTTCGTTTCCTTGATGATGGCAGCTTTGAGCTGAACTTGGATTTTTTTAGGCATCATCGCGAGAACGTTCCCTATACCTGGAACGACGGTGCCCCTATGGTAGGAAAGCTGTACGACAAAAAACTGCTGCAATTGCTAGGCCCCGCCAGGTTGGAGACCGATATGCTTACTCAGAGGCACAAAGACCTAGCGGCTTCGACGCAGTTGATTTATGAACAGGCGTTGTTTAACTTGATTAACAAGCTTTGCTCTAGAACAGGTATTTGCGAAATAGCGCTAGCCGGTGGATGTGCGCAAAACTCATCCGCCAATGGGCTTATTACCGCAAAGACACCAATAAAGCGACTATACATACCTTCAGCTGCGCACGATGCCGGAGGAGCGATCGGTGCGGCTTTGCATGTCTGGTCTACGGTCTCCAGTCAACGGTCAAAGTCTTTGGATCACGCATACCTCGGACCTTCTTTGCTCCCGCGTGATATTGATAAAGCGTTAAAAAATCGTGCCGCTGACTTGCTCCATCATCGGATTGAAGTAATCCCGAGTGAAAATGGACAGGTGCAAATCTCTGCAACGGTCGATTTGCTGGTGAAAGGTAAAGTGGTTGGCTGGTGTCAGGGACGCATGGAATGGGGTCCTAGAGCTTTAGGTTCGCGGTCTATTCTGGCTGATCCTCGTTGCGGCGATATGCGCTCGCTTTTAAATGAAAAAATCAAACTACGAGAATCCTATCGGCCATTTGCTCCATCGGTATTGTCTGAACATATTCCTGAATGGTTTGATTTACCAAGAAAAGAAGATGCGGATTCGCCTTTTATGGCTAAGGTGTTTTCAATCAAAGCAGAAAAACGCAGACTGATTCCTGCTGTAACTCATGTAGATGGAACCGGCAGATTGCAAAGCGTCGAGCAAAATCAGCATCCGGAATATCGTGCACTTATTGAGGGATTTTACGATAAAACCGGTGTTCCGATGGTCCTCAATACCTCATTTAACGAAAATGAGCCGATCGTTACTACTGCCGCTGAAGCGCTGGACTGTTTTCTGCGTACTCGTATGGACGCTTTGTGTATTGGAACTTATCTGATCATTCGAACTGTGAGTAACTGATTGAATTAGTAAGCATTGCGCCCTGTAATAACCACTACCAGAGTCCGAAATAGAATTTCTGCGTCCAACAAGGGTGACCAGTTACTGATGTAAAACAAATCATGCTCGACTCTCAGATTCATCTTTTCCACGCTGTCCGTAGCCCCCCGATGTCCATTGACCTGCGCCCACCCGGTAATTCCGGGTTTGACTTTGTGTCTCTCTAAATAGCGATCAACTAATTTGGCGTATTTATTGTTGTGCGGTACTGCATGAGGCCGGGGACCTACCAATGACATGGAGCCGTTTAGTACGTTCAATAATTGGGGCAGTTCATCCAGGCTGAATCGGCGCAATAGTTTGCCAACACGGGTGATGCGATGGTCTTCGGGATGTGCCTGAGGCAACATGGGATCATTCTGACTACCATCTCTCATTGTTCGGAACTTGAAGACGGTAAAGACTTCGTTCCGAAAACCTAATCGCTGCTGGCGTAACAATATCGGGCCATTGGAGTCAAGGCGAATGGCAATGGCGATGAGGGTCAGCAGCGGTAAAGTTGTCAGGAGTGTAATCAATGCCAAAGTATAGTCGAGAGCGGTTTTGAATAAACGACTCAGCGAGGATAGAGGGTGATGTACTAGGTTAATCAACGGCAACTCTTCGATATCAATTCGGCGGGCTTCCGGGTAAAGCTTGAGTAACTCGTTTGGACCAACGTTCAGATTGGCGGGAATTAGCTGTAGCTCCTTTAAGCAGTTAAACCATTCATCTTGTTCACCGGATGGCGGAGGTATAGCAATTAGATCATCAATGCGCTGATCTTTGGACCACTCCAGCAAATCATCGAGTTTTCCGGATTTGACAGATAATTTGCTTAGATCGGACGAGAATCCGGTTTCGCTAAAAATACCCGTGATCTGAAGCCAAGGGCTCTGGCGCTGCTGCAGATATTGATAGAGTTGCATGACATCTTCTGATTCGCCAAATAACACAATTCTTCGCGCTAAGTATGAACCGAACCAGCGGGTTTTTCCCAAAGAACTAATCATCATTCTATATCCGATCATGGTAATCAGGCATAGAGCGAACCACAGCAAGGTTGCGACCCGGGAAAAGTGTTCTGATGATTTACTGAAAAAACCGATAACCAGTATGAGCAAACCGACTGTAAGTAGCGGTGTGAAAAGTTGTCGAATATGATGGGTCCAAGTCGTTCCGCTAGAGAGGTATACCCTCGCAAATCCAAAGACGGTTATGGTTAAAAAACCAGATACGAGCAGCAGTAAGAAATGTAGATCGTGGAGTGTGTATGAGTTGTTGCGGATGACGTAAGCCAGGTAGCCGGTTAACAATACACAAACAAAATCCAATAAAGGGAGCAGTTTTATTTCGCGATTATAGTTAGTGAACATCGCTAGGATTGGGGTAACTTTTTTGTATTTGGAAGACCAAATTCAGTTTAGGATTAAAATTCGCAACGGTAAAGCATGTAGCCATTTTGTTGCAATGGTGATCCGGGAAGGTGCCGGCAGAACCTGAGACCATGCATGTATCGAAAGCGCTGGTTAACCACTGAGTTGGTTCAGGTTTTATCGATAATCCAATTTTGTTGTAAAAGTCGCCGCCATAAGGTCTTGTATTTTGTTGGTATCAGAGCGTAGTCATCATTACCAGTTTCTTCGGCAGAATGCACACATAGTCTACGATACCAGTGGTGTAGACTGTAGATGTTGTAGCCAAGGCTAACGAAACTTTCTAGCCTACGAATATCCTGACTTTCAATAAACAAAACTGGTTGGACTTGGGCGATCAGTTTGCTGGCACCGGAAAGAACAAGATGTTCAGCGTCTTCCACATCCACCTTTACTACAATGTGGTCAAATCCCTTCAATTGAGGTAAATAGGAGTCTAATGTGGTGGCTGATACCTTGATTGGGTTATTGTGGTTTTCTTCACGAGTTACAATGGAAGACGTTCCTATATTACACTGGCCAGGGTCATATCCATTTAAAGTGAGTTCTGTGCACCGGTCTGCAACCGCTTGACCGATTATAATAACATTCTCGAGACCTACCGTTCTTTGCTGTAGTAGATTAAGCACTACTGGGTGGCATTCGAATGCCCATACAGACTTGTAGGCATTTGCGCATACCAGAGTGTGGTAACCCGCATTCGCACCGATATCCAGGAATAGGCTGTGCTGAAGATTTTGTCCGATAAAGGCCAGGGTGCGAGCAAGCCCCAGTTCAGGACCTCCGTAGACGAAGGTGATCCAGTCATAAAAGTATCGGAAATTGCCGGTAAACTTACTGCCGTCATAACAGATTGCTTCAAACTCCTGGTTAAAATTTCTATCTGGATCAGCGAGTAGCCGGCAAAGGCGGTCCTTTCCTTTAAAGTCAACAAAGTGGCCCAGTGCTCTTGCCAATCTATAGTTAAAAGGAATCTTATTATTCAAACTTGGTTGTCCATAGGGTTAGAGTATTGCTGTTTTTGATGATGCACTGGCACTAACTCTGATTGGTTCTTCCTCCAGAACGCTAGCTTTTTAATGGATAGAATAGATGACTTGAAGCTATTTTTGCAGATACTCTCCTGTTTAATCCCGTCGAATGTCGATACTAGCCCGCATTTTTCACCAGACTTCTACTGCGGCCGCTTCATAGCACGCCCTCTCTAACGTTCACTCGGTCAGAGTGCGCGACGTACCGCCAAGTACGCCTGTGCGCTCTTCGGTCGCGAACGTCATAGATGACGCCCGCTTAAACGGTCTCGCTACAAACTCTGGTGAGTATGCGGGCTAGCGGTTTGAACTTAATAACTGGTTCCCCAGCACGCGTAGTAATCTGGTAGGGAAGTATAACCATTTAAGTGAAGCGGGAAGAGAAATACACTTGTAATCCAGCGGATGAAGCGCGATAAATCCTTTGGCTAACTCTAAACCTATAGTCTTTCCCAGTATGGCTTGATGTAGGTTAAAGCTAAAACCCAACTCAGGTCTTTGGGGATAAAAGCTATTAGTCTCATAATGTCTTAGCATCATCTCCAGATATGAGTTGAACTCGTAGTCATTGAAATCGGTTTGTTTGCCCAACCAAATCTTTTGCACCCTTTCGGAAAGTCGCCACAAGCGGTCGTGTTTATCGCCGTCCGGTAACTGTTTTAAGTCCGCCAGCCACTTGAGTTTAAAAAAAAGGTCTTTCAAGCCATGAGCTCGCATAAAGCGAGCGTTTTGCTTTGGACTTATCGCGTGAAAGTCGCTGGGCGTAATCGGTGACTGAATGTCAGGTCGCTCATCGAATAGCCAGGCGTCGGATTTGCTCATAAAGCGCCAGTGTAAATCTATCGCTAATTCCGCGGGACGTCTTGATAGAGTGAGAGCATTATTGCCGTACCAAAAGTTCTGATTTCTTTCAATAGCGGCCAGCTCCAAAGCTGAAGGAGAATCGGATTGGATGGCATAATCCAGTTTCAGCAACGCATCCAATGCGGGTCGGATTTGCGCTGGTGAAATGATAATGTCTATGTCAGTAACGGGACGGAGCATTGAAGTGGGATTTTGCTGGCTATGCATTCGCGAGAGCGATTTTAGCAAAGCAAAAGTTACATGCCGCTGGTGAAGAGCAGAATGTATTTCTTTAATTTGTCTGGTTGCCAGCATCGAGCGAAGTTGGAGTTTTCTAAGATGCGGCGAGAATATCCTCTTTGACTCAGCAACCGACCAATGGGACCTTAGAAACTCTGCACATTGAGATGCCACACCATGGTGAATGGCCAGGGATAATAATTTGTCTTCCTTGATGCCCTGCCTAAGCCATTCAGCGGCCAGCCGATGTTTTCCGGGCTCAGGCAGATAGCTGATACAAAGCAGCAACAGTCTAAACTCGCGTGGAAGCTGATGCCTGTATATCAAGCAATCTGAATGTTCCCTGAGCATTTGGCCCTTAATGATGTTTTTTGCTTTTGGCGGCCAGTATAGCGGCACAAAACATTTTGGAGAAGCCGTGAGTCCATAAGATATAGGACCGTAAGAACCGCGCAAGATGGTGAGATCAAGGCCTTCGTAGCCAGACAAGCTTCGAGATAACGTAAAACCGAGCAAAGGGAAACGGAAAAAGGACGCATCAAATCTGCAGGGCTTCGAATCCCCTGCAGAAAAACCAGCGTCCTGGTTAAAAATTCAGCATTGTTTCATATATAGTAGATCGGCCTTTTTCGGAAATGACCTTAATTAGTTACTATCCTTGGCTATAATCCTTCTTATCACCACTCAATTGGTGCACACTGGCTCCCTTCATAGTCTAGGGGTGAGCTAATACAAAATTATTGTATAAGTTAAAAAATACTGCTTGGCGGCGGCCTGGAATTCAAATCTTCGAAAATAAAACGAGTGAACGGTAGATTGGGAAATTCTCCTGCCAACATGGTATGGAGAACGAGGTGCGGAAATGGCTTTATTAATGTTATACAAAGGCAACTACTAAAAAGACTGCATAATGAGTACTTCAGACAGCAAACAGTTGGTTCAGAATCCAGACTCATTAAGTGACACAATAGACGGTGAAGTAGTGCTTATGAGCCCGGTGACAGACTCGTATTGCACTCTAAATGAGACTGGAGCTGCGATTTGGGATCTACTAAAAAAACCTATTACTATGAAGCGATTGGTTGAATGTCTTGCCAACGATTTTGGGATAGAAAACGACAAAATTGAAAGACAAGTGTTTTTATTTGTTAACCGGCTAAGTGAGGAAGGTCTTATTTTAGAAGTTAAGTAGCAAGTGCTTCCTTTTTTTGCTCGGTCGGCGAGCAGGGAGTCGAGTCAGAAAACCCGCCAACTTTAGAAGTTTTATTGAATCATTTTTATTCTATGTCCAAGTTTTGCTATAGAGCTTTAGATACTTACATAATCTCGGAGGTCGAGCTTCCGGAACTTTCCCCAGTAAAGGAAAGCGACGCTTTTGGAAGAAAGCCGATTCGTTTGAGACTTGGTGAACTCCCGGATGAGCTTGAAAATGCGACGCTGAAAAGTAGCATTCATCAAACAAATGGTGATTCAGAGCACTTAGTTGTGTTGCCGGGTAAAGTGAAGATGCTAACGAAGCATGGTGACACCATTATCATAGACCCATCAAGCAGCTCGACTGAAGAAACAGGGGAGGAAAAGCAATGGCGAGTATTCGCTTTAGGTTCGGGATTAACATCAATTGCTTATCAGCGTGGGCTACTAGCAATGCATGCGAGTACCGTGAGATTACCTGGCAGTAACTGCGCAACCGCAATACTAGGGCATACTGCCGCAGGAAAATCTACTTTGTGCGCAGCTTTAGTAGAAAGAGGTGCCGAACTGTTAAACGATGATCTGACGCCTATCCTTCTTGAGAATGGAGTTTTCTCTTCGCTCCCTGTTAGTAGAGCGATAAAACTGCATATTGATAGTCTGGTGGCTATCGGCAAATCAACGGTAAATTTAATGCCGGTTCGATCAAGTGTAAAAAAGTATCTCTTTTATCCACAAAATATTTGCTCGAAACCATTACCAATAGGGCGATTTATAATTATCGGGCAAGCAAGAAGTTGTCGCGAAGAAGGCAAAAAAACACTTGAGGGTGCGGCAGCATTTGCCCATATATCTAACTGTGTTCACAGGCGACGGGCTGCATCAGCTATGGGGTTGCGTGGAAGGATTTTTGCGCAGTGTATGCAAATAGCCAGATCAGTCCCGATAGAGACATTTTATTATAAGTACGACTTGGATAGACTATTACAGCTGGCAGAAAGTGTCATAGCGGATCAATGCGAAACGCAATGAAAGTGCCTAATTCTCAAAAAATGGAGGGGCGTATTGCTCTGCTCGCAAGTTACCCAAAAAGTGGCAGTACTTGGACACGGTTATTTTTATCCGCTGCATCTTTGGTGAAGGAAGGTGGCTCTGAGTTCAATCTGAATAGGCGGCCTTATGCAGTTCCTTTTGCGTCCGACAGAAAGTTGATTCTGGATGAAACCGGGCTTGATACCAGCGAACTTACTCTCGAAGAATCGGCGATGGCACAACGCTGGGCGCTGCAGGAATTATCTTTTTATGCCGCTTTCAAAGGCAGACGTACCGGGCTCAAAACCCATGATCGATGGTTAGTCGGCCAAGATTCTAAACCTGTTTTCGATTCAACCAATTGTGCAGCGATTGTTCTGCTGGTGCGGAACCCATTGGATATTGCAGGTTCACTGGCCCACCATTTGGGAATCAGTATTGATGGTGCTATTGAACAGTTGTGCGATCCGGAATTTTGCATGACACCGGGATTAGATGAGCAAGTTCATACACAAATCCCCTACATTCAAGGAACCTGGGGGAGTCACACCGCAAGTTGGTTGCACGCCCCATTGCCACAAAGGATCGTAGTACGTTATGAAGATTTATTAGGCGACCCGGAAAAATGGTTTAGTAAGATTGCGATCTGCTTCGGCATAGAATTGACGCAGCAGGAATGCAAGCAAGCCATAGAGCATACGGGATTCTCAAAACTTCAAGATCTCGAAGCAAAAGATGGCTTCATCGAAAGGCCGGTAAAGTTAAACCAATTTTTCAGAAAAGGGCGTTTGGATGGCTGGAGAACCGAGCTCAACGATCGTCAAGTGCGAAAAATCATAGATAATTTCTCAGATATTATGTCCGAATTAGGCTATGAGATACCTAATTGAGACTTAAGGTGACCCAAGTCGACTTGATCATGGCTCGGAGCGTGCAGCGCAAAAAATATTCCAAATCCTAGTCCGCGAGCTACTTTGCAAAACTCAAAATAATCGCTTTTAGCTATTGAATGTTGGTCTGAAGGGATACGCGCCGTTGCTGAAACGAGCGCTTCGATATCGAGCATTTTCGAGACGCTGGAAATCTTGTTAATGCTCTGGAATATCTCTAGAAAAAGATGCCGGTCCCTCACGAACATCGAATGCCAATCTCCTGATTGCGATCCGCTTGGGATAATTTCGGGAGCTGAAAAGCCTACAAATCGCTCGTAAAGCCTCCGCGCAAACCAACGTGTTTCTCCTTCACGAAGCATGACATCTACAGGGAGTCGCCAACAAAACTCTCTAAAAGCAAAATCGGTGAATGGATAAACGACCGGTGTATACCCCAGCTCATCATTAACTGCATTCCGATAACAAAGTCTTTCAAAAGCATTGGTAAACAGTTTTGATTTATAAGCCTGCAAGTCAGGGTGTTGATAAGTTGACTCTTCTAAACGGCCGACTATGTCATCACCAGCTAGAAAAGACTTTCGAAAGGGATTAAATGAAGACCTCTCTTGCAGTAAGGATCTTGCTTGATTCCTCGAATTGTCAACGATTCGCCTTAACCAGGGCTTTATTCCGTAATTTAAAATGCTGGAGAAAAAGCTTGTAGACTGAGCCTGGGATGCTTCTTTCGCAAGCCGCATCCATAGACGAGTGTTGTTAGTAGGTGCAATACTGGCGAATTGTCGCAACCCGGCGGGGCTTATGGTTTCATTACCGAACTGCCCGCTAAACATGGCTCTACAGCCGAGTGCATGAGCTTTCGATTGAATCTCGTGATGCCACCACACCGCAGCGGGAGCAGGTATCACATCAGATAACGCCTCGATAAAATGCCATAGAATGGCGGGCAAGCTCTTGGTAGTGCTGGAAATTCGGGAATGAAAAATCTGGTCGAACCTACTGGCAACTTTTTCAGCTTGACTAAATTCACTCCAATCTTCATTGCGCTGATGGTTTGCACCACCCATCGAGGTTAGGTTTGCTTCAGTGCCGCAAACGGTATAGGCGTAGATGCGTTGGTTTGAGCCTGTATGTCTAGCGACTGCTCCGGCAATAATGCCGGAGTCCAGCCCTCCGGATAGCGTTAAGGCAACCGGTTTAGCGCTATCCAGGGTAGATAAACTTTCGCCTACCGCGCAAGTTATCAACTCCTCCGCCTCATCCAAAAGCTCATGGGCAGTAATGTTGCTGGTTTTCTCGAAAGAACGATAGATCTTCAACTTGGGTAACACGGGATAGTGATGAGTCTTAAACTTGCCGCCTGATCCAAATTCAACGATTTCGCCAGGCTGAAGGCTCTTAACTCCGCTGTAGGGCGTGCTGTCGTCAGCGACGAGAAAACCATGCCCTCTTGCTGCTACCCAGGCGAAGTCTAGCCGTGCTGCGCGATTGGGGACTTCTTTAAAGTTGTCGAAGATGCGTAGGCTTGTTTTACTTTTCGTATAAAAGGCTTTGAAGGTAGAGTGGCGCCCACGGGCTAGCAGAACTCTACCCTGCTTTGGCTGGAAATAAACAAAGGTATGTTTGTCCAACTGCGGGTCCCAAATCTGTGGGGCAAGGCAGAGAGCATTTGCCGCCCTGCTAAACGCAGTATCAGATTCTGGTGAAAAAGACGATTCCGTCAGACTGAAAAGTTGATGGGGGGGAGTATTTCCTGCAGAGTCCGGACTATCGCTAGTTGAAAGGGGAAGTTCAATTGCTGCCAATTATGGTTTCTGTAAAGCTTTAATTGATTAAAAACTTAGGCATAAAAAACAACCTGCAATAATGTAACCCGGAGGCTAAAGATGGGCTTCTTTTTCATTTAATCGAGCAGTAAATGTTGAACTGCAAATGAGTCAATGCAGGCAAAGCCAGCCATGACTTCTGTCGAAAAAAGGTATCAAGATTGCTTAAATCCCCCATCAGAGGGAGGAGTTGCTCCGATCTTCATAGTACGCTCAATTACATCAATGACTGTGAGCTTCGGTTCCACCCATGCTTTTTTGCTTTTGTTTTCATTCGGGGCTCTGTCACTTTGCCTCATATCATTATTTTGACTATCCATGGATTACCTCAATTAATATCAATAAACCTAGGAAGTAGGCATACTTCCGCAATCACTATCTGGTTAAGAGTCTCAGGCGAGTACATACAGCACATCAAGGATAGCACCTGTTCGATCCTGATGCCATGGTCCTTGTAAAAGCCCTACAGCTGAAAAACAGACGAATAATGAGTTGTAAACTAAGTAAGCGATACACTCCGCAGTATTATTAACCTGTACCACTGATTTGTTCGGCACGGGCACAGGAGTTTTAGCCACAATCGCTGCCATGGCAGGAGCTAAGCACGTTTATGCAGTAGAGTGCAGCGGCCTTGGGGGGCTGGCATCACAGGTGTTTAAAAGAAATGGAGTTTCTAACAAGGTTACTGTCATAGAAGGGAGGTCCACGGACATCGAGCTGCCTGAAAAAGCGAGTGTTTTGGTCAGTGAGATTATCGGTAACGATCCGTTGGATGAGGGTGTCCTGCCGACCACCGCTGATGCTATTAGCAGGCTTCTTAAGCCTGATGCTCGGTTAATACCCTCTTCCATCGATATTATCGCTTTGCCTGTTAATGTCCCTGAAGAAGTGCTTCAGTCGAGATTGTTTACCGAAGCAGTCATGCAAAGGTGGAAAGAGCTTCATGATATTGATTTCTCTCCTTTTTTGGAGGCCTCCCGTCAGCAAGATCATGATTTGTTTTTAAACACTTATAAGGCAAAAGATTGGCTGGCACTGACAGATCCAATAGTTTTACATCGCATTAGTTTAAACAATATTAGGGAGACTGAGTTTGATTCACTTCATCAGGTTACCGTATCGAATACTGGGCTAATCAATGGCATTATTGTCTACTTCTGCTTAGGTCTGGCTGAATCGGTGGTTCTATCTATCGATCCCAGGGATGTTTCAAGTGACAACAGTTGGTTCAGTAAGACATGGATCCCTGGTGAATCAATCCCTGTTAAGGTGGGAGAGGAGATTGAACTGCGCTATATGTTTAAAAAGCGAAGGTCTACTTTTAATGTTGAGGTTGTTTCCCGGAAAGGTTAGAGCCGAAAGACGTGTGGGGCCAGCTTTGACAAGATAGTTCTTTAAAGTCCGACCAATTTTGGATTGTTCGGGAGTGATGATCAACATCGCTGCTTTACTTTGCAAGATCCAAAGCGTTATCTGTCTATATTTCGTTATCCAATGTACTGCTACCAATATTGCCTGGGGGAGCTATCTGGATGCTAAGAAGTCTTCTAGAGTCGTTGACGAGAAACTGGGTTTTCCGCAGGCGATTACCCGATGTAGTGGGAAGAGCTCCGATCTACGTCTCTGGCTCGGCTGGACTTAGGTACATCTTTCGCCCGATGGATGCCGTTGACCCGAATCTATGCCAACTGGCAGTGGAGTTTGTAGATAAAGGGGATGTCGTCTGGGACATTGGAGCTAACATCGGGCTTTTTGCCTTTTCGGCGGCCAGTCTTTCAGGCTCTGAGGGGACTGTAGTTGCATTTGAACCGGACGCGTGGCTCGTTCAGCTTCTGCGTCGCTCCTGCGCTTTACAGCCAACTAACACTGCAACTGTGACTGTGGTTCCAGCGGCAGTCGCAAGCTCATGTGACTTACGGATGCTCAGTTTGGCCCGTCGTTCCCGGGCAGCGAACTTCCTACAGGGATATGGTTCCACTCAGACCGGTGGAGTTTCCGAGGTTCAGACAGTCGTTTCGCTCTCGTTGGACTGGATCGCGCAGCGTCTCCCGCCGCCCGATCTGGTCAAGATTGACGTCGAAGGCGCAGAGTTCGAAGTTTTAAAGGGGGCAGTGGACTTGCTGCGGAAGCATCGGCCGCGGATCCTTGTGGAGGTTTCCAAGCAAACATCCGGGTATGTCAGCATCCTACTGAAAGAACTCGGCTACGAGATCTTTGATGGTGAGTTACCAAAAGCGAATCGTCAACCCTTAGAACTGGCCCCTTGGAGTACGATTGCGCTTCCTGCTTAACCGGGTAATGAGGGGTATCTAATCCTCAGCCCACGATACCTTGCAGCGGGTTCACCTAAGGATTTTTACTCTCAGGATAGTAAAGATTGATCCAGCTATTTGCGGAGCATATTTGGCAACCCTAGCTGGAATCCCTTACAGGTGAGGGCTGCATTTCCAGGATCAGTTTAATTCAAAATATCGGGAAGTTGGCATAAGTGCTAAACTGATGTAACTAATTTTGATAGAACGTCACTTTAGTGCTCCAGTCAGTGTCTGTGACGTGTATCCATGACCTAGGGAACCATAGGTTACCTTGATGAGCGGAGGACCAATTGTGTTGAGTTTAAGCACGAAGATAAAGAAAAATAAAGATCTGGTCGAGGCAGAATTCGAGGATGAGTTGGTGATGATGAGCATTGAAAAAGGCTCCTACCTTGGTTTGGACTCAATTGGCACTAGAATTTGGCAGTTATTGGAAAAACCCCAGGAAGTGGTCGCGATTTGCGATCAATTACAAGAAGAATACGAAGTCGAGGAAGCGCAATGCCAGCAGGATGTGCTTAAGTTACTTGAGGATATGGCCGAACAAAAAGTGATTCTGTTGGTTGATTGAATGGCTAGGCCAGAAGTGGTGAGTAAAGCGCTTAGAAAATGCCATTCTGCATGGGTGCTTTCCCGCAGAGAAAAACTCTGGTTTCTGTTTCTTTATCCGTACAGTGGCCTAGTAAGGATAGCGACTCTTTTAGTTCCTTTTAAATGGATGTCCCGTTATCTGGGGACACCAAACAGCAATCTTACCTTGTCGACTTTGGCCACCGACAGGCAAATATTGCTCGCACGTTCCATTGGACGCATCGTGGCCTTGACCGCAAAGTATACACCCTGGGAATCCAACTGCTTGGTTCAGGCCATAATGGCCAGGACATTGCTGGGGTTTTATGGCATTCCCTATATCATGCACCTAGGAGTTCGCCTTACGGGTGAAGACTCTGATTCTTTGAAAGCCCATGCCTGGATCAAGGTGGGACCAGCTATTGTTGTTGGTGGCGGTAACCTGAAGGCGTATGGTTTGGTGGGTACATTTGTTGCCTCTGAAGTGATTGCTGATCATGAAAAAGTCACCCATCGCCAGTCTATGGTTTGAATTCAGGACCTTTTACCGGTTCGCACCAAAACTTCAGACGTTTATTTTGTCGTTAATGCTGATTCATGGCATCGCTGCCGGTATTGGATTGCTGTTCATTATTCCAATGTTGCAGATTATGGGCCTTGATATTGGAATGCCGGCCGGAATAGAGGGTAACAGCGAGCTTACCGCTTTTGCCAATCGGATATTTGATGAGCTGGGACTAGAGGTAACGCTGGCCAATGTTTTAATCTCCTATGTCGTCATCGTCAGCGTTTTTGCCGCTGTCCGCTATCAATTGAGTGTGCAAACCACCCGCGTACAGCATGCTTATATTACCCACCTGCGCTGCAAACTTTACAGACTATTGTTGCATAGTCATTGGCCGTTTATTGCCGAACGTAAAATGTCGGACTTTATTCATTGCTTGTCGAGCCAAGTACAATCCGTGGGATCTTCAGCCAACCTGATGTTGACACTCCTAAGCCAGATACTATTGTCAGTGGTGATGCTGGTAATTGTACTCTTACTTTCTTGGGAAATGACTTTATTGGCTTTGCTCGGTGCAGCAACTTTGCTGGCAATTCTGTTGCCGTTTAACCGAATCATATATGGTTCCGGAAAGCGTCAGTTGCTGGGCTATAAATCCATTTTTCAGATGCTTTCTGAACAGCTAGCCAGTCTGAAAATGATTAAAAGTTACACCAACGAAAAAATCTGCCTGGAGCGGATGGATGAAACAAGCCACCAGATAGAGTTGCAACATTTGCGTCTGGCTCGATTCACCGCTGCTACACAATTGGTTTATCTGATAGGCGCTGTTGTCGTCTTCGGGATCTTTTTTTATGTGTCCCAGACATTCTTTGCCATGCCATTGGCGACACTCTTATTGCTGCTGGTGATTTTTTCACGAATTTTACCGCAGTTTTCTGCTATGCAGAGAAATTATCAGCAACTTATGCATAAAGTGCCGGCATTTAATGATATTCGACAAATGGAGAATGATTGTAGGCAAGTGCAAGAAGCTGCTTTTTTTGGCAGCGCTTTACAACTGAAGCATAGTATTCGCCTAACCGATTTGAGTTTTCATTATCCTAATAGCAATCAAAATGTTTTTGAAAACTTGAATATTACTATTCAACGTAATCAAACTGTCGCTCTGACAGGTCCCTCCGGATCGGGAAAAACCACGCTTGCCGATCTTTTGGCGGGCTTATACGAACCCTCGTCTGGCCAGGTTTGGGTGGATGATCAGCCGCTGAATAGAGATACCCGGATCGCCTGGCGCAAAAGTATTGCCTACGTCAACCAGGAAGTCTATTTGTTTCACGATACGGTGAGGGCTAATTTGAGCTGGGTAACAGAGGGAAACGTAACTGATGTCGAACTTTGGCGAGTATTACGTCTGGCGGCAGCCGATCAGTTTGTCGCTCTCCTACCTGATGGCCTGGATACCCAGATTGGTGATCAGGGTATTAAATTGTCCGGTGGCGAACGGCAACGATTGGCTCTAGCCCGGGCTTTGCTGACTTCTCCCCAGCTACTGATTCTCGACGAGGCGACTAGTGCACTGGACCATGATAGAGAACAACAGATACAGTTAGCCTTACAGCAGCTTCAGGGATCCTTAACGATTGTAATTATTGCTCACCGGAAGGCAACGATAGCACAGGCTAACCAACAAATTGATTTATCCCAATTACCCCGGCAGCAGACCAATAGTGCCGATCTGCCGATGTCAGCAGTTTAAATTACGCCTAAGTTGCTTGCCTTTCGAGTAATCCTTGTAAATGCTTACACATGAGTATCATCCGGCTTTAGATTTCCCTTGGCAAAATGGTTTGACGTTGTTTCTTTTTCGTGCAGAGTAGCGAAGGCTAGCCTCTGATGTGTTTTACGTTGTAAACAAAGAACAGTATGACGGTAATTGCTGGTTCCAAATCCATGGAGTCTTTTTCATGTCAAAATTTTCCTGAACGTATAGTGCTTGCTACTGTAGGCCGTTTCCATTATGGCCGTTTGGCTGCAGAACTAGCCTCTCAAAATCGGTTGAAAATGTTGTTCACAGGTCTACCAAAGTATTCATTCAAGGTAGATGGAACACCTATGAAATACATTAACTCGGTTCCGTGGTTTCAGACTCCCTATCATGTTGCTATGAAAATGCGGATTCTGTCTGCCAACATCGATCAGCGTTGGGCTCGGCAAGCTCAGAAACATCTGGATCTGACTATTGCCAGAAAGATGCCTGAGTGTGATCTTTATGCTGCACTATCCGGATGTTCTGTTGTTTCGGGTGTGCAAGCCAAGCAGAGAGGTGCCAGATATGTTTGCGAACGGCTATCTACACATATTCGTTTCCAGGATCAACTGTTAAAAGCTGAGCACGAAAACTATAACCTGCCTTATGTTCCGATAGAGATAGAGACGATCGAGCGAGAAGAGCTTGAATATGACGCTGCTGATCTTATTGTTGTCCCCTCAAATTATGTTTATGAAAGCTTTGTCAATCAGGGCGTGGATGAAAGTAAGTTAAGGATAGTTCCGCTAAGCGTTAGATTGGATAATTGGTATTCTGAGAAATCCCGCGACAAAGAATTCAGAATCCTGTTTGTTGGACAAATGACGATAAGAAAAGGCCTGGGTTATCTCGCGAAAGCTGTACACCGGGCGAGTTTTTCGAAATACAAACTTGTTTTAATCGGAGCAAGATCGAAAGAAACTCGGCAGTTACTATCTGGCTTAAATGAAGACAACATGGAATTGCTGGGATTGTGTTCCCAGGAAGAAGTTCGGAACGAAATGTCCAGAGCTTCCGTTGTAGTATTACCTTCAATTGAGGATGGTTTTGGTCTCACCATACTTGAGGCGATGGCCTCTGGTTGTCCGGTAATTGCTTCCAACTCATGCGGGGTAAGTGAGCTGATTCGCGACGGCATCGACGGCTATGTGGTGCCAGCTGGCGATGCGGAACTTTTGGCTGATCGTTTGACGACACTCTATAACGATCGACTTTTAGTGGAGCAAATGGGTATAGCGGCTGCAGAGCATGCTAGAGAATGTTCAAATATGGAATCGGTCACCTCACGTTGGTTAAGGAGCATCAGACAGAGTACTGTCGACTTTACCTAATGAAATTGGAAATAACTCGTTCTTCTATTTTTAACCGTACACTAAGGTAGTTATGGTTATTCTCATAACCGTCGCTGGTTCAAATCCGGACCATGGTCAGTCAGCCTTGGTTGGTGAGTTCAATATTATCAATCGACACTGAAATGGCGTCCTGAAAGCTCTTTAAGTATCTTTAAATCTCTTGACGTTAACCAACATAGTCCCACCTCACAATAAGCAAAGTCTCCTTGCCAAAGGTCAGGAGACTTTCGACTTCGATGTTAAGCAACGCTGGTTACACCGCTTAGACGACTTTGGGAATGAGCGCCTTCTTGCTTAAAAGTTTTCTCAGCCAACCGGTTGTCAATGGTGTAGTGGCCTGCACCTTGGAATGTGAGCGCTAGCGTGGCGGCGAGTAGCGTAAATGCGTATTCGTAACCGTTGTTGGTCAGGAAGAAGCCGTTAGCAAAGTGGACGCTGAAGATTGCCACCAACGTGGTAAGGGCACTGACAGCTATCGATTTCATCGGTGATTATTATGGATCACCACCATACTGGGATGCATTTTAAATTACTGCAGAAGTTATATTGCATTCTCTAATGGTTCTTGGAACAGTGCTAACCTATACATTTATTCGAAATTGAGTTAAATCGAAATGAATCTTGAAAAGTTAAAACAGGCAGAAGCGCTTTTTTTACAACGCTATCCCCAAGGATTTCTGCATCCGGATATGCTTGCTCTAGGGAAAAAGCATAAGATGGATAAAATGATCGAAATGGCACAGACAAGTTTCGCGAAGTCCCGTTTCAAGGATGTGAAAGGAGTTGCCAGTGCGATGGTGCAAATTGTTTCACGCTCCTCGATGATTTCTGTATTTGAAAAACCTCGATTTAAAGATTACGTAACAAGTCTGGACACCAACGAGCTGCTGCCGTTGACCGAAGGCCTTAAGGATTTCATTCACGGCAATCAACGCCAAGGATTTGAGTCTATGGTAAATGCGTTAAAGTACGCCAAGCTCGCAAAATGGTCTTTGATTACCCTGATCCCCAACTATTTTGCACCAAACGATGAAGTTTTTCTAAAGCCGACAACGGTAAAGGGTGTGATCAAGCAGTTTGAGTTAGAGCCGTTGCAATACAAGCCGACGCCCACCTGGGAATTCTATGACTGGTATCGACAACAAATTGCCGCGATGAAAGCGGAAATCATTGATACCCTCAAGCCAAATAATGCCGCTTTTTGTGGATTTTTAATGATGTCTAATGATGGGTGAAGTGCGGCAATCATACCCGCCACTTTCCTACGACCTGTTAAACCTGACAGTGACGGCGGGAGTAGGCTTTTATCTATGATCAGGTTTGTTTCTACTACTATGTTTGTTCTGGCACCATTTGCTACGCAAGTTTAACCGTCAAAAAGCCCACAAAAAAGGATAGTAAGATGGGAAATATAGTTGTTCCTGAACCAGCGCAGAAATTTTTCTGGTCGGTATATACTCATTCACCTACCTTCAAAAAAATAGTTGACGAAATTTGCAAGGATGGTGACTACACCATAGATTTTGTTGATGCAGATTTTTCTTTTTGTGACAGCAAATCCAGACGCATACAACTTGGTCTAAGTACCGGGGATACTCATCGCATAAACTCCGACATAATATTTGAACTATGTAATGCGTTTCATGCAACTCTGCTAGACGAGCCACAACCAAAAGATTTTGAGTCTGCAGACGATTATGCCAGAGCCAAAGAAAGATTCGAGTGGGCTTCAGTTAAGCTTCATTATGAAATCATTAATGAGCTTGAGGCATTGGATAAAAGTTGGGCGGTGATAAACCGGTTTAAAATAGGCTTTGAGCGCGAAACGGAAAAGTGGAGTGACTTCAATAACTATTTGCTTGAACAAATAAAATCCGGACATTTTGACAGAATAAAGAAGGACTTCCCAAAATAAGGGTGTGACAACTCGATTAGAATGAATCGCCAATTTCAAGTTTCTAAGTTTCCTAACCCGGCTATTCGGCGTCATTGCCCTTGTTGTTTCCAAAACTCCGAATCAGCGAATCAATAAATACCTGCTTAACTGATGCCGCATTGGCACTCAAGCAATAGTTCACCGGAGGTCTATTCTGCCAGTGTGGCAACGGGTAGTTGAATCCTTCCCGCGCCAGGGTGAGTTGTCCGGCAGCCACGCCTTCGGTTACCACTCTTGCCGCTCCCCGGCAAAGCTGAAACCGCTCTTTGGCGACCAGGTAGGCAAGGGCACTGGCATCGTGCATGCAACAGCCTCGCTCGGATTTGTCAGTGAAGAATGGAGTCGTGCTGTAAAAGTCCATATAGAACTGACTGGATTCCCAGATAATACGACCCGCTTCTCCCGCAAAGTCTAGCAACTTTCTGATGTCTGTTTCTGCCAAGAGTACATGATGGGTTACGTCCAGGCCGACGATAACAACCGGCCAGCGTTGACCCAGTACAATATCCGCGGCGTGAGGATCTGCCAAGAAGTTGGCTTCGGCAACCGGCGAAACATTGCCGGACTCGTTCATTGTGCCGCCCATAATGACCAGTCCCTTTAATTTTTCAGGCAAGTCGGGATCTAATCTGAGTGCCAAAGCCAGGTTTGTTAATGGGCCGATCATAACCACACTGATTCCGCCTGGCTCCTTATTGGCCTGTCGGACGATGTATTCCGCTGCTGAAACGTTGCCGGCTGAACGCTTTGATTGTGGTAGCTGTATCTCTCCCAGGCCATTCTCACCGTGCACGAAAGTCGGGTAGGGTCCGGGCGGCTTGATCAGGGGGACAGCCGCCCCTTGATACACAGGTACATGCGCTGCGCCATAGGCGTCGAGCAAATCCAAGGCATTACGAGTCGCTTGAGACACGCGCACATTTCCGAAAACGGTGGTCAGGGCAATCAGATCAAGGTCAGGGTGGGCAAGGGCAAAGGCTATCGCCATAGCATCATCGCAACCAGGGTCGGTATCAATAACGATCTTTTCCATAATGATTACATCTTGCTAGCAGGCCGAAGCCGAATTGTCGGGGCCGTCTCGGTTGTCCGCGTTCATTTTGGTGAAGCGGTCGCGGCGGCCCCAGCCGATTTAGTATTTTGTCTTTTCAGAACTATAGTAGTTGTTGAGTCTTAATACAGGAGATCGGCTAGGTGAAAATACGTTTTCATTTATTGATAGTCCAGGTGCTTTCTATTGTGACGCTTGCCATCGGAATCAATTCCTGTAACAACGGCAATGAGCAAGCCGAAGACCAAGCGCAATCTATTTTGGTTGGCGTGGTACTCGATACCGGCAGTGCTGAAGATAAGGGGTTCAATGAGTTTTCACTTAGAGGTGTCGAGAATGCTGCAAAACGCAAGGGACTTAGGGTTAAACACATCGCCTCGGAGTCCATTACCGATTATGAAAATAATGTCGAAAGCCTGATTAGGGATGAGGCCGACCTCATTGTAACGGTCGGCTTCGCTATGGGTATTACTACTTCGAAAGCTGCCAGAAAATACAAAGATGTTCATTTTATTCTGGTGGATTACGCATTCGAACCGGGTGTCGGTTGTCCGGCTGAGCTGGAAAACTGTTATACCCCTGAAGGTGGGCTGGAAAACGTGACCAGTTTAATGTTTGCCGATGATCAGCCTGCGTTTCTGGCCGGAGTTTTAGCAGGTTGCATGAGCCAAAGTAAAGTGGTCGGTTCTGTCGCCGGTATGGAAATTCCCCCTGTGGTGCGGCTTGTTACCGGATTCCAAAATGGCGCGAAATCCGTTGACCCAAACATTGTTACCCTGAATCAGTACATACCGGATTTCAATGATCCCGATAGCGGCAAGACCCTTGGGCAGAAGTTTTACAAGCAAGGTGCGGACGCGATATTTGCCGCCGGCGGCAATACCGGTAACGGCGGATTATTTGCGGCGGCGGAGGCCAATATCATGGGAATTGGTGTGGACGTGGACCAATACCTCAGCCTCACTGAAGTGCGCAGCAGCTTATTGACCAGCGCCATGAAGAAGGTGGACGTCGCGACGGCAGAGGCCGTTACCGCCTTTGCCGAAGGACGGCTGGAAAGTGGTGTACGGTTCTTCGATCTCAATAATAATGGCGTCGGTCTTGCGCCCTTTCATGACTGGGAGAGTAAAGTTCCTGACAAGTGTCGCGCCTTGGTCGCCGCAGCAGAAGAACGGATCAAGGCAGATCCTGGCTACACCGGAGTCCACTAAGTGAACATGCGCCTTGGCAAGGAAGTACCAGAATTGGAGCGGTCCGCAAGCAAAATCTGACCAATGAACCCTGCCAGTACTCAACAAGAATACGGGAACCAACCGACCAGCCCCTTCAGGTCGGTCATTTTTGTCTCCGGTAGCTTTACCTTTTTGGTGTTTCTGTTTTTCTTGTCCAAGTATCTGTTTACCGATGCCCAGTATCTGATTCTCTATACCCTGTTGCTATTTGTTCTGGTTGGCTTTCATGGGCTGATACTTTGGTTTGGTCACAAGCAACCTAAGGTTTACAGCGGGGTGCTTGTCATTGCAGTCTGCCAGTTGCTGGTTTGCATCATTCTGCCGCTTGTGATGGTGGAATATTGGATTCTGGCAGTGTATTTCATCTATTCGGTATTAATATTACTAGCGCTTTCCGAGAAGCCGAATAAATTCCTATCCTACCTAATCCTGATTCTGCTGGCGCTACCGTTAATGCTGATACTGGATCTGTTGCAACTCAATCGCCATCGCGCTTCTGTCCATGAAAACCAGTTCTTTGTGACTTGGCAACTTGTGCAATTGGCTCTGGCTATAGTGATCTGGAGCTATCTGCTGATGCAGCATCGAGTAAAGCCATTCTTACAAAAGCAGGTACATCTCGATCTCTCCACCCAGTTTTCACTGGTTTTTATACTTATCTTTTTTCTCTGCATATTTCTGGTGGTGGGAGTGCTTATATCGCAAATTAGAAATGCGCAAATCACCAATGTCGGAAACAACTACCAAAAAGTATCGGAAAACATTGCACGCATGGTTGGCAACAATATTCAGGAACAGATCGATAAGCTGACTTTTTTGGCCCACCAAGACAGTATTATTCAAGAGGCGCTGACCCGCGCCAACGACAGTTATCCCGCTGACCGTAGCGATGCAGTTGCGTATTTAAAAGAGCGGGACAAACGCTGGACCGAAGCTGCCCTGGATAGCGACTTCGTATTATCGATCCGCAATAATCCTGTCACATTGTCCTTGAACGGTTTTCGTCTCTACAGCAGCTTTCATAGCAATATCCTCCTGACTGACCGCTTCGGTGGACTGATTGCTTCTCTGGGTAAACCCCCTGAAAAGTTCGATGTATCCCAAACCCGCTGGTGGCAGCGGTCATGGAATAATGGCCTTGGCGATGCTTATCTTGGAGATCTGCTCACAGACGAATCCACTAAAAGAACCTCCGTTCGATTAGCGGTGAGTATTCTGGACTATAAAACCAATCGCCTGATGGGAGTCATCTCCACGCAGTATCAGTTGGATGCGATACAGCGTATTGTTCAGGATTCGGAGTTTGAAGATTTTGGAAAGGTTTATCTTGTCAGTGTGGAAGGTAAAGTTATTGCGAGTTCGGAAGAAGAGGATATCTTCGCCGAGCCGGTAAATGCGTTTTGGAAAGAACATTTTCAGACCCATCAAGCGATATCGGAATCCCTCGACCAATGGTCAACCGGATTGGATATTTTTCGGCAGCCTGCCATTTTTGCCCATTCGCCGATTTCGACGACATATCAATATCTGGCCTCTCCCCTGGAAGAACTGAACTGGACCATAGTGGTGACCAACTCCAGCCGCAATGCGCTGGCCAAAGTTAACGAGTCGTTGAAAATAACCTTATTGGTCTGCGCCCTGATTTCCGTCTTGGGAATTATTCTGATTCGCTGGGCGACAAGAATGGCAAGCAGGCCCATCGTAGACTTAACTAGAACCGCAGAAGTCATGGCGGCAGGCAACCTGGCCTACAGAGCGACGCCGCTAGGCCCTCTGGAGTTGATGACACTGGCCAATGTGATCAATACCCTTGCCACGAACCTGACCACTCTGATTCAGGATCTTAAAGAACAAACGATTCAACTGGAAAAAGCCAAGAGTGAAGCGGAAGCCGCCACGGATGCGAAGAGCCAGTTTCTCGCCAATATGAGTCATGAAATACGCACACCCATGAATGCAATCATCGGCTTTTCCAATTTGGCCCTGAAAACAAAGCTGTCTCCAAAACAGGCGGATTACCTGGTAAAAATCGATTTTGCCGCCCAGTCCTTGTTGCGCATTATCGACGATATTCTCGACTTTTCCAAAATCGAAGCAGGCCAGCTCCATGCCGAGTCCACCCAGTTTCAACTAGATAATGTGCTGGGTAATCTGGCTAGTCTGCTTTCCGTAAAGTCCGAGAAAAAAGACTTGGAGCTTGTCTATGATATTGCGCCCGAGGTGCCCTGTAGTTTGATTGGCGACCCTTTGCGGCTCGGTCAAGTGCTGCTTAACCTGGTGGATAATGCCATCAAGTTTACAGAACGGGGTCAAATCGTAACCCGCATCAACTTAAAGAACCGCGATGGGAAAGATCGTATTACCCTAGCATTTTCGATATCGGACACCGGGATCGGGATGCCTCGGGAACAGTTAGCCAAACTGTTTAAGCCATTTACGCAAGCCGATACCAAAACAACCCGTTTGTATGGAGGCTCGGGGCTTGGCCTTAGTATCTGCAAACACTTAATTGAGCAGATGCTGGGCAAGATATGGGTGGAAAGCGAGCCAGGCCGCGGAAGCACCTTTTACTTCACCGCCCAGTTTGGTTTGCCCAGACAGAGAATGCCGCAGGATGAAGCAGAAACCCTGCAGAAGCAACTGCCTATACCTTCCGAGGCTGATAATGGATTGACGGCGATAGCCGGAGCCAAAATCCTCTTAGTTGAGGACAACAAGATCAATCAGCAGGTTGCGGTTGAATTGTTGGATGCGGAAGGAGTGCAAGTAGTGATTGCCGAAAACGGTAAAGAAGCGCTGGAAAAACTCCACTCCGAAGAGGGTTTTGATTTAATCCTTATGGATATTCAAATGCCGGTAATGGACGGTTATCAGACCACTCGATTGATCAGGTCCGGCAATCGATTTCATGACATCCCCATTGTCGCCACGACGGCGCATGCCATGGAGAACGAAAGAAACAAATGCATTGAAATCGGAATGAATGAGCACCTGTCCAAACCCATCGATCCCGCGAAACTGTATGCAGCGCTGCAACAATGGCTTCCACCGAAACCGAGGCAAACTGCAGTCCGGCAGGAGAACGGTACAAGCCGAACCGTTACCGGTAAATCCCCGGACCCGTCACTTCCTGTAAGTGATTTTGATTTTCAGTATTTGCCGGGTATACAAGTCAAACAGGGATTAGCGCAGGTGAACGGCAATAGGGAGTTGTATCGCCGGCTATTAATGACCTTCGCTCAGGACCACAAAGACGACGCCCGGATCGTTACCGAGGCACTTGCAAAAAACGATCTTGAAAAAGTCGAAAGAATTGTGCACTCCTTAAAGGGTGTGTCGCTAACGCTTGGAGCAACCAGGCTCTACCAGTCAACCCTTAACATCGAAATTCGGCTGAATTCCAACCGGGATGACAACCTGAAGATTCCCTTGGATAGTTTATTAAAGCATCATGAAGAAGTGATACGGGGGCTGAGTCGGCTGGAAAAGCCTGCCGGTTCTTCCAATACTGATATCCAAGAACCCACGGCATCGCAAAGCGCATTGCGAGCCAAGCTTATCGATGAACTCAAGGCACAACTGGAGGCCGTAAACCCGGAGGCGCTATCCACGGTGTCGGCCCTGATTGAGATATCCGCTGGTGAAAAGCAGCTGGAGCAGCTACAACTAATACAGAAAGAAGTTGAGCACTTTGAGTATGAAAACGCTGCGGAGGTGCTTAGGGAGTACACGAAAGTCAACGACTGAAAGGTTCGGGTTCGGAGCTGTGACATCGATGACGGAAGAAAGAGCCAAAGTTCTCATTGTTGATGATGAACGCATTAATCTAAACATCCTTTTCGATTTATTACATCCCATGTATCAAATCATGGCCGCCAATACAGGGCAAAAGGCGCTGAAGATAGCTATCAGTGACAATCCGCCGGATTTGATTCTTTTAGACATTGTGATGCCTAAGATGGATGGCTATACAGTTTGCAGAGAGCTGAAGTCCGACGAAAGAGCGCGCGATATTCCTATCATCTTCGTTACTGCCAAGGGCCAGACCGCTGACGAGACGAAAGGTTTGGAGTTAGGCGCCGTAGACTACATTACAAAACCGTTGAATCCCGCAGTGGTAAAAGCAAGAATCGCCACCCATCTCAAGCTCAGAAAGGCCATGCAGGAACTGGAACGCATGTACGCCCTGGCCTTAGATGCCAATCCTCTCACCGGACTCCCCGGCAATACCAGCATCGTTAAACGCGTCAGTAAAGCCATTGAAGAAGGACAACCGGTTTGCGTGGTATACGCGGATATCGACAACTTTAAAGCATTCAATGATGCCTACGGATTTTCATTTGGCGACGATGTGATCATCATGACCGCTGAAATATTCGCCCAGGTTTTATCGTCGGAGCCCGATTCATTTGTGGGTCATATAGGCGGTGATGACTTTGTGCTGCTTGTCCCGACAGACAAAGTGACAGATATCGCAAACAGCATAATAAGCAGCTTCGACAAGCGTGTGAGATCGGTCTATTCCGAAAAAGACCGAGCGGTTGAAGGAATCCAAGCGATAGACCGGCAAGGTCAGTTGCAAACCTTTCCCATAATGACCATTAGCCTGGCTTGTGTTGAACTGGAGCCCGATAAGTTTAGTCAGTTTGTCGAGGTGAACGATGCCTGCGTTGAGGTCAAGAAGAAAGCTAAAATGGTGAAAGGGAGTATATTTGTGATGGATCGGCGGAAATAAGGCGGTTTATGAAATCGGAATGAACAAGAAACCACTAAATTGTTCTCCAAATCGTCTATAGTGAAAGTCTATTAATGAGTGGAGAGTTCAAATTCTGTCGCAGGACTGACATAAACTTCCATTAACGTTGAGATCCAAGTGCTTTCTCCAGGCTTGCGTAACAATAATAACAAGGGAATAGCAAATGACGGCGCCCCTGCGGACAGGGCTATCAAGCCTGATGTCGCCTTACGAGCAAACACGACAACTTTCAGAGAGGTTAGCTTCTGTTTATTCAGAGGCGGATCAAACTATCCAATCGATGCCGGATGCCAGTCCGGTTAAGTGGCATCTCGCCCATACCTCCTGGTTTTTTGAAACCTTCCTGTTAAAACCCAACCTGGAAAACTACCGGGTTTTTCATCCCTCATATGAGTATTTATTCAACTCCTATTACAACAGTGTCGGCGACCAGTACTATCGGCCCAACCGTGGCTTGATTTCCCGGCCCGGTAAAGAAGAGGTCCTCGCTTATCGACAGCGTGTCGACCTGGGCATGGCAGAGTTATTGGCTACACTGGAGTTTGATGACCGAAAAGACCTGCAAACGCTTGTGCAGTTGGGCTTGGCGCATGAGCAGCAGCATCAGGAACTGCTGGTTACCGATATTCAGCATGCGTTGTCGTTCAACCCGATGCATCCAGTGATCACTAAAGCGCCGGACCTGTTCCCTGAAGCTACAGAGTTACAGTGGATTTCTATCGGTGAAGACTTATATGAAATCGGTTCTGACACTGCCGGATTTTGTTTTGACAACGAAACACCGAAACACAAGGTCTATGTGCATTCTTTTTCCGCCGCGAATCGCCTGACGACAAATCGAGAGTATATTGCTTTTATCGAATCCGGTGGATATGACGATCCTTTGTTATGGCTGAGCGAAGGTTGGGCGTGGAAGAGCGAACAACAGATACGCGCACCGCTGTATTGGAAAAGCCAAGACGGTGAGTGGTGGCATTATTCACTGTCCGGATACCATCCCGTCGATTTGAATGCGCCGGTCACCCATGTGAGTTATTTCGAAGCTACAGCGTTTGCCCAATGGGCAGGTTATCGATTACTGACGGAATTTGAATGGGAAGTTTTAGCGCGGCTGCACCCTAACATTCATGAACAATATGACCCTGGGATCTTGCGCCCGCAGCCGCTTAAGAACGCCAATGATGACATTCAACTGTTCAACCAACTGTGGCAGTGGACGGGGTCCCAATACCTGCCTTATCCGGGATTCAAGATTCCGCAAGGCGCTGTCGGGGAATACAACGGTAAATTTATGAGCAATCAATTCGTGTTGCGTGGAGGTTCCTGTGTTACTCCGCCAATGCACATTCGTGCGACGTACCGAAACTTTTTTCCGGCGACGGCACGGTGGCAATATTCAGGAATAAGGATCGCACATGATGGCTAATCTAAATGTAAAACGTCAGGTAAATGTCAATAATAACGATGAATTTCTAAAAGACATCCTTACTGGATTCTCGGAAAGGCAAAAGCGCCTGCCATGCAAGTATTTTTATGATGAGCGTGGTTCGCATTTGTTTGATGAGATCTGTAAAACGGAAGAGTATTACCACACCCGGACGGAACTCAAAATACTGGACGATGCTCTACCGACCATTGCCGGTATGATCGGGCCGAATGCGGATATTCTGGAGTTCGGTTCGGGTGCAGGTATTAAAATTCGGAAACTGATCGACGCGCTGGAGACGCCTCGGAGTTATTGCCCGATTGATATCAGTGAAGAGATTTTACTGCATAGCTCCCGGAAATTGAAAAAACACTACCCGGAATTGCTGATACACCCCATCGTGGCGGATTACTTGTCGCCAATAGACCTGCATGATACCTTCGCCACCGAAAGCGAACATCGTAAGCTGGTGTTTTTCCCCGGTTCCACGATCAGTAATTTTGATTTACCCGAGGCGATTCATTTTCTAAAACATATTCGCAGTCTTTTGACCGCTGGCGATGTTTTGTTGATCGGCGTGGACCTGCTCAAACCCGAGCCGATCTTGTTGGCAGCCTACAATGATCGGACAGGCGTTACCGCAGCGTTTAATCGAAACATCCTGGATCGCATTGCGGCAACCTATCAAACCAATCTGGAACCCGGTTTGTTTTGCCACCGGGCAATTTACAATGCCGAAAAACACCGCATTGAAATGCACCTGGTCAGCACCTGTGAACAGACAGTAGAAGTCGAAGGCGAATCCTTCCATTTTAGAAAGTTAGAGTCCATACATACCGAGAATTCTTACAAATTTTCTTTAGAAGGTTTCCGAATGATGGGGATGAATGCCGGGTTTGACCAGACAGCGGTTTTCACTGACGAGGAAAGCTTGTTTTCCGTGCATTATCTGACAGCGCATTAATTTGCAGACGAAGTCTTTCGATTGCCGCAACCCTCTTCAATCAGCGACTTCGTCTTTGCAGCTATAACGCAAACCTTGAAAAATGAAAGGTCATTTCGTCATCTTTTACAAACGATTCCTTTTCGTCCGGCTGGTAGGATGTCCCTTCAATATCAGTGCTTTGAAAGATATCGAAAAACGGGAAATCGCTCAAATGCCGCATTGCCCAGGTGAAGAGGGCGACGTGCAAAATCGTCGGAACCATCAACGGCAGGTTTTTTTCCTGCAAATACTTGTTCAGTTCCCGAATGCGAACAATATATCTTAATTGCCCGATCAGGATGGTTAGGGTAATAACGCCGACAACGGCTAACAGGTCAATCATTTTCCTTCTCCTTTTAATATCAAGATACTACGTCCCTCCTAACTGCAAATCCCTTGCGAACTTGAGCTGATCCCCTTATTTCCAATATATTCGTTTATTCTTAACTTGAAAATATAACGCAACCCTAGGCAGATAAACCTAGATTCAGGCAAATAACGGAAAATACTTAGCTGCGCATAGTCATGAGATCTCATCAATATTCAAGCGACTAAACCGTCTGGCGGTTTCTCAACGTATGAAAATACAAGTCTTGCATATCAACCGGTTACGATTGACGATGACATTAGCGAATATCTTAAAGGCCAGTCTTCCTTGGCAGACTCTATGAGGTTTGACCTTAGAATAATCGGAGCACTTCTTGTTGCCGGTTTATGTTGCGCTGCTCCGCTTTTGGCTACTGAAAAGGGTTTCCAAGCCCCGAAAGAGCTAGTTTTACCCCTGCCTGAGAGCGGCACGTTAATTCCTTGGCAATCTTTGCAACCTCCTGGAGTGGATAGCAAAACCAACTACCGGATAATAGATGTCGAAGGCAGGGAGGTAGTCCACGCAAAAACCAGTGGGTCGGCTTCGGGGCTGCTTTGGAAAGCATCGGTTGATCCCCATGAATATGAAATCATTGAGTGGAGTTGGAAAGTCAGTAACGTGTTTGCATCGGGAGATGCGACATCCAAAACTGGCGATGATTATCCCGCCAGACTCTACATTGCTTTCGCATTTGAGCCGGAAAGATATTCCTGGTTGGAACAGCTCAGGTACAAAGCCGTTGAATTGTTCTATGGAGAGCAGCCGCCCGGATCGGCCTTAAACTATATTTGGGCCAATCGTCTGGCTAAAGACGCCTTTGTGCCGAACCCATTTACTGCAAAAACCATGATGATAGCCGTTAGTTCGGGAGCTGATAAGGTCAATCAGTGGCAGAGCTACCGGCGCAATATTGTTGAGGATTATCGACAAGCGTTCGGGCATGACCCGCCTGAAATCGTTGGAATCGGTATTATGTCGGATAGCGACAACACGGGGGAGTCGGCAGAGGCGTGGTTTGGTCAAATTTTACTTCGAAACGATCAATGAGCAGTTCACTCTAAAGCTCGGGTAACCCGATTCCGGCCGTCTCTTTTTGATTGATACATAGCCAAGTCTGCGCGTTTTAAGGCGCAATCGATTAACTTCTCTCCGGTTAATAGTTCGGAAATGCCGATGCTGACTGTGATGCCTAATTTTACATTGAGTGTATCGAATCTGGTTTCAGCGACCTTTTCACGAATCCTGTCGGCGACTTTTTCGGCTGCGGCAATCTTGGTACCGGGTAATAGAATGGCAAACTCTTCACCACCAATTCGGCCCATAACATCTTGTTGCCTTAAACATTCCTGACAGGTGTGGGTGAAAAAGGTCAAGACTTCGTCACCTATGGCGTGGCCGTGCATGTCATTAATACTCTTAAAATCATCAATATCCAGCAACATAATGGAAGTATAGCCGGCTACCCGATTACTTCGGGCTAGTTCCGTATTCGCCAGATGAAGAAATTCCGCTCTGTTAAGAACGCCGGTGAGAGAATCTCTTGTCGCGAGTATCTGCAGTTTGCGATTGGCTTCATCGAGATTTTCGGTACGTTCTGTGAGTTCCTGATTCAGCTGTTCCTGTAGCTTCAACGCGTTTTCAATTTCTTCAGTCCTTTCTTCTACGCGGGTTTGCAGGCTTAAATTTAGTTCTCTCAGCGTCTGTTCCGCGTCATCCCGCTCTTGTTTGGTATGCCTTAGCTTTTGGATCATGTTGTTGTAGGCTCCTTTCAATGTCGCGAGTTCATCTTTGTAGGTGATCCCGCCGGCAACCTCGGCATTTTCAAGGTTGTCGAAGTCTAAGCGCTTGGTCGTATCCGTCAGGAGGGTGAGTGGTTTGCTGAGTAGTCTTTTGCCGAAGTAGGAGAATATCAACCAGAGCGCCAGAGTTTTCACAAACGCATTGATGATTATGAAAATAAGGCTGAGTTTTACCCGATCGAACACGACCCTGTTGCTGGAATACAAAGTCAAGCTCCCCAGGTACTTTTCGATAGCTATGTCCGGTCCGCGATAGATTAGCGAGCCTTGAAACTTAATAGGCTTTTTCCGTTTGTCTTTGCCATAAGATTCCTGGAAGTTACCTAAACCCATGACCAGAACACCCTTATGATCCACTACCTTTACCCCTGAAATCGTGGGGATTTTCATTGCTCCCTGTAGAGAGGATTTTAATTGTTCATCGTCGAATTCCCATCTGGATAGCACCACGCTTTCGGAAAAAGAAATGAAATAGCCTTGCAGCTCATCGATAATCGAACTTTCCGTATCCTGGTAGGTTGCAATGATATGCATCGCGGTGACTGAGAGGGCGATAAGCAGATACAGCGAGAAGACGACGGTGAGCAGGCGGCTTGTAATGGATGAGGTAGCGGATTTCATGCCGGTTCACTTGGCCTGAGGAACGGGCAGGTGGATTTTGGTTCTACTGTCCATCTGTAACTTTTGCAAGGCTTCACCCCAGTGAAGAGCGATCAGCCGCTCCATCAGGCCGGACTGTTTTGCGTCGTTAAGCGCCTCTTCGATGATGGATTTGTAGTGGCCGAAGCTATGGCTCAGGTAGTACCGGAAGTCACGGTCATAGACCAATATCAGATGCGGTTCAATCGCCAAATAGGGGTGGGCTTTCGCTTCCTCAAGAATTTCGAAGATCCCTCGGGAAAAATAGTCTATTCCCCGGCCGCCGTCGGCAATTTTCTGGTACACGGTTTTCTGCCAAGCGCCCTTGCTAACCCGGTAAGGAAGACGATTGTGGTGCCATACTTCGATATCGAACCATCCCTCGCCAAAAACGCCGACCTTACCTGTCCTGCGGAATTGTTCGAGGTTCGTGACCTGTTTGTAAGCACCCTCCTGGCCCTGTGGAATCAAAAGAATCCGCTGTCCGATAAGTCCACCGGTGATGCCTACTTTAACAGGAACGTAGCGATTATCCCTGGCCGCGCTTTGCACCAGCCAAGTCAGTGTCAGTTCCCCTTGCTCCATCATATAGAGCATGCGCTTTTGCGGTAGATTACCGAGTACGTTTACGGCTACTTCGTGGCCTCTGTCGGCCAGGGATTGTTGCAAAAGATCGACAAAATACTGTTGTCCACCGGCGCGTACTAATCCGAGAGTGAGATCCATGCGCTCGGCGATAACCGGACTGGTTAGGCCAATCCCGCATAGAGTCAGCAGTAAATAGCCTGGAACTATCTTCCACAAGGTTCTTTTGCCGATGGTCTTCGGAGACATGCGTGATTTACCGGGTTTTCCATATTCTAGAAGTATAGCAACCTACAGTAACCAGCATTGAAAATCTGAATCGAAGAATCCGGTAAATCTTCAAAATGGAATGCGCAGCTAGCGCCTATTGCCTTTAAAGATCAGGGAAATACTTTTTCATGGCAGCCTTTGGTGAACGGTCCGAACGAAAAAGCCCCCAATTTTTTTCAGCGATGGCGTTGGGTTTGTCAGCGCCACCTTTCCATTTTTCATCGAACGCTTCGAAGTAGAAGGATGCAATCCGGCTTTCCTTGAGCCACCGGTGATACTCTTCGAAGAAGATGGCCTGGGTGGCCTCGCCGGCTTCGGCGATTATCAATCGTTCGTCACCGTTGGTTTTTACTGAACTTGTGGTCCAGCCGGATTCGCCAAGGACGATTTGTTTGCCGGGGTACCTGGATTGGATGTCTTGATAGATTGCCGCTGTCCAAGGCACTGCATTTTCCAAAGTTTGCGAGTTCCACATGGCATAGGCGTGCAGCACGATAAAATCCAGCCTGTCCGCAATCTGCCGACTATGCGGTTTGTTCCAGAAGTTGTAATCGTCCGCAAGGGTTACAGGTGCGTCGATGGCATTTTTCACCTTATTCACCCAGCCGAGATATTTGGGAATCTCTTTCTCGCCAAATTTATGCCAGGACCAATCGACAAATACCTCATTCCCTAAATTGACTGCCACCACAATATCCGGGTATTCATTGGCTAGGCGTATCACCTCCTCAATCTGCTCGTTATTCTCCGCTCCAGTTTGCTTACCTGACAACCAAGCACCCTGCATTACACGGACCGGCAGGTTGTACTTGCGAATCACCTTCAATACCTGCTCACTAGCGGGATCGGCGCCATACATGCGGATCAGATGCCAGGAAATATCACCGGCAGACGTCAGAATAGTCAGGTCCTGTAGAATATCCTTTTCGCTGGAAACACTGCCGATTTCCGGGCTTTCCCCGTCGCGATAGGAACCATAGGAAATTCCGAGACCGATCCACTTTCCGTCGATTTCAGGGTAAAACGCAGCTTGTTTTGAGTTGCTCATTGATTGTTCATCTCCGGCAGAAAAGACGACACTGGAAGCAGAAAGAATAATAAACAGAAGTCCGACGAGTGCAATATATCTCATGTTCCGGCACCCTCTTTGTTTCGTTGGTGAGAGAGAAGCCATGTATAGATATCGTCGCCTGCATAGATCCGCCGCCAAGCATCGTGTTCCATGTCTTGATGGATGGTAAAACGCACGTTTTTGTGCCCCAGCGATTCCAAGCGGTTTAAGCCGGCATAGAAATGCTGTATCAAAACTGCGGAATCCCGGCCACCGGCAAACACCCAGACTGGAATTTGGTGTTCCGCGATCGGTTTCATCAGATCGGGATGACCCCAGCCGACCACTGGTGCGATGGCGGCGAACTTTTGCGGATATTTACTCGCGAGAAACCAGGTGCCAAATCCCCCATAGCTGATTCCGGTAAGATATACCAGGTCAGAATCGGTGCGGTACTTGGCCAGTGCGCTGTCGAGAATGCCCATGATATCCTTTTCGACGAGATCCCAGCCATCGGGCAACACGCTTGGTGTGTTTCCCATATCCACTGCCGGCTTTCCGGTCATTTTCTCCTGAGTGGTGAACTCCTCCGGCCGGGAGGGGACGCCCTTAGGCAGCCGTTTTGGAACAGCCTCCAGCCGCCGGTTGTCGATATAATCGATGCCCAGTTTATCCTGATTGAACATATGCAGTTGTGGTGCAACCATGATAAAGGGTAAGTTGCGTTTCTGAATCCAAGCTTCATACAGCGGACCGTGATGCAGGATAAAGGGCAACTCAAGGTTGCCATCCCCACGTTCTCCATTGCCGTGTAAAACCAGCATTACCGGCCATTTTTTCTGATCGTTTTCGGTATAACCCTGAGGCAAATACAGATAATAGTTTCTGGTTCTGTTATCGACGGAACTGGTGTACTCCTCCATAAGCAGTTTGTCGGTTAAGTTTTCGGCGGATGCCATAGAAAAAGCTCCAACTAATAAGCCGATTGCGAAAAGTGTTTTGAATAGTTTCATTCTAGCGCCTATTGCCAAGGTCTAAATCCGCATCTCCGACTGCTTATCGAAACAATGCGCCTTGATCGGATCAAAGCCAATCTGAATTTCTTCTGTTTCGAACAGCTCGTCTTCAAACTGGGTTTTGATTGAAAAAGGCTTTCCGAAAATCTCAGTCCAGACCACCGATTCGCTTCCCATTGGTTCGACAATATCAACCCTGGTGGTCAGTTTTACCGGCATCGATTCGGCGGCTTCGCCAATAACAATATTCTCCGGTCTGATGCCGAAAGTAACGGCCCTGCTTTTGCCTTCCGGTTCCAGGAACGAATAGCGGGAAATGTCGATGTCCCGGCCGTTAACGTTTAAATTAGCCCCTTCCAACACTCCAGGGACGAAGTTCATGGTGGGCGAACCGATAAAACCTGCCACAAACAAGTTTACCGGCTTGTGGTAGATCTCATGAGGTGTACTTAACTGTTGTATCATGCCGTTTTTCATGATGGCGATGCGGTCTGCCAAGGTCAGTGCTTCCACCTGATCGTGGGTAACGTAAATCATGGTGTTTTTGAGCTTTTGGTGCAGGCGCTTTATTTCAATCCTGAGATCTGCTCTGAGCTTGGCGTCTAGATTCGACAGCGGCTCGTCGAACAGGAATACGTCGACATCCCTTACCAAGGCCCGGCCGATCGCCACCCGTTGCCGCTGACCGCCGGAAAGTTCCGCGGGCTTGCGTTTCAATAGCGGCTCGATCTGGAGAATTTCAGCGGTCCGCTGAACCCGCTCCGAGATTTGCTTCTTTGCAATGCCTGCAACCCGCAAACCGAATGAAAGGTTCTTTTCCACCGACATTTGCGGATACAGGGCGTAAGACTGGAAGACCATGCCGATGCCACGATCCTTGGGTTCCTCCCAGGTGACATTGCGGCCGTTAATCCAAATCTGCCCGGCACTGATATCAAGCAGGCCCGCGATACAGTTAAGCAAAGTCGATTTGCCGCAACCTGAGGACCCCAGAAGCACCAGAAATTCACCTTCCTTGATATCGAGGTTCAGTTTTTTCAGAACGTGGATATCGAGATATTTCAAATCTAAATCTTTAACGGAAACGCTGAGCATTGTCTTTATCCTTTTACCGCGCCGGCAGCGATACCGCGCACAAAATATTTACCTGACGCCAGATACACCACCAGGGGCACCAACGCGGTGAGAATGGTTGCGGCCATATTGACGTTGTATTCCCGAACACCGAAGGTGGTGGTCACAATGTTGTTTAGCTGTACCGTCATCGGCAGGTTCTCGCGGCCGGCGAAAATGAGTCCCAACAAAAAGTCGTTCCAAATTCCCGTGGTTTGCAGAATGACGGCGACAATGGTGATGGGTATGGCCATGGGCATCATGATTTGGAAGAAGATTTGCCAAAATCCAGCGCCGTCTACCCGGGCTGCTTTAAAAAGCTCTTCGGGTAGGGAACTGAAATAGTTGCGGAACAGCAGGGTCATGATGGGCATGCCAAAAGCCGTATGAATAAACACGATACCTGGCAAGGTGCCATACATGCCCATTTCCCGGGTGAAGATGATCAACGGGAATATCACCACCTGGAAAGGCACAAAAGCGCCAAACAGTAAAAGTCCGAAAATCAAATTCGCCCCTCTGGAACGCCAGAAGGAGAGCGCATAACCGTTTATCGAACCGATGACGATGGAAACCATCACGCTGGGCACAGTGATTTTGATAGAGTTCCAGAAACCTTCTTTTATGCCGTTGCACTGTACTCCTGTGCAGGCTTCCGCCCAGGCTTTTAGCCATGCCGCCACGGTAGGATCGTTAGGCAGTGCAAATAGTTCACCCAAGCGAATTTCCGGCATGCCTTTGAGCGATGTGATTACCATCACATAGAGTGGAATACAGAAAAACAAGGCGGCGACAATTAGAAATCCATAAACCCCCATCCGTGCCGGCGAGGTTTTTATCGGTCGCGGCCCCCAGGGATTATCGAGTCCCATAGAGCGCTTGAGCAGACTGGTTTGAGGCTTTGAACCCATGGTTTAGCTCCTTTTTCTCGGGCTGACATATTCCCGGTATATCCATGGTCCGATAACCGCAAGAACCGGCAACAGCATCATCGTCGCGGCAGCCATTCCAAGTCCCACATTATTGCGCACCGTGATATGATCGATGACAAACTTGGCGGGCATTTCCGTGGCGATGCCCGGACCACCGCCGGTCTGCGCAACGATTAGATCGTAAACCCGAACCACGCCGACGGCTAACAGCACCAGTGAGGTGACGATGACAGGCCGCATCATCGGAAGAATGATGAACAGATAGGTACGCCAGGTGGATATTCCATCGACTCTGGACGCTTTCCAGATGTCCATATCGATGCCTCGCAAACCCGCCAGCATAAGCACCATGACCAGGCCGGACGCCTGCCAGACAGCGGCCACCAGAACGCCGTATATGGCAATCTCCGGATCAACCAGTGGGGCGAACTCAAAGCCTGCCCAACCTAGTTTCTGGATGACATTTTGGATACCCAGAGAGGGTTCCATCATCCATTGCCAGACCAGACCTGTGACCACCAGCGACATGGCGTATGGATAGAGGAACAGGGTTCTGAAGCCGCTCTCAAACCGAACTTTCTGGTCGAGAAAAACGGCCATGACGAAGCCGGAGACCAGACAGATAACGACAAACAACACCCCGTAGATAAACATGTTCTCGACGGAAACCAGCCATCTTTCGGTGTTCCAGAGCCTTTCGTACTGATCCAGCCCAATCCAGTTAAACCGTGGAAACGACCGGGATTTTGTAAAGGAAAGCAGTATTGAATAACCGACGCAGATAACAAACAGGCCGACCGCGACCAGCATCATTGGCATACTGGCAATCAATGCGCTGAAGCTTATGCGTTTGCGCTTTCTACCTGGTTTTTTTTCAGCGGACTCTACAGTTTTTCCGACTTCCGAATTTAACTCGGAGTCATTAATTTGAGCGCCTTTTTCTTCCACCTTATACTCCATGGATCAGACATGAGAGCGGCTCATTCCCACAACTGTTTCATCTCTGTCCTGAGAAGAAATGAATCGGAGCCAACTCACCACCAGTTGCCTAATGTCTCTTAACGACATTAGGCAATATCAAATTGAAGGGAGTCTTAATCCGCATACTTTAGAATGGAAACAAACTGTTTCTGGGCGTTTTCCGGGGACATGGCCGGTGTGTTCCAGAAGGTGGAAACCAAATCCTGGATTTGTCCGTCGGCATCGGGAGTTAAGTAGGTATTGGCGGGCTTAATCACCGAATCTTCGTCTTTCAACAAGGCCAGCCCTTTTTTCATACAGGCATCGGCCAGGGAGACGTCGACATCGTCGCGAACCGGGAGAGAACCCTTGGCATTATTGAATTTCGCTTGGACTTGTTGATTCAACATCATGGATGCCATCTTCAGTTGCGCTTTCTCGACAGCAGGATCTTCCTGCTTGGGAAAGATAAAGGCATCACCACCAATGGTGAGGAAAGGTCGAAGCGAGGGACCCGGGATGCAGCCGTAGTCTTGTTCGGCAACTTGACCGGCGGCAGCAAACTCGCCACGGGCCCAATCTCCCATCACCTGGGCGGCAGCCTTGCCGGTAATGACCATGTTGGTGGCATCGTTCCAGTTTCGGCCCGGTGCGCCCCCATCAATGTGTTGCCGAAGCGCGCCAAAGGTCTTGAACACCTCCAGCATTTTGCTGCCGGAAGCTAGGTTTAGGTCGCGGTCCTTCCAGATTTTTTGCCAGAACGGTTTATCGGTTATCCCGATCATAATCACATCAAAGGTAAGACGTTCCTGCCATCCCTGACCACCCAGTGCAAGGGGGATAAAACCTGCATCACGGATTTTAGGGGCGACTTTCAGAAAATCTTCCCAGGTTTCGGGTTCGGCTACGCCTGCTTTCTTAAACACGTCTTTGTTGGTCCAAATCCACTGGCTGGAGTGAATATTGACCGGCACGCAATACACTCCGCCATCCTTGACACAGGGAGCCAGCAAATTACCGGGCCGGACGAAGTCTTTCCAGCCTTCTTTCTCTGCGATAGGACTGAGATCAAGCAGAAGTTCCTCTTCAATCAACTCTTCAAACTGACGGGATAGATTGAATTGCGCTGCTGCCGGAGCATCGCCCCCCAAGATGCGCTGCATGGTGACTGAGCGGGCGTTTTCGCCTCCCGCGATCGCGGTATCCGCCCATTTGTCAGCACCGAGTTTGTCGAACTCGTTAGCAAAAACAGTGACGGCTTTCTGTTCGCCTCCGGAAGTCCACCAATGAATAACCTCTACTTCCGCAGCTTGACTGACAGAAGTGGCCAAAGCGGCACTAACCGCCAGGGTTATTAGCTGTTTCCCCGTGGTTTTTTTCATTTTATTTTCATCCTCTAGGTTCTTCAATGCTTAAAGACTGACGCGGTTATTTTTCGCTTTAACTTTGATATAGGACTCCCAACTGGCGGCGGTTTTCGCGACTTTGGGGAACTCCTTGGCCTTCTGGACCTGGGCATAGGCGTCTTTGAACTTCTCCTGGTAGAAATAGGCTTCGGTCAGCGACATATAGACGCTTCCCTGATCTTTAATGCCTAATTCAAGCGCTTTGTTGAGTGCCTGGATTGCGGCGGGGTAGCTTTTCATTTCCAACAGTAAAACTCCTTGCCGGCGATAATATGTTGGATCATTGGAAAGTTTTGCGGCTTCGCCATAATAATTGGCAGATTTCTCGATCTCTTTCGCGCTGTGGTAGACGTTAGCGAGTAGAGAGAGGTTGCTAGCGGTGCGCTCTAACAACCCGTTGCCGATATATTCTTCAAGCAGCTTTGCCGCTTTGTAAGGAACATTGTTAGTCGCATAGAGTTGCGCGAGAGTTTTGATTTCACTGGCCTTTTTCAGGTAACCCTGCTTATGGGCGAGTTCCATGGTTTGTAGCGCCTTCTTATATTGCTCGTTGATCATGTAAAAGCTTCCTAACTGAGTCCACCAGCGTTTTTCTTCAGCGAATAGCCGCACGAGAGACTCCAGAACTCCGATGGCCTCCGGGTATTTTTTGCGATCGTAATAGGACGATAGTTTTAGAATATAGGGATTCTGATTTGGCTTGTTGTACAGGTGGATTGCCCGATCCGCAGGTGCCAGTAACTCTTCCAGTTTATTAAGTTCGTAAAGAGCCTGGGCAATTCGAACATATACATCAGCGCTTTCTGTGCAGGATAATTTCATCCATGCGCGATAGTTATCGACGGCTTGCTGGTACTGCTTTTCCTGCATCTGCAGGTCGGCCAACAGGCGCATTGCTCCTGTTTGCTCGGTATGGTTAAGGATTCCTGGTTTCAGGGATCTCTCCAGATATTGCATGGCCTGCTTGGTTTTTCCCTCTTTAGCAGCTAACAGATAACCAATGAATCGATCAACATAGGCTTTGTCGAATTTGTGACTAGGATCCATATCCATTAGCGTAGATAGCGCTGCATCAACGCGATCATTCGAATAGTCTTCGAAGGCGGCGGCAACTTTTTTGCCGGTTCGCTCGCCTACAACCCGACTCTTCTGCGTACCCAGTTGATCCAGACACTGTTGGTCCTTTAATTCTCCCTCGGCAGAATAAGAAGCCAGCGGTATTGCAGATAAACTGGTTGCCAATAGGAGGCAGCCAAATTGCTTGATGATTTGTTTCACAATGCCTCCTTAGCCCTTTTTCAATTCAAACTTTAATTTGACCGACATGTTCGGTTGCTTAACAGCTTTGCCGTCAACTACTTTGGGTTTGTACTTCCACTTTTTAAGAGCGTTTTTAGCGGCTTTGTCGAACATCCGTCGGGGTTCTGCCGCGATAATTTTAATGTCCGTTACCCCACCAACTTCATCGATGGTAAAGGACAGTTCTACCCAACCTTCCCGTCCTTCTCGTTCGGCTTTAAGTGGATATTTGGGCTCAATTCGGACAATTGGCGTGGCCTCTGCGTCCTGAACTGCCAGGCTAGGGGCCGCCAGACCAAGCGCACTGTTCGATAATGTGACCTGTGGCATGTTGAAGCTCACCGCTCCAGCAGCCATTTGCTGTGGCTCAGGCTCTGCTTGCGCAGGTTTTGGTGGCTGCGCAGGAGGCGGTGGAGGCGGCGGAACCCGCCGCCTTGTGTCTACTTTGCTTGCCGGTGGTGCGCTGACGATATCGATAACGACATTCTCCCGGTCTTCGGTATTTCGCTGGGCACCTCCTGAGATCAGGTGATGCATGAAGACGAATAAGCCGAAGGTAATGGCAGCACTGGCAATGAATGCGATGATTGCCTTTAGCATAGCGCTACTTCTCCGCTGCGATGGATATCTTCTCGATACCGGCTGCTTTGATTTGGTCCATGACTTTCACGACCAAACCATGACGGGCTGCTTTGTCTGCCTGTACGACCACCATGTCAGTCGGCTGTTCAGCGAGCATTTTTTCGATGTTTGCCGCGACGCGTTCGACATCGACCATGCGCTTATCCATCCAGATCTCACCGTTTTCCCGCACTGCGACAAAGATATTGGCGGATTTTTTCTGGGTGGCTTGGGTTGCCTGAGGACGGTTTACGTCGATCCCCGCTTCCTTGACGAAGGAAGTGGTGACAATGAAGAAGATCAGCATGATAAACACGATGTCCAACATCGGTGTCATATCAATGGTGGCTTCTTCCTGGTCCGAATTTCGATTTTTACGTGCCATAATTAATCACTACTCTCTATTGGTGCTGCATCCTATTGGTGCTGCATCCTATTGGTGCGGCATGCTGTCAATCAGCTTTTGTTTGGCCACTTTGATTTTCATTTCCAGGCGTGAACTGAAGAACACGCCGGAGAGTGCGGCAACCATGCCCGCCATGGTCGGAATCGTCGCCATGGAGATGCCGGATGCCATCAGGCGGGGGTTGCCGGTACCGGAAACCGCCATGATTTCAAATACCGCGATCATTCCGGTGACGGTGCCGAGCAACCCGACCAGAGGACAAATTGCCACCAATGTTTTGATCATTGTCATTCGAGCGTTCAGCTCTGCGCCTGCCTGGGCTATCCAGCCGGCGCGGATTCTTCTGGCATGCCAGGAGTTGGTATCTGAACGTTCGTGCCAACGGTTGATGATGGTTTTGCGGCTACGGGGGTAAAACCACCACAGAAAGACATATCGCTCCGCCATCATGAACCACATGAGAAACAGTGTTGCGGCAACTATGTAGAGAACATCACCGCCGATCGCAATGAAGTCCCTGACAGATTCCCACAACTCCATCAGGTATAACATCATCACTCAGTCTCCTTCACCGCAGGTGATACCGATGCGGTTGCCACAGCGGCTTCGGACTCCGCATGCTCGGCAATAAAACCGGCACTTTGCTGATCCAGGATGTTGATAATCGACTTACTGCGTGCCGATACCACGCTGAAGAAGAACAACAGTGGAAGCGCGGCTATCAGACCCATCGCGGTGGTGACCAGGGCCATGGAGATATCCCCCGCCATGATTTTCGGATCGCCGGTACCAAACAGGGTGATCGATTGGAAGGTGCCGATCATGCCGGTGACCGTACCCAACAGACCGAGCAGAGGGGCAATGGCGGCGAGGATTTTGATTATGGCAACGCCACGCTCGATTTTTGGCGTTTCCCGAAGGATTGCTTCGTCCAGCTTGAGTTCCAGATTCTCGACGTCGGCCTCTTTGTTTTCCCTGTAGACCATTAAGATACGGCCCAGTGGATTGGACTTACGCGGCGCAGTCAGATTCTTCAACTGGCTGCGGATCTTCATGCCGACAAAACCGAGTGTCAGCAACCTTTCCAGGGCGATCAATAAACCGAGGCATAACACACCGGTAATGATATAGCCGACCGTTCCACCTTGATGATAACGCTCTTCAAGCGTGGCCTTTTGCGTCAGCAGGCCGAGAATCTGGCCCTTTGACGGGTCCATATACAGTGGCGCGAACGCGGCGGCAGACTTGGCAAAGTCAGATACCGTGCCGACCACGTGACCTTCCGGTTGACGGCCCAACGGTTGGATAGTGCTGGTTTGGTCGTTGTAGCGAAGGTACAGGTCTTCACCTAACAGATTGAAAGTACCGACTCGGGTAATGGTTTGTTCTGAAGTGGTACCGTCCAGCTTGGTCACCTTAGCGGGAAACTTGACGATTTTGCCGGATTCCGTCATCTCGGTTTGCAGGGCAATCCAGAGTTCTTCCAACTCATGCAGCGTTGGTAACTCCTTCGCTTCGGATAATTTGTTCAATACCACATCGCGCCCGGGATACTGAGCACTTACCAGCGAAGTGGATATTCTGCCCGTGGTTTCATTTGCTGCACGGCGCACCACACCAAACATTTCGCCCAACGTTCCTTTGGCATTTTCCAATTCCGTTTCTTTATTGGCGAGGGTGATTTCATTTTCAGCAAAATTATCATTCAAACTTTTGCTGCGAGCCTTTTCATTGGCGAGTGCTTGTTTCGCTTTTTTCAGCAGGTCTTTTTTGTCCGCTCTTTCGGACAAAAATTCCGCTTCGCGCTGTTTGTTGATCTTGCCTTCCGAGATTCGATCTTGTTTAACCTGCTCCAGCAAGTCACCCAAGTTATTGGCATCGGCATGCGCCAGTGATGCGGAAAAGCTGAAAGTCACCATGACTGACATAGCGATGGCACTGAGGGTTTTCTTCATCTTGGAGTTTGGAAAATTCATAATGCGGCCTCCGCAGTGAAGACAGGTAACTTGACCAGGTCAGGGGCGGTTTGCTTCCGGGCCATGCGAATGGCCATGGTGGTCGGACGCAGGAACTCGTCACCGAGTTTTTCCCAACCGCGCCGGTCGTTGTCCCAGACCCAGACATTGGCCAGATCCAGGGATTGCGCAAGGAACACCACACGGCCTAGGTGAAAGAAGTCCACGCTGATTTCCGTCCCGTTGATATCCAGTTTGCCTTCGTAGGCGCGGAGCATTGACCCATAGTCGTTTTCGACCTGATAGGCTTCCAATACCTGGCGGTATTTTTCCGAGGTGGTCACATCTGAGCGGGTCATGGTATTACGCAGTCGAGCCACCCTTTCCTGGCGTTCAATCAGGTTGATGGGCACATCCAATTCGATAAACCGTTCCAAGGTATCGATCATCTTGTACATCAACGGCACCACGCCTTTTTTGGTGCCTTCGATTTGGGAAATCTGCCGGTCAAAGGAGTCGATACCTTCCTGCTGGTCCGCTACCAATCTGGCAACGTGATCGTTGTAGACTTTCAGGTTCTCGGTTTCGTCGAGAATCGTGCGATATTCGGCCAGCAGTTCCTGAGATTGCTCGTATACGCCGTCGATTTTTTTCTGGGACTTTGCTGCGTCGACAAGAATCTTATCTTCTGCCTGCTGCACATCCTTCAAAGGATCGGCCAACGTGTGGCCACTATTCATTAGCGCGCAGGCACTGATGACCGCACACGCTGATATTGTTTTTCGTAAGTTTATTGGCATAGTTCTCAACCCGCCCATGCTTTTGCAAACCAAAAGCGTTAATGGTTACTCCGATTAAATCTGTATTTTTCGTAGGGTAAAGGCGCAAACAAATCGCTGTCTCTCTTGAACGAGAAAAAACTGCGAAAATTAACAACTAAAATAAGCGGCTAAAGAATTTTGAAGCGGCTTATATAGGCTGTTTGCTGCTTTGTGGTTTCAGACTACCCGTTTAAATTTGGGGAACAATGCAGAATCGACCGATGGGTTCGCTGGATGCGATAAGCCGGACTGGAGCTTGGTAAAAATGAAGATTCAGGCAGTTGGCAAGCGGTTGCATGCGCATTATAAACAAAAAAGCCCCAGCTGATTGCTGGGGCGTTTATCGGGTGTTGACGATTATGCAGGAGTATTCACTGCACCAGTTTTAAGTCGCTGATAAAGATCATGTCTCCCGCATTGCCGCCAATGCCAAAAATGGCAATTTGCGTTACTTTGGATAAATCGAGTGGAATCGCCGCCAGATCGATGCTGATGTCGCTCCAGTTAGGACTCACAGTTAGCGGGAGTTTGAACTCGGCCCCGTCCACCAGGAAATCCAGGGTATACTCGGAAGAACCACCAGTCGCTGCGATACCGATATTGAGTGTGGAATAGGCAGACACGTCGATTTTATACTGCTGAACGTCACCATAGATATCGCCCATCAGCGCCAATACAGCACCCCAGCCGCCTCCCTTGGTAATTTCAAACGCCGTTCTGCCGTCATGGGTAACGCCTGATGCAAAGGTGCTGCCGGTAGACCAATCGCTGAATTCGATATTGCCGTCGTTGGCAAAGTTATCGCCGTCAAAAATCAGATCGGAGGTTTCCCCGGTCGAGGAGAAGAACACGAACGTATCGTCCGCGCTGTCTTTTTCCGGCGGCAATCTGCCCGTGTCGTACATCACCATATCCGTGATGTATAGTCTTTGCCCCGCCGGACCGCCGGCATAGACACCGAACACCGCGATCTGACTGACATTGGCCAAATCGACGCCATACTTGGCAAGGTTGATGTCGATCTGGTTCCATTCGCCTGGACTGGCTAGGCTGAATCCGACTTCCTGGACAACCTCATTGCCCGCCACTTGGCTAACGATAGAGACCGCATAGCGTTCAAAGGCACCTTGAGAGGCGACTTTCAGTTTCAAGTTAGTGTATTGCGAGAAATCGGTATCGTAGTTATCGATATTGCTCCCGTCGGAGATATCGCCTTGCAGCGCTAACACCGCACCCCAGCCGCCGGCTGCGGTGAGTTCGACAGCGTCTAAACCTACATAATTGGTAGAATTAATTAACGTACCGGTACTCCATTCCCCGAAGATCACGTTCCCTGCGTCGCTATAGTTGTCGTTATCAACGATCAAGTCTGACGGTACCGCCGGGTCGGACGTGATAAAGACAAAATCCTCAGAGATCACAGGATCTATTGCGACAGCGGCATCCTTCACCAGTTTCAGGTCGGTAATGTAGATTGCCGATACGCCGGGTGTACCACCGATACCAAATACCGCCAGAGAATCAATTGCCGAAAGATTCAACGGGATACCGGCAGTATCCAATGCCACGCTCTGCCACGAAGTCACCGACTCATCGATCGGCAAGGTTATTTCATGGGATACACCGTTGGCAGCGATGTACAGTACATAGCTGCTATAACCGCCGGTAGTGGCCAGTTTAATTTCAAGCTTATTAAAGAGGCTGAAATCGCCGTCGATACCGTTCTGCAAGGCCAGTACGGTACCCCAGCTACCGTTTGAGGTGATTTGCCATCCTAACAAGCCCTCGTAAAGCACATCGCTTTGGATCAGACTACCGGTACTCCACTCACCAACGGTATCCGCAGTGAAATTAATGTCACTTTCTCCTGTGGAAGACAACAATAGAAACTCGGCTTCTGTGACTGAACCGTCATCGCCGCCGGTACCTGTGTCGCCCATAACAACCAGGCTAACATCGTCAATAAAGACCGATCCGATTTCCGCACCGAGATCGAATAGAACCCGGCTGGTGCTGTCACCGAAGCCGGCAGCCGTCAATTCGTAGCTGTAGGTGACCCATTCCGTCGTCAATGCCACTGTTTCGTTGACGTTCGTCCAAGGTGCGGCATTGAGGCCAATACCTGCGATGATGGAGCGTTCAGCCGAAGCTTTCGCGCGGAAGGTTAACTGATAAGTCGTCTCTGGCGTGATGGTCATAACCTGACTGAGATTAACGTCCCAAGGATTGCCTGCTACCGCGACATCCGCCTGGAAGAAACTGTTCCCGTCCTCGGTGTTGACGGTCACAGCGCCGATCCAACCTTCCGTGCCGTTTTCAAAGGCGCCGTTATTGACCAGCTCTTCGCCCGGGACCGGGTCGTCGTCTCCATCTGATCCGCCAGTGGTATCGCCTTGGACAATGCGCAGATTGTCCACCCGGAATACAGCGCCTTCACCCATTCCCCAATCCGGGAATATCATGATTACGTCGATACCATTGAGATTTAATCCGCGGTTCTGCAGTGTCTTCAGCGGTACTGAGTAATGTGTCCAGGCACTTGTCGGCGTATCTATTTTCACCGAAGCCTCAGATGTCTGGCCGGCCTGTTCGACTTTTAAGTTCCAGGTTGCCGCGGAATTTAGAGACGGAGCGACAAGTTTTAAATCAAACTCCAGGACGCCGATATCCTCCATTGGCGAGCCGTCATAGAGTGCCGGCGTAGCCGCGACATTGGTGTTGAAACCAACCACTGTCGGCGTGGCGCCGATTGCAAACTCCACAACTTGACCATGCTCTGCATCATCGGTAACGACCTGTGGCTCGATGGCATCGCAGCAATTCCACGCCGGCCAGCTGTCATTCATAACATCCTCAAACAGGATCAGATCTTCGGCGACGCCAGTGGAAGGTTTAATCGGTGTCGGCGCCAGGCCTTCAACTAAGGTTCCGCTCTCGGCCTTCGGCGCATCATAGCCATCTTGGACACCGGCACAGCCTTTGCCGGTCAGCGGATCGACTGAACACTCGTAAACCCGGACATAATCGAACTCAAAGGCATTGCTATCGTTAAAGGCAGAGTAATCGATGCCACCGTTATTGACGTTTTCCGCCCAGTTACCGCCCACGGCAAAGTTCAGTAGCAAGTGGAAACGCTGATCGTAGGGGGCGTCATTCCACATGAAATCACCGATTGCAGTAACATCTTCGGCAAACCAGCCTTTGTGGGAAAGGCCCACCGCGTCGCCATCAGTATCGTAGATCAGCTCTGATTTGCGCTGGGTCTGGTACAGAATTCCGTCTACATACCAGCGGATCTCACCGGCTTCCCACTCAAGTGCATAAGTGTGGAATCCATCGGCCGGATTCTGCGCGTCAGGCAATTCGTAGTCAGAACCGCTGTTGGATTGATTCGGCCAGCTGCGGCCATACCAGAGGTTGCCGTGAACTTTGTTTTCCTCGTGTCCTTGCGCATCCGGAGTTTTCAGGTTCACCGATTCGAAAATATCGATTTCACCCGAATGTGGCCAGCCGCCATATACATTGTCGGTCGGTAACATCCAAATTGCCGGGAAGGAACCCTGGCCCTGAGGAGGTTTGGCGCGCACTTCAATTCGGCCGTAAGTCCAGTCGCCCTGGTATTTGGTGCGCAGCCGCGCAGAAGTGAAGGGTTGGGACAGACCGGTAGCCTGCCTGGCGACGATTTTCAGGATGCCGTTGTCAAGGAAACTATTTTCCGGTGATGCAGTGTAGCACTGTCTTTCGTTATTGCCGCCGCCGTTACAGTTGACTTCGTGCTCCCATTTATTCAAATCAATGTCAGCACCGTCAAATTCGTCGTTCCAGACCATCGACCAATTGGAATCGGGATCGTTTGCTACTGTGCCAACATCTTCGCCACTACTGCCGTTGCCGCCACCTGTGTCTCCACCGCTGTCGCCGCCACTGGTATCGCCATCGAATACCAAGGTTTGCCAAGCTGAATCAACTGCGCCGCCCGTCTCTAACTCGTAGGTAAAGAAGTATTCGACGGTATCTCCATCGTCAAGGCCGCTAACCAGTAGCTCGTTGCGAGTGCCGGTTTGTTGCATTGACACGTTTTGTTGACCGCCGCCATTAACAATATAGTGGGCGACGGCCCATCCTGGAGTATTCACGTAGAAGGTCAGGCTGCTCTCGCTGGACATTTCGACACCGAACAACTGATCGCCGCTATCTCCTCCAGTCTCTCCATCTCCTGAGCCACCACCAGTATCTTCTCCAGCGCCTTCTACCGTTTTTAATGCAAAACTACCTGGTTCGGCAACCAAGGTTTGCCCATCACTGAAGTTCACTGTGATTGGCGCACCACTATAGTTATAGGCGATGTAGGTACGGGAGCCGTTCTTATCAAAGGCAACGGCCGCGGGGTGATCTGCTGTCAGTTCACCGGAGCCGGTTTTGAGATGCCCCAGTTGTTGCCAAGCCTTAATCCATTGATAAGTATGGGCCTCAGTTTCGCCGTTTTCCGGATTATAGTTAAGCGCCATGGTTTGGTAGTCGGCAAATGCTGCTTCCGCATCGGTTATGGCCCACAGGTTCCACCAGATATCGCGCCATTCATTATTGGCCAGACCGGAAGGTTTTCCGTTGCTGGATTGTTCCAGGCCCAAGCTCACGTAGTCTTTCATATAGTCCGGATATTGACCGACGTGGAACACGAGTGGATTAAGCGGTAATCCTTGAATCCCTAAAATATGCGCATAAGCACCGCTAAACCAGGTAGAGAAAGAGCTACCGGTGCCCCAAATGATGGAGGTGGTCAGGCGGTTATAGTCCGCAGGGAAGTTGTCATAGTCATTGCCGCGATCCGGATAGTCCGCAGAGGCATTCCGATAGCGGTCAATGTTATTCCAGTATTCCCAGTATGCCGACGTCGAAGAGGCGTGCAGGTACATGCCTTTTTCCACTAACGCGTCATTGCCGGTAATCAGGCCGTACAGTACGATCGCACCGTAAGCATTGGCGGCTTCTGATGTCGATTCGTTGTTATTGCCCAAGGCAAAGTTGGCATTGCCTGATGCCCAGGAAAAACCGTTGGCAGGATCGAAGTTACGCAAATAGGGGAACATCGCGTCGTTTTTGCTGGCTGCGTAATCCCGGATCAACAATTCGATCATTGGCCCATATTGATCTGTACCGCACCATGCGGGATCTACCCGGCAAACTTCGGCTGCCGCACGAACAAAGTAACCGTAGTGGAAGTGGTGGTCATTGAGTTGCTGATGGGAAGCAAAGGACTCCCGCATACCCAATAATGTTGTCCACTCTTCGTCATAAACGAAGTACTTTTCGGTATCCAGGTTGCCGTTGGTATCGGCGGTGAACCAGTCTTCCAGCTCGGTTTTCAGCCAATCAATAAAGGTGTTAGCTTCCGTTTCCAGACCAATCGAGCGGGCGATGGCGGCTATTTCGGCGATTCTGCCGTAGCTCTTGCCCGACCAATAAGTATCGAAGTTGAGATGACCTTCGTGGTTTCGATTCCACTGGTCAGGACCTTTTGCCAGGTATTGCTGGACCAGGCCTGCCAGGTAATTCTGATCAAGATTCTCCGTCATCGAAGGCATGTGGGGTAGCACGCCGACAAATGGCAACTGATAGGAAAACGTTGACGTTTGACTGAATTTCACCACACCCCGTGCACTGCGGACTTTATAATCGCTCACGGCTTGGCCGCTGTTTTTCCAGGCCATTGGCAATAAGCCTGCAAGTGTTTCTGTTTCGTTGCCATTTGTTCCAAGGTAACGGTGCGTGACGGTGACGCTATTGTCGGAACGGTTGACGTTGTAGCCAATATCCACTTTTCTAACCACATTTCTGGCAAGTGTAGCGAAGAACGCCGATGTCGCGTCGCTTATCGCTCCAGTGCCATCTTGCGGTAACAATGCAACGGTTATTTCGTTTGCTGCATTGGATACGGTGATCGCATTTGAAGCGGCGTCACTAAAGGTGGTCGTTCCTTCACCGGTAATAAGGTAATCATTGCGGTTGCCGGCAACGCTGGTCCAAACGCCTAGACTGTTACCCTGCTGGTAGAAAGTACCTTTTTCGGGACCGTCCAAGGCCTTCGTCTTGACGACAATCTGACCACGGTAGGCTTTGAAATAAGCGTAAGGTGAGCCATGGACAAAGGTGGCTTCCATTACTGGCTTGTTGCCGGATTGCCATTGCACCGTTACCGAACCATCGCTGTAATCCTTAAGATAGGCGTCTAACTGGTCAAAATCAGAGTTAGCAATTGCTATTCCGTCAAATACCTCACTGAAAGGATCAGGGATGGCATACAGGAACTTATTGTCGTCACCTTGCATGCCACTGGGAATACCTAATAGGCGAACACCCACATTGGAAATACGGGCCACGATGGGATCAGGTGTGATATAGGCCGCTTGGCTAGGATCGCCGATCGCCATTTCCCCCTGAAATGAAACAGAGCCCCACCACTTATGCGTGGGCACTGGGTCACTGGCGATATCGCCGATCACCTGCGGATGCAGATAGGTCGGTGCACCGATCGGGTCACAGCCGTTGACGCCAGGCTCTGTAACGCCAGCACTGTTTATCCAGGTGCCGTAATCATAAACACAACCCCAACCATCCGGATTTATAGCGTCGGAAATGCTACCGGCACCATAACGAATGATACTGAAAGTACTAGGGTCATTTGGATCGACAGGAACCCGCTCATAAGGCGTAGGAGGTTCCAATAAGTACGACTCATTTACCCTTAAGGTGTAGGTCAGTTCTTCGGTAAATTCGCCGTCACTAAAGCTGACAGAAACGGTGTGTTGACCAATATGACTGGTATTCGGCGTTCCTGAAATCAATCCAGCATCTGAGAGAGATAACCAAGTAGGTAAACTAATGGCCGCATAGGTGATGGTATCGCCATTGGCATCCGTTACGTCCAGTTGGTAGGCATATGCTTCATCAGCGTCTATTGAGGTAACTGGTTGATTCTGCAGAACCGGCGCAACATTTTCAGTTCCACCGCCGGTGTCACCTCCGCCGTTGCCGCCATTGCCATCGTCTTCACCGACAACGGTCGTCAGAGTTTCGGTATCAATGGCGCCGCCGGATTCCTGTTCGTAAGTGAAGAAATATTCAATGCTGTCGCCAGTATTTAAACCTTCCACAAGAAGAACATTGCGGTCGCCCGTTTGCTCCATCGTGACATTTTGCTTGGGACCGCCATTAACGATGTAATGAACAATGGCCCAGCTTGGAGTATTTACAAAGAAAGTTACGCTGTCTGCACTGGTCAGTTCGACACCAAACAGTTGGTCGTTATTGTCTCCACCCGAATCCGAGTCGCTACCTAACGTAAGGCTGATGTCATCCAGGTACACTGTTCCGGTTTCAGCACCCATGTCAAATAGCACACGGCTGTTGTCGTCGCCAAAACCGGCAGCAGTTAGATAGAAGGAGAAATTCTGCCAATCTGTTGAAAGGCCGACAGTTTCCACCGTGGCCGACCAGGGATCATGGTTTAACCCGATACCGGCTATGATGGAGCGATCAACAGAAGCTTTTGCTTTGAAAGAAAGTCTATAGGTCCCTTCCGGGATAATGGATAGAACCTGGCTTAGATTCACTGACCAGGCAGGCCCTGCAGTAGCCACTTCGGCCATGAAAACATTATTGCCGGTTCCGTCATCCGCGACAGTGCCGCCGTTCCAGCCACTGATTCCGCCATCGAATCCGCCATTGGCAACTAATTCATTTCCCGAACCGGTATCGCCGCCGGAATCTCCACCGGAACCATCATCGCCAGTGCCACCACCAGAATTATCTCCTGTGTCATAGAGCCGGATATTGTCGAAATATACGATATTGTCTTGTTCGCGTCCGGCAAAATCGAAATCGGGAAATACGATGATCTGGTCTAAGTTGCTAGTATTGCCTAGGCCGATGTAACCGGAAAAATCGAAGGTTAATTCTTCCCATTGGGTAGTCACGGTGTTGGCGACTTTTATTTCTCCTTGGGCACCGCCGCTGGGATCGGCAAATTTAATACCCACATCGCTTATAACGGATTTGTACACCATTATTTTGACGATATTATTGCTGGGGCCGAGCGTGATCGGGCCGAAATAGCCATGGACACTTTCTGTTCCTGCCCAGGGCATTCCTTCTGACTTTGCGGTAAATTTAGCAACTTTCGCCGAGCTGTTTATACCTCCCGGAACTGGATTGTCGACAACTTCCAATGCAGGATTATCGGCGTTTTCGAAAACGTTCCAAATATAGTCGGCACCGGTACCGTCTGTTTCGAAATTAATAGGTTGGATTCCGCTGTCATACAAAGGAGGATCCTGGATGCACCCGTAGACATCGACTTGGGTGTCCAGAGGAGTATCCGGACATTGATCGATGCTGTCGTTAACTCCGTCATTATCGGAGTCCAGTTGGACCAGAGCGCAGCCATCAACATCGACCTCCAGGCCTGCCGGCGTATTGGGACATTGATCGTTTTCATCGGAAACCGTGTCATTATCAGCATCTGCAATGAGAAAGTTTTGTACTGCTAAATTGTAAGTAAGTTTCTTTCGCTGTAACTCGAAATTTAGTTGTACTCTTTCGCTTGCCCCAGGGTTCAAGGCAGCCAGTTCAAGATCAACATAGCTAACACCTTGAGTAGTCGCACCGGAAGCATTAACTAACGGGAGCGTTGAATCTTCGATAAGGAGTCGAAACGGACCCGAAAGTGTGGATGCACCAGTGTTGGTTATCGTAACGTTAACTGCATAGACGCGATTAATTCGATCAAAGGTAGGTCTGGTTTTATCAAACTCCAAACCGGATTGGATATCCTCCCAGTCTGCCAAGGTGTTGAGTGACGCCAGTGTCAGGAAGGCGCAAGCAATCGCCTTCCCCAGAAAATAGTTTTTCATGGTTTTCCTCGGAAATTTGCTGAGTTTTTTATTTTTGATAGCTATCAAGAGGGCAACTTTTGTGACTCTGAATAGCGAATCAACGGGATTTACCGGAAAGCGCGCTTTCTTTTTAAGAGCAGAGTCAATAGTCCGGAAAACATCAGAAACAGGACGCTAGGCTCAGGAACTTCCGCGGTTGTTAAAGAGATATTGTCGAGGGTTAGTAGAGAAGAAAACGATGTTTGTACGGGATCAAAGTTAAAGCCCCCATTCAAGGTGAAGTCCAGGAACCAGCCATCATAGGTAGTATCGATTTGAGTTGCGAAAGCTCCATCATCGTATTGACCGTTCTCGAAGAGAATGTGTCTGTCACTTCCGTCTGTCAGGGAAACTGCAAAGAAATCTGAAAAATCATCTTCCAAATCTGCACCCTCGAAAATCCAATCGAAACTTAAGGTCGCCACATTGGAAAGATGGATCGTGGTAAACAGCGTATTCGCAAATCCAAAATTTGAATCCAATTGCGCCATTCCTATTTGCGCTGCGCAGTTTCCAGTGGAAGTATTTTCACCAATTGAAAAGTTAATGGTGTTGCTGGGTTCACCGAATCCATCCGTGTCCATACTCCAGCCGGTTAAATCACAAGTTTGAAAATCGCCGTTGGTTATCAATGCCGCTTGCACCGAGGAGCAGAGCAGCATAAGTGCCAGGTAGAGGGTTGTGGAAGTTGTTTTCATTATCGTACCTCGAGTTTGTTGTTTGTTTTCTATGACCGGCTGTTACATGTCTGATAGCTTTATTTACAGTTTGTTACATTGCCTGAGTGTACAGACGGGGAAATTTGCGGAGGAGGGATTTGCGGTAAAGCGGGTTGAATTGTGCGTTAAGTTGGACGGGTGATGGACTTGAAAAATGCCTGTTGATTAATTGTGTTTTGGGAGTTGAGAGATAACACTAGCCAGAGGGGGCAGAACCTAACTTGTAGAGACTCAGATCTGACCGAACAATGTAGAACTAAGTTTTAAACAAGAGGTATAAGATGGCAGAAAGAAGGAATCAGGCTTGATTGTTGATACTATCAACTATAAAGTTGTTAATTGTATCAACATTGAGCGCCCTCTATGTCATTCACCGACAATATCCGCAGCGAACTTCGGTATTTGGTTCGCGAAATCGGCCTTCTGGACAAAAACTGTCTGAACTCCGGCCTGTCACTGACTCAGGCTCACCTGCTGACTTATCTGAACCGGAACGGCGAAACTGGCTTTACCGAGTTGTGTCAGCAACTGAATGTCGACAAAGCGGCGCTGAGCCGAACGTTGAAAGGTCTGGTTGAGAAAGGCTGGATCGATTCTCGCGAAGGCGTGGAGAACAGAAAGCAACGTTGGTTTACGATACTGGCAAAGGGCAACGCACAGTTGCACTACGCGAATCAGATTGCCAACCAAACCTTTGCCGAACTGCTCGAACCCTTGACCGGCGAGGAATCTCAGACCGTGTTGTCCGGTCTGCGTTTGTTGCGCTTGTCAGCGTTTCGCCAACGTTATCGTCAGACGCCCGATCGGATCAAGTTTGAACCGTTACGTTCCTGCTACCGGGTGGAGGCCGATCAACTGTTGCAGGACATCTTTACCCTGGAGCAAGGAATACCGGCCGACCTAATCCCCCTTAACGACTCCAGCGACACCCGCTGGTGGTGCGCCCGCAGCGGCGAATACATCATTGGCGTTGTCGCGGCCTGGAAATTGGGAACACACTGGCACTGGGGGCGTTTTTCCGTGGACGATCGTTTTCGAGGATGTGGTATAGGCAAGCGGTTGGCGCGCTATTCTCTCGAGAAACTTTTCAATATACAGTCCGACGTTGTGATCATCGATGCCAGGGATACTGCGGTAAATATCCTGAAACCAATGGGGGCAAAGGTGATTGGACCCCCTGAGGATTTCTACGGTCTGCCTGTGACGCCAATGACCTTGAGCTCAAACGATTTTAGCTGGCATGGCTGTCGCTCTCTACCCGAAACTTCTGCAGAGTAGTAAAGGCCAATTTCTAAGGTGACTACCGGTCTTACGGTAAAGTTGCAAAACTCTTTAAAACGATATTATAAGGGCCAAGCCAATGGACAGTTACTACTTTTACGCGAAGCGGTCTGCGTCGCTTACCTACGGTTGAACGTAAAGTACTCATCTCGAAGAATACTCATGGTGATTGCGCTGTGATAGCAGCCATCCCACCAGAGTACGTCTCTTCGCACACCTTCTTTGACAAATCCAAGTTTTTCATAAACGTGTTGAGCACGCGGGTTGAAGTCGTAGACTTCCAGCTCAATGCGGTGCAGGTTTAACTGCTCGAAACCGTAGGCCAGAATCAGGCGGGTCGCTTCCGTGCCATACCCTTTGCCAAAATGATCCGCTGCCGCCAGCGCAATGCGGAAGCTGGCGCTACGGTTGACTTCGTCGATATGGTTAAGCACTACTTCACCGATGTAAACCGACTCTGGGTCGCTTTTTAGCGTGATGGCATAGTCGGCTCGATCATCGGCCGCTTCGACTTTTTTGCAGAATGCTTCTACCTCTTCGAAGGTATATGCGTTTTGGGTGCCGGTCAGTCGCTTGCAGTCCTGGTCGGCAAGGCTGGCAAACATTTGCGGCGCATCTGCGGACCTCATGGGGCGTAAAACAAGTATCGAACCCGTTAAAATCGGCTTTTCAGGCATAAGATTATTTCCTTTATCGATGCGACTGTAGCGTAAAGATATAGAGGTGAAAAGCTTATTCGTTTCGTTAGATCAAAGACGCTTTATAAAATGCACCGAACGGGAAGCAAACTACGAACCGAAATCCTCACCACGCCGAGGTCGGTTGATCAAAAACGTAAGATAAGGAAAGCCTGAGTCAGGGGTTTTTCTAGTGAGTACAGAGACAGTAACCATCCTCGACTTCCATCAACTTCTTAGCTGCCTTCCGATGAAAGGTGGGCAACTTCAAAACACACTAGAAGGTTCGTTAATAGTGACAGATCGAAGAAGGGCGTACACGCCTTTCGTTCTACACTTGAAAGCTCCCTATGGCCTCTTGTAAATCCTGCGTATGCTTGGATAGTTCGCACCCGGTGTCGGATAAACGGTCGCTTCGCTCAGCATTGTTATCTGCCGCATCGCTGATGTTTGCCATGTTGCGATCAATCTCGTTAACGGTGCTACTCATCTGCTCCGTTGCAGCTGCAATCTGCGTGTTCATATCCATAATTTGATTCACCGATGCACTAATAGAATCGAGGGCTGTGTTTGCTTCGTTGATTTGTTCAACGCTTTTACGTGTTTTGTGCAACTTCATGAACCGTCGAAGATAGTTCTGTTACCGCCGTGGCGGCACTAGTGATTTCCAACTTGCAAGTTTTTTCCCTCAAAGATTTCATTTTAAGCAAGCGTAGGCGGCAAAACGACTTCGTACCAATGAATATCTGTTTTATTTAAGAGGAAGTGTCCAATAGTGCACTTTTATACTGAAATGGCCCATAACGAACCGTACTGAAACAGGTTACCAAGCACCATCGGACTGTAAGAGAAATCTCACGCAATATTCAGAGATATCGCACATACAGGCTATCCCAATTCCTCCTTAATTATCCCGTCAGCTTTGCTAAGGAAAACCTAGATATCTTGTTTGAAAACAAATGATTAGATGTTTCTTTCGGTTATTCTAAAAGAGTAATAGCTGCAAGCTATTGCAGACACGCTCGGGAGGACGTATGCGCGCAAAATTAGTAGAAAAACAGAAGAAGTTACTGGATACCTTGAAGTTGATTGAAGCCAACAAGGAAAACCTGGCTTTGCATCCCAGCCTTGTTCAAGCCACCCAAGATCTCAAGTCGGAATCAAATAGGCTCCTACTAGACACATTTGCTGAAACCAAGAAACGTTTCCCATTAGCCTTTACACCCGTAGGACAAGATACATTGGAGAAAGTTAAGCAGGCCATGATACAGCTGAATAACTTGTCGTTGCTCTATAGAGAGATATCCGACAAACTCCAAAATCATCAACTCGATGCGCAAAGTTACCAAGAACTGGAAAATATTAGATTGGCGATTGCCAAGGTAACGAACGTTTCGGTTTTGGAAATCGAGAAGTTTCTGCAAATGATACTGACCCGCAAATAAGCACGGTAGCGTTTCGTACCAGCTTCAGGAGCATATTCAGACGAAAACATATTCGCGGTGGCGAGCAGCTATCAATAGCTCTACTTATCCTAGGGCAAGAGGGTGCCCTTCTTCTAGGCCGTTTTTACATATGCTTGGGGGTAGCTGCGTGCCATTTTGCATATTCCGGCCCAATCTGAACAACCATTCTCCCCCTGGTAATCACACTTCTATAGCTCATCTAGTTGTTTTAAAGAAGATGTTTCTGAGCCTAGATTTACTTTGTTTTGGACATGGCTCATACACCATTCAGAAATCGCTGTAATACTGAGTGAAGGATTAACGCCTGGATTGGCTGAGACGGCTGACCCGTCACATACATACATGTTCTGATAGCCGAATACTTCGCATTTATCATTGATAACACCTTCGTTCTTGTCTTTGCCCATCACAGCACCGCCTAGAACATGAGCGGTTGAGGGTGTCCCGAATGCGGCTTCCGTAATGCCAGTTGTGGATTTACCCCCCATTATCTTTTCAACTTCTTTGGTAACAGTATCGGATTCTGGAATATGCCTTGAAGGAGCAGGCCCCTGACCGAGGCCGCTTGTCAATCTGCCTCCTATGCCTCGTTTTAGTGATAACGTACTTTCCAAGTGTTGCATAAACAAAAGCATCACTGTTTTCTTGCCCCAGTTTTTGGCAAATAAAACCTTCAAGTTGTCTTTTGGGTTTGTCAGCATTATTCGTATAAAAGAGAGAAATCTTGTTAGAAAGGTGGTTCCCGTTACGTTGGGAGCTGTTAAAAGCTTCAAGATGCTTGAGTTTGCATTGTAATTTATCGGCTCCACATGGCTGTTTTCATCAGTATGAAGGACTGAGCCAATTGCCACCCCTTGGGCGTAGTCAACTTTATCGTTAAAAGAGGTAACTGAGTTTACGGTTTCGTTGTTGGTGCGAACATCTGCGCCAACTTGTTCCGATAAATTAGGGAGAGAGTTTTTGGCCTTAAGATTTAACAATAGAGGTACTGTCCCTAGAACCCCGCCTGAAAAGATAACGCCTTTAGCGTACACAACCGTTTTTTGTTTCTTGCCATAGGGCTTGGAGCTCTTATAGGTGACGAAATATCCCTGGCTACCATCTTTCTTGCCCGAAGGTATCACATCAATTACTTCTTTCTCTGCAGTGATCTTCGCGCCAATCTTTTGGGCAAGATAAAGATAGTTTTTATCTAGTGTATTTTTCGCATTGTATCGGCAGCCCGTCATACAGCTACCACATTCAATACAACCTTTTCTGTCTGGTCCTTCGCCTTGAAAATAAGGGTCCTGTTCAAAGTTACCTTGTTTTTCTTTGTCGGAAAAAAATATGCCAACGCGTGAAGGGTGAAATTCAGCTTCTTTTCCAAGGCGAGTCGCTAGCTCCTGAATGACTTCATCAGCTTGCATAAGATGGGGGTTATTTGTCGCCCCTAACATATGTAAGGCTTCTTTGTAATAGGGCTTAAGAGCCTTTTCCCAGTCCTGAAGTTTTGACCAGCTGCCTGACTTAAAGAAAGCACTTTTAGGAGTGGGTAGTGTCCCACCATAGGTGAGAGATCCACCGCCAACGCCGACGCCTGAGTAAACAGTGACATGTTTAAGAACAGTCATTTTCATGATGCCCCTAAAACCCAAAAGGGGCATCCACAACCAACGGTTTAGATTCCAAGCATTTTTTGCATAGCTATTGTCTTTGTACCATTTTCCTTTTTCTATCACTAAAACTTTGTAGCCTTTTTGGCTAAGCCTCAAAGCGCTGACAGATCCGCCAAAACCGCTGCCAACAATAATGTAGTCGTAGTTATTTTTTTCTAAACTATTGTTACTCACGATGACTCCCCAAACCTCATACTGACAAATATCAAGATAAGCGCTTGAACTTAAACCAGAGCATTTTTACCAAGATGTTGTACATAGGTTTGTTCCATGGTGGCGCAACAAACTTTGTGATGTTGATTCGGCCTTTTCGTACCACCGTTTTTGCTTTGCTGAAATTCAGAAAACCTTCTTTACCATGGTAATGACCCATACCGGATGGCCCTATGCCGCCGAAAGGAGCATCGTCTATTGCTACGTGGCTAAGCGTGTCGTTGATACATGCGCCTCCGGAATGTGTTCTTGCTAGAACCGAGTCGCTACGTTGCTTGTCGTAGTCAAAGTAATACAAAGCTAAAGGTCGTGGCCTTTCGTTGACGTGTTGGATAGCCTCTTCGATATCGTCATAGGCTTTGATCGGTAGTAAGGGACCAAATATCTCCTCATTTTCGATAAGCATGCTTTCATTGGTGTCTAGGATGAGCGTCATTGGAAACTTTCTAGTACCATCAAAAGATTCATCAGAAGGGTTAATCGTGATGATTCGAGCACCTTTCTCTTCAGCATCTTTCACATAGCTTTTTAAACGATTTAGCTGTCTGTCATTAATGATTGCTGTGTAATCCTCATTTGCTTTTAGCGATGGATAGTTGCGACTCATTGCTTTTACGAATGCTTGTGCGAAAGCATTTACTTTCGACCTAGGTAAGAAAATGTAGTCCGGAGACACGCAGATTTGTCCGGCGTTCATACCTTTACCGAATGCAATTCGTTCTGCCGCTTCCTCGATGGGAAAGGAATCATGAATGATGGTTGGAGACTTGCCTCCCAATTCGAGCGTAACTGGCGTTAAGTGTTCGGCCGCTGCTCTCATAACGATTTTCCCGACAGGAGTGGCACCCGTGAAAACTAAGTGATTGAATGGAAGCTTGGTAAACTCTGTGCTGACATCGACTTCACCGGTGAAAACTGCGACTTCATTCTTATCGAAAGTTGAGTGGATAAGCTTTTGTACGAGTTCGCCCGTTTTGGGAGCAAATTCGGACATTTTAATCATCGCCCGATTTCCAGCCGCTAATGCAGACACTAGAGGCGATAATCCAAGGAACAATGGGAAATTCCAAGGAACAACTATTCCAACGACACCTAATGGTTGATACATCACCTCAACCGTCGATGGCATTATCGTAAGCGGAGCCCTTCTTTTTTGCGTTTTCATCCACTTCTTGATTCGAGATTTGCTGTATTCGATTGCGTCTAATAATGGAAAGATTTCTGCCAATAGCGTTTCAGACTCTGGTCGATTGCTAAAGTCCATAGAGATAGACGAAACAATCGCATCTGAGTTTTCAACAATTAGTGCTTTGAGTTTGTTGAGGCTACGAATCCTGTCTTTTGCGCTGGGCATCGGATTTTTTAGAAACTCTGCTTTTTGGGACGTGAGTTGACTATCCAGATAGCCGTAGTCTTGTTCTGTACTTATTTGTTCTATGGCACTCATTTCGTTCACCTATGGCTGAAATCAATATTCCCAAACAATTCACTTAATACTCGAGATTGTTTGTATCCGAATGGCGAACACATCTGGTGAAAGGTTCGGAATCTGGTATTCATAGTGTCCACTAAACAATTAGGTGGACACCTAGATGACCCAGTTAAGCGAGATCTCCCCTCATAAGAAACCTCGTCGTAAACATAGCCCCGCCTTTAAGGCTAAAATTGTACGCCTGTGTGAAGAATCCAATCGTTCCGTGGCAAGTATTGCCAGAGAGCATAACCTTAACGATAACCTGATCCATAATTGGCGGAAGAAGGCGAACGCTAGCAAAAGTGTTATACCTGCCCAGCCAGCCTTTATCGAACTTCCAAGCCAAGTGATCGATCCGGTCACGAGGGGTGAATCGCAGACGGTTCATTTTGAGGTCGCTTGCTTATCTGGAATCTTGAAAGTCGACTGGCCTATTGATCGCATCCAAGATTCTGTCACCTGGTTGAAAGCCTTGCTCTCATGATTCAGGTCGAGCAGATTTGGTTGGCCACCGAACCATTGGATATGCGTGCGGGGCCTGACAAGCTGTTAGCTCGTGTAGTCGACGTCTTTGGCAGTGCACGTCCACATTGTGCCTATCTGTTTGCCAATCGGCGAGCCACACGAATGAAAGTGTTGATTCATGACGGACTGGGACTCTGGCTCTGTGCCCGACGGTTGCATCGAGGCAAATTTCATTGGGGTGAGACCTGGCGTGGTCAGCAGGTACAACTCACATCGGAGCAATGGCACGCCTTAATTCAGGGTTTGCCTTGGCAGCGAATCGGTGTGGAAGGCATCATCTCAATTCTCTAGCGGACGATTATTTCATCACATCCAGCAGATAAAGACCATTCGCATCATGGCGTATCGGCAGTGCTGCAATCTATTGGCATACTGCTTTGCATGACGCCAAAGCCAAATCTTGATCAACTCACCCCAGAACAACTTCGCCAATTAGCGGCGGAGTTGTTGACTCGTGTTGAGCAGCAAGACCAGGTCATCCGCCAAACCAATGCACTGAATGAAAAGCTCACCTATGAG
>JANQMN010000115.1 GCA_028280065.1 Hahella sp.
CAGCAACAAGGGATCGTACTGGACTTGGAGTGAGCGGATTCCGGGAGTAAGCTGGCTAATTCCCGGAATTTTCCTTGCGTCCAGCCATTGCATCAAGCCATGCACGCGAAACCGCAACCGTAGATCCAACACCTGCGGTCCGTATTCGACCAGAATGTTGCAGTCTCCGGCGGCGCGATAAACCACTTCAACAGCGTTTTCCTTTTCGCGCAATTTAGCGACGATGCAATCTCTGCCGGAAATGGCGGTAACCGGAACTTCTTCAGCTTCGCCACCGGCAATCTGCGACTGTTGATTCTTAAGCAATTCGAGCGCCGTACCATGATCCACCGGGACAAACCGGACTTTTGCCCCGGCTTTCAGTTGCCCCAGCTTCCACAAATCTGCCTGTATTACCGTTGCCGGACAGACAAAGCCGCCGAGAGACGGCCCGTCCGGTCCGAGAATCACCGGCATGTCACCGGTAAAGTCTATGCTCCCAATCGCATAAGCATTATCGTGAATATTCGAGGGATGCATCCCGGCCTCCCCGCCGTCGGTTCGCGCCCACTGAGGTTTCGGGCCAATTAGGCGAATACCGGTGCGGCTGGAGTTGTAATGGACTTCCCAGGCAGTCGCAAAGAACTGCTCAATATCGTCATGGGTGAAGAAATCCGGCGCGCCATGTGGGCCGCAAATAACGCGCAACTCCCACAGATCTTGCATCTCCGGCAACGGTAAGTGGGCGGGTGCTTGCGCTGCGATTGCTGGCTTCCGGTCGGATAAACGCAATACATCCCCGGCCCGAAGCGCTCTGCCTCCATGTCCGCCAAACTGGCCCAGGGTGAACGTTGCGTGGGAACCCAGGTATTTCGGGCAATTGATCCCTCCTTGAATCGCCAGATAACTACGAGCGCCATTGCCCTGCACTTTACCGATAGACAGAATTTGTCCGGCGTTGACGGTGAAGGGCTGACCAGGATTAACCGCAGTGCCGTCCAGTTCGGCGGCAATGGGTGCGCCCGTTAGGGCAACAAGAGCTTTGCGATTAAATCGAAGAGTCGGTCCATGGAGGGTGATTTCAAGACCGGGCGCACCCTCCGCATTGCCGGCGAGACGGTTGGCGAGCCGGAACGACAAGCTATCGAACGGCCCTGACGGCGGTACGCCGACATCCCAATAGCCGGTACGCCCAGGATAATCCTGAATACTGGTTTGGGTACCGGATACTAATACGTCAATGCTATTCGGTTGATAAGACAGCGATTCCAGCATTCTAGTCGTCATCTCGCCACTGACAAACGCTGAATTTTTCAAAACATCCCGGACATAGAACAGATTGGTTTCTATGCCGTGAATTGTTGTATCTGCAAGCGCTTCAGCTAAGTTGGTTAGCGCGGAATCCCGGGTAGCCGCTTTCACAATCAATTTGGCAAGCATCGGATCAAAATATGGCGAAACTTCCAAACCGGCTTCGATCCAATGATCGATACGCACGCTTGCAGATGTTTCCGGCCATGTCACTTCGGTCAATAAACCCGCTGACGGCTGAAATCCTTTATTGGGATCTTCGGCATACAGGCGAACTTGTATCGCATGCCCATCCGGCTGCCGTGTTGCATAGGAGTCCAGCGCCCGGGCGTTGCCGCCGGCCACCTCCAGCATCAGCTCGACCAAATCCACGCCCCAGACCATTTCAGTGACGCCGTGCTCCACCTGCAAGCGGGTATTTACTTCAAGAAAATAAAATTCCCGGTTATCCGCGTCATAGATAAATTCCACCGTCCCGGCATTGCGATAGTTCACGGCCTGCATCAGACGCTCGGCGGTATCCAGCATGGAACGGCGTATTGATTCGGGAAAATTCGGGGCTGGCGTTTCCTCAATAACTTTCTGGTGCCGCCGCTGACTGGAGCAATCCCGTTCGCCCAGGGCCAACACCCGGCCTTGACCGTCGCCGACCACCTGCACTTCAATATGCCGGGCATGCTCGATATATCTCTCCAGGAAAACCCCGTCGTTTGCAAAATTATTGGCTGACAATCTCCGGATGCTGGCAAAAGCCTGTTCCAGGGCATCGCGATTGCGCACCACCTGCATGCCGATACCGCCTCCACCGGCGGTGCTTTTCAAGATTAAGGGGTAACCAATACGTTCGGCAGCCTGGGTTAACTCGGCGGTATCGGCCAATAACCCTGTACCGGGGACCAAAGGAACCCGGCTTTTTTCGGCAACTTCCCGGGCACTGTGTTTTAAACCGAACACCTGCATTTGCTCGACAGTAGGTCCGATAAATATCAGACCGGCGGATTCGCAGCGTTGCACAAACCGTGGGTTTTCACTGAGAAACCCATAGCCTGGATGAATGGCCTGGGCACCGCTTTCAACGGCGATTCGGATGATTTTGTCCTGATCCAGATAAGTGCTTTCCGCCCGTCCGAAACCCAACGAATAACTTTCGTCCGCCTGATCGACATGCAATGAATGGCGGTCCGCTTCCGCGTATACCGCGACGCTGGCAATTCCTCGCTTGCGCAGGGTACGAAAAATCCGCGTGGCGATAGCGCCACGGTTAGCAACCAGAACTTTCTCAAATGGCTTTTTTGCTTCCGCCTGACTGCGCTCAACGGCGGCAGCCGACGACCCGGAATGGTTTTTGTCTGACATTTGCAAACCAAAAAATCATGGCAGGTCGTCCTGCGTTAACTTTGTCCTTGGAGGTCGTCCTCCAAGTCTGAATTAAGAACAAGGCTATAGAGAGCCTAATCCCAAATTAGAATTTCTATTGGCGTCGGGTTATAACCGTTGCAGGGGTTATTTAATTGCGGGCAGTTTGAAACCAGAACAATGACGTCCATCAACGCCTGCAATTCAACATATTTACCAGCGCCGGAGATTCCGTCTTCAAACGTCAGCCCCCCGTCCGGTGTAATCGGCACATTCATAAAGAAATTGATGTTGTGGGTGATATCCCGTTTGGTCAGACCAAAACCGGTATTTTCAGCAATAGCCAGCATCCAGCTATCCCGGCAGGCGTGCATGCAACGCTTTTCCAAGGCGTAGCGCACGGTATTGCTTTCCGTTGCGCAGGCGCCGCCTAGGGTATCGTGTCGCCCGCAGGTGTCGGCAACGATTTCCAACATCGGGTTGTTCAGGTTGGTACGCAGCACGGAGCCGGCCGTCAGATACACATTTCCCTGTTCCCGTATGGTATCCATTGCGCTATACCGCTCGGTCGGATCACCCAGCCGGTAGAACAGCGTATCTGCCGCTTGATTGCCTTCAAGATCGAGAATTCGAAAAGTCTCGCCTTTTCTAACAGGTTCAATGAAATAGTCGCCCGCCGGTACAACAATCCTTTTGGCAGCCTGATCCGCCGTCAATAAACTTGGCTTTATCACAACAGACCTCCGGTTTCTCCGATCGTAGCCCCAAAATGGTATAGGCGGTTGTTTGCATAACCTCTCGCATTTTCGGGTCGTGAATTCAGGCACAGATCATCGTCTTGCATGGGCAGGGACCGGAAGAAATCAATTCGCACCGGTTTCCGGGGATACTCCTTGGCAGGATTCAGCGGATGGGGGCAGGTGTGAAACAGCACCAGCGTGTCCATTTCAAACCTCAAGGTTACCTGGTCTCCGGCTTCACCGGACTGCGGCTGAAAACACAGATCGCCTGCGGTATCGGTATCCACCCTGCTGAAAAAGTTCAGGTTTGCAGCCACGTCCTTAGGACCCATGCCATATTTTGCCAATTCAACCAAAAAGCTCTCATATCCGCCTCTGGTCCAGTCATTGCGGAACTCCTGGTAGCTATGCGGGCCATATTTTTCGTCGGCTTTGGCTTGGGTGAGATTGCCGCAGACAGTATCGTGCCAGCCGGCGCTGTCCTCCACGATGGCACAGAAGATCCTCCCCATATCAGAATACAGGCAATGACCGGCAGTCAGCTTGAAGGTGTGTTGACACTTTAAGGTGTCCGGCGCGTTATAGCGCTCCAGCAGATCCTCGGGGTTATAAAACAGCGCGCCGAGATTCGCCCCCCCTTCGAGATCGGTGAGCCGCAAACTCAAACCGCGCCGCACCCTCAGCGACCAATGACTGCCGCCTGGCAAACTATAGGTATACAAGGGTTTCCCGGTATAGAAATCAGACATTTCGTTACTCGCTCGTTAGCTAGTTGTTATTTGCTCAATGCAGGGATCTCTGCATCGCCTAACTGTTCTTTCAACTGCTCGAAATCATTTGCGTCTTCGCGGTCGATAGGAAGGTCGTAGGTAATTCGCGCACCGTAGGCTTCCGGTGCCTGAGGATCCGACCTTACCTTGTCGAAAACCCATAGACGGGTGCCGAGTAAAAAGGCTTCATGCAGATCGTGGGTAATCATAAAAATGGTCAGTTTGTATTCTCGCCAAAGATTGAGTACCAGTTTATGCATATCTTTCCGAATGCCGGGATCCAGAGCGCCAAATGGCTCGTCCAATAAAAGAATTTTCGGTTTTTTAAGTAGTGACTGGGCAATCGCCAAACGTTGCTGCATTCCGCCGGAAAGCTGGTGTGGATACTTCTTGCTTGCGTTGCCCAGGCCAACTGCTTCCAACATACTGATCGCTTGTTTACGCAAAGCCCGCTTGCGGTTGCCGAACAGGCGGCCGGTCAACCATCCATGTTCCAACTCCCCGGCAATTTCAATGTTTTCCAGTACCGTTAAATGGGGAAACACTGAATATTTCTGAAATACAATGCCGCGATCGGCATTCGGTTCATCCGGGATCGGCTCGTCTTCCAGGACGATACAGCCCCGCGTAGGCCGTTCGGTGCCCAGCAACATTTTTAGAAAGGTCGTCTTACCGCAGCCGGAAGCGCCGACAATGGTGATAAACTCACCCTGTTCCACATGAGTATTCAGCCGTTCCAATACCACCTGTTGCTGGTATTCTTTCCAAAGGTTATGAACTCTGATAAATGGCTGTGTTGACATTTTCTCTTCCCGGGAGGTTCGAACCTGGTTCAGGCTGACGATCTTATCCGCTTGCTTCAGACGCTGTTGTTCCACATTCACGCTTTTTGCTCCTGATCTGCCTGGGTATGAAACCAGGGAAATGCCTTCACACTGAGGACACGCAGGAGATAATCGGTGGCGAACGCGAGGAAGGTAATCCACACCACATAGGGCAAGATAACATCCATTGCCAGATAACGCCGTACCAGGAAGATTCGGTACCCTAGCCCGTCTGTAGAGGCAATCGCTTCCGCGGCTATCAGGAACAGCCAGGCCGCACCGAGACTGAGCCGCACCGCCGCAAGCAGGCGCGGCAATACTTGCGGCAGGATAACCCGGATTATGATCTGCCAACTGTTGCCACCCAGGGTTTGCGCCTTGATTATCTGCTCGGCGGGAATCTCCCGCACCCTTGCCTCCATATCGCGAATCAGGAAAGGCGCTGTGCCGATCACAATCAACACAACCTTCGACAGTTCACCTAATCCCAAGATGATGAATAGCACCGGTAAAATGGCCATGGGAGGAATGAGGGAAATCGCCGTCACCAATGGTGCGAGCTTGGCTCTCGCCAGCGGCAATGCGCCGATAATGATCCCGAACACTAAACCGATCGCGGCACTGATTCCGATTCCAAGCAGCAGCCGGGAAAGGCTGCTCAAGGTATCCTGCCAAAACACCAACTCGCCGGTGCGTCTACTGGGCGTCAATGCCAAACGATCAATGGCATCGACAAAACTGCCAAATGCAGGGAGGAGTTTATCATTCGGATTTTCCGCCAGTCGCGCCTCCGATGCTAGCATGTAAAGCAGCAGCAACAACAGGAAAGGCAAGATGCCCAGGGCAACTGCCGCCGCACGACTGGGTTTTTGGTTGATTAGTCTTCGCATGACTGCTTGGCTCTTGGGAAGTAAAGTTGAATGTAACAATAGAACTCGCGGCAATACGCTGCTTCCAATTGGCCGGGCAGGTCACTGCGATACCCGGCGCAAGCGAAGCAGGTAACGCTAATCTTTACAGCTTCCCGTCAGCGGCCATTTGCATATAGCTGGGGTCAAAGCGGAATTTGATGTTGCCGCTACTACCGTAAACACCGGCCGGCGTTTCGATACCGATAAACCCGGCATCGCTCGCACCTTCGCCCAACAATCCATGTTCGAAAGAAAATTCGGCAACATACCCCATGGTTTGTTTCAACTGCGTGCTGTTGGTAAAGGCCACGGCGTCTGCAGCCTTATAGAACATCTTGGTCGATGCCAGTTGGGCTTCGTAACCGGTCAAATCCGTGCCGGAAGCAACCGCCATGGAAGTCTTCGCCTTGTTAGCCTTGGCATCTCCGGCGGACATGGTCGCCATAATTTCGTACCAAGCGCCGGTAAGCGCCTTGCCGAACTTCGGATTGGCTTTCAGCACATCGGTATTGACGACCATCAAGTCGATTATCTCGCCAGGTATCTTTGAGGAGTCATAAACTTTGTAGCTGTTGGGCATGGCGGTAATTTCACTCAGCAAGGGATTCCAGGTCACTACCGACGTAACGTCCTTGGTGGTATAGGCTGCTACCATATCGGCATCCGAGGTGTTCACGACCGTGACATCTCTTTCCGACATGCCGACCGATTCCAATCCCCGTGCCAACAAATAGTGAGATACGGACAGTTCGACCAGGTTAACCTTTTGGCCCTTTATATCCGCCAAAGACTTCTTGCCCTTGAGCACCACGCCGTCATTGCCGTTCGAGAAATCGCCAACGATCAGGGCCGTTGAATCGACGCCGCCCGCCGCCGGAATGGTCAGCGCATCCATATTGGTCATCACGCAACCGTCATATTGTCCGGCGGTGTATTGGTTAATCGACTCGATATAGTCGTTAATCTGGGTAACGTTGATTTCAACTCCGTACTTGTCCGCCCACTTCTTTACAATGCCGCTATCCGCGCCATATCCCCAAGGCATCCAACCGACGTAGATTGACCAACAAACATCAAATTTTTTCTTTTCGGCAGCATTTGCCTGATTAGTAATCAGTAGACTGCTTAAAACAATGGCGACAAGGCTCATTGCAAATATAAAGGGTAGGAAAGGATTTTTGATGGATGAAGGTGTTGCCAGGACTTTGGTTTTTGCAGTCGTAACAGACTTACGCATTATCGGCCTCCAGAGGGCAGGTTTATAAATGTGAGAGGAATCCGATCGCTGTTTTGCTCCGCACATGGCGGGCTTCAGCCATCCTATGTCCTCCCGGGCTTTTATCCCGCCGTGTAACCTTCTGAAAGGTCGACTGCTCTCGGACCAGACGTTACCCAAGTAAAATATAAAGGTAACCGGCACCCTAGCGGCCTATTGCAAATTGTCTGATGAAACGAGCCCGAAGCTCAGCTATCGAATTTCTCAGTCATCAATGTAGTTAAAGCGATATCCGTGCCAGATCTGCTGTCTTCTACCGAAATTACCGCATTGTTCCAGGTGATCGTAGGTTGGGTGGCAACCGATCTTTGCCAAGTTAGCAAGCACGACTTTTCCGCCCCGGAAAGGTCTACAGCTATAGTTGCCTTTAAGGTTTGTCGCATGACGAAAGAAGACGAGAAAACTAACTTCCAGTTATTGAGATCACGCAGCTGAAAGCCTGCAACTCAACCAATTCCACGATTTCACGGCGTAAGTTCAGCGCTACCGGCTGAACATCTGCCTCAATTTAGCACATCCTCGGAAAAGGTATGCACAATTATGGAGCATATATTTCTAGCTTGACGACGTGGAAGAAAAATCAACTATCCTTCTTGCCATTCAACATTTTCTTCAAATCGCTGAATGGCCGAGAGGTGGCGCTATCAGTCCCACTACTCCAATAACTGGCTTCGTCCCCGTTTCTTTGTCTGCCATGCTCGTTATCATGGCAATAGACACAAAGCAGCTCCCAATTGCTGCCATCCCTGGGGTTGTTATCATGATCGTGATCGATATGATGCACGGTCAACTCGCTTAAGTTTTTCCGGTCAAACGCGCGACCGCAGCGTCCGCAAACCCATGGGAACAACTTCAGGGCTTGTTGTCGATAGCCGCGTTCTCTCACTTCTCTTTCCTTTCGCGTCGCTGCAATCATCTGATCGAGCTTTTTGCTATCCTGGAGCTTATCTTTAGCCATTATTCATAACTGCTACAGACGCTGATAAACCTCTCAATTCTAGCAGATTTGAGAATCGTGAGGCTTTATGGTGGTAAACCCTGGACTTTCGATAAACTGATAGAATTTGAAACAAGCACAGTGAACGCTGAAAGGAACGACCAATGACCCAACTTGCGCAGAAAAACGTCTTTGTTACCGGCTCAACAAAAGGCATTGGAAAAGCCATCGCCGAGGCCTTCGTCGGTGAAGGAGCACGAGTGGTTGTGCATGGAAGAAACCTTGAAGAAGTGGAAGAAGTCGCCACCGCGATAGGTGCGCATTCTTCAGTAGTGGGTGATTTAGGGACAGCAGCCGGCTGTGAGTCGGTCCTGGCCCAGTTGACGAAATTGGGCGAGGTTGAGGTTTTGGTCAATAATGCCGGTATATTCGACGTTGAAGACTTCTTTCAAATAGACGACGAGAAATGGCTACGCTACTTTGAGGTCAACATCATGAGTGCGGTGCGCTTAAGTCGTGCACTGATGCCTGCAATGCTCGATAAAAACTGGGGTAGGATTATCAATATTGCCAGCGAGGCAGCGATTAAGCCCTTACCCCAAATGATTCATTATTCCATGACCAAAACTTCGTTGGTCTCTCTCGCCAGGGGATTGGCCGAATTAACCAAGGGCAGCCAGGTCACGGTAAACTCCGTGTTGCCGGGGCCAACCTGGACTGCCGGAGTGGAAGCCTATTTTGACGGGTTGGCGGCGGAGGAAGGCAAGCCCGCACAGGACCTAATCGATAATTATTTCGCGGAGCATGAGCCGACATCCTTGATTCAGCGTTTCGTCGACGTCCAGGAAGTTGCCCAAGCCGTGCGTTTCTTAGCCACGAACGGCGCTGTCAATGGAAGCGCCGTGCGTGTAGAAGGTGGAATTGTCAGGTCAATCTAATCTATTCCAAGTCCTTTAGATAGTTTGATCTGATAGACGCGTCAGTGCCGTTTTTCTTCATGAGGTCCAGTGCTTCCTGCCACCGTCGTATGGTGGAATCCGGCGTTCCGAGACTAAATGCAAAGTAATACGAAAAATCGTCTGTCACCAGCGTTACCGGATCGAACAACAGTACCAAAAGCATAGTTCGACTCCTTCGATAGGCTTGAGGGCCAAGCCGGTTCATTGGTAGATTCAGGAACCAAATCCGAAAAAATAAAAAATAGCCATGTAATATTTCAACAGAACCTACGGTTACAAACAGATGTTGTTCTTAATTTAATTACAGTGAGTTCAAAATTTTATGAACTGCAAACCATGGAATGTCATTGCACTACATATTTTTTCCCCTCGCCTTATCCTCGTGGCGATACTTCTGTTACAGAACACCTCAGTTTTTGCAGACTCCGGTCACCTTCCCCAACCTTGGCGCGCGGAGGCGGTTACTCAAGGGCGGGACATTGACTACAGCCTGGATTGGTTTCTCCAGACATTCAGTTACCGGCACATTGCACCCCACCCCAATATCGTGGAAGACGGCGTTAGGGGATCTGGGGGAAGTATCACAGCCCAGAGGCTTTTCTACGACTTTCGATGGCGCAAGGACCTGGCTTTCATCGAAGAACAATATGGTTTTATCATCGACGTTCAACGCAGCGAGGATTTTGACGGGGCGTACGACCGGCAGCTTGTCGGACTGAGAGCGAATCCGCTTGAAAATCTTGAATTCTGGTTGCAGGGGGATGTGTTTCCCGACAAATCGTTGTCAGACATTTACCTAAGCAGCCGGTACCGCTTGAGTAAACAAAGCTGGCTGCATTTTAGCTGGATTCGCCCAGATCACTTTTTCAGCGATAAAACCCGAACAGACGACCAATTAGTCAAACATCCCCAAACCTTCTTCATGCAGTGGCGCCAACTATTCAACTATTCTGAGAACGCGGGCGCTATGCTGTTGTCGCTAAATCTTTCGCCGGTCTCGGAAATCGACAGTGTCTCCGATGAGTTGAGGGTCGAGAGCGAATCGATACGCGGGGCATTTCGTTACCAGTTGGATTCGGACGATTGGTCGGCCAAGGTGGACATAAGCGGGGAAAAAACCGAACGAACCTATGCGCTGGCCGAGGAACCCGATGAACACCGGCCCTTTGATCGAACTTTCTTCGAAACTACCCTCAGCATGCAGCTTCTAAATGTCCCTTATAGTCCTACCTTAGGCGTTCGCTATCTAATCCTAAAAGAAGAGGGATTCTTCGGACGAAGTTCAAACTTAAGCGGAAAGCTAGATAGAAAAGAACCTTTGGCCTATATCGAGGGAACCTACCGGCTTTCCGATACGCAAACATTGATGCCGGCATTGTATTTGGGCATATCAAACAGGAACCAGTTATTCAGCGATGAAGCCTGGCCTCGCAGAGACCAGGAAGACTTTATCGGTAAACTCGCAGTGCCCTGGACCATCCTTGTTGAGAACGGCTCAACCTTTACAATCTCCGCCGCTATCGAGCTGCCGGAGTTCGGTTTCGGGGGCGGCAATATCCAGTTTCATTGGCCCATGTGAAATTACTTTTACCGGCGATCATATAAACCTGACAGGAGAATGCCAGACCGCCAAGGCGATACAGCCTTTTTCAGAGATAACGCTGTGATTAGTCGAGGGACGATGAATTAGCAGTGTACCTTTTGGATAGGAACCGGCAGCGTCCTTTTGTTCGCCCGCAAGAATCAAAATGTGTTCAAATCCGAGGTGTTCATGGCTGGGTACCGATGCTCCCGGCTGATAGCGTAAAAACGCGGCGCAGGGACCATTATCAGGTTCCTGGTAAATAATGGAGATTTCGACCCCTTCTCTCAGCGGCTGCCAAGTTCGATTGGCTACCAGGCTGTCCGTGTCGAACAGATCGCGCAGAGCAAGTCGATCCATCATGGCCATGATGCTCTATAAATCCTTCATTTCGTCGCTGGTTAACGCTGCAATGACACTAGCCGCGGAAGCCGTCCAGCCCACGATCCCGCCTTGGGCGGTGATCATCTCTAACGTGGCTTTCTTAAACGCCGGGAAGTAGCTCTCTGTCCCGTCCTCTACCAGCAGGCATTCAAAACCCCGGTCATTGGCTTCACGCATGGTCGTTTGCACGCAGACTTCTGTCGTCACACCGGTTAGAACAAGATGGGTAATCCCTCGTTCTTCTAAATAGTCATGAAGCCGGGTCTGATAAAAAGCTCCTTTACCTGGTTTGGTCAGTTCTAATTCACCTGTAATCGGAGCGAGCTCCGGGATTATCGTATTACCCGGTTCACCGTCAATGAGAATCCGCCCCATTGGCCCGTCATCACCGATTCTGAGGTCGGCGTTTCCTCGTTTCAGCTTACTGGGCGGACAATCAGATAAATCCGCTTGGTGTGCTTCCCGGGTATGAACCACCGGCAACCCCAGTGCCCTGAATGTATCTAGCAGTCGTTTGATGGTAGGAATAATTGTCTGGAGGGGAGTAACCTCATTGCCGAGGGCTTCACCGAACCCACCTGGCTCAACAAAGTCCTTTTGCATGTCGATGATCACCAGCGCCACGCCGCCTGTCTCGGAACCGGCTTGGGGTATGACGTAGGGATAGGGGAAAGCGTCATTTATGCGGATTGCCATGCTGCGCATTCCTCCGTGGGCTTCGCTGAACTCATCGTTTGACCTTGCCCGGCCATCGCCTGCCCGATTTCAATAATGTCCGCTTCCAGGGGGCGGCTTTCATGGAGAATCTTCCCTTTTGAAATCACTAGAAACCGGTCGCTCAACTCCATGATTTCATCCAGATCCTCGCTGATCAAAAGCACTGCCGCACCCTTGTTGCGGGCTTCCATTATCTGATTTCGAATTGCCCTAACCGCTTTAAAATCCAATCCGAAGCAAGGATTGGCAACCACCAGAACATTGACCTCCTCAGATAACTCCCTGGCGAGCACAGCCCTTTGTACATTCCCTCCGGAGAGGCTGCCAATCGGTTCATTGGGTCCCGTGGTTTTTATGTTAAAGCGTTCAATCAGCTTTTTTACCCGTCGCCTGATCACGCCAAAGCGCATAATTTTTCTAAACCAGGCAGTTTCCGGGCTGTCGTAGTTTCGAAGGCTCAAGTTCAACGCCAGGCTTAACTCGGGTACACAAGCATTGCGCAGGGGTTCTTCCGGCAGGCAATATACGCGATGCTTGGCAATTTGTTTGCGGGTGGGAACATACTGTTCGCCATCGACTCTAATCGCGCCACCGGCCAGACTTCGTTGGCCCGATAGCGCAGCAACAAGTTCCGCTTGACCGTTCCCGGATACGCCCGCGATTCCCAGGATTTCTCGTTCGCCTACGCATAGGTCGATTCCGTTAACGGCTAATAACCCTTGATCGTTTTCGACACTGACCTGATGTAAAGAAAGCTTGGCGGGTTTCGCTCCCGTTATTTCGACTCGGGGCTGTGGTCTAATCTCCAATCTGGTCCCCATCATCATCTCTGCGAGTGCCTCGGGGCATGTGTCAGCGACATTGACGGAACCGACAAGCTTGCCCTTGCGGAGCACCGTGACTTCATCGGCATAGTGCATTACCTCGCGAAACTTATGGGTAATCATCAGCACCGAGAGTCCCTGTTCCACGGCTAGCTTCCGTATCTCGCCTAATACCTCATCCGCTTCTACCGGCGTCAGAACGGAAGTAGGCTCATCCAATATCAACACCTTTGTGTCTAACAGCAGTTGTTTGACAATCTCCAGTTTTTGCTTTTCTCCGGTAGCGAGCCCGCTCACTTTACGCTGACAGTCAAGTTGGAATGGCATATGTTCCATTTTGGCTTGAATGGCTGTTGCTTCCTTGGTCCAATCCACAGCAAAGGGTAAATCGGGGCGGGCGACCACAATATTTTCCGCCACGGTCATATTGTCGATGAGGGTGAAATGCTGGTACACCATGCCAATGCCGTCGCGGGTTGCCGCTCTGGGATTTTGCATGAGATGCTCTTTGCCGGCGAGGGTCATTTGGCCGCTATCCGGTTGGTAATATCCCATAATGCATTTGACCAGCGTACTCTTCCCTGCCCCGTTTTCACCTAACAATGCATGGACAGAGCCCGACCGCAAGCGAATGCTGACATCGTCCAGGGCTTGCAGCTCGCCAAACCGCTTACTGATGTGCCAGGCTTCCAGAACGGCTTCGGGAGTAGAGATTGGCGTGCTCGCTTGACTAGGCGACAACTTGGAGTTTGCCGCCCGATGCGCAGGCTTAAGGCTGGTATCGTAAGTGGATTGGTTCATTTTACCGCCGGCAACATCGTCAGCGCTGCAGCTATCTGATCCGAATCTGCCACGGCGCCAAAAACGCCGCCCTGCATCTTCACCATATTGAGTGCAGCCTGGTGGTTATTGGGATCGGTCGCCCCGCAGCAGTCGCTAACGACGATACATTCGTAGCCCCGGTCGTTACCTTCCCGCATTGTCGTACTGACACAAACATCCGTGGTGATGCCGGTAATAATGAGGTTATCGATTCCCTGTTGGCGCAGGATCATATCCAGGTCGGTTGCGCAGAAGGAACCTTTTCCCGGTTTATCGATTATGGGTTCACCGGCAATGGGATAGAGTTCGGGAATAATGTCCCACCCTTCTTCGCCACGCACCAGTATTTTTCCACAGGGTCCGGGGTCACCGATCCCGGCACCTATCTGCCGGCTGCGCCAACGTTTATTCGCAGGCAGATCGCTTAAATCGGGGCGGTGCCCCTCGCGGGTGTGAATAATGGTTATCCCGAGTTCGCGACCGAGAGTGAGCAGCTTTTTTATGGGTTCGATAGGTGCTCTGGTTAGGGATATATCGTAACCCATGGCGTCGACATAACCGCCTTTGCCACAGAAATCGGTTTGCATGTCAATAATTACCAACGCGGTATTGTCAGTGCGCAAGTCGCCGTTATACGGCCATTGATAAGGCTCGGATTTGACGTAAATGGACATGGCTTACTCCACAGTTTGTCGTCAGTTTTAAACTACTTCACAAATTCGCCGGGCATTCCCGCCAAGGTTTGTTTTGCAGAAGAAGTCGCGATCATAATGCCAAGGGTTAACACGTAGGGGGCGGCATTGAATAGAAAGTATCCCCAGGAAATGCCGATGGATTGCAAGGAAGGTCCCAAGGCTGCAGCTCCGCCGAACAGCAAACTGGCCCAGAGACAGTAGATCGGATTCCAGCGGGCGAATATTACCAGGGCCACCGCCATCAACCCTTGGCCGCTGGATAACCCTTCATTCCAACTCCCCGGATAGTAGAGCGAGAGATAAGCGCCTCCGATACTGGCCAGCATTCCGCCGAACATGGTTGCCAACAATCTGATCTGCTTGACCTTATAACCCAGCGCCAGCGCCGCATTGGCATTTTCCCCGGCTACTCGCACCATCAATCCCCACCGGGCATATTTCAGAAACCAGTGTAAAGCGGGAACCAAGAGCAAACCGAGAAAAAACAAAGCGTTAATGTCCAGCGCCGCCCGCACTACCGGGGAATCACTCCAGCCGCCAAGACCGATGGAAGGCAATTGCGGAGCGGATGGTTGAATAAAGGGTTTTCCCAGAAAGAAGGCGACGCCGGTGGCAAATATCATTAACGCGATTCCAACCGCGATATGGTTAACCCTCGGATGTTGACAAAGCAATGCGTGAATAGCGCCTAGCAGCAAACCAGTACCTCCTGCCACTGCGACACCCAGCCACGGCGATTGGCTGTAATAGGAAACGGCATATCCAGCCATTGCCCCCATGATGAGATTGCCTTCCAAACCCAGATTGATCCGCCCGCTTCGCTCTGTCAGGCACTCCCCGAGGCTGACAAACAAAAAAGGCGTACCGACCCGAATCGCGCCGCCGAGCACGGCGATTACGACTCCCCAAAATCCAACGTCCGTTTCTGCCATCAGGTTGCCTTAAGGGTGGTGTTGGAGCGAAATGGCATCAGCCTTGGAAACCGCAGCTTGCCGTACATCATCTCGCTGGCAAGAATAACGAGAAAGATCAAACCTTGAATAACGGCAACCGTGGCGTCAGGCAAATCATGGGCACGCTGTAAGAGACCGCCGCTGGCTTGAATGCCACCCAATAAAATCGCAAACGGAACAATTGCCAGAGGATTGTGCCTGGCTAGAAAGGCGACCAGTATTCCGGCGTAACCGTAGCCGGCAGCCAGTGACGCATTGGCTCGGCCATGGACCGCAACCACTTCGATTGCACCGGCCAATCCGGCAGCGGCGCCACCGAGCAAACAACTTACCAAAATGACTCTGCCAACCGGTATTCCCGCCAACCTGGCGGCTCTCGGGTTCCCTCCGACCAGCGCAAGTTCATAGCCGAAGGTCATGCGTTTGCATAAGAACCACAACAGGACACAAAAGAGTATTCCGAATCCGAAGCCCCAATGCACCGAACTTTCACCGAGTGTACCGAGCATATTTCCAGCGCCAATCGAATGGGTCGAAGGTTTGTTCAGGGTGGCGGGGTCTCTTAAGATTCCGAACACAAGAAAACTCAGGACGGCGATAGCAATATAATTCAATAGCAGTGAACTAATAGTTTCATTGACACCCCGGTAGTGCCTTAAAAAACCCGATAGGCCTATCCATAGTCCACCGGCAATGCAGCCGGATACCAGCATGGCGGTCATGGCTAGCAGCGGCGGTGCGCCAAGAAACTGGAATCCGGTAACGGCAGCACAAAGGCCGCCCAACACAACGGCGCCCTCTCCCCCGATCACGATGAGTCCCGCTCTTGCCGGTATTGCCGTACATAGGGCCGTAAGCAGCAACGGCGCCGCACGAACCAACGTATTCTGCCAGGAAAACCAGCTTCCGAAAGCGCCGCGATAGATGGTGTGAAACACCTCGACCGGTTGATGACCGGCACTCAGGAAAAAAACGGCCACTAGCAGCACAGAAATTAGCAGCGCTCCGGCAGTAATCAAAACCGCTTCCAAGGCTTTCGGCATGGCTCCACCAAAGAGGTTATCTGGTTCATCGGACGACAGGGTTCGATAATTGAACTTGCGCTGGTCAGTCATGACTGACAGCAGCCGAATCAAGTGGAACCAATCACGCCAGCGACGAGCCAATCCATACTTTCAAGCCAGATATCGGTCTGTGCATATGACTTGCCTGATGGGATAACGACATTGCCTTTGTTGTCTTTGATTTCACCTGAAAAAATCGAAAAGCCACCGGCCATGAGTTTGGCCCTGGCAGCATCGGCGTTGGCTTTAGCGGCGGCGCTGACGCTCGAACCATAGGGACTGGATTTGACGATGCCTTCTTTCAAGCCTCCCCGGACCAGGTTAGGAATGGCGGCTTCTTCCGCAATCAATTTCGCGTACATCTGGTAAACGCTACTCCAGTTCCATTCAGCGCCTGTTAGAAAACCCTTTGGCGCCAGTGGTGCGTTGTTCGTATGGTAACCGCAGGAGTACACACCGCGTTTTTCGGCAGTCTCAATGACAACCTTGGGACTATCGACATGGCAGGTTAGAACGTCGACTCCCTGATCCACCATACTGTTAGCACTTTCCGCCTCCTGTACCGGTTTGGCCCAGCCACCGGTAAACACCACGTTGGTGGTCGCATTCGAGTTTACCGTTTGAGCGCCTAAAGTAAAGGCATTGATATTGCGCAATACCTGGGGAATCGGGATGGCGGCAATGTAACCGAGTTTGCCGGTTTTACTCATATGCCCGGCGACAATTCCGGAAAGATATACCGCCTCGTCGATATAACCGAAATAGCTTCCGACATTCTTTGGATGCTTGGCGCTATCCCATAATCCACCACAATGTAAAAAAGTTACATCAGGGTACTTAGGCGCCAGCTTGAGGATATGCGGATCAAAATAACCGAATGATGTCGGAAACAGTACCTTAGTCCCATCTAAATGAATCATGCTTTCCATGGTCTTTTCGACTTCAATCGACTCAGGCACCAGTTCCTCATCGACCGCCTTAACCCAACTTAAGCTGGTGACGCCGGATTTTCCTTCGAAATGCGCCTGGTTGTATCCGAAATCATCCCGCGATCCGACATAGATGAATCCCATATTGACCTTGCCGGCGGCCAATAGATCGGCGGAGAGTGTTCCGCTTGCCGCCAATATTGAACCTGCGCCTATTTTCTTGACCAATTCGCGACGACTGATTCTACTGCTACCGGTTGGCAAATTAGGTGTTGAATCCCAGGTGATTTTTGATTTCATCGATGTGCCCTCTTATAACGCTGGAATAGATGTTGTATACAACGTTGCATTTATAAAGGCAGCCTTTATGCCAAGGTCTGGGTTTCGCCTGAAAAATTTCGAATGTTCGTTTATATCTCATTGAAATTACATCGAATAAACACTCCACACGATGTATACAACGTGATATTCACAAATTATTCGAAGTGTTCAAATGAACTCAAATTGATGCACAATGGTGCAAGCAGCAGTAAAAAATGGTGCAAAACTCAGCATGAACAAAAAAACAAAACCGACCGCACAGGCCATCTATGAATCTCTCAAAGAGATGATTATCCGCTTCGAGATCGCGCCTGGCAGCCGTATTACCGAAACGGAGGTGTCCGGTTATTTTGAAGTTAGCCGAACACCGGTACGCGCGGCGTTACAGCGCCTGGAAACGGAAGGCCACCTCAGTATTAAGGCAAAGCAGGGCTGCTTTATTCGCAATATCGACCTGGTCACGATCAATAATTACTACGATGTGCGACTGCAGCTAGAAACCATGGCACTGGAACTGATTGACAAATCCCATGATCGGAAGGAACTACAGACTTTAAGAAATGATTGGAATCCGGACCAGAAGAATTTCGGCGATCAGGTAAGCGATGCACTAAAAGCCGCGGAAGAAACCTTCCACATCGCTTTAGCGGAGATTGCCGGCAACAATGTGTTGACTCAATACCTAAAGGACATTAACGAGCAGATTCGAGTCGTTAGGCAGATGGGTTGGCCTGACGAACAAAGCGTGACCGACACTTATGTTGAACACTATCGAATCTGCCAACTTCTGACGGAGAAAAATCTAACCGCCGCAAAAGAGGAAATGGAACATCACATCAGGAAAAGCCAGGATTTGGCGAACAACATTTCGTTAAAACAAATCTATGGCAAGAAGTCGGTATTAGGTCGTTAGTTACCAAGAACAAGTGACTTGATGGACCATGCGAAATTTCTGATCCATACAAACTAAAAAGGTACGAATGGATTGATAACAAGGTGCAAGCAGTTGCTTAGCAATTATCTGCTCTCAGCACATAACCCTTGCCGTCAGGATTTCTAGAGTAAAAATAGGGCTCGCCGCAATTAGCCACGGGAGTAGCTGCAAATGGGTTCGGCACTAACTGACTAAGGTCTTCGGGATACTCGTTGTAATACATAAAGTGCTGCTCAAGCGCATTTTTCATTTGACCGGAGTTGGTCAAAACAGAGGTAGGTTTCTCCCTCGGCATTTCTCTAACGGTTTGTTCTTCCGGTCCAAAAACCTGGTTTATCACCCACTTGGTGGCAAAAATACCAAATACCAATCCGGCTATGAATATAGGTATTTTAATAATGGGCGGGAGATCTTTACTTTTGTTCACAGCTCTTCCCCCTATACTCTGCCTAACGTTTCAATGGCTTGGCGTAACGACACAGAGCAGACAAGCGTGCAATGTTTGGAACTTTAAAATAGCAACTATCCCTTAGCTGTCAAACGGCGCATTCTTCACCAGATTAAAAAAACCGAAGCGTTTCATGAGCGCCATTCTCGAACAGGGGTGCAGCTCCGCCTCTCTGCGCATAACGCGAATCACATCGTGCTTGAGGTCCATTCGGGGATATTTTTGCAGAACGGATTTTCGGTTATTGCGGCTTATTTGCTTGAAACGCGCACCGACGATGTCACAGGCGGTGCCGGCATTAAGGTAGTGTGCAACCCAACCGAATTTTTCTCCTTCGACAACAGGATTCAAGTGCAGAGTAATGGCTTCATCGATAACGGTCTGCTGTTGCAGAGAACAACCATGTTTGGAAAGCACTTGTTGACCAGCCTGGATACTTTCCAAGGTGAAACAGTTGGCATCAGCGTAATGGCCGTGGACCTGGTCGGCAATACCAAGATCGTGGAGCAAGCAGCTCAAATAAAAAGTTTCGGCATCGAATTCCCTTCTATCCCCCATCTTGAGCATAGAACCCCAGAAATAGGCCCGGATACTATGATTAAAAAAGGCATCTGTGAGCTTTTCCGCAACAAATGCCTGGGTTTCCTTCACGAGTGGGGTATCGGGAATCACAATCGTATCCAGATCCAAATCTTTTGGCTGGTGGGCCTGGAAAGGCATGAACAACTTGAGCTGTACTTTTATACTTGCCTTTACATAGTTCACTTGATCGAAAAAGCACATCTTTCCTTGCGTCTGCCGGCTCCAGACTAATGATCCCATTGATTGTGGCATTTGATGCCTCCCCGCAAATTATCGGCTCCATCATAAAGCAGTATGTTTTATACTGAACGAGGCATATGTGCCATATTTAACTGCCATTTATGCAATTCATCAAAACAACGGACCACTCAAATCTCTACGCTCATGCAGTTTAAGAGTTTCGCTTTAAAAGTAGCCAACGAACCGGACCTTACCATCGCTGGTTTAGGGGATTCCCTGACTGATGGCTGGATGGTTCAACAGGGTTTTTTTGACCGGTTTATCGACCTTTTTCAAGAGCATTACACAGATAAGCAAATTCGGTCAGCTAATTTTGGGGTACCCGGCTCTACCGCCGGTGAGGCCATATCGAGGGTACCCGCTATCGTTGCCCAAACGCCGGATCTTGTCGTCGTTCAGTTTGGCTTAAACGACTGCAATGTGGGGGTCGATTTGGATAGCTATTTGCAACATCTATCTCTCATCGTGGCCGGACTGGACAAAAAATTCATCGCCTCGGTTTTGGTAACGTCCTGCCAGGTCAATGATCCGTTTTTTCTTAATCGTGTCGATGCCTATTATGAAATGATCATGACGGCGGGAAATCGACTGGATGTACCCGTCATTCGTCTAGACCGATATTGGCAGCACCATGCCACGGAAGAAGACGCGGGTAAACTGCTACAGGCAGACGGCGTCCACCCCACCGATGCAGGGCATGCGTTAATGGCCAAGGGGCTTTTTGAAGGTATTCTAAAGCTCATCAATTAACTTCCTATTGTCGGGCTCATATTCGAAATCCAACGGTACTCCAGGTTTTTGGGTATCAGGTTTGCCAGGAATAAAGTCAGTATCATGCGCCGGTGGTCCGGCACTGGAGTTTTCAGAATCACTTAGAGCTCCCCAAGCATTGCCAACATCTTCACAAAGAGCATCGACAGCTCCCTCACAAAGGTCTGGATGGATCATGCAAATAGTTGCTACGGCTAATCCACGTCCCACTAAAGCTGCGCAAGCAGGATTTGCTAAACAAGCTTCGCCAACAACAGGAGCAGCTGGAAGCTCAGCTTCACCAGTCGGATCTATATATCTGAGTGGGTTCTGATGGACATACCCAAATGTATTCAAGCCTCCCCTGAGCCCAATGGGATCACTTTGAAGATATCATCCGCCTCCGTGCGATCCCGCCTACAACCCCAATGCAATCAAAAGTTAAAGGATACACAGCCCAATAAAAACCCAGCTTAGCAAGTTAACCCCGACGCACATTCAGGCTAGGCTACAGTAGAATATCCCCTTTTTCTTTAATCCATCTGTTCAATTAATAAGTCTTCTGGTACTCCATAAGAATTACCGCTTGAGAACTCCACTGTATAAATATACGAACCGACAGGCCGCATATACAATTCAGCCAACTTTCTATTTGATATTTTAGTTATACCGCACACGGTACCAATTTCATTCAAAGGGTATTCCTCAGCTGAGATATTGCTGATTTTTACTACATCGCCCCAAGTAAATTTTGCTCTATTTCCTACCATGGTAGCCAGGGTGTCCCGTCAGGATTAACTACTCCATCTCTATGCCCATGTGGTCCTTGCGCACGCGGATCATCATGCGTTTTCGGATGGCCAGCATCCACCCTTGTGCCGGTGCGATTGCCATCTGCATCCTTTACTTCCTGCCAGTTTCCATCCGGTGATGAGCCTATGCTTTCACCTTCATCAATGGGTATTCCGACTCCATTTCCATTTACTACAATTACAGGTCTGTCGACTGGTCCTTTATAAGGATTCGTGTTTTCATCTGAACTTTCTTCGTCGGAGTCACTTAAAGCCCCCCAGGCGTTGCCAACATCTTCACAAAGAGCATCTACAGCTCCCTCACAAAGGTCTGGATGGATCATGCAAATAGTTGCTACGGCTAATCCACCTCCCACTAAGGCTGCGCAAGCAGGATTTGCTAAACAAGCTTCGCCAACAACAGGAGCGGCTGGAAGCGCAGCTTCACCAGTCGGATCTATATATCTGAGTGGGTTCTGATGAACATACCCATAAGTATTGAGCCCACCCCGTAACCCAATCGGATCACTTTGAAGATATCATCCGCCTCCGTGCGAACGTACCTACATCCGCCTACAACCCCAATGCAATCAACCAGTTAAAGAGCACATACCCCAATAA
>JANQMN010000117.1 GCA_028280065.1 Hahella sp.
TGTGGCATTATTCACGGGAAGGCAGTCCTGTTTTGGTGTTTTTTCAAGTGCAACGAAATTTTACCAAGTCAGCGACTGCCTTTTCTATATGAATCAATGAATTATGTTATCTTTACCTCTGTTTTTGAACTCCGAAACTTGAGTAAATTAAATTAATATGATTGCCAAATACCTTTAGATGATGCCACCAATACTCCAAACGTAAGATCTGAAGTCATAGAAACTATTCTTTATCAACGAGCATTAAGAGCAGCCCAGGAGGCTCTTGATGATGGATACTCTATTTCTCAATCAATGATTAAAAGTGTTCATCAACGCCTTCTTTCATTTGGCCGAGGTGCCACAAAATCTCCTGGCCAATTTAAAACAGAACAAAACTATCTGGCAGACAGAAATAGGAAGAAGATATTATTTGTTCCAGTTAGCCCTGAGAAACTGCAAGATGGTTTAGATGTTCTGTTTGAATATATCGATAATAGTGGAGATCCCGCACTTATAAAGGCGGCTATGACTCACATTGAATTCGAAGCCTTACATCCGTTTAAAGATGGTAACGGCAGAATTGGTCGTATGTTGATCACTTTGATGTTGTGGCAATCCGGGACTATATCTGCCCCACATTTTTATGTCAGTGGGTATTTTGAAGAAAACAAGGATGAATACATTGATACAATGAGAAAAGTTTCAGAAACTGGCTGTTGGAATGACTGGTGTGCTTTTTTTCTCGAAGCAATTGAACAACAAGCCATACGAAATCTTGCTATTGCAGAAAACATACGATCATTGTACGAAGAGATGAAACAAACCTTTGCAGATCTTCTTTCTTCAAAGTGGAGTGTAACTGCTCTCGATTTTGTCTTTACTAATCCAGTATTTCGAAATAATAGATTTACTACAAACGCAGGCATTCCCCAAGCAACAGCAGCTAGGTTTACTAGAGCAATGCTAGATGCAGGTATTCTTCACACCATCGAAGAAGCATCTGGCCGGCGCCCTGCAATGTACTCTTTTGAGCCATTAATGGATCTAGTTCGTGTATAAAGCTAACAAGGCGCTCAAACAAGGAGTGGCAGCAAGATTAATTGGGGATTAATTGGGGGCGGAGTAGGGGCGGAGTAAATTTATAACCTATAGCAGGCGCCTCTCATTTGAAGGCTAATGTTTTAAAGAGTTCTGAACGCAAATCCAGACTGACGTAAAGTCCACAAATCCTAGGGGGCAAATGTAGCAAAGCTGCCCGATGATTTTTGGTTATCAAATCCGGAGTTAAATAATCGCCTCGTTGAGATTAAGATTCAGCTAGAGATTATGGCGGAGACTATAAACAATGAACTCCTTCCAGTATTAGCGTCAATGGAGTTCAAGTAAGTTCAATATAACCAACCTGGCCATGCTCGCCCTTCGGGCTGCACTCGTTTCACTCGCCCATGCCAAATGCGTTACTCATTTGTGGCATATTCATGGAAAATGATATGGAAGGCATTAGCCTTAGCCCTGCGTCTTTACTTAAATTAGGAGAAAGAAAAATCCTTTTGGATCTAGATATTTATGGGCCAGATGACGAAGATGAAAATGTGTAGCAAAACGCTGTTGTCGCCGCGTTGCAGTTGGGACTTTCGTTCTGTCGATTCGCTTCTAAAAGTCGTTTAAATGAGACGAAGAGAATTTATAAAAATATGTGGTTTACTAGGAATATCTTTTCCTTTCCAAGCATCCAGGTCAAAAAACGACACTTTACAGTCACCTGCTTCGGATACTGTGTTGATAATTGGTTCCGGTGCTGCCGGAATGTCCGCCGGATATATGCTGGAGCAAAAGGGAATCAACTATAAAATACTGGAAGCTTCGGATACATATGGTGGCAGGATGAAGCGAACGACAACCTTTGTAGATTTTCCTATACCACTAGGGGCTGAATGGCTGCATGTTTCAAAACAAGAGTTGGCTAACATTGTTAATAACGCCTCAACGGCTATAACCACCCGGTTGAAAGGGTACTCAGGCCGAGAGGATGTTGGCTATTATGAAAATGGTCATATAACTTATGCACCCTTATCAGAAGCATTTGGGGATGGCTTTTACGATAAGAAGTTTATAAATTCCACTTGGTTTGACTTTTTTGATGAGTATATCGTTCCAAGAATTCGAGAGAACATACAGCTAAATACTCAGATAGTTTCAATAAACTACCAGGGTAATCCCGTTTTGGTGACGGATACCAGAGGCTCAACCTATGAGGCTGCCAGAGTCATAATTTCAGTGCCTTTGAAGGTGTTACAAAATAACAGTATTAAATTTGTTCCGGCACTACCCAAAGAAAAACTCGCGGCCATTCAAAATGCGCCAATATGGGGAGGACTAAAAGTATTTATTGAACTTACCAAGAAGTTTTATCCAACCTACCTGACTTTCCCTGATAGTGAAACTAATGCAGGGCAGCGAGCCTATTTTGATGCTGCTTATGCTCAACATACATCTTCAAATGTGCTAGGACTGTTCGCAGTCGGTAAACAAGCAGAGCCCTATCAAAGCTTATCCAAGGGTGATCAGTTAGCTTACATTTTGAATGAGTTAGACCAGGTTTTTGATGGAGAAGCCTCACGCTCATACAAGAAGCACATTGTTCAAAACTGGGACAGTGAACCCTTTATTCAATCCGCCTATTTAGCTGACATAGCTCCATCCTCTATATCAAACGATTTATTCACTCCTGTCGGAAATAAGTTATATTTTGCCGGTGATTCTTATACATACGAAGATGATTGGGGCGGCGTTCATAATGCGACACGAAGTGCAAAGCGTGCTGTTGAAGAAATCATTCAGGGCATCGGCATGCAAAGTAAAATTAGTGCTATAGAACAATAAGAAACGATAGAAGGGGGCAAAAAACTTCTCCTCGTCAGTGAGAGTTATACAGTAATCTCGATATGAGAAATTCCAATAGATTGGCTAGGCTAAATCGCAGAAAGCGTTCGTTGCTCAATGCGATAAACTATGATCTACCAAAGGATAAGATCGAGATGCATGCCGAAAAGGTGCGGCTTTCTGTTCAATCTGCCATAAAGAAAGCTGCTCCAGACTAAAAGCAATGTCGTTGATTTTCTGTCAGTGCAGGATCATACGGACATGCAGTTTAATATTTCAGATTAAACTTGCAAATAGAGGTGGGCCATATATGTACTGGGCCAACTTTGGAGAATATTTCACAACCCAACGCTGAATCGTGGCATGATCGACGGGTACATTTCGCTCCAGATAAATCTCTTCAATGTCGCGATAGCTCAGCGAAAAACGAAGATAGTAATAAACGGCCTGGAGCACAACGCAATTTGGAAAATGAGAGCCTTTAAAACGCTCTATTGGGTTTATCGCCAAGTAGAAGATGGGTAACTCTATCGGAAACCCCTATAACTTGCGACAAAACCAACAAATCATCCCGATTTGCTCGCTAATAGCGACTATTTGGTATTTTCACTTTTGTCGCTATAATTTTCTTGCTAGCATTTACAGCGACTAAATGACATTAACCAAATAGACGCTGTCTCTATTGCCTGGTGAGAATAGCGACTAAATGACAAAAGGGCTAACTATGTTCTTCGGACGCCAAGAAGAGCTAAAAGCGTTGGCGACGGCAATCCGCTCCGATCAGAGCACGGTGGCAATTGTAAAAGGACGGCGGCGAGTAGGCAAAACCACATTGATTAAAGAGTTTTGTCGGCAGTTTTCAGGTAAGTCCTTTTACTTTACCAATAGTCCTCCTGATCCGAAAATCACTGATGCAAAAGAGCGTGAACTGTTTGCAGACCAAGCTAAACGAGTGTTTGGATTGCCATATCGACCTCCACATGAAAGTTGGTATGACTTGCTTTCTTTTATCAGCGATCAATGCCGCGAAACCAATACTTTGCTTGTTATAGACGAAATTAACTGGATGGGTACAAAGACGCCAGGTTTTATAAATACTTTTTACCAAGTGCGAGAAACCCAAATGGCTTCCAAGAAAGGTTTTCTATTGCTTTTCGCGGGATCGCTGACCTCTTGGCTAAAAGAACATATTTTGCAGAATACTGGCTGGGTAGGGCGCATCAGCCTTGACTTGACGGTTCCGGAGTTGCCACTGCATTTGGCGGCACGCTTTTGGGAATCAACGCCTAGGGTGAGCATACAGGAAATCGTTAGACATTTATGCTTAGTGGGAGGGGTGCCAAGGTATCTAGAGGAATTTAATCCTCATGATGCCTTTAACAAAAATCTAAAGCGTGTGTTTTTACAACCCAGTGGAATGCTATATGACGAATTCGAAAAGGTATTTTCTGAGTTGTTTTCTCATCAGCATGGGGTTATGCGAGAAATGCTCCAAGCATTGGCAACTTCCTCAACTTATTTAACCTTGGCAGAATTGGCAGAGCAATTGGGTCGCTCCCCAAATGGTGTACTATCCGACGCAGCTAGAGCCCTTGAGGATGCGGGGTTTATTCGCCGAGAATCCAGTTGGTCTATTGCCAAGAATCCAGCTATCGGGCGACGCCATTGGCTTCGCATTATAGACAACTACACTTTGCTATATTTTCGTTCAATGTGGCTGGGAAAACAACGAAGGCCAGGGCAAACACTTACCATTGAAAACTTGCAGGTCATCCTAGGACTTCAATGGGAGAATCTGGTTGTAAACCACCAGCAACAGTGGTGGTCTTTCCTGGGTATTGAGGCACGTGACGTGGTGATGGCGCACCCCTATCGTCAGCCAAAAACCCAGCGAAGAAGGGGGTGCCAAATTGATTTACTGATTCAAACCAGGCACAACACGCTTTACCTCTGTGAGATTAAGTTTCTTGAGAATCCCATTGGCGTATCAATTATCGAGGAAGTCGAACGCAAAATACAGGCACTCCGTCGACCACGGCAATTTAGCTTGCGAACTGTACTGGTTCATGTAAACGGAGTAACGGAGGGGGTAGTTGATGCGAGCTATTTTGATGCCATTCTGAGCGCTGAGCAATTACTGAAAGGATAGGGTAAGTAAGGGCAGAGGCGAGTTGGAAGTTTAAATTTACCCCGGTTAATTCCTGACCCCAACTATTTCTAAAGAAGCATTGAGAGAGCTATGTAATTTTTCTACACTATGGCTAAGCTTAGCTAAGCTATATAGGTGAGAAAGATGACTAAAGCTAATATGCATGAAGCAAAATCTAAACTGTCCCAGTTAGCCGATTTGGCCCACTCTGGTGAAGTCGTTGTGATCGCAAAGGCCGGAAAACCGTATGTTGATCTGGTACCCCATAAAGATAGAAAAGTGAGACAACCAGGTGGATATGACATCGATATGACTCACTTTGATTCAATGGATTCTGAGATTGAATCTGAATTCTATGGTGAAACTGAGTGAAAAAGGTCTTGCTCGATACACATGTATTCCTGTGGTGGATAGACAATGCTAAACACGCTCTCATCGGCCAGAAAGGGCGAGAATTGATATCTGACCCAAGAAACGATGTTTATGTAAGTGCAGCAAGCACATGGGAAATCTCTATCAAAAAGAATATCGGCGCATTAATCGCGCCAGATAATATTGATGCTATTGTCGAGGACAAGGGATTTTCAAAACTTGATATTTCGCTGTATCACGGCGAACAAGCCGGGAGTTTGCCAGTCATGAACCATCCAAAAACTGGAAAAGAACATAAAGATCCTTTTGACCGAATGTTAATAGCTCAAGCTCAATCAGAAGGGTTGAGTTTAATGACTAAAGATAGTGCATTTAGGGCTTATGCAGTCCGTCTTATAAATGCTGAAGAATAGGTGCGAGAGATTTTCCTGCGACAAGGTTGCTAATGAAAGTCTTTAAGATAGATTCGCCATAAAAAACCGGCAGTCAGGCCATTCGACACTGCTGCCGGTTAATTGGCGTGGGGTTTAACATTGGGGTGTTACCGCGTCCGGTAACTCGCCTCCACGTCAAGATCATTAAGTTCTCCTTAGTGCGATTTCCAATGTGAAAATCTCTATTGTGGCTAAATCTCCTGTTTGCATCTCTGCTCGATTATTGTGCAACTTTTCGCCAGTGCATTACAGTGAACCGCTTCAGCTTTTACAGCTTTTCACAATTCGACGTATGTCTATAGTAGATTTTACCTACTCGTTTTACGGCGGCGTTATTGTCGTGATTCTCGCGGGCACATGCTTATGCCAGGGCGTTCCGGCAATAATGTCGCGATCCTCGGATCTGGTCAGTTCGTTGGGAGCTGCACCCTGGCGGATGATCTGGCCGTTGGCGTCCAGGTAATCCAAGCCAAGCCCATTGGGTAACGAAATGTGGCCGGGTTGCATCATTTCGGAGATTTCGATATGTACTTGGGCCGCGCCTCGCTGCGTGCTGAGTTTCACCAAATCCCCCGAGGTGAGTTGTAAATGCTCGGCGTCTTCAGGGCTGACGCGGAGACCGCCCATCGCCCCTTTTTTGTACCAGGAGGCATCGCGAATGATGGTGTTGGTGGTTTCGGCACGCCTTTCCCCTGCCGATAGAATCAGCGGAAAATCAGCATGCTTGACGGGAGCCGCAGCGGTAAGTTGGTCCAGTTCCTCAATGAGTTCAGGGATATGCAAGTTGATTTTTCCACCGGGAGTACGGACGCGATTGAGGCTTTCCTGATAACTGCCGGCATCGGCAAATATCACGCCCGATCCATTTTGCAGGATGGCATCGAACAGCTTTTCAGCGGCAAAGAATCCGCGAAAACCTGCGTTCTCAGCATAATCCGGATTCTGCCGGATATATAACTGAGCAAGCAGCCATATGGCGGATGTCGCTTCTGCCGGGGAATCCAGGGTTGCCCCCAAGGTTCGGTAAACCAATGCAGGGGCATATCGGAGCAACTTTTTATTAGTGGCAATTTTACCGAATAGCAGGCTTTTGAAAGCTGTTCGGCCGAGTTTCGCTGCCCGGCGTAATAGCCGATAGTCAGACTCGCCGATGACCCCCAGCGCTTCCAACAATCGGGTATGGATTTCCGGCTCAGTCAGGGTTCCGGGCAGCGGCGAAAATAATGGCTGACGCAAATGGAATGCATTTTTCGGAAATTCTAGGTTAAAGAAAGTGCACTCGTATTTCTCAAACTGGCTGGCGGCGGGAAGCACATAGTCAGCCAATCTGGCGGTTTCGGTCATGGCGACGTCAATCACCAGGCTGAACTCCAATGCTTCCATGGCCTCCCGCATGCGTTGGGTATCCGCCAAGGAATGGACGGGATTGCCGGACTCCACAATCATTGCCCGAAACCGATTGGGATGGTCAGTGAGTATTTCATCGGGAATGTTATTGCAGGGAATTAGGCCGGAAATTACCCGTGACCCCAAGACTGGGCTGCGCTTATAAGGATTGGCTTTTGATTGGGATTTCTTGCCGACCTGGCCTTTGGAGAGCTCGTTCAACCCCATAAATGGAATAGGCGTATAGTTGGTGCCCTGTTTGCCGAAATTCCCTGTCAGCAGCCAAATCAGCCGCTGCAGATAACTGCTCAGGGTTGAGTGAAGATTCTGCTGCAGTCCCAAATCTTCAAATACCGAAACGCTGGCCGCTTTTGCGATACGGTTTGCCGTGGTGCGAAGCAAAGTTTCGTCAACGCCGCATACATCCGCAAGCCGGGTAACAGGAATTTCCTGGAAATGCGGCAGAATGTTTTCACTAGCCTGCGTGTGTTGCTCCAACCAGGCTGTATCGAGCAGATCTTCCTGGACGATGATGGCAACCAGTGCGGCCAGGCACCAAGCGTCAGTGCCGGGTTTCAGGGCGAGATGATAATCGGCTTTTGCGGCGGTTTCCGATTTCCGTGGATCGATGACGATCATTGCCCGGTCCGGATTCTTGCGAATGCCGTTGATTACATCGCGCGCCCTGGCAAACCCATGGGACTGCCAAGGATTTTTACCGATAAACAACGCGACTTCGCAATGCTCGAAGTCACCGTGGATACCGGTGCCGAACATCTTGCCGTTAACCCAGAACTCTCCCGTTTTCTCCTGCGATAAGGCATTGGCCCGGTATTTAGCACCCAAGGCTTTTAATAGACCGTCTGCATACAGGCCGCCAAGATGATTACCCTGTCCACCGCCGCCATAGTAGAGAATTTTGTCCCCTCCATGGGTTTCTTGAATCATTTTTAACTTGGCGCTGATCTCACGGATGGCGGTATCCCAATCGATTTCTTCATAGCTACCGTCGGCCTTGCGGCGTAGCGGATGACGTAGACGATCCTGGCTATTTTGGTAGTAGTTCAGACGCGCGGCCTTGTTGCATATATAGCCTTGGCTGACCGGATGTTCCTTGTCGCCACGTACTTTCAGTATTTGTCTGCCGTCGCCGCCACCGGTTTTAATTTCCAATCCGCAATTGAGGCTGCAGAGAATACAGGCGGATTTCTTCCATTCGGGGGCTGATTGGGTTTGGTTGGGGTTGTGCATACCGAGATCCTTCCTTCAGATAAGGAGCGGTGAGACTCTTGTTTAGTTAGTTCTTTTTTGGAACTTATAAAATAGTAGGTTCTAAAATAGAACCTGTCAATCTATACTCTTCTTAGTTTTACTTTCAACTGCGCCAAGGGCGAGGTAGTAATAAGCTGTGAAATGGCAGGATCTTGGGTCGATGCCCTGTTCGCTTGCGCGAACCTTATCCGTTATCGGTGATCGGTGGACGTTGCTGATTTTGCGCAATGCCTTTATGCGAACCAGGCGGTTTGACGATTTCCATCAACAACTGGGAATAACAAAGCATGTGCTTTCAGACCGGCTAAAAAAGCTGGTCGAAGCGGAGGTGCTGGAAAAGCGCGCATATCAGGAGAAGCCGCTACGCTACGAATACCGGCTGACCGAAAAGGGTTTGGATTTGTATCCCATTTTGCTGGCGCTGGTAAATTGGGGCGATAAGTGGATGGACGATGGCAAAGGTCCGCCCATTGAATACCAGCATCGAAACTGTGGCCGGAAAACCCGGCCGACGTTAGTATGTTCCGAATGCAACGAGCCCCTCTCCGTGCGAGAAGTCATACCGATGCTCGGGGAGGGTTATAAAACCAAAAAAACCTCAATACTATGACCAGCAATTACCAACCCATCCCTTTGGATTATCAGGAATACGACCCGGAAGTCATGCAGCGCCGGGCCTTGGAATATTATCAATCGATTAAAAAGCGCCGTTCAGTCAGAGATTTTTCCGGCCGAAAAGTTCCTTCGGGCGTCATTGAAAACGCGCTGTTGGCCGCAGGTACGGCGCCGAATGGCGCTAATATGCAACCCTGGCATTTCGTGGTGGTCGAAAACGCGGAGTTAAAAAGCAGGATCCGCCAAGCGGCGGAAGCGGAGGAAAGAGAATTTTATCAACAGCGGGCTTCGGAAGAGTGGCTGGATGCACTAGCGCCACTGGGAACTGACGCCGAAAAACCCTTCTTGGAGCAGGCTTCCCATTTAATTGTGATTTTCCTGAAAAAGTTTTCCTATGATGCCGACGGAAGCAAACATAAAAACTACTACACCTCCGAGTCCGTTGGCATTGCGACAGGTTTCCTAATCGGTGCGTTACACCATGCGGGGGTAGCGACACTGACCCACACGCCGAGCCCGATGAAGTTTCTTAATGAAGTTTTAAATCGGCCGAGCGATGAACGCGCTTATATGATCCTAGTGGCGGGCTATCCGGAACAGGATTGCATGGTGCCGGCGATTACCAAGAAGCCGCTCGACGAAATCGCCACTTTTTATTGAATTTGGCTAAACAAGAGACTTCGACCTATCCTGAGAAATAGTGACAAGTTTTTACGGGAGGAGAACAATGCCGCAACCGATTCGCTGGGGAATTTGCGCGACCGGCAGAATGGCCGGCAAATTCGTAAAAGACTTTGTCCACAGTAGCGGTGGCGAGATTACGGCGGTATGTTCGCGGCAACAGGAACAGGCCGACTCCTTTGCCGCAGAATTCAATATTCCTCATGCATTTGGCTCCCTTGACGATCTGCTTGCGTCAGGAAAAACGGATATTGTCTATCTCTGCAGTCCCCATTCAGCCCATTATGCCCAGGCGATGCAGTGTCTTAGTGCCGGGCAGCACGTTCTGTGCGAAAAACCTATGACTCTGAGGGCGGCGGACACGAAGCGATTGTATGCCCATGCCCGGGAACGGCAACGCTTCATCATGGAAGCAATGTGGGTTAGATTTTTGCCCGGTATCGCGCGCTTGAAAGCGCTGTTGGAGCAAGGCGAAATCGGTGAAGTCCGGCAACTCAATGTGGATTTCGGCTTTAGTGCCGATGTTGGCACGGCGCACCGGCTGCTAAACCCCGAGCTAGGCGGCGGGGCAATGTTGGATGTGGGCATCTATCCCATGTTTCTGGCGTACTTTTTGTTCGGCAAGCCCGTCGATGTGGCCAGCCTGCATTGCCTCACCGGTACCGGTGTGGATGCACAGAGTAATATCATTATGGGGTATGCTAATGGCATTCAAGCGCACTTGCTGTCTGCGCTGAATTGTCAGTTACCCAATAAAGTATTGATTTCGGGAGCGACCGGATTTATCGAGATTCCCGCGTTATGGATGCATTGCCGGGAAATCAGGGTTCAGGGCCATAATCGAAACGGGGTGACGATACCGACGGGCTATGATGGTGCCGGCTGGCACTTTCAGGTTACCCACGTCAACGAATGCCTGGCAAATAACCTGATAAACAGCCCTGTATACAAGCCCGCCGATAGCATTGCGCTGGCGGAAATGATGGATGAACTGCTGGAGAAATGGGGGATTCGTTACCCGGTGTCTAGCTAGTTTAGGTAAAGGTGGGGTACTGCTGATTTTCGCTCAGCGCTTGTTCTCCGGTGACCGTATTCCGCCCCTGGTGTTTTGAAAGATACAGGCACTGATCTGCCCGGCGGTAGATGTCTTCCATGGAATCATTCGGCTTGATGCTGCTAACGCCGGCGGAGACAGTGATACTGCCGATTCTTATTTTGGCTTTGCCGTCAGTCAGCTTTTGGGCGGCAATTCTGGAGCGCAAATTATCCGCTACCGCCAGAGCCCCTTGGTATGCCGTATCGGGCAGAATAACGCCGAATTCCTCACCGCCGATTCGGGCAACCAGATCCCTGCCGCGAACGGAGTCTTCCAAGGTTGAGGAGACATAGCGTAGAACCTTGTCGCCGATTACGTGGCCGTATTGATCGTTAAACTGCTTGAAATAGTCTATGTCCAGCAGCACAACGCTGAGTACGCCGCCATTGCGGTGGCTATCGGAAATCGCCGCCTGAAGTTCCCGGTCAAACATGCGTCGATTAGCCAGCTTGGTAAGATCGTCTGTGTTAACTTCCTCGCTGATGCGCAGGAGATCCGAACGCATGTCACGGATTTCGCAAGCCATTTCCGTCAGCGACGCCTTTAAAGCGCGGGTTGACTGCTCTTGTTTCTGGGTTTCGATGATCAGCCCTTTAATGAGCTCCTTGATGTCCCCGGTATTGCTGAGGGTGTCGACTTTTTCAGAAAAGGTGTTGAGTGAATTGGAGAAGTCGAGTAATCCGTCGCCCTGATCCGATACGGTGGAAAGCAGTTCATCTATCAGCTTGCGAATGCTTGTTTTCAGTTTATTGATTTGGCTGGCTTCGGATTGTGACTCGATGAAGGTCTGGTAGAGTTCGGCGTTGACTTCATCGTCATACAGCGTGTCGAGCCGGTCCAGACGTTTGACTGCCTCTCTGAGTTCCAAATTGGAACCTGTAGCGTATTCGTACCAGACGGCATAATTTTCTGGCGTAGTCGGAATTTTACGAGAACTCATTTCCGGCAGTGCCAGTTTTAGAAAGCGTATTGCGGAAAGGAGATCCGATTCTTTGGGTTGCATAGCCGCTGGTCCCGCGTGGAGCGCGTTGCCGACAAATATTCCTTGAATATAGTCTAGTTAAATGGGTCCGCCAACCTAATGTCAACAGAGCTTATGATAAGCAGATCATCGTAAGACTCCTGGCGGTTTGAAGCGGCATAATTTGCCAAAAATTCCAAGGGTTTTTCCTGTGCTAAAGCAAAAATGAACTACCATGTATAAAAAAGCCCTGGTTGTTAGCGCAAGCGCCTGGTCTTTACCGATTAAATGACTTTATAAAGCGCTACGGGGCAGGTATGGACAAGGCTAGGTTGAGCTATCACGATTCATGACCGTTTTATCCTCAGTATTCTTTTGGACCACTCTGATTCTGTTAGCCGTTTGCGGCTATCTGGGATTTTTGGTGTACCGATTGACCAAATTCATCGAAGAAATCAAGAAACATGACCGGCTATCGAGAGCGCTTGAATGGCCATATATCGAAGAACAGGCAAAACTTCTGGTAAAACATTGCCGCCGGTATGGTGAAAACTCCAGCTTTCTGATGTTGGATGGCGATGGCTTTCGGAAAATATTTGATGATTATGGTCCGGCTACGGGTAATGAAGCATTATTGCTGCTCTCAAACGGGGTTCGCAAGGTTGTCCGGGAAGTTGACTTATTCGGCAAGTTCGCCAGCGGTAAGTTTGTTGTCTGCCTGCCCAATACCGATCTTAACGGCTCGATTGTGGTGGCAGAAAGGATTCGCCAGACAATTTCGGAAATTCGTCCGGAAAAATACCCCATCTCTTATACCGTCAGCATCGGTTGCTCCGAATTGCAGGCCGATGAGAACATGGAACATGCGTTGCGCCGCGCCAACAGTGCCCTGGAACGCGCCCAGGAACAAGGAGGAAACCGGGTGTCCAGCTCTAAAAACGAAGAGGCGGTCACCCGCAAGAATTCCGTCTGGCCGAACTTACAGAAAATGGGATGAAACACCTGGCAAGGAGTGCCCGTTGAAAGTGGGGCTAATCACTAGCTTGCACACGATTACGACCGTTTTCCTTGGCTTTGTAAAGCGCATTGTCGGCACGCTTGATGAGTCTGTTTAAGCCGCCGTCGCTTTTTTTCAATTGCCCGGCTCCAATACTGATGGTAACCCTTAAATCGTCCGCCAGGTGGCTAAAATCTGCTTGCTCCAATTGGTGTCTGATACGCTCTGCCACAACGACCGCTTGCTTCAAGTTAGTGCCCGGCAGGAGAGCCATGAACTCCTCGCCACCGGTACGGCCGATATAGTCGCCGCCTCTCACGGCGCCTAATGATATCGGGGCAATGGCTTTTAACACTTCGTCTCCTATAGCATGTCCATGGCTATCGTTGATGCGCTTGAAATAATCCACATCCAACACCAGTATGGAAAAAGCGGTTCCATTGTTTAATGCATCTCTGGTCATTTCTTCGCCGAGGAAAAACATGCGCCTCCGGTTTGGCAGGCCGGTGAGCTCATCAGTCAATGCTAAATAGTGTAAACGCTTGCTGCGTTTGACCTGACGATAAGACAATAGCAGCAGAAGAAGAAACAGGATGGAGCCAAATGCCAGTGCCAGTGCCAGTACCTGCCACCGACGTCGTTCTTCCAGGGCGGAGACGCGCTCTTGCTGCAGTTGCGTTTGGGCTTTCAGGCGTTGGTTCTCGGCTTCCCGCTGGGCTACGTCAAACTCAACCTGAAGCCGCGCTGTCTGCTGTTTTCGCAGGTTTTGGTCAAGCCGTTTGTGATTGCTGACGTAGGCTTCCAAGGTTTTGTAAGCCGCAGTCCAGCGTTCCAGTCCGGCTAAGGCGGTTGCCTTATCCAGCAAAAGCCATTCAAGGAAACGGCGATTTCGGTCCTGTTTAATCAAGGGCTCGGAAGCATTGAATAAAGCCAAAGCTTCCTCATGCCTGCCTAGTCCGTTAAAAGCCTGGCCCAAATAAAGCAATATTAATCCGTTAGTGCCGGGATTTGGAGAGTTCTTAAAGTAGGCTTCTGCGGCTTTAAGGTAGGGTATCGCTTCGGCAAACTGTCCCATGGCATTTTTCAATCCGCCTATATTGACCTGGGAGAAAGCAACGGCTTCCTCGTCCTTTTGTTCCTGGTAGAAGGTCAGCGATTCCTGGTAAATATCCAACGCTTCCTGATATTTGTGCATGTCTTCGTAGACCAGGGCGATTTGATCTCGAAATAGAATGTAATCTTCGAACGAAGTTTCTTTGGACGTGTCGTCAAGGACCTGATTGAGATATTCCAGCGCCCGGGTGTAGTCTCCTAATCGGCGATATGTGTTGGCAATGGAAGATAGGTTCCCTTTAATATAAAAAGGTTCGCTTAGACGCTCGTAGTGCTTTTGTGCGTCTAACAGGTCCTTTAGACCTAGTGCCAGCTCTCCCTGATAGGCGTACTGTTCGCCTCTAAGAGACAATACGTCTGCTATTAACCGAATATCATCGAGGGATTTTGCCAGCTCAATGGCCCTGTTAAAGTCTTCCATCGCCGCGTCGACAAATCCTGAAGTGGAGTAGTACCAGCCTCGGCAAGCCAATAGGTCCGCGATAGCGGAAGTGTCTTCGGCTTGCATCGCGGATTCTATATAAGCGGATGCGATTTCGATGTTGTGACCAAAATATTCTTCGGTATCTTCCGGCCAACGCCAGCAATCCAAGCGTTGCCAGCGGCGCAGTAGGGGTTGATCGGCATTTTCCAGAAGCGGCAGCAGTTGTTCCACGCGCCTATCATATTCGTCCGGCGAAATTGTCGTTACCTGTTCCAGATATCTGATTTCATCGAGTAACAGCTGCCTGTCCACGGCACAAAACGCTGCCATAGCGAAGCTGATAGAACTGAGCGTAAAAGAAAATGTCAGTAACAGACGGTATGACAAAATATCTCACCGAATCAATGGGTCGGCGTGGAAACTCCGGACGGATAATCGGTAAGTATAGACAGCTGTGGGAAGAAAGGCTTGAACAAAGGCGGCTCGATGCAGTGAAGCCGCCCGAATGTCAACAGAGGCTAGTCGAGATCGGCGAGCAAGGAACGCCGAACGTTGTCGTGGATCGCCGGAATGTGAACATTGAGTGCTGGATGGGCGATACCAAAGCCGAGATTCGCGCCTTGTTTTACCGCCTGAATCATGTCAGGCGTCAGTTCAAACCGCATAAAGTGAACTGTCGAGGTGCGTTCCGCATCTTCCCGCTCCAGGTCTTCATCACAAATTGGCGCGACTTCGCCATAGTCCGAAACCAGAAGCCGTAGCGCGTTTTCGATCCCTTTCAGTTCTTTCACTTTTGCTTTACGGACAGCCTCGTCTTCAAACTCCAGCATGAAGGTTGCCTTTAGGTTACTACCGTCAGGAATGAGTGGATTGTAGGCGTCTAACTCTTCCTGGATGCCTTCCTGACTAAACACTTTTTCAATACGCAGCATTTCCTGAATCTGGTATTGGATGGTCATGCGGTCTTCGAAGTACAAGCGAATATTGTCAGTTAAGGAAATCCGCCGGTCCTTCTTGTGCGTCATGACCTGTGTGCGAAAGTCATTGCGTCGCTGATCATATTCTTCCAAGCTCCAAAGATCTTCGCGGGTTAGGTGGTTTGTCATGTTGTCCTCCTCATAAGCCATAGGCTTTGCGCAAGAGTGAAATAGGGTGTTGAGCGCCGTCGACAGATTCTGCGAGATGCGCAATATGGCCGGCGGCCATCGGACAGTCGCTGGCGAAATGGTCCGCTTTAGCCTGATCGACCTTACGGGCGACAGGCCGGCCAATTTTTACCGCTTTTTCGTGGGATTCGAGTTTCACCGCATAGGTGCCGTCGTGGCCGGAGCAGCGCTCCTGGGCTTGGACTTTCGTGTCCGGCACCAAATGGAGAACGTCTCTGGCCTTTAAACCGATGTTTTGGACCCGTAAATGGCAGGCTACATGATAACTGATGTCGCCAAGCGGATTTTTGAAGTCCAGTTTGAGTTTGCCTTCTTTGTGTTGCCGGAACAGTAGCTCAAAAGGGTCGACAAAGGCCTGTTGGACCTTTTTGACCTCCGCATCGTCCGGAAACATCAACGGCAGTTCCTGTTTAAACATGAGTACACAGGAAGGCACAATGGCGGTAATGTTAAAGCCCTGGTCGACTAATCGCGCCAAGATAGGAATGTTGATTTCCTTATGACGTTTCACGGTTTCCAGGTCGCCAAGTTCGAGCTTCGGCATGCCACAGCAGCATTCGCTGGGGACCAGCTCCACGCCGATGCCATTATGTTGAAAAACTTTTACCAGATCCTCGCCGATCTGGGGGCTGTTGTAGTTGCCATAGCAGGTGGTAAAGATGGCAACTTTGACGCTTTCCGCTCCCGCCTTGGACGATTTTAACCGCTGGCGCATGGTCGGTGAGTAGTAGGTCGGTACGACTGCTTTTTCATGGACACCCAGTTGGCTTTGCAGGAGTTTGCGAAATCCGCTGTTTTGGTTGAAGGTGTTCACCATGGTGTTTACCACCGGAATAGTGGCCATTTTTCCAACCGTATCGGTGCTCGTCAGTACTTTATCCCGCAGTGAGGCGCCGTTCTTTTTAAAGTTTACCGCTTTGGCCCGCAACATCAGGTGGGGGAAATCGACATTCCATTCATGGGGAGGAACATATGGGCATTTGGTCATGTAGCAGATGTCGCACAAATAGCATTCATCCACGACCTTTTTATAATCGGCTTTATCGACACCGTCGACTTCCATGGTGTCCGATTCATCAACCAGATCAAACAGGGTGGGAAACGATTGGCACAGGTTGACACAGCGCCGACAGCCATGACAGATGTCGTACACCCGTTCCAACTCCTTGTTTAGCGAGTCTTCGTTATAAAAGTCTTCTGATTGCCATTCCAAAGGGTGCCGAGTAGGGGCTTCCAGACTACCTTCGCGGTTGGTCTTTTCCTGGCTCATCTTGCGCTCCTCAATATGGCCTTCGGTAACTGTTGGTTTGAAGCGTGCTAAGTAGTGAACGGGAGCCGGGCAGGCAAAACGACTGGTCCTACCCGTCTCAGGTTTGGCTTAACGTAGATCAGGCGTCAAGATTATCCAAGGCTTTTTGGAAGCGGTTGGCGTGGCTGCGTTCTGCCTTGGCCAAGGTTTCAAACCAGTCGGCGATTTCATCAAAGCCTTCTTCCCGGGCTTGCTTGCACATTCCGGGATACATATCTGTATACTCGTGAGTTTCACCGGCGATGGCAGCTTTCAGGTTATCACCGGTACCTCCGATTGGGAGGCCTGTGGCAGGATCACCGACTTCTTCCAGATATTCTAAATGCCCATGGGCATGGCCTGTTTCACCTTCGGCGGTGGAACGGAATACGGCTGCGACATCGTTGTATCCTTCTACGTCCGCCTTGGCGGCAAAGTAGAGATATCTTCTGTTCGCCTGGCTTTCGCCGGCAAATGCGTCTTTCAGATTTTGTTCGGTTTTTGATCCTTTTAGAGACATATCTATGCTCCTCAGAGTTTTGTTAGTGTTGTACCGCTCCTCAATAGTAGTCAATACAGCCAAAAGGCTGTAATGGATTAAATTAATATTGGTTATAGGCGATGATTATTTATCCGATAAGTTCGTAATCGGTGGGATCTTATGTAAAGAGATGACCCAACGATTCGAGGTTATAGGGGTTCTGGGGATTTTCCCTCCAAAAAAGACAAAAGCTCTGTAATCGCCCGTCATTCGTGGCTTGTAGAGGGGCATTAGATTTCAGGAAGTGGCACATATTCTTCGATTGATGCCATTAAATACTCAATATCCGGCGTTTCTCCCGCCTGACCGAACAAGTATTTCCCCTTCAGATTGATACTTTGCCAGGCTACCGGTGAAGCTCGCTTGATGATTTCCGCTAGTTTGGCTTTACCCTGATGCTCAAAGCTTTGCAATAGATTACTCAGGACTTTGGAGTTAAAGGAATAACGTCTTGGTTTGAGCGGTTACACTATACCGAGGCAACCTTGCAATTTGGAGGTTTTATTCACAAAGAAGAAGCCCCGAAGTTCAAGGGCTTCGCGGGTTTTTCACGGCCGACCCTACAGTTAGGGGTACGGT
>JANQMN010000139.1 GCA_028280065.1 Hahella sp.
CCTTGCAATTTGGAGGTTTTATTCACAAAGAAGAAGCCCCGAAGTTCAAGGGCTTCGCGGGTTTTTCACGGCCGACCCTACAGTTAGGGGTACGGTCGAACAATGTGAGGCGGATAAACCGGATAAGTGCGAGAATCCGGTTTTACAAATTCAAGCATCTCAGCTGTCTCAAGCAATTATCTTATTTTTCAGGGTTCGTATTTTAGTCCAAAATACAATAGTTAAAAATGAGAAAATTGAAAAAAAACTAAAAAGTCCTATGTCTACACCTCCACTATTTGACATTGAAATCACCCCAAATCCAATGGAGGCATTTAGAAAGCCAAAAAACAAGGCATAATATAAAACCACGCTAGGCCTATGATTCAACTTAGTTGCATTTAGGCTTACTTTTTTGACCTTGAAAAAAAAATTTCTTAATGCTATCAGCAAAATAGATGCGGTACTCGCAACTGCCGTATATGCCATTTTCAGATGATCTAACTCGCCGCCAATACTGATTGTATAGATTAAATAGATCGTATGCACAGCAAGAGATAGCAAACTCGTAAGCATTGCCGTATATAAAATGAAAATGTACGCCTTCATCTGAGATTTTGGAATTATGTAGGCGTAGTGAAGCCTGTCAGAATTCTTATTATTAGCAAAAGAATTCAGATAGTAATCACCTTCTATGTTTTGAAAAAAGGACATATAAAACCCAACCTCTTTGAATGATGCAAAGGATGTGTAGCATGACTGTACACATCCTTTGACTGATTGATTACTTACCGGCTAAGCCAAGAGTTATAACTGCTGTACCCCCAGCACCAAGCACTGCTGCAGATGCTGCTATACCCGCTGCTGCTAAACCTCCAACAGCCATGAACGGAAGAGCTGCAGCTACTCCAGCGCCGAGCAATACGTATCCAACGCCCATCATCACAGAGGAACCACCGTCACCACCAGCACCATAGCCTCCACTTCCCTTAGGATCACCGGACCTGCTTGAGTAAACAACATTCCACCTTCCCAGGCGGCTGCCACCGTATACAAAGTCCATTTCTTGAGTGGTCAAATCTCTAACATCATTAAGCATAAATTTCTCCATATATCTAAAATAATAAGAAGCAAAAAGCTTCAGTGGACTACACCACTATGCATTTACATACTTGCCGTATATAAATCCTTTACAATTCACAAGTACGCAGCTTTCTTTCATTGATTGGGTTTGATTGAAGCTGCAACCGACCATTTTTCATTACTAGCAAACGATCTGCAGAGCGGATTACAGCCTCTTTGTGGGCGACTGTTATCCTTGTCACATTTAGGCTTTTAATATTTTGTAGGACTTTTTGTTCATTATCTGCATCCAAGTTTGCAGTTCCTTCATCCATCACTAGAAAGGTAGGCTCATTATAAAGAGCTCTGGCTAAGAGTAGTCTTTGCTGCTGGCCGCCTGATAGGGATGAACCCATATGACCAATAAGGGTGTCATACTTCATTGGCAGCCCATCAATTTCTTCTGCAATTGATGCTTGCGAAGCTGACATCCTCACTTTAGAAAAGTCCAAATTGTGATCAAAAAAAGCGATGTTTTCTGATATCGAGCCAGACATTAGGGAGTCTTGCTGCATTACGGTTCCAAAAGCTCTTCTATATTGACGAATTTCCAAAGACTGCATGGGCGTATCGTCTATTAGAATTTGACCTCTTTCAGGAATAATTAGCCCTAAAACGAGCTTAAGTAAGGTTGTTTTACCTTCTCCTGATGATCCAGTAATTACTACCATCTCCCCAGGCTCCGCAACAAACGTTGCGCCCTTCAGTATCCATGGAGCAGAATCGCCATATCTGAACCAAACGTCTTTGAATTCAATTTTTCCAGAAAAACTTGATATTGAATTACTTATTGATTTTTGACGACTTAGATTGTTTTCATCAGCATCCAACATCCTATCGAGATCTACTTCTGGCTTTTCAAAGGAAATATCAGCAATGCGCTCCAAGTGAAGTGATAACATTCTATAATCGAACACGCGCTCTAAAAGAGTAACAATGTTCTCCGTGAATTGTCGCTTAAAGGCCATAAAGGCAAATAGCATTCCTACGCTGAACATATTTTCGAAAATCATTGTGGCACCAACGTAAACCACTAAGATATTTTCAATACCAAAAAGAACACTCTGAAAGGATGTGAAGAAGATCAATATCCTGCTTACATTAATCTGACTATTAAACTTGTTTATCAAGCTATTCAGCCACAGTGCTTCTCTTTCATGTTCCCTACCAAAAATTTTGATAGTTTGAATAGCTCTAACACTTTCAATAAATGCAGTCTCTTCATTTGCCCCCGAAAGTAATGCGGATTGTTCTCTTGACTTAATTAATGTGAACAGCGAAAAGCGCACAATACTAAAAAGTATAATTGCTATTATCACTATGAAAGCTAGTTTAGGGCTGTATACGAACATTATTACGCCCGTCGTTATTGCCATGAAGCCGTCTATGACAGCGGCCACAATACCCTCTGAAAACAGTTTACCAATGGGTTGCATTGAGCTAAATCGACTTAAAATGTCACCCATATGCCTTTTTTCAAACCACTGCATAGGTAGATAGAGCAAATGATGGAACAAGTTTCGAGTCATTTGTATGTTTAAAGAACTGCCAACAAAGAGCATCAAAATCGACCGCATTAAAGAAGTAACAATATTGATGAGCATGAGTATAGAAAAACCTATAGCAACCACGAAAAGAAGGTTTTCCTCATATTTTGGTATCACTTCATCAACAACAATCTGCATGTAAAAAGGTGCCGCTAAAGCAAATATTTGTATAATTATTGACAGTAAAAAAGTATAGAAAAGGGCTTTCTTTAAGCCTAAAGTGCCGGACCAAAGGTCGGTTAATTTCATCTTTCTGGGTGCTTTTTTCTTCACAAAGAAATCGGAACTATAGAGTTCTAGAGCAACTCCAGAAAACAATGGCGATGCTTGTTCTAGTGTGTAGGTTTGAACACCTTTTGCCGGATCATGGACTACTATTTTATTACCCAGCACCTTCTTGAGAACAACGAAATGATTCATTTTCCAATGAAGAATACAGGGCTTTTTTAACTTTCTTAATGCCGTCAACTCAGCTCTGACTGGTCGGCCTTGCAGCCCCATTTTTTCGGCAGTGTGAAGGAGCCCTATAAGATTTGAGCCATTGAGTGAGACGGGATAAGCTCTCCTAAGCTCAATTATATCAGTTTGGAAGCCGTGAAAGCCTGCAACCATTGCTAGGCAGGCCAGGCCGCACTCGGACGCTTCAGATTGATATACCATTGGCAGTCTGTTATGCAAGAAGAAGTTAACTCTTTCCATGAGTTCCGCAGCATCTTTCATTCTGATTTAAACTCCCTTTTGAAACCTTACGAATGGATCTATAAACCACTCATACAATCTGCGAGAAGCAAGGTTGATGTCTGCTGAGATGCGCATATTGGCTCGAAGAGGTATGGGCTTACCATAAGCATTTATATGTTGTTGAGCTAATTTGACGGTTAATCGATAAGACGGCTCTGATATAGAAATGGAAGGAGGAACTTCTGATGGCGTGAAAAATACGTCTGTTATATCCGTTATTTTTCCGCTATAGGCTCCAAACTTTCTGAAGTCATACGCATCGAACATTAGTTTTACAGTTTGCCCTATCTCCACAAAACCTATTGCACTTGCAGGTATATAGAGATGTGCAATTAATTCTTGTTCTTCAGGAAGAATCGATACTAAGGGTATTCTTCCTTGTACTGTGCTACCTGCTACAGCTTGTAGACCAGTTACAATTCCATTTTTTGGGGCTGTGACGAAAGTGAACCTATCATTTTCTAAGGTTATTAGTTTTTCTTTTAATGCCAATAGCTCCTTTTCAAGCTGAAGGAGTTTTTGCTCGTGAATGGCAAATAGCTCTTTTTCATTATTCGAAAACAGCTCGATGCTGCTTTCTACTTCAATTTTTTGACGCCTTAGAGTAGACAACTGTTTATAGTTGTTAAGATTTTTTTCTTTTAGCGCATTAAAATCAGTTTTTGAGACATGGCCTGTATCAAGTAGTTTAAAGGTTTTATCTAATATTTCATCGGCACTTGCCACTATTACTTCTTGAAGTGATATTTGATCATTTAGTTGTTTCAGTGCTTTTTGATTGTTTAAGTGCCCTTTTTTTATTTTTTCTAGACTAATTGCATATCTGGATGCTTCTTGTTTTCGGCTTTCTCCGATCAAAGCAATTTTGCGTTTAGTAGTTTCGATTAGTGCGTAATCTACGGCACTTCCATCTTCATTGGTTCGCGATGTCTCAACCGAAAAAAGACGTTGGCCTTTGGTGACTAAGTCTCCTTCTTTAACGAAAATGGATGAAATTGTGCCTGCTTTTGATGCATAAACTTTTGCTATGCCGCCTTTAGGAATAAGTTCGCCACGTCCTGACGCCTCAAGAGAGTATTTACCCGAGTAGAGATAAAGCGCTAATATGAAAAGAGTGATTACTAAGCAGCATATAACGATGCCTGTTGAAGGTGGGGAGATTATGAGTATCTCACCCCACAATCTCTGCCTGACGTGATCTAAAGCTTCTTGCCTGAACAATTCCATGTGAATGCCCTAATCCATTAGATTCTTGCATGCGACGCACAATGCTTTTTACTAAAAAGCTCTTAAAATGTGGCATAGTTTTACACTGAACGCAACATGTTTTTCAGTTTTTTTGGTCTAGATCAGTTGTTTCTCAGTCACTTTAGAGATTTAGTCAAGGTACAGAATGATCAGGGGTATGAGCCCCAGAAGAGGTGACAGATGCGAAAGAAAATTCGATAAGAAGGTGTCAATGATTTCCATGGAGTACTACTTTCCCTAAAACAGGTTAACATGAGCGATCATTGTAATGATGGGCTAAGCTTTGACCTGTCGAACTGACACGCGCATAGCCAACTTGTTTCATATGCTACCAAAAGTATATAGAGGTTTTGATGGGTTTTTGGAGGGAAAATCCCCGGAACCCCTTATAGCTCTGTATGGCCTTTTGTTTGCTGTTGATAGAGGGTGTAGGGAAGTAACAACGTATCCGCGACAAAAGACAGTGGAAGGTCAACTACCATAAAGCTCCAATATAGGTAGGCGGTTGGCGTTAACGGTCTTTTTGAGTTCATCGTACAGGCATGATAGTTAATGCCGCTATAGGCTTTCGGTAAGCTGTTGCAACGGCTGGCCTTCAGCTCCAGGTCTTGTTGAAGCTGGGATTCGGACTGAAAGGTCGTGGCGATCGTTCCGCATCCGGACAGAGATAACATAAGCGGTAAAAGGAGTATCGAACTTAAAAAACCTAGACGGCCATGAGCGATGGAGCGAGGAGTAGCCACAGTCAATTCCTTCTGTTCAAGTCAGTGTAAGAATACTTTTTCGAAATCTACGCCTTTGTACTGAACTTCCCATTAACCTTGCCTAGTTTGCGCTCTGGTGCTTTGTTATCCAACGATCCAATTGATCCGCGAAATTTTTCCGATCTGTCTGGCTTAAGGGTGGCGGTCCGCCCGTGACAACGCCGCTGCTGCGCATGGTTTCCATAAAGTCCCGCATGTTCAGCCGAGCCCGAATATTATTGCCGGTGTAGAGCTCGCCACGGGGATTCAGCGCGGTTGCGCCTTTTTCTATGACTTCCGCTGCCAGAGGAATATCCGCAGTGATAATCAGATCGCCGTTATTGCATCGCTTAACAATTTCGTTGTCAGCGACATCAAATCCCGGGGCAACCTGGAGACTGGAAATATAGGTGGAAGGTGGATGGCGCACCGGTTGATTGGCCACCAGAACCAATGGAATCCTGGCTCGGTTCGCCGCTCTGAAAAGCGTTTCGCGAATGACTCCGGGACAGGCGTCGGCATCTACCCAAATTGTGCTTGGCATCTCAATTGAACCTGCAGCGAAGAAAAGGAAGTTTATAGCCTAACGACGCCATGTAAGCTGTCAACGCCTAAAGACCGGCATACTGTTTTTTAAGGTGGGCGAAGCGGCGGTATTCTTTGTGATCAGGCGGTATATGGCGAACCCGGTGGAAACATTGTTCGGCCTTTTCCCGCAGTTCCGCAGGTTTATTCTCAGTCTTCAGTTTTTTAACGAGCAGTTGCAGCAGATTCAGATTGAGTGAAATATGGTGTGGCGTATAGGGAATCGCCTTTAACATCGCCTGGATAGCGCCGTCGAGATTGTTTTCGCCATGGAGGCGAATGCCTTGCTTATTAAGCTCGGTTGCCTTCTTCCGGTTCTGCAGACTAATGCGGTCGTCCATAAAGTTATAGATGCCGCTGACATCCAGCTCGGCTTCCGCCGCCTGATCCGCCGCGTTTTGAAGGAACTCGTCAACCTCATCCCCGCGCCCGAGTTTGATAAGGGTTTTGGCGGCGATTACGGCGGACTCGCCGTTGAGAGGCGACTTGCGCAAATTGGCTTTTTCCTGGACTTGTTCCAAGAGTGAATTCGCGGTATCCAGGTCTCCGAAGCTGACCTGCACTTGAGCCTCCACCAGTGTCGACTGCAAATCAATTTGATCGCGATCCGCAAATCGCTTTTTCGATCTGCTTAGGACATCCAATGCTTCCTTGCCCAAACGATTCCTGGCCGAGCCATTGCTGGCTTCCGCTAATACATTGGCAAAGTGGAAATAATGGTCCGGTTCGGCATAGATGGATTGGCTTCCCAGTTTGATGACTTTTCGATAAGCCTCGATAGCGCCTTTTTGATCGTCATTGGCGATCCGCATGTCTGCCAGCGCTTTTTGCCTGCGCACGCTATTCGGTGACTGAATGACTGCCCGCTCCAGAATTTCCTGGGCGGTATGCGGGTCCTGTTGCAGTTCTTTGATCTTGGCCAGAAGGTCGTAGGCTTCTATCCGGTCACGGTCTTCTTCAATTATCTGCTTGAGATGCTGTTCAGCCGTTTCATACTCATGCTGGTTTATCAATATTTCTGCCAGGCCTAGCCGAGCCCAGGGATGCTCGCTTTTATCAAGGAGTTCCTCGAACAGTGCCTTTGCCTTGTTCCACTCACCCAGTTTGCTAAGCAACCAGGCTTTGGTCTTGAACAGCAGCAGGGTATAGCGGTCTTTTTCGGCAAGCCTTTGGTTACAAAGCTTGAGTGCCTGGGCATAGTCAGCCAGATCGATAGCGGCATCGATGTCGCTAAAGGATTCCTTTTGCTGCAAGGAGATTTTGAGCCGCTTGCCGAGTTCTGCCGGCGTCAACGGTTTGACCAGATAGCCGTCGGGTTCGTTTTCGATTGTGCCCAATACCTTGTCTCTCGCCACCTCGGCGGTCACGATGAAAAACAAAGCGGAGAATTTCAGCAGGCGTTTTACCCGGAGTTCTTCCAATAGCTCCTGGCCATTTTTACCTTCACCGAGTTCGAAGTTACAGAGGATGACATCGTAATCGACATTTTGAATGCCGCTGAGCACGGATTGCGCAGAGCTAGCAGTGCTGACCAGTTTGACACCCAGATCAATCAGCATTTTCTTGGTGGCGAAGCAGTAGCTGTCCAATGGGTCGACAATGAGAAAGCGTTTTTTGGCAAAATCTTCTAACGACATATGAAAGTGCAGGTTGTCCTTTAAGCAGTTCTATTGAGTTTCGGTATTCGCTTCATAACACCAAACCGAGAATTTGCAAATCGTGAGTTTGTTGATCAATTTCAGCCACTTCCGGTAGCTGACCCCAGGTTACAAAACCGTATTTCTGAAATAGCTTAATGCTTGGTTGATTGGCGGCAAAGATAAATGCCACCAGCCGCTTTAGATCCATCTGCAACGCTTGATTGATGGCGTGGCGCAGTAGCCCGTCTCCAATGCCGATGCCGCGTTTGTCGGACCTTATGTAAATGCTGATTTCCGCCGTTATGGAGTAAGCCGGTCTACCGTAAAAATCCTCAAAACTCAGCCAGCCGACGATTTCCCCGGCTTCCTCGACCACAAACAGCGGACGTTTGGCGTTATGGCGCTGAAACCAGGGGATACGGCTTTCCAGACTAACGGGCTGGGTATCCGCAGTGACCTTGCCGGAAGCGATAGTTGAATTGTAAATCGCAACAATGTTAGGCAAGTCCTCCATTTCGGCCTGGCGAATCGGTCTGGGTGCTCTGGCTAGTTCCATGCGTTTCACAAACAGTAAATGTCTCAGACAGTTGATAGTTAATCTTAGTAGTTTAGACAGCATCTTTAACATGAGAAAAACTTATTTTCTCAGCGTATATAGGGTTTTTTGGCGTGAACCGGAACAGTAACCGAGTCACAGCCGAGGAGCAGGCGATTTTTTACAGCATTTTGCAATGTTTGAAACGACTGTTTCAAACGGTTGTATTAAAATGCTCCAGAATTGAAAACTCTTGGAGATTTATGTGAGTACCAGGTTTTGGATGGTTGTGGTAGGTGCACTGTTGGCGGTGTTTCTATCGTATGAGGCATTTGCATATGAAGCATTCATGCCGGGTGGTACTGCGCCTGGGGCAGGACATCCTGGGCCAGGCGAACCTGCGGCAGGCGAACCTGCGGCAAGCCTACCTACGTATGAGATCATGAAATAAGCCGCCCAGCGGCAATCGATATTCCAGTAGGCATTCGCTACACCGGTACGGTCATTTAAGGCTGGTTTAAAAAACCGATCATTTGAACAATCAAGTTTTCCGCTAATCCACCTTGCGGCCGGCCAGCCAAGGGCCTATATGCTCGCCGGCCTTGAGCAGAACCGACAAGTGAGTTGCGCCTTTTATCAAGGCATTTTCCTCCAGCCATGGTTTACGGCCATTTTGCTTAAAGAACATTTTAGTACGGCCACCCTGATTAACCTCGTCCTTGCTGCCCATCCAAACGGCAAAGGGTATCCGTAGTTTTCTGACCTGCATTTTTGTGTTGTCCGGGGTAAATGCCTTGGCGGTGTTGGCGCTGATATCCGTGACAACGCCCCGGTTATAGACCTTCAAAGGGTGGGGGTAATTCAGTTTCAGCGCGGAACAGTGTCCGCAGAGCAAACCGAAGGTCGCTTTGTTATAGATCTTCACCTTGGTATCCATGGTGGAAAACGGCGGGTTCATGCGCCGGCCGAGCTTGGCGTCGGCACCCATGGAGGGAGACAGGAAAACCAGCCCTTGGACGGGTGCACGGGGAAACTCGGAAACATAGTTCAAGATGAGGGAAGCCGCGCCGGCATGTCCCCCGAGGTAAACCGGCATATCCGGATGATAGATGTGAATGTAGTCTATAAAGCTGTCGATATCGTGCCAGAATGCATCAACTCCCGGTGCATCGCCTGGTTCTCCGGCCGATTTGCCATGGCCCCGCAGGTCCGGAGTGATCACCCCGATGCCATGGTTTTTAGCGAGATTGTAAGCAAGATGGTTATAGCCGACACTGCTGTGAAGACCGATGCTGTGATAGAACAGCAGAATTGCTTTGGGGTCGCGTGGCAGATAGCGGCGAAAAGCCAAAGCAGTGCCGTCGTATGCGGATAAATGGTTGAGTTTGGCGAGCGGTGCCTTCGGCGCTTTGCTCAGCACCTTATGGTCGATAACCTTTTTCTTTGCCGCATGGGCCGGATGGGTTATCAACACTGCCGCGCAAACAAGCAACAGTCCAATCACTGCTGCAGACTTGTGCAGGGACAACATGTCAGGTTCCGTGTTCGTCTTTGGGTGTAGTCCGGCCCATCGACCTGCGTGAGCCAGTTATTCTTTATGGCAGGTAGCTTATCCGAATTTCACCTGCAAAAGATTGACTGACCTATCATTTATGCCTTAAGGCTGACTATTTGACGCGAATTCCCTCTTTCTCAAACCGTGCCTGAATACGTTGTTGGAGCTCGGGTGCAATCGATTTCCCCCAAGTCTGGCCGGCCTGCATCCCTTCCTGAGTGATTTTTGGCATGGTGGTTAAGATTTTTTTGCCGAGAGGCGTTTTGTAGAAGGCGATCATTTCCTTAATTTCATCAAGCGTCAGGTAGCGGTGATAAATGGGATAAATCAGATTATTAATGGCATTCTTTTCTTCAACATGCTCCTCCACCATCATGTTGACTTCTTCGGCGACCAGTCCGAATACACGGGGATCAACGTTAGGATTCTGCTGTGCTATTGCCTGGTTTACCTGACGAATGTAGATTTCCGAGAACATACGGCCGATTTTATCCGCCCCTGTCAGCTCCAGCATGATATCGATTTGCTCACGCTTTTCTTTCGTTAAATCCTCGGCAAAGCCGGCAAAGGACAAAAGCAATGTCAGGAGCAATGCAAACGTACTGGTAACGGGAAATTTCATCTGATATCTCTGTGCTGATTATAGGGCGGGATCATGTTAGGCGGGGTGAACCGGATGTGCAAATGAAATGCAATTCAGGAAGAAAAAATGCCACCCGTCGGGGGGTGGCAAATACAAGGAAAGAGTTTTTCCTTAGGGAGAGTTAACTTTCGACAAAAGCGCGTTCAATTACATAATGGCCCATGTCACCGTGGCGGGCTTCGCTGAAACCGTGTTGATCAAGAATTTTACAGGTATCCTTCAGCATGCTTGGGGATCCGCAGATCATGAAGCGGTCGTGCTCAGGGTTCATGAAAGGCAGGCCCACATCTTCGTACAGCTTGCCGGATTCCATTAAATGGGTAATGCGGCCCATGTTGACGTACTGTTCGCGGGTCACGGTCGGGTAATAAACCAGCTTGTCCCTGACCATGTCGCCGAAGTACTCATGGGTGGGCAGCTCATCTTTAATCAGTTGCTGATAGGCAAGTTCATCGACCGTGCGTACCCCATGGGTCAATATGATCTTGTCAAAATTCTCATAGGTGTCCGGGTCTTTGATAATGCTCATAAAAGGTGCCAACCCGGTTCCGGTGCTGATGAGGTAGAGGTTCCGGCCAGGAAGCAGGTTGTCCAATACCAAGGTTCCGGTCGGTTTGGAACTCATTACAATCGGGTCGCCAACCTTGATTTTTTGCAGTTTTGAGGTGAGCGGCCCATCCGGGACTTTAATGCTGAAGAACTCCAGTTCCTCTTCATAGTTGGCACTGGCGATACTATAGGCTCGCATCAGTGGCCGGCCGTTATCCTGTTCCAGGCCGATCATGATGAAGTGGCCGTTTTTGAACCTAAATCCCGGATCACGGGTCGTTTTGAAGCTGAATAGAGAATGGTTCCAATGGTGTACATCGGTAACCAGTTCTTTGCGAAAACCTGCCATTTTGTGTTCGTCTCCGATAAGCGTCTTGGTTAGACTGATATTCAATTAGGATCTAAATTGCGGGAATTTTATGCAAAATGTGGTATATCTGTAAATCAGGATTATTGAATGGATATATTCGGTTTTATCGATAATGAAATTTACCTTACGCCAACTACAGATATTTCTCGCCGTTGCCCATCACGAAAGTATTACTCTGGCGGCGCAAGAATTGGCCATGTCCCAGTCAGCCGCCAGCGATGCCCTGAAGAATCTGGAAAGTCAGTTTGATATTCAGTTGTTTGATCGCGCAGGCAAGCGATTGCAGCTAAATGAGCTGGGACGCCTGTTGCGGCCCAGGGTGGAGTCACTGTTGGACCAGGCCAATGAGTTGGAACTGGATTTTCGCCGCCATGAAGATATCGGGCACTTGAAAGTCGGAGCAACGCTTTCGATAGGGAATTATCTGGCAATTCAAATTATGGCGGGTTTTAAGTCTGCGCATCCCGCAGCCAAGGTGAATCTGGAAGTGGCCAATACCACCGCCATCGCCAATAAGGTTCGCAACTTTATCTTGGATATCGGCTTGATTGAGGGTGAATGCAACGAGCCGGACTTGGATGTGATCCCCTGGCGGGAAGACGAACTGGTCGTCTTTTGCAGTCCGGAACACCCGCTTGCCGGGAAGGATGCGATTACCGACACCGATCTCGTTAATCAGCAGTGGATTGTGCGGGAAACAGGGTCGGGTACAAGACAGACCTTCGAATGGGCGATGCACGATATTCTTCCGGAGTTGGCCATCGGTCTCGAACTGCAACATACCGAAGCCATTAAACGCGCTGTCGAGGCCAATCTAGGTATAGGCTGTCTGTCGAAAATCACCCTGCAGGAAGCATTTAAACGTGGTGACCTGGTGCCTCTGAATATTCCCCATCGAACGTTTAAGCGCCACTTCTATTTCATTCTGCACAAAGAAAAATATCGTAGCGCCGGTATTAAAGACTGGATGGCTTTTTGCCAGCTCCCTGAATTTTTAAGCTAACCAGGCTCCTAACTGGGCCTTTCGCGGCTTAATCACGGCGCAGTCGGTCGGAGATGGCAATCGGGCTCGGATAATTCAGAACCACGATATAGGAAGAAAGCATGAACATCAGAATGGCGGATGCCTGAATAAGTACCGAAGCCTTTTCACTGATCATGCCTTTGTCGATGGCCAGAAAGGCGATCAATAAGGAAAACTCACTGATTTGGCCGAGCCGAAAACCTATTTCCCAGGCGGTTTTCTTGCTTTCCTTACCCAGCCGCAACAGTGCAGCGAATATGGCAGGCTTGGCGGCAAGTAGCACCACCGATAGGACTATTACCGGGATAAGGGTTTCCGGCAGCAAACCGATATTCAGGCCGGCGCCTAGCGAAAAGAAAAATAGTATCAGGAAGAAATCCCGCAATGGCTTGAGACTCTCGGCAATGTATTGGGCAATCGGGCTGGTGGCGATTGAAACCCCGGCGATAAAAGCACCTATTTCCAGGGAAAGCCCCATGGCCTTGGAGAGTTCGGCGATACCGAGACACCAGCCTATCGCAACCAAGAAGATGTATTCGTGAAAGCGGTCAAACTTGGCAAACAGGCGAAACAGTACATAGCGGACGGACACGTAGGCGATCGCAATCAGCAGGGGTAGCGCCAGCAGGGTTTTCCCCAGCGTACCGATACTCAAACCATCCTTGCCCCCAGCCAAAACCAGAAGCGCGATAATGGCAATCAGGTCCTGTATAAGCAGCAGGCCAACCACAAGCTCGCCGGTATGGCGATGATGCAGGACTGTTGTGGGTAACAGCTTGATCCCGATGATGGTACTGGAAAACACCACCGATATCGCGACAATCAGGGCTTCCAACTGGGTAAATCCGCTGCCTATGGCAATAGCATAGCCGATGGTGGCAAACGCCAGGGAACTTAGTAATGCCACGCCTGTCGCCTTCTTTAAAACATGCAGCAAGGCGCTGGGCTGCATATCCAGGCCAAGCAAAAACAGCAGAAAAATAATGCCGATTTCAGCAACATCCGTAAGCATCTGGGTATTGTTAATCAGTGAAATACCAAAAGGCCCGACCAATATCCCGAGAACGATATATGCCAGAATCAATGGCTGACGAGTGAGTAGCGCTACTGAAGCAAGAACCGCCGCGCCTGAAAAGATCAGGAAGAAGGAGTAAACGATGTTAATGTCCATAATAACTGATCACCGGATGCGGTATTCATGGTCAGGATTGAAAAATGGGGCAACCGGTAGACTTTCACTGTGATCATGCCGCAAACATCGCTAGGGCGTATGGTGGGTGATAACCCATCAAATTAGAGCAAGATGGGTAATCGCCCATCCTACGACCTTATTGCAACATTAGGCATTTTCAGGTTGTGTGAGAACCAGTTTCCCGTAAGTGGGCTTTCAGCCACACGGAGCGCCGCAGATTTGCCTTGAGTAGATTAACCCTGCAATCCGAGGCTGTCAAAGTAAGTCATTGTCTATAAATAAGAAGTCTGATGCGCTGCTGCCGTTGTTTGAGTCAGCAACGGCAGCGCAGGCAAGTTGAGGTTAGGCGCGACGCCGAAACAGCGGGGCAGGTTGGTCAGTCGCCGACTGATAAACTTCCTGGAATGTTGCCAGGCCGGTTAACGCCGTTTCTGCGGAGCGGTCCGGGCGTAGCGCGAAACTACTGAAACCACAGCGTTTCATATAAAAAAGCTGGTCCAACAGGACATCGCCGATCGCTCGCAGGTCGCCTGTAAAGCCATAACGTTCCCGGAGCAATCGGGCAATGGAATATCCGCGGCCATCGGCAAACTTCGGGAAATTCACCCCTACTACTGCAAATTGCCGAACAGCTTCCCCCAAGGTCTCCGGTTCTTCGTCGCTGTCGAACCAGATACCGAAGTCCGCGCCTATTCTGCCGGTGAGCCGGTCGCTTTGCGCCAGCCAGGTAGACAGCGGAATCAACACCTTGCCATCGGGCACCGTCTGTTTCTCGGGTTCGTCGGACTTTTCAAGGTATACCCAGTGATCGGTTTGAATATCGCCGTTATTAATGAGTTCCGGCATAGACGCGCTCCTTAAAAGGTTTTAGGCCAATACGGCGATAGGTATCCAGGAAGAGTTCATCTTCATGCCGCTGCTCGACATAGACCGTCAGTAGTTTTTCGATGACTTCAGGCATTTCATTGCGGGCAAAAGACGGGCCGAGGATTTTACCAATGGAGGCTTTTTGTCCGGAGTCTCCACCCAGAGACACCTGGTACCACTCCTCGCCCTTTTTATCGACCCCCAATACGCCGATGTTACCGACATGGTGATGACCGCAGGCATTCATACAGCCGGATATATTGAGGTCGAGCTCGCCGATGTCGTACACGTAATCAAGATCGTCGAACTTTGCCTGGATTGCCTCCGCGACAGGAATGGACTTGGCATTCGCCAAAGAACAGTAGTCGCCGCCCGGACAGCAAATGATGTCGTTCAATGTTCCGAGTACCGGGGTGGCGAATCCCATGGGTTTAATCCGTTGCCATAGTTCGAAAAGTTTGTCCTGGGGAACATCCGCCAGCACGATATTCTGTTCGTGGGTGACTCTGGCCTCACCGAAACTGAACTCCTCCGTCAAGTCCGCAAGCTGATCAAGTTGCCTGGCGGAAGCATCTCCTGGTGGAACCCCCAGTTTTTTCAGGGTTAGGGTAACGATGCTATATCCCTGACGTTTATGAGGCGCTACGTTACGCGAGTACCAGTTACTGAAATACGTATTTTCCGCCAACTGGTTTTGCAGCATGCTTGAGTCCGTGATGTCTTCATAGTCAGGGGGCACGAAGTGTTGCTTAACCCGGTCGATTTCTTTCTGGGTCAGGCGGTTAGGTGTGTCTTTCAGGTGCTCCCACTCGGCCTCAACCTTCTCCGCGAAGCCTTCCGCCGACAATGCTTTGACCAGAATTTTAATTCGCGCCTTGTACTTGTTGTCCCGGCGGCCATAGCGGTTGTAAACCCGTAAAATGGCTTCCAGGTAGGTGAGCAGGTCCTGCTCCGGGAGAAACTCCCGAATCACTGCGCCAATCATGGGCGTGCGTCCGAGACCACCGCCGACCAGAACTTTGAAACCTAAGTCGCCATCTGCATTTTTAACGATCTGTAAACCGATATCATGCACATGAATGGCGGCACGATCGCTATCGGGACAGGCATTGACTGCAATCTTGAATTTACGGGGTAGAAAGGCGAATTCAGGATGGAAGGTCGACCATTGGCGCACGATTTCGCAGTAAGGTCTGGGATCCACCATTTCTTCCGGTGTGACCCCGGCGAACTGATCGCTGGTGACATTGCGGATGCAATTGCCGCTGGTTTGCACTGCGTGCATCTCGACTTCCGCCAGTTCGGCCAAAATCTGCGGAGCGTCCTTAATGCTCGGCCAGTTCAGCTGCAAATTCTGCCGCGTCGTGAAATGCGCGTAGCCTTTGTCATAATCCCTGGAAATTCTGGCCAAACGGCGCAGCTGCGCAGCATTCAGCATGCCATAAGGGATTGCTATCCGCAGCATGGGCGCTAGGCGCTGCACATATAGGCCGTTTTGCAGGCGCAGCGGTAGAAATTCTTCTTCACTCAGTTCGCCAGCAAAGTAGCGCCGAGTTTGGTCTTTAAACTGGTTGACACGATCTTTGATAATCTGGTGATCGTAACTATCGTACTTATACATCGAAACTTCCTGGGAATGCCCATATCACAGCGTTACCGGCTTAGCCGAGAGGCGACATTTTACAACATCTTCTTATAATGAAAAATGTTTGTTAACTATATGTTTAGAAAATTTGGTTATTAAAAAACTGCGCCACTGTATCAAAAATGTCGGTAAAACAATCTCTTCTTGATACTTTCTGCCAGGTGGGTTAAAAATTAGCGAACAACTAAAAAAACGACCAACCAACAGGAGTCAGTCATGCAAGAGAACAATAATCAGAGCATGGAAACCGACAATGATAGCAAGGTAGACGCAGTAGCCGCCGTTGTGCTGGTAGTCAGTATTGCGCTAATGATGATTATGTGGGTAGCGATGCAATAGCAGAAAACCGACTGGTTAATCACTTTAAGCCGCGCGATTATGCCCGCTCGATAACGCAGTTACGCTTGGTAATGCGTTTTGTTCGGTATATTCAATGCCTCGGGTGGTTTTCCAGTCCTGTCCTTGTTTTCCTTTACCGCTGTCAGCCCGTTGTCGCCAACACCATTTTGACAATGATGACCAGCGTCAGAACGAACCCGATACCAAAAACGATCCCCGCGAAGATAAATACCCACGGGCTTTTTTGTTGAAAATCCCGGCGCTGTGTTTTTCCGCTTTGCACTCCGAAGGCAGCGCCCAACACACTGACCACAAGTTGCCAAAGGGACAGTTTTCCGGTTTGGTTTTGATCCTGATCGGTTTGCTTTTCCTGCATCCTTAGACCTGTCATCGACTAGTTACCTTCCGGTTCATAACCTAAGTTGGGGGACAGCCAGCGTTCCATTTCAGCCAAAGGCTCGTCCTTAAGTTCCGCATAGGTTTTCACCTGGTCCTGTTGGATTTTACCGACGTTGAAATATTTCGCTGACGGATGGGAAAAATACCAACCGCTAACCGACGCTGCCGGATACATGGCGAAATGCTCCGTCAGTTCGACCCCTGTGTGTTCTTCCGCATTCAGTATATTGAACAGCTGGCGTTTTTCCGTATGATCCGGGCAGGCGGGATAACCCGGCGCCGGACGAATGCCACGGTAGTTTTCCTTGATAAGCGCATCGTTGCTCAGCTTCTCATCGGCGGCATAGGCCCAGAATTCCTTTCTTACCCGTTCATGCATGCGCTCTGCAAAGGCTTCCGCCAGTCGGTCAGCAAGGGCTTTTACCATGATGCTGCTGTAGTCGTCATGTTGCTCTTCATACTTGCGGCATAGTTCCTCGGCGCCGATCCCTGCCGTGACCACAAACCCGCCGAGATAATCGACCTGAGATACCGTATCCGGAGCGATGAAGTCGGCCAGGCAATAATTGCTTTGTTCTGCACCGCGTTGGGTTTGCTGACGCAAATGAGCCAAGCGGGTGATGCGTTGTTGCCGGTCGACCTGCTCATAGAGAGTAACTTCTTCGGGAGCCGTGCGAGAGGCAGGAAATAGACCGATTACGGCCTTTGCCCGCAACAGTTTTTCGTCAATAATCTTTTTCAACATACTTTGCGCATCGGCAAACAAATTACGCGCGGCTTCGCCGACTTCCTTATCTTCAAGGATCTTCGGGTACTTCCCGACCAAATCCCAGGAAATAAAGAAAGGTGTCCAGTCGATGTAATCCACCAGTTCTGCCAACGGGTAATCTTCGAAAACCTTGCGTCCTATAAAGGCTGGCGTCGGCGGAACGTAAGATTGCCAATCACAATCGAAAGCGTTATTTCGAGCCTCGGCAAGCGTCAGGTTTTTTGTGTTTGGTTTGCGGTCCTTGCGGCGTTCGCGAACATTTGCATAGTCCAGGCGCAGCTCTTCCACAAACCCCTCCCTCAGGGTGTCGCTCATGAGCTTCGAGGCGACATTCACGCTGCGGGACGCGTCCGTTACATAGACCGTTGAATTGTTCTTATATTGCGGTTCGATTTTGATGGCAGTGTGCGCCTTTGACGTGGTTGCGCCTCCAATAAGCAAAGGAATATCAAAGTCCAAACGCTGCATTTCCTTAGCGGCATGGACCATTTCGTCGAGCGAGGGGGTGATCAAACCGCTGAGTCCGATAATATCGACATTTTCTTCCTTCGCCACTTTGAGAATTTTCTCGCAAGGTACCATCACACCGAGATCGATGACCTCATAGTTATTGCATTGCAGAACAACCCCGACGATGTTTTTACCGATATCGTGCACATCCCCTTTGACGGTAGCCATCAGGATCTTGCCTTTCGCCTGGGTCGTGCCGGATTTTTCCGCCTCGATAAAGGGAATTAAGTAAGCCACGGACTGCTTCATCACCCGCGCACTCTTTACGACCTGTGGAAGGAACATTTTTCCCGCACCGAACAAATCTCCAACCACATTCATGCCGGCCATCAACGGCCCTTCAATGACCTCGATCGGTCGCGTAGCCTGCTGCCGAGCGTCCTCCGTGTCCGCTTCGATATAGGTGTTGATACCTTTTACCAAGGCATGTTCCAGACGTTTCGCCACCGGCCAGGAGCGCCACTCAAGGTCTTCTACTACCTTCTTTTCGCCTTGTCCGCGGAATTTTTCCGCGGCTTCCAAGAGGTTTTCGGTTGCTTCAGCAGAGCGGTTCAGAACAACGTCTTCAACTAATCCTTTCAATTCTTCCGGGATTTCGTCATAAATAACCAGTTGTGCCGGATTAACGATCCCCATGTTCATGCCGGCGTTAATGGCATGGAACAGAAACACCGAATGAATCGCTTCCCGGACCGGATCGTTGCCCCGAAACGAGAAAGAAACATTGCTGACGCCACCGGAAACACTGGCGTATGGAAGATTGGCGCGGATCCAGCGGCTGGCTTCGATGAAGTCAACCGCGTAGTTGTTGTGCTCCTCGATGCCGGTGGCGATGGCAAATATATTCGGATCGAAAATGATATCTTGCGGTGGAAAACCCAGACCGGTCAGGACATCGTAGCTGCGCTGACAGATTTCGGTTTTGCGGGCAAAGGTGTCGGCCTGTCCCTGCTCGTCAAACGCCATCACGACCACGGCGGCACCATAGCGCAGGCAGCTTTTCGCTTTTTGAACAAAGTCGGCTTCACCTTCCTTGAGGCTGATGGAATTGACGACCGCCTTGCCTTGGATGCAGCGTAAACCGGCTTCAATAACTTCCCATTTTGACGAGTCGACCATGATGGGCACCCGCGAAATGTCGGGTTCCGAGGCGATCAGATTCAAAAAGATCTTTAGACATTCCTGAGAATCCAACAAGCCTTCGTCCATATTGATGTCGATAATCTGGGCTCCGTTTTCTACCTGGTCGCGGGCGACATCCAATGCTTCATCGTACTTTTCTTCTTTGATGAGACGGAGAAAACGTCTTGAACCGGTAACGTTGGTTCGCTCGCCGACATTTACAAATCGGATCTCATCGCTAAGCGTAAAGGGCTCAAGGCCTGAAAGCCTAAAGCGCTTTTCAATATTGGGTATCTGTCGCGGGGCATATTTCTCGACCCGGGTTTTAATGGTGCGGATATGGTCTGGCGTGGTGCCGCAACACCCGCCTACGATATTAATGAATCCGTCTTTGGCAAAACCTTCAATGATATCCGCCATGTATTCCGGGGTTTCATCATATTCGCCGAATTCGTTCGGCAAACCGGCATTGGGATGAGCACTGACGAAAGTATCAGCACAGCCGGACAGTTCTTCGACATAAGGCCTTAGCGCTTCCGCACCGAGGGCACAATTGAGGCCTATGGAAAGTGGTTTGGCGTGGGCGAGCGAGTTCCAAAACGCTTCGGTTGTTTGGCCGGACAGGGTGCGGCCGGAAGCATCGGTTATGGTGCCGGATATCATGATGGGCAGACGTACATTTTGATCCAGGAAGAACTGCTCCACGGCGAACACGCAGGCTTTTGCGTTCAAGGTATCGAAGATGGTTTCAATCAGGATCGTGTCTGCTCCGCCGTCGACAAGTCCCCGGGTTGCTTCGCAGTAGTTGTCTACCAGCGTGGCGAAATCGACATTTCGATAACCCGGATTATTAACGTCCGGCGAAATCGACGCGGTTCGTGAAGTCGGCCCTAAAACACCGGCGACAAAGCGGGGTGTTTCAGGCGTTGCCGCCGTTTTTGCGTCTGCCGCCTGCCGGGCAAGCGCAGCGCCTGCCTTGTTGAGTTCGTAAACGATTTCCTGCAACCCATAATCCGCCTGTGACACAGCAGTGGCATTGAATGTATTGGTTTCAATGATGTCGGCACCGGCATCCAAATAGGCAGAATGGATGTCACGAATAATGCCAGGCTGGGTGAGACTCAGAAGATCATTGTTACCTTTTAGGTTCTGTCCGAAATCCGCAAACCGGTCGCCACGATAATCCGCCTCTTCCAATTTATAACGCTGAATCATTGTGCCCATGGCGCCATCCAGAATGAGGATGCGCTGTTGAAGTGCCTGTTGGAGTGCGTTTAGTCGTTGTTCACGATTCATCAAAATCTACCTGATTTAGTGTTGCCTTGTGCCATTCGGAACTGCCTAGAGCTGCCAATTTCTAATTTGTGCGGGAGGATTTATCGCAAAAAAGCCCCTGATAGTAACAGACTCGGTGTGCGGCTGTCCTGGGAGGGGAGGAATTTTATCCAAAAGCTGAATATATCCAAGTATTTTAGTGGGGCTTTTATGGCGGAAGTTTTTCCACTACAATTCGAAAACGAATTATTACCAATTTGGTATTAATTCAACTCACTGTTAAATTCTGAATGACTGACATCCGGCAAAGGCAGGAAAACCATGGTAACAGTTACCCAAGCAGCGCAGGACTACTTGGCTGAACTTCTTAAGAAGCAAAACGCTGACGGAATAGGGGTGCGGATGTTTGTCACTCAGCCGGGCACCAAATACGCTGAAACCTGTCTTGCCTATTGCAAACCGGATGAAGTCATCGAAGAAGACGAGCGTGTCGATTTCGAGGCTTTCCCCATGTATTTGGATAAGAGCAGCTTGGTGTTTCTGGAAGATGCCGTGGTGGATTTTAGTTCCGAAAAGATGGGTGGGCAACTGACGATCAAAGCCCCGAATGCGAAAATGCCTAAGGTGAACGAAGATTCGCCTTTGCAGGATAGGATTAATTATATTCTTTACACCGAAATCAATCCGAGCCTTGCTGCGCATGGTGGAGAAGTGTCTCTAGTTGACCTGCTTGAGGACAATGTAGCGGTGCTGAAGTTTGGTGGCGGTTGCCAAGGTTGCTCCGCAGTGGACCTAACCCTGAAAGAAGGTGTGGAAAAAACCTTGATGGGTAAATTGCCGGAACTGCAAGGTGTTCGCGATGTCACTGACCATTCCGTGACTGATAATGCCTATTATAGTTAGATGCTAGACAACGCGATTTCTCGATCGCGCTTTTGCCACCAGGATTTTGCGAGCGCACTCGCTTCGTCAGTTTGCAAGGCATCCCGATGGTGGCTTAGCACGACGGCAGTGGTGGAAATAATCGCCGCTTCTGCATATTCATCTTCTGCATGACCCTCCCAAACAGCCCGCATATGGTCAATGGAGAGTTGTTCCGGTTTGACATGCCGACGGGCGAAAAGTTTTGGCCAGACTTCCTCTTTAATCTCGCCATTTTTAACATAGCGGACCTGACAGTCGATATCCGGATTCCGTTCGAATTCACCGCCTTCTCCTTTTATCACCAGTGCCTGCGGGTACTTCAATAGCGCCGCGCTTTGCTGATGGATTGGGCTGTAGGGCGGATGGAATATGCCTTGGACAACCAAAGGGGCGTTTAGCGGATTCAGCAATCGCGCCATAGAGTGTACCGGAGATCTAAGTCCCAAGATCGAGCGCATCTGAATAATTTCATGCAGTCTTGCGGAGAATACATCCAGCGGCATGTATATGAAGCGCTTATCCGGAGTGACATCTTCCCATGTTTGGGCAATTGGTAGTTGAAACGCCTGGGCAACCTCGCGCGTATAGAGTCTTCCCTGGGTGTGCCCTTCAGCACCGTGCATAAAGATTCTTATGCCATTCTGGGCCAACAATACGGCGGAAAGTAAAAACCAGGGCGGATGCCGTTTTTTTCCGGCGTAAGAACTCCAATCAATGTCAAATTCGACATTAGGGGTTTGAAAGCGCGCTTGCGCTGCTTCGACAAAACCGGCCAGTTCTTCGGGGGATTCCTCTTTTACCCGTAACAACATGAGAAATGCACCGAGCTGCAAATCCAGAACCTGGCCGTCCAGGATCATTCCCATCGCCGTTCTGGCTTCTTCGCGGGACAAGGAGCGGGAGCCTTTTTTGCCTTTTCCGAGAATGCGGACAAAGGGAGCGAAGGCGTGTTCATTACGTTCTTTGGGAAACTTCCGGTCGCTGGTTGTATTCAATTCGGTACTCTGTTTTAAAGTGTTTTTCTCTACCCAAAGGTTTTGCTTAATACCAGGAAATTGACTTTTCATGGTGTGCCACAAGCTCGACAAAGCCGTCATAGTCCGTTTCTTCTATATCCTCGCGTAACTTGCGGAGCCCGCGAGTCGAACAGTCCTCAGTCAAGCAATATAGATGCCCAGGGTTAGGTGCCAAGGATACGGTTGACAAGTTGCTGGGATGTGCCCACAACACGCCATCCTCAATAAATATAACCGCATCATCCGGAGTAACCATTTGCAGGCAGGTTTCCAATAGACTTTTGTGATTCAGGCCTTTGCTAAATATGTGTAAAATCACTGTGTGTCACACTAAAAGGTCAGAATGTGGTCGGCTTCGGATAGCCGCTTTTTGAAGTCTTTGGTGTCGGCCCAGGTAATGATTTGCGGGAACTGTGAAACCTCGATGTTCCTCAATGCTGCACTTTGCTGGTCGACAAATAACTCCTCAACGCCGTACTCCTTTAGTTCCTCAAACGTGGTTGATTGGCGTTTTTGGATATTCCTGCGATCTCGGTTGGATTCGTTAGTGTCAACACCGGCGGAACTATTCGTGAAACCGTTTAATAACTGAAACACGCCGTCCTGAACAAAACCCACTTTAACTGATAAGTTAAAAATGGCCATTGACACGATGGTATCGACAGCCTCTTTGTAAAGCCCGTTACCTATGGCTGGTCTGGTGATAAGTATGACAATGGATTTCACGATGCAATGCCAAAGCTGACAAGTCGGTCTGACTTGATGGCGGCATCGGCCAGTTGACCCAAACCGGCCAATTGGAAGCCTTTTGCGAGCGTCCCTTGTTGCAATCCTACGGAATCACCGGTTTGTTCTTTAACGCCTGCCCGTTGCGCAGAGCCGATACAAATGACCAGATCGAGGCTATGCTGCTCGGCTAGCGATTGCCAATCTCGAATAACCTTGCCGGCTTCGTCATCGTCGCTGATTGTGCCCAGCCCGTTGCTTGCGCCCGCATGGAAAAAAAACACTCGATAAAGTGAATGTCCCTGGCTTAATACACTGCTGGCAAACCGAAACGCGGTTAGTGGCGCTTGCGAGCAATGGGGAGCGCCATAAACGACAAGGCTGAACACCATGATACAAGTTGCTTAGCGGCCAGTGGGAACGAAAAAGCCCGGGAAGACCCGGGCTTCGCTAGTTTTAACGGCAGTTATTCTTCGCCGGCAAACGCCATCAGAAGATGGAGTAAGCTCATGAACAGGTTATAGATAGAAGCGTATAGTGACACCGCAGCCAGGATGTAATTGGTCTGGCCACCATGCACAATCGAGCTGGTTTCATACAGGATCGCCGCAGAGGCAAACAATACAATGGCGCCGGATATCGCTAGTGAGAAAGCAGAGCTTTCAACAAAGAAGCTGATCACGAATGCGCCGATAATCACCCAGAATCCTACTGCCAGGAAGCTGGAAAGAAAGCTGAAGTCTTTGCGGCTAACCAAGGCTACGCCGGATAACCCGAAGAATGCGAAGGCAGTCAGACCCAAGGCAGTGGTCACTGTCTCTGCTGCTCCCATGCTGAGATAAAACCCGACGATGGGGCCGATTGTCAGACCAAGTAATCCGGTAAACGCAAAGGCCAGTACAAGCCCCCAAACGCTATTTGCCACCTTGTGAATAACAAAGGTGATAACCAGGGCGCTAATCAGCGCGCCGAAATGCATGATCGGATTAAAGGCGATGCCCATTGATAAGTAGGCGGTAAACGCCGAAAACGCTAGCGTAAGACCCAGCAGCCAGTAGGTGTTTTTTAACACCTTGGCCGCGGTTGAAGTGTCTACCGCCGGTGCGTAGCCACCCTGCGCTACCGCAGACATATTGGCATTTTGAAGTCTTCGATTTTCCATTAGCTCCTCCGAGGTTTATATGCTGTCGATGGAAACCCATTAATGATAAAAGTTTTCTTTACCGTATATTAAGGTTGTTTACCGCAATTTCAATGCTCTGCTGTAAGTCCCAACTTTAATTCCCGTTAATTTACCCGATTTCCGTGAAAAATACATTGATGCGGTATTTGATACGTTGATATTAATGGGGATGGATCAATCAGTAAGAGAAACGTTGACACTTGGTAATTTTTAAGTATCATGCTCGTCTCGTATTTGAGGGGTGCTTCATAATACGTCTGTGGTGAGTTGGCTGAGTGGTTGAAAGCAGCGGTCTTGAAAACCGCCGTGGGTTAATAGCCCACCCGGGGTTCGAATCCCTGACTCACCGCCATTTTTCAGTTCCATTCGATTGCTCATGAAATGAGTCTCTACTCATCAACCACACTCTCTTTGATGCAATTTTTTTTTACTCTCCGAGACATGCTCGTCAATCATTTGGATTAACTGCCGATGACGAACAATTAAGTCTTCATAAAAGTTGATAATAGAATCGCTCGGATGATCTGTTTGCAGTAAAAATTTCAAATCATCCTCCGCAGTTTTCAGTTCCTCAACCAACCTTAGTCTTTGCGCAATCAGCGTATTCATTCTTAGCGGTCCTTTGTTTTGGCTCTGTTCCGTACGATACGATGCTAAATCTTGTATCCCGTGATCCCTGCTGATTTCTTATATTCATTAAATAACAACTCATTTCGTTCTTGTCAGACTATTACAGTCTATTGGCTTTCGGTGTAAGTCATTGCCGATTGGTTTTGTGAGATATATCTCACATATGTCTAAGTAATTGACCATTCGATAATCAGCTTTTCGGATGAACCTTATCTTAACTTGCCCAGCTTAAGCTTTAATGAATCTAATTTTGGATTGTATCTCTCTGTTTGCCGGTGAGTTTTCTTAACTCGCTTGTTTTACTTCGTTATGGGTTGCGCCATTTGCGCAGAATTGAGGAAAGGCTTGTTTAAAAATGAATCATGATTCATTATTATGCAGCGGCTCGGAAATATAGCGCTGAGGTGAATCTGTCAGCAGGGTTTTCAATTATGGTAATTGCAATTTAGGTGGCATGATGAATGCGAAGCTTGAACGAACAGGTGGTTTTGAAGGGCGGTTCCTGGCTGAGACACATGAAGTCTTGAATCAGCCTTCGAACTTGGAAAACTACAATCTTTTTCAATCGGATATTGCATTGCAGGAAGTGATACAAAGAGAAGGTGCCGGTTGGTCTGTTCCTGAATTAACCAAATTTGGCGAAAAAGTTGGTCAGAGCCAATACATCGAGTTGGGTTTTCTTGCCAACGAAAACAAGCCCGCGCTGTACACTCACGATAACCATGGCCACCGCATCGATTTGGTTAAGTTTCATCCGGCCTACCATCGGCTAATGCAGACAGCAATTGAAAACGGCCTGCATGCGTCTCCCTGGACCGGTCCTCGAAAAGGTGCGCATGTAGCACGCGCAGCAAAATGTTACATGCATAGCCAAATCGAAGCGGCGCATGGCTGCCCGATTACCATGACATTCGCCGCCATCCCAAGTTTGAGAAATCAGCCTGAAGTTGCTGCGGAATGGGAGCACTTAATTCTTTCAAGTCACTATGATCCTTCGAATGTGCCTGCGCAGAAGAAGCCGGGGGCCACCATAGGCATGGCCATGACCGAAAAGCAGGGAGGTTCAGACGTCCGGGCCAATACCACGAAAGCGTATCCCATCGGCCAAGCGGGGCCGGGACAACAGTATGAATTGGTCGGTCACAAGTATTTTGTTTCCGCGCCTATGTGTGATGCATTTTTGGTTTTGGCGCATTCGGCTGGCGGGCTTTCCTGTTTTCTGGTGCCGCGATGGCGACCGGATGGCAGCAAAAATCCGCTGCAAGTGTTAAGGCTGAAAAACAAAATGGGAAATGTCGCCAACGCTTCCAGTGAGACTGAGCTCCGGGGAGCCCTGGGATGGATGATCGGCGAGGAAGGAAGGGGCGTTAAAACCATTATTGAAATGGTCGCGCTGACGCGATTTGACTGTATGGTAGGGTCGTCAGCAGGCATGCGGGCGGCGGTTGCACAAGTTACCCATCATTGTCACCAACGATCGGCTTTTGGCAAAAAGCTCGTCAACCAACCCTTGATGCAAAATGTGTTAACAGACCTAACTATCGAAAGCGAAGCCGCATTAGCCTTGTCCATGCGCGTTGCGCGGTCGTTGGATAACCAACAAGACGACTATGAGCGCAACTTCACCAGGTTGGTAACAGCGATAGGTAAATACTGGATATGTAAGCGCACCCCTGGCCATGCATACGAAGCAATGGAGTGTATTGGCGGTTCAGGCGTTATGGAAGACTGCGTAATGCCGCGTCTCTTCCGGGAGTCGCCAGTCAACGCGATTTGGGAGGGCAGTGGCAATGTACAATGTCTGGATGTCTTACGTGCTGCGCAAAAATCGCCTGAAACTTTGCATACTGTTATTTCAGAGCTGGAAGCGCAGCTTGGTAAGAACAATCATTACGATGGTTTCGTGGAAAGTCTAAAGGCTGATCTAAAAAGTCCAGAAAAACTTGAGTATCGCGCACGCAATGTGGTGGATCGGATAGCTTTGAGTTTGCAGGCTGCGGTGCTTATCCAATCGGATAATCAGTTGATAGCGGAGGCTTTTTGTCAGTCTAGATTGCAGCGAGGGGATGGGTTTAATTATGGTTGCTTGCCGGTTGGTGTGGATTGCAAGGCCTTAATTGAGCGGGCTACGCCGGAGGTTGAATAGTCTACTAGGAGTTGGTACTCGGAACCTGCATTTAACTGCCAATAAAAACAGATGCTTACAGTTGTAAATCTGTTTTAACTATCATAATGAGCTAGAAACTACAGGATGCATTGAACTTTGTTAAAATGATCTCCTGTAGTGAGGAAATAAATCGAAAATGTGAATTTGCTACTAATTTGTAGGCAAGCAAACAAGGCTAGATTCTTGAGCATAATGGAGTCTACCAACTTGCTTCTGTTCAGCTTCAAATGCTCAACGGCAAATAAATCAAGAAGCTGAACCACACCCCAAGCAAGATAAACAAGCTTACGTTCACCTTTAGCTTTGCCTTGACATCTTTCACCAGGAACTCCTTCACTAAACCTGCTAAGGTCAGTAAAGCCACCACTATAGAAAACGGCCAGTTCATCATGAAGTCGAACAGCGTTGAGTTCATTAGTGGTGCATGTTCTCCATACATTCCAATACTTAGTTCTTGGTACTGATCTCTAGAGTTCAGCGCAATCGCTAAGGCCAGCCCAGTCAAAGAAGCACAGAATAAAAAAACGGGAGAAAGTATCTTTAGGAACATTAGTTCTTCACTCTTGGCATTAGTTTCAATGGGCCAGTGGCTCTTGCTTCAGTGACCAATATACCCAGTTCTGGAACCGGGACATAAGACTTGTCCACATAGGTTGTGGTATCGCCATTGGTGATTGTGGAGAACTTAACGCTAACACGCCCTGGTTCACCTAATCCTGCAAGCGTTGTCCCGAGTACTTCCACCTGACCAATTTTGCCACCTAGTAGCGGCCCATTACGGTCATAACTGATCTGCCACATGCCCTCAATATTCTGTAACCAAGGTTGATTCTTGGTCAAAGGAAACCAGTCTGTTTTGATATGGCTTCCAAGGAACTGGCGCTGCCCTCCACCAAGACTTAAGGCGTCTGTAATAGCGTAAGTGATCGGTATTTGCTTGTAGTCTAGCCTGAACTGGATAGTGGCTATCGAAGCGATTGTTAATCCAAAGTCAGTAGAGGGGAAATTGATGCCGAAGCCACCAATGAGAACACGCATTTCCATGGTTACGTCCTTGTTGTGAGTTGAGATGCGATGGTACAGCCTAGACCGGCTAGAATCTGTCAGCTAAAGCTGAAAGTCATGTAAGAGATCTCTTACAAGCCTTAGTTCTCCTTTAAAGTCCTATTGAGTTTCTTTAATCCTATGGTTGGCTTACGAGTCAAGTCTTCCATATCCAAGCCAGCATAGTCTGCGAATTGCTAGTATTATAAATGGCGCTGGAGCAATCAGGAGGCTGACGACCTTTGGTTGCGTCACAGGGGACAATTGCGACGAACTCTTCTTCATTCAAAATTCAAAACCTAACCTAGCAATTCGCCAACTAGGACAAATTCCTTTGCCAGTTTCTGGTAAGCTCGATACTTGCGCATCTCTTGGGAACATACCTCGAACATTCGCACCGGCTAGGTTAGCGATAGGGTATCTACTGTTCATTCCAAGGTTCCGGTTTTTCTCGAACGCGATCAGTCCATTAGCGAATGCTTCAATGAGATTGTCGGTGTTCATGAAGGCGCTTCAATTCAGCAACTGGATGCTGAACAACTGGCTTAAAACTACCGCCAAAATAAGAAAAAAGTGCGAAAGATTATTTACACTACTACCAACATGACAAATGCGGTACAAATAGATCCCAGCCTATTTATTTTATTAATCGACTCATTATTGGCGTTCTGGTTATTGAGAGGCGGTAAAACGCAAAAAGGTCGCTAGTATGGGTGCACAGGATTGTGAGGGTTAGAAGAGTGAATATTTGAATATATTAGAGAGGTTGGTGCCCGGGGCCTGCATACTTTCAGCGTTATATAGCGTTGGTCTATATCTAAATATTTCCCTTATGTATTAATAGTATAGAACTTTCCCCCGATTTTCTTGTTGTCTAGTGTTGGTTGCGATAGGCTCTCAATTATCTATTTATGGCGGGATGAATGGCGGAATGCCGAAACGTGCCCTAGAGCTAACAGCCCAACAAGTAAAAACCCTGAATAAGCCGGGCCAACACTCAGTCGGTGGAATCGCAGGACTGAAGATGCAAATCAGTGATTCCGGGGCCAAGAGTTGGGTACTCCGCACCGTTATGGGGGTTAGGAGGCGAGAGATCGGGTTAGGTGCCTATCCTGAAGTCAGTATGGCCATGGCAAGGGAGCTGGCCAGGGAGATAAAACAGAAGATCAAACAAGGGATTGACCCCGTTGCCGAACGTCAGGCAATCCGGCAAAAGTTAATATCCGAACAAGTTAGACAAGTCACGTTCAGGCAGGTTGCCGAACAATTCATCGAGAAGAAAACGCAAGAATTTAAAGAAACCAGCCGTGCTAAGCAGCGTCAACGATTGGCCAATAGTCTTGAAAACTACGCATTCCCCCTGATTGGATCGTTGCCGGTAGGCAATATTGAGCGCGAACACATCCTGCAAGTGCTAGAGCCGATTTGGGAAAGTAAATCCCCAACAGCCGAACGGCTGAGAAACAATCTTGAGCGCATTCTGGACCTAGCAGAAGTAAAGGGACTACGCACCGGGATGAACCCGGCCAGATGGAAGGGCAACCTATCTCATATTCTCCCAATGCCTTCTAAAGTTTCCAAGGTTGAACACATGGAAGCCTTACCGGTAGAGGATGTGCCAGCTTTCATGGAAAAACTGCGAAAACTCAACACCACATCGGCTTTAGCTTTACGGTTTGCCGTTCTCACCTGTGCCCGATCTAGTGAAATTAGGTGGGCAGTGTGGTCGGAAATGGATGTAGACAAGCGCTTATGGACAATACCAGTGGAGCGCATGAAGGCCGGTAAAAAGCACACTATTCCACTGTGTGACGAAGCCGTTGAACTTCTAAAGCAATTCAAACCGGACAGGGCAGAAGGTTTGGTTTTTTTGAATATCAATAAACGGTTGTCTGAAAATGCCATGTTAGCCGTGTTAAAAAAGACCATGAAGCTTGATATCACTCAGCATGGTTTCCGCTCTACCTTCAAAGATTGGGCGAGAACTCATACCCGCTACCCAGACGAAGCCAGCGAGCTAGCCCTGGCGCATGTTCACGACGATAAAACCCGGGCTGCTTATGCACGGGATGAGCTTCTTGATACGCGCCGCAAGATGATGACGGATTGGGGCGAGTACTGCCTACACGGTAAGAAGGAGACCGGAAAGGTTATCGAGTTAAAAGCGTGATCCTCGGTAGTTGGCGCTACCAGGGATCACTTACCAAAACCACCTGACAGAGAGGTGACATCATGGCTGATACAAGTGTATCAATATCGGAAGCGCAAACCCAAATGGGGCATCTGTTGAAAATCGAGGGCTGTCTACTTAGCATTCAAAAGTTAAATAGAACGGATATAGAACCTTCAGAGCAAGTTGAGCTTGAAGCCCTTACTGAATATGCAATGAAGCACTTTTGTCTTATTTCTGAATGGCTAGAAGAAAAGGGAGGTGTCTAGCTATGGAAAACCAGTCCGACAACCAACACCTTTGCCACCTAGAAGATCAATCCACATTTATCAATCCGAATGCTAGCAGAAGCGATCTGGCAGAAAGCATCGTTTTACGCCTGACTCAGCTTGAGGAACTACTTGCTGACTTTATTTGTACTGATTTGACCCAGCTACAGTTAAGTTCTTCATTGTTGGAGCTTATTCAGTGCCGGGTTTCGGAGACTAAAAACCTGTTCAATGCTCACTCAGAGAAAGTAGAAAAAGAGCTAAAAAACTAACTTCGAATCGACCAGCCTAGGGTAGCTCCCGAAAGGCCGGAAACCTTCACCGGCTTGGCTGGTTATCTTCTTTGAGGGGATCGCTTGAAGGAGCGTTTAATATGGATAAATCTTCATTTGAGCCATTGTATGATGCTTTAGAAAAATATTTTGATAAACCTTTTGAAGAGTTGCCTACTGAGCTTCAACAGCGAGTCAAAGATGAGTTTATAGGGAAATGGGATCTGTGGACACCAGCGGATAGGAGATCTCAGGCAACATGGTCGGATTGCCAAAATGATCCCGATCCCGAAAACCAAAAGTTGATGCAACAGGGATTTGACTTTGAAATCCGTTTGCAATGGTTACAAGAGGAGCTTATTGGTATGGAACTGCAAAAACCCCCACACGATAAGCAAACGGAATTAAAATTGTGGGAGGAGAGGCAGAAAAGATATGTTCAAGAACGGGCAGAAATTCAAGAGAAGCTTCGTAGCATCATACGGTCAGAACAAAATGAACTACCTATGAAGGTTAACAAGTCTGTTGGGTCTCAACTCAATTCTATTAGAGACTGGGTGCTAAGGGCCCGAAATCTGGCGGACGAATGTCGCAAAAAGAACAGCAGACTTTCTCAACTGAAAATTGCAGAGAAAATTGCTCCTGTTTTAGAGAAAGATGGTTATCTCAACCAAAACGGCCATCCTTTCAAAGCTGAGACAATAAAAAAGCAAGCACTAAGTGGTTACTTATCTCGAAGAAAATAGGGCGTTGCCCCAGATGCCCTAACTTGCCCTAAGTAAATTTCAATATTAATCAATTGGATAGCAAGATTTTTATTGCTATTCACTTTTACTTGCATGCCCTCTATGCCCTGTTTGAATACCAACTTGTATCGATGAAAACATACAAGTATGGGTTTGAAGCGGAAGCAACCTATACCAACTAATTTTCGGCATAGGTGATCTATGAAAAGTAAAAACCAAATTGATGAAACTCAACTTATCAAATCTCTAAAGGAAGGGTCCCGCCTTCAATACTCCACATCAGAAACAGCGTTTTTCCTTCAGCTACGGGAAGACACGTTGAGGGCTTGGGCATGTTTCGGGAAAGGTCCCATCAAGCCTCGCAAGATTGGAAATCGGCTTGCCTGGATGGCTTGCGACATTCGCCAATTAATGGGAATGGAGGCTGCCTGAAATGACTGATAAAAGACAGGCCCCCGAAGAGGCCCAGAAGAAAAGCTTAGACAACTCCACTGTAGCGCAACTATCACGCTTGCTCAAGGCTCTCAGAGAGGCGGGGGCTCAGGGTATTACTACAATTCAAGCACGGGAGAAGCTGGATGTAATGATGCCTGCAGCTCGGGTTCATGAGCTACGTCATACTGAAGGTTTTAACATACAAACCATTTGGCAAACTTCAGAAAATGCCCAAGGCCATAAGCACCGAAATGCTCGTTATGTGTTAATGCCAGGTGTTTATAAGTCTGATTACAGGAAGGTGGCCAATGGGTAGTTTCGAAATTCCCATCAATGACCAATACAGGGTTGAGCTGGATCGAAACTCTTGGGCAGTTTCAAAATGCAAACCCAGAAAAGACGGGAAGAAAGTTTGGCAACAGTGTGCATGGTGCAAAACATTGCAGCAGGCGGCGGAGTACGTGCGGGAACGGCTTTTATTTGAAACTGAGGCCAATGATGCGAATGAAATTATCAATGCTGTCTCCGCCTCTACCGAGCTTATAGCAATGGCTATCCGTGAAGCTGAGATACCTAACTCTTGGAAATCTGCACAAGCTTTGAATGGTTGTGTTGAATAGGGGGCTTTATGGCTGTAACTCGCCAAAAAGCAAAAGGCCGCAAGGATGCCGGCAACTTTGCTGCACTCCCGCATAGAATAATGGAATCGAGTAATTACATCCGGCTAAGTAGCCATGCGATCCGACTACTGATGGAGATATTGAAACAATATAACGGTCACAACAACGGTGATCTCTGCGTTACATGGAAATGGATGCACGATAGGGGGTTTAGGTCGCCAAGTACTTTGGACAGGTCCATTAAGGAGCTTGCCCACTATGGTCTGATCATGCTTACTCGGCAGGGTGGGCGGCATAAGCCTAATTTGTATGCACTTACTTGGCAGGCTATTGATGAATGTAAGGGAAAGCTAGAAGTGAGCGCAACCAGACAACCACCAGGTCAGTGGAAAGAGGAAAAATCGGATTTTAAGGCATGATCAAAATTAATTTCGGTACTCCTTATGCGTATTAATGTACTCCCTATGTGTATTAATTGTCTAAAAAATGGTCTAAAAATAGAGGGTTTGTAGTCCGTATGTGTATTAGTCAGAGCATTTTTCAGCCTTTTTGTACTCCGTATGTGTACACCTTTATAGATATACCAAGGGCTTTTGGTCTTAAAGATTTATTCGGGGTCAGTAGAGAACACAAAATAACTCAATTTTCCCTGTTGCAATTAGGTCGGAACACGAATTTGGCCGAAGGTTACAAACTATATTTCGCACAAAAAATATTGGAGAACAATTATGGCTAGAGGCTACCACATGGGTCATGCGCAGTTTAGGCGATACATTGATGGGCAGCCCAGGATAAAAGCAACGGACTGCAAGAGCCTTTACAACTCCGATGTTGGAGCACAGGGTTATTTTACCTGGCCGGGTGGTCGACAAGTCTATTACAAAGTCAGGCATGCCGAAGGCTGGGATCGAGTGGCAGAGTTTAGTTACAAGGGTGTAAAGACCCCTGCTCCCATCCTTAAAACGAAACAGTATTTAGGTGAAAGATACTGGCTTGTCTGCGGGGCTTGCCTAAAACGACGTACAGCACTCTACTTCAATTTCTACAATCAGATTATTTGCCGGGAGTGTGCCGGATTGCACTACGCTTGCCAAAGCGAACGGCCTGCTGTGAGGATCGAAAGGAAGATACGAAAGAAGCGCTTAAAGCTGTGGGGCCCAGGTCAGAGCCTACTTGATTCCAGTCAACGTTATTCCAAGCCTAAGTGGAAACGCTGGCATACTTTCGAGAAAGAGAAACAGGAAGTTGCAAGGCTGGAGTATCAATGGATTGAGATGCTTAGAGAGTCGGATTTTGGGCTATTCTTTTGAAGTCTAAGTTGAGTTTGCCCTGAATCGAGTGTTTAGCACGCTTTTCAGGGGAAGTGGCTAAACCATCAGTAAAGAAAAAACATGAAAAGACTTTGTCAAATAACTCTGCTCATACTGTACGGTACCTGTTCGTTCGCAGAGGTTGACCCATTTTCTGAAATGGCAAGAACCAATCTTCCACAACTTCTAAAAATTATGGCTGCGGAATATCACAATAAAGTACCCATTGAAACCTCGGATTTGACCATCATTGACGCCATAGCGATTGATCGACACTTAACACTTATAGCTGTTTTAAAAACCTCGCATCAGAAAACTCCAAATAGGATGGCTCTAGTTAGTTACATATGTTCTTCAACCACCTTAAGCACCATTATCAAAAGCGGAGGCACATGGAGTTATCAGTATTTGAACGAATCTGGCATGAAGATTAGTGAATTGTCAGTTTATCCTGGGGATTGTTAAGAGGTTTTAGGGTAAACCCTGTGGTGTTCTGGAAATAAGATAATCGACAAATTCTTGTGAGAATTGAAGGCATCTAATGAACACAGTATTTCTGCTATTAGCAGAATTTGAAACCGGGCAAATTCCTTTACGCAATATAGCTGTGAAGTTTCTAGGTATGTCAGAGAAGGAGGCTAAACGCCGTGCTGGTTCGCAGAACTTGCCTTTTCCTGTGTACCGCGGTAGTGAATCTCAAAAAGGTGAATGGTTAGTGCACGCCCAGGATCTAGCCACCTTCATTGACACACAGAGAGCCAAAGCGACCGAGATATGGAAAAAACTCAACCAAGCACCTAATCGCCTGCGGTAGGAATAATTTTTTCAAAACCACTACTTTTCCGAAAAAGTTGTTCATGCAACTTCGGGCAGTTGCTCAAATAGAGTTGTGTCAATACAATTAGGTTGGCTGTACATATATACAATATTTTCGGGGGTTTGTAATGGGCTGGAATGACGACGGGTCGCATGGTAACCATAGCCAAAATTCTGATGGTTCCGGACGAGGCGGCAAAGGCCATGGCAATGACAATGATAATGGCCGAGATAATGATGATCGGAGTCCCGGCTTAGGAGAAATGCCGGATAACATTGCTGATTTATCGCATCAGCGGAACACAGATGATGGTCGCGGTACTGGTGGTCGATGATCTTGGGGTCGGCGAAATGCCCGATCATATTGAGGACTATTCCAACCACCGAACGAATGCGATGAGGGTTAGCTCTGCAAGAGGTGGATTTGAAAACACTTATGGGCTAACAAAATTTGGTTCGCTTGTTTCTGGCGTTTTAGCCTTGGCAAATCCTGTAGCAGGAATGTTGGCGTCGTTTGCCTGGGATGGTTATTCGACCAGGAAGATGCAGCCTGGTGAAACGTATGCAGAATATGCAGGTCGAATGAAAGCATCTAATGCAAGCCTCGGCCCGCTTGGATCGGTAGGACTTGCTTTAACTGGTGCATACCTTAGAGCACCAAGAGGTGCAGTTAAAGCCGGTGAATTATTAGGCGACGCCGTTGCAGGAGCGCCGCCAGGAACCTTAAGAGCACCCGGTCTCAATATGCAAAACAACGATTCACGTGGTTTTCTTGCTCCCAAACCGCAACCGGCCAACCAACAGCCCGCCAATACGACACCTAATCAAAACTACACCGGGTTAAATATCTCTGGTTTTCTCAATCCTAAAAAATTCTGGGGTTAAGTTATGTCGCAAGTTTTCCTGCACTCGAATGGCTCTGCGCAATCTGAACCATTCCGGGCGTTAACCTTTGTTAAGGTCATTTCTTGATTAGAAAAGATTCTGGCTAAGGCTTTTTAGGTTGAGGTTCCTTGTCCGAAATAGATAGTTCCTTTCTCCAGGGAGCCAATAAAGCGTTCCTCCGCTTCTCTAAATCCTTCTTCTTCTCGTCCGGCATCGGCTCCTTCCTGATCCTTTTTAGTGTTTGCCAAATTGTCTCGTTGTTCATACACACACCCCAATTTGTCTAACAACTGACTTAATTACCCTTTGAACCTTTATCGCGTCTATTTTTATTCGTAGAGTCTTCATTCCTCAATAGGTTGTCTACATCCACGGCAAGCAAAAACTTATAAGCATTTCTAAGCTTGGGGTGTTCCTTCAGGATTTGAACAGAGTCCTTTTCCATTTGGTCACCGGAATCTAGTTGTTTGATAATATCGTTTTCCGTTTGAATTGATCGCATTATCGGCCTTTTGAGATTCGTCAGGTGGTTGGACTGAGTCATGTTTTCTAAATCCAGCACGAAGAGAAATGGCGCTCTGTTTGTAATCTAAGTATAGATCACCTAAGTAGACTTTGATTAAATTATGATCAGTTTGCGCCAGTCAGGAATGGGCTGGAAGCATTCCAAGCATATAAACTCTGTTATCTCTGTTTCCTGCAGCGTATTTTCGTCGGTAGTAATGCGCTGCCATTCAACACAGCTATTTGATCCGCAACAAAGGCAAATGGGACTGATGTCCTTGTCCATGGGATATCCTTAATAGGGCTCTCCGAAGGGAGCTAATACTATGAAAAGCAAAACACTTGAGTTCGTATTTTACTGCTTAGGTCGGGAGTGTATGTAAGAGATGTCTCAAAAAGTTGTAGGTAATTTTCCACTGAGAGCTAGTGCTATGACAGAAAATGTCGTTACTACTTATTATCATATAATACATACTGTACTGAATAATTCTTATAGTGTCCTAGACTTGAGTGTAGGAGAATAGGGCGCAATTTTGGATGGTAATAGCTTTGATGGAGTTTGGAAGATGAAAACGAACGTGTTTGACGTTGCCTCATACATCCTTCAACAACAGGGTGAAATGTCTGCAATGAAGCTTCAAAAGCTAGTTTATTACAGCCAAGCTTGGTCTTTGGTTTGGGATGATCGGCCTCTTTTCGGTGAAAAAATTGAAGCTTGGGCTAATGGGCCTGTAGTCAGGGAGTTATATGATTCTCACAGAGGGCGATTTTCTGTAAATGCTGACATGTTTTCTAGTTGTGCGACTGGTCAGCTAAATCAGGAGCAAGTTGAAACAATCAATGCTGTTTTGTACACATACGGAGACAAGTCTCCTCAATGGCTGAGTGACCAAACTCATAGCGAGCAGCCATGGATCGAAGCACGGAAAGGACTAGATGACAGCGCAAGAGGAAATGAAGAGATTTCTCTGGCAACAATGTCAGAATACTATTCTTCGATTAGATAATGAGTAAAAAAAATAGACGCAAAACGGTGCCTCAAAGCGCTTCTCGAAATGAGGATAAGAAGGAGGCCCGTTTTAAACACCCTAATATAACAGATGGCAAACCATGCTGGCGTTTTTCAAACACTGATAGAGATGGTGATTTTGCATGGCCAAAGGGTGAGCCTGAAGAAGGGACAATAGTTACCAAGCTTCACGATTTTGATAGCATGAAGTGGAAGGATATCGAAGGTTCAAGGCATCATTTTTTAACTCCAAGTAGTTTGAGTTCTTCCGCTGTTAAGAGACTCGTTGAAATCGAGAAAGATGATCAGATAGATCATTTGTTTTCATTTGCACTTGGAGGAGTGCAGAGGATCATTTGTATTAGGCAGAATGACATTGCGATGCTACTTTGGTATGACCCTTGCCACGCTGTATGTCCATCCAGTAGAAAGCACACTTAAAACTACTACCGAAATGGCGCTTTTGCCCCTTCATGTTTATAGGTGGGTATCTTGGTGAGTAGGGCTTCGCCTTTTGGCTACATCATGTATAGCAAAAAAACTGAAAGGGAATAATTTATTGCAATATAAGGTTGTCGGTTAAATTAGTTCGGGAAAAGTGATTCGATTTTTCTTCGGCGGGCTCTTTGGCGGGTAAAGTAATTATTGCCTTATAACATGCTGATTTTTCAAATGAATTGGTGCCCGGGGCCGGAATCGAACCGGCACGGTATCAAATACCGAGGGATTTTAAGTCCCTTGCGTCTACCAATTTCGCCACCCGGGCAGGGAAGCTTTAGTTTTTGATGGAGGCGCGGGTCGGAATCGAATTGGACCGACACTCGGCGGCGTACACCGTCCGTTGCTTTATAGCCTGCCAAATAAAGCAAATTGGAGGCGCGGGTCGGAATCGAACCGGCGTACACGGAGTTGCAGTCCGCTGCATAACCACTCTGCCACCGCGCCTGAATAACTAAAGAGCAAAAACCCCGAGTGAATCGGGGTTTCATATTTTTTGGAGCGGGAAACGAGATTCGATCCGGTCGGCGCTCCGATCGCGACCCCTATGAAAATGCCGGGTCGCGTTTCGAGAAGTTTTTATTTAGAACTTCCTTTAATTTTGGAGCGGGAAACGAGATTCGAACTCGCGACCCCAACCTTGGCAAGGTTGTGCTCTACCAGCTGAGCTATTCCCGCAAAAACTTTCAAACTAAACACTGTATGCCAACTGGACACAGTGTTAACGGTAGAGCACACTTTTTACATGTGCTCATCCCAGCCACAAATCACAGATTTGTGTCGCTCCGCAGGGCAAAACATGTTTTGCTGTTTCCTGCTCCGCCCAGCTGAGCTATTCCCGCAATAACCTTTTAACAAAACACCGTATGCTAACTCGCTACAGTGTTGACGGTAGAGCACGCTTTTTATATGTGCTCATCCCAGCCACAAATCACAGATTTGTGTCGCTCCGCAGGACAAAACATGTTTTGCTATTTCCTGCTTCGCCCAACTGAGCTATTCCCGTATTAAAACCTTCGCTTACAGGCCGATTTAGTGACTCTGTCATATCAGCGAGGCGCATAGTTTACTGCTTTATGTTTAGCTGTCAAGCCCGAAGACATATCCCACGATAGGGTTTAGTTGTCCACCGAGAGTTCGACCCAGGCGGCTTTCAGGTAAACGACCATTGACCAAAGCGTTAGAATTGCAGCTATGTAAAGAAACACTAATCCAAGCGTTGCCCATGGGCTGTCTGGTGCGACGGCTAACAGTGCGATGATGGCGAACATCTGACAGGCGGTTTTTACTTTGCCTACCATGTTGACGGCGATGCTCGCCCGTTTGCCCATTTCGGCCATCCATTCTCGAAGCGCGGAAATGACGATCTCGCGGCAGATAATGACGATGGCGGGCGCTGTGAGAACCAAAGAATGGTGGGATTCGACCAGCATTGCCAAGGCAACAGCAACGATGACCTTATCGGCCACAGGGTCCAGGAAAGCGCCAAACGGGGTGATTTGATTCCAGCGGCGGGCCAGATATCCGTCTAACCAGTCGGTAATACTGGCAATGGTAAATATAATGGCTGCGGCCAGGTAATTGTGCTCGAAGGGGAGGTAGTAAACGATAACGATAACGGGGATAAGTATCAGGCGCCCCAACGTCAGAATATTCGGTAAATTTAGAAACTGGTTATGCTGGTCATTCATGGAACGCAGTATAAATGGTTTGTGCTAAGACTTCGCTAATGCCGGGGACTTTTTTTAGCTCTTCAAGCTTTGCCTTTTCAATATTGCGAACACTGCCAAAGAAATTAAGCAAATCCTTCCGGCGCTTCGGTCCAACGCCTTCAATGTCATCCAAAACCGATTGTTTTCTAGCCTTTTGACGCTGCTGGCGGTGACCGGTTATTGCAAACCGGTGGGCTTCGTCTCGAATTTGCTGGATCAAATGCAGTGCGATACTGTCCGGAGCTAGGTTCAGAATTTTATTTTCATTGCCGACAAATAGGGTTTCAAAACCTGGCTTGCGGGTGACCCCCTTGGCAACACCCACCAAACTCACACCGTCAATCTGTAAATCGGCGAATACCTGATGTGCAATGCCGAGCTGCCCTTTACCGCCGTCAATCAGAACCACGTCCGGGAGGCCCAGTTCGCTTTCTTTAAGCTTGCTGTATCGCCTCTCCAGGGCCTGTTGCATGGCGTGGAAATCATCTCCAGCCGTCACGCCTTTGATATTAAAGCGGCGATATTGCTCTTTGATGGCGCCTTCCGGACCGAAAACTACACAGGAAGCCACTGTGGCTTCTCCAAACGTGTGGCTGATATCAAAGCATTCCACCCGCTGAATCGTCGATTCCATATCCAGTGCTTCGCAAAACTGTTGCCAGCGGTTTGCTATGGCTTCTTGTGATTGCAAGCGGGTTCGTAGCGCATGCGAGGCATTGGTTTGCGCAAGCTTTAACCAGTCCGCACGTTGCCCCCGGACACTATTATCAATCCGGACCTGACGATAAAACCGGCTGCTTAAGGCTTCCTTTAGCGAATCAGCCTCCGGAATTGGCAGGGATGTGATGATTTCATGGGGCAGACCATAAACGGAGTGCCCTCCCAGATAGTACTGCTGGACAAAGTCGCTTAATGCGGTCTCGGGTTGGGTCAATCCATCGAAAGGGTAACTTTTGGTTCCGGAAACTCTGCCGTCGCGGACGAAAAGTGCGTGAATCACCACCGAATCGAGTTCCGCCGATAGAGCAAAGACGTCTAAATCGCGGGCATTGCCTTCGATACTTTGATGCTCATGGACACGGCGTAGAAAGTTAATCTGGTCGCGCAATATCGAGGCTTTTTCGAACTCCAAACGCTCCGCAGCCGTTTCCATGGCGCTCACAAGTTCCTGTATCACTTCGGTATTGCGACCCTGCAGAAACATAGTGGCGTGGCGCATGGATTCGGCGTATTCGGATGCGTTTATTTCGCCGACGCAAGGCGCGCTGCAGCGGCCAATTTGATGTTGCAGACAAGGCCTGGAGCGATTGCGAAAGAAACTCTCGTCACACTGGCGAATTTGAAAGGCTTTCTGCAGTAAGGATAAGCACTCCCTAACTGCCGCCGCACTGGTATAGGGGCCAAAGTATCGGCCTTCACCGGCTTTTTTGTGCCTTACCCGCCGGAAAGTCAGGGATGGGAAGTCTTCGTTGCCCGATAAGTAGATATAAGGGTAGGACTTGTCGTCCCGGAGCAGAATGTTATAGGGCGGAAGATGGTTTTTGATCAGGTTCTGTTCGAGTAGCAGTGCTTCCGTTTCGCTATGTGTGACGGTTATTTCGATATTGTGAATGTGGCCAACCAGGGCACGGGTTTTCGGTGCTAGCCCGGTGTTTCGAAAATAGCTGCTGACCCGGTTTTTAAGGTTTCGGGCTTTTCCCACATACAAAACGCCACCATTGGCATCTATCATTTGGTAGACGCCAGGGCGGGTCGTTAGAGATTTTAGAAAAGGTTTAGAGTCGAAACTAGAGTCCGCCGACTTGGTTTGCATCCAACATTCCATGCCGAATCGCCAATAACGTAAGTTCTACGTCACTGGTGATTTCTAATTTCTCGAAAATTCGATAGCGGTAGCTGTTCACCGTTTTCGGGCTGAGGCAGAGTTTGTCCGAAATGTCCTGTACCTTGTGGCAATTCACAATCATCATGGCAATTTGCATTTCACGCTCGGACAATTGGCTGAACACATCCGGTTCTTCGCTATCGAAGGGGCGTAAAGCCATTTTTTGGGCAATTTCAGGGCTGATATAACGTTGTCCGGAATTTACCAAGCGAATAGCACGCATGACTTCGCTTATTTCTGTACCTTTGGTGATAAAGGCAGATGCGCCGGATTTCATTACCCTGGAAGGGAAGGGGTCGTCATCATAGGCTGTCAGCGCGATCATTTTGATACTGTCATCTATCCGATGAATGCGGCGCATTGCTTCGAGACCGCCTATACCGGGCATGCGAATGTCCATGAGCACGACGTCAACGGGCTTTTGCCGAACAATCTCAAGAGCTTCTTCTCCAGAGTGTGCCTGGCCGACAACATCAATGCCATCCTCATCCTTGAGCATACGCGACAAGCCCGCTCTGACTAAATCGTGGTCATCTACGATTAATATTCTGATCAAGTCTTAACCTCGTCAACTGTGGGCGTCCATGCACATCGTGAAAAATTCCAATTAATTATAGGTACAGATCCTGGAAAACGATAGACGTAGATCACTTCAGTTCATACCATAAGCTAAAGCTGCGTTCTTTCAGAATTAATATGCTGCAGGTAACTGACAGAGAGCCATAAGCGCTCAGAAATGTAGATAACAAGAAAATACAGGGTAAACGGGATAGATGAACGTTATTGGAAGTTTTTCCGCACTTGCGAATTATCTGTTTGAAACCAAACAGTCGGAATCTCAAGGGGTATTGAGCCGTATCAAGCGATCCGGCAGCTATTTGACACTGAATAAGCTTATCAGCTTTTCTATTCCTTTTGCCGGGCGTGCGGGATTTGAAGTGTTGGAGCTGCGCAGGGGCTTGCTAAAGGCTAAGATCCCTTTCAAAGGCAACACCAATCATGTCGGCACCATGTACGCGGGAGCGCTATTTACCTTGGCGGAAATTCCTGGCGGAGTGATGGCCATATTCGAGTTCGGCCCGCGTTATTTTCCCTTGTTAAAAGAAATGAATATTAAATACTTGGCGCCGGCCAAGACGGATATCACTGTCGAATTTAGCTTGACCGAAACGCAAATAGAGCAAATTTTGAATACAACCAACGAAAAAGGTAAATGCGATTTCACTCTTGAAGGCAAGCTCTACGACAAACAGGGTGAATTGGTGGCTGAGTCCATTGGGCATTATCAGTTGAAAAAACGTAGCGACGGCTGAAAGGGCGAGGAGACAGTTGCGGAAGTCGAGTGCCGAAGTAAAGAAGGCGCAAGGCGAGTCTCAGAGACAACAAGTCAACTGTCCGTTATTCGGAATTTTAATAATAAAAAGGAGAGGCTATGACTGAAAACTATGCGGAGGGTCTGAAAGACATTTTGCTGCGCAAAATCGATAAGGCTGAACGGGACCTGCATCAACTGAAACTGGATTACTGCCGATTTGTGTATGGATTGAGCCATCGGGCGCAGGTTGAATCCGGGGGCAAGGTATATCAGGTAAAAGCCGTTCATATCGACTCCATGCAGCGCCTTGCCAGCGGCGAATGGAGTCAGCCCGAAATTGCTTGCGTGGAGCTTAACGGCGATGGCGAAGAGGTCGATGGCTCTACCCGGACACTTGCTCCAGGTTGGTCCATCAAATAATGAGTCCCCAGCCGCAAACAATACTGTAAAGACTGGTTGCCTTCGGCAGCGCCTTTTTAGCCACCCAATCTGCAGCGGCCTGATAACCTGCCTGATATACGTTCGAACTCAAATCGATTTGTTCTTCCGGGGTTACAGGGGTGGAAAAATTAACCGTTGCCGATCCCCCGGCAACCCCCCGTTCAGCGGAAAAGTGATAGAGCTGAGAGCGATGAGGGCCATGGCATTCGAAATGATCGGCCACGGCATCCGCCACACCTAAGCTATATTCGAGAACCTGGTTATTCAGTTTCGGATGTTGCAATACGTTTGTTTGCATCCCATTCAGGCGAAATTCCAGCCACTGTGTGGACCAGAATATTTGCAGTTGCTTAACCGCTTCCGGCAGAAAGGCGCTGGAATCCTTGCCATGAGGATTTCCCGGTGCAAATGCGGGAGCCATAATGGAAACTTCTATTTGCCCACCTTCTTTTTCGGCTTGATATGCGCGGAACAAACGCACCATCAGCCAAGCGATGAGGCTGAACAGCACTATCTGCATAATGTAGACTAACGCCTGTAACATTCTGAATTCTCCAACAAATCTGCGCGAAGTATACAAAAAGTAACAATTCATGCCTGTGAAATGGAAAGCAGTTTTAGCCGAGTCGCCAATGCGATGTAAAAATTGCGACCCACTTCAAGTAATAACGGGCCTTTTTCCGTTAGGTAGGGACTGGCGATAGCCGGGGGTGTTGAAACTGCCCCACTGCAGCGCTGGCATCCGGGATTGGTTTTCGAATGTAATCATACAAGGCTTCAAACGCCAGTGGCTGGCTGTAAAGATAGCCTTGTGCATAGTCGCAGTTATTGATTATGAGGAAATCCCGTTGATCGATATCTTCGACGCCCTCTGCAATGACCTTGAGATTCAGCTTGTGGGCGACTGCGATAACGGCGGAGGTGATTTCCATATCGTTGATATCGTCCGGAATATCCCGAACAAATTCGCGATCAACCTTTAGGACATCCACCGGCAGTTTCTTGAGGTAGCGTAACGACGAATATCCTGAGCCGAAATCGTCGATGGTGATACTGATACCGGTTGTTTTCAGTTTTTCCAGTTTTCTAATCACGGCCTCGATATCGCCCATCAACATGCTTTCGGTAACTTCTAATTCGACATGCTGAGGGTTTAGCCCTGATTCCTGAATGACTTCGCCGATAAAGCTCTCAAGACCCGGATCGTCAAACTGCCGGGCGGAAAGATTTATCGCTACTTTTACAGGGTATCCCGTCAGATCCTGCAGCATCTTCGTTTGATGACAGGCGTTGCGCAATACCCATTGACCAATCGGCACGATCAGTCCGGTTTCCTCTGCCACAGATATAAAAGCCTGAGGCATGACCAGACCTCGTTGTGGATGATGCCAGCGTAACAGGGCTTCCACACTGACCAGCGCCTCCGTCCGGAGGTCGATCTGCGGTTGGAAATAGAGCGTGAACTCGTCATATTGAAGGGCGTGCCGCAGTTCCTGTTCCAGTTCCAGTTGGCGTAGGGCATGTTCGTTCAGTTCTTCGGTAAAAAAGTGATAACAATCCCTACCGTGTTCCTTTGCGCGATACAATGCCAGGTCGGCATTTTTCATCAGGCGATCCGCCGTATTCGAGTCATCCGGCGCCAGCGTAATACCTATGCTGGTGGAAACGATGACTTCGTGTTTTTTCAGCCGGATGGGGTCTTTCAGGTGGCCCAGTATGTTTTGCGCTACATGACTGACGCTGACATCTTCCTCCACGTCTGTCAGCAGCACGGTAAACTCGTCGCCTCCCAAACGCGCGACGGTATCTTTTTCACGGACACAGTGTTTCAAGCGTTTCGCGACGGTTTCCAGTAGTTCATCGCCAGCGTCGTGTCCCAACGTGTCGTTTATACGCTTGAATTTATCGAGATCCAGAAACAATAGTGCGATTTTCTTCTGATCGCGATGGGCCGCCCGCAAAGCCTGCTCCAGACGATCGATGAAAAGCCTGCGGTTTGCGAGTCCGGTCAGGGCGTCGTACAGCGCGATTTTCTCCATTTGATTGTTGGCTTGTTTCAGTTCGCTGATGTCGATGCCCGAGATGATGAAATTGCTGATCGTATTATCGCTGTCGCGGACAATGGATACCGAAATTGCCGTCCAAAAAGTGCCGCCCGATGCACGGCGACAGAGGACTTCACCTTCCCAGCCCTCTTGCAGCATTGCCTGGCTCCAATTGCCGAGACGGTCGGCCGGGGTTCCCGGACTCAAGGTGGTGATAAATTTTTCTTCGATGTCCTGCCGCTGGAATCCCGTCGTTTTAACAAATTTTTCGTTGACGAACTCCACCCTCCCGAAACTGTCCGTGATGATAATGCTGGCGCCGCTATTGGTAACGGCGTTGCTGAGTTTTTTCAGCATCAAGTCCTGATTTTTCAGTTCTTTGATGCGGTGAGATAGTTTGGTGTTCAACAGCAGTTGCAGGAACGAGAGGAATACTATGGCCAAGCAGGCCGCTACGGCGATGCGATAAAGCACCGTTTCCGACACCTGTTGCACCGGCAGCAACCAGAGTCCGATGCTGATCGTGGTCAACAGACAGACCAGAGTAAAGGATGCAAACAGTTTGCGCGCAAATTCAAGCAAGGCGGTGATCCAATCGATAAACTCGTCAATTGTAGAAAGCAGCCATGAGTCGCTGTAGTAGCGTTTTGTAAAGGGAGTTACAGTTCTTAACAATGCGCCGACTTTTTGTGATTTGGTTCATCTGACGTTAAGCCACTGGGTAACCTAATGTTACATGTGAAAAAGATTTTGCATTTCATATGAAACTTGTGCAAAGAATCGCCCGAATCCGTAGGAATTTGAATGTTGGCAGGGTAAACTTTGCACTCGCCTTGTGCGTGTCGACGTCCGGACTTCAACTTCAATAAAAAGGAACGATTCAATGCAATTTAAGTTGCCCACATACTGGTTAGCGTTAGGCTTGGTTATTTGTTTGGCGGTTTGGCTTGCTAACGGCGACATTGAACGGGCTCAAGATGAAGCGCCTGCAACATCGGTATCGAAAATCGAAGTCCCCAAAGTGGCTTTTCAAACCCTTCAAGCCCAGGCTATTCAGCGTGAAGTAACGCTCCAGGGGCAGGTTGAACCGCTTCGGTCGATAACTTTACAGGCGCGGCTGGATAGTTTTGTAGAGTCCCTGCTGGTCAACGAAGGTGCCCGATTGCAATCAGGCCAGTTACTTCTGACCCTAAACGAAGAAGATTTACCCGCGAAGATGCAGGAAGCGAAGGCCCTTGTCGCATTGGCGCAAAGTGAGCTGCAGGCCGCTTTGTCGTTGGCAAAGCGCGGACTGCTGGCGGACACGGAACGCAAGTCCAAAGAGGCGAATCTAGCCACTGCCAAAGCCCGCGTGGCGAAGCTGGAACAGGATCAAAGAGACATCCGGGTCGTTGCACCCTTTGCCGGAGTGGTTGAACAGCGCCACGTTGAACAAGGCGAGTCCGTTTACAAAGGCACGCCGCTGCTGGCTCTACTCGATGACAGCAAGGTTAAGTTGGTGGGGCAGGTGCCCCAGCAGGAAATAGGGGGCTTGCAACTCGGCATGCAGGTGAATGCGCGCCTCTTGGGAGGTGAGCAGTTGCAAGGCATATTGACTTTTATCAGTCGGCAGGCGGACCCCACTACGCGCACCTTTAAAGTGGAAGCGGAGCTGGAAAATCCTCAGCAATTACGGGTAATCGGTGCTACCGCGACCCTGCAGATTCTTACCGGAGAGGTATACGCTCACAATATTTCTCCGGCGCTGTTGGAGCTTGATCATCAGGGTCGTTTGAGTATTGAACACCTGACCAATGATGACCGCGTGATGAATACCCCGGTACAAAGGGTGAAAGCCACTAACACCGAGTTGTGGGTTGCGGGGTTGCCGCGTCAGGCCCGCGTAATCACCTTAGGCAAAGGTTATGTCCTGCCGGGCCAGCAGGTTGAAGCCGTACCGGAGCAGGAAATCATGGGGGCGAGCAACTAATGGGCAGCCTTATCCGTGCGTTTGTGCAACGCAGTCGAGCGACATTGATGGTGTTACTGTTTCTTTGGATCGGTGGCATTAGTGCCTTCTTTGCTATTCCCAAGGAGTCCAATCCGGATATCACGATTCCCATTATTTATGTGTCGGTATCGCATGAAGGCATTGCTCCCGAAGATTCCGAGCGACTGCTGATTCGTCCGCTTGAGCAGGAACTTCGCGCTTTGGAAGGACTGAAAGAGATGCGTTCGGTGGCTGCCGAAGGCTATGGCTCTGTCGTTCTCGAATTCCAGGCCGGTTTCGATCCGGACCAGGCTCTTACCGATGTCCGGGAAAAAGTTGACAACGTGAAAACCAAATTGCCGGTGGACAGCGACGAGCCGCAGGTGCGGGAGATCAACGTTTCCCAGTTTCCGGTGCTGAATATGTCCTTATCCGGGCCCTTCTCCGAAGATCAATTGATCAGAATTGCACGGATGTTGAAGCGTTATGTGGAGGGGATACCGGAGGTGCTCGCCGTCGAAATCGGTGGCGACCGGGATGATCTCCTAGAGTTGGTGGCAGAGCCGCAAGTATTGGAACGCTACGGCATCGACTACGCGCAGTTGTTCAGCTTGATTCATAATAATCACCGGCTGGTTGCGGCCGGCAATATAGATACCGGCGCGGGGCGCATGGTCGTCAAGGTTCCCGGATTGTTGGAAAACCTGGTCGATCTTTTGACCATGCCCGTGAAGTACCAGGATGGACAGGTCATCACTTTCGGGCATATCGCCACGGTCCAGCGCACCTTCAAAGATCCTCAGGGATTCGCCCGGGTGGATGGCAAACCGGCAGTGGTACTGGAGATTTCCAAGCGCTCCGGGGCCAACATAATCGAAACCATCGAAAAAGTGAAATACGTTACCGGACAGGTCCAGACCCAGTGGCCGGACAGCCTGAAAGTCACCTATATCACCGACGAGTCCATTGATATCCGCAACATGCTCAGCGATTTGCTGAATAACGTATTGTTTGCTGTCATCCTGGTCATGATAGTCGTTATTACGGCAATGGGATTACGGCCGGCGTTATTGGTGGGATTTACCATTCCCGGCGCTTTCTTGACCGGGCTATTGGTACTGCAGGCAATCGGTTTCACCATGAATATCGTGGTGCTGTTTAGCCTGATCCTGGTCGCCGGGATGCTGGTGGACGGTGCAATTGTCGTGAGCGAACTGGCGGACAGGCACATGCGCGAAGGAATACCTCGTAAGGAAGCCTACAGCCGTGCGGCGCACCGCATGTCCTGGCCCGTCATTGCTTCCACCGCGACAACTCTCGCTGTCTTTTTACCGCTGTTGGTGTGGCCGGGTATTGTCGGCGAATTTATGAAGTTTTTGCCCGCAACCGTGATTATCTGTCTGCTCGCTTCCCTGATGATGGCGTTGATTTTTCTGCCGGTGCTTGGCAGTAAGCTAGGTGGTTTAGCGGCATCAAATGCACAAGAAGGGAAGGTCAGCCGGATTGGACACGCCTACGGCGTCATGTTGGCTCGTCTACTAAAATCGCCCGGTAAAACGCTGGTCATGTTTTTTGCCGTGCTTTCCTTGGTCTATGTGGCCTATGGCCGCTTTAATCATGGCATCGAGTTCTTTCCGGAAGTGGAACCCAATTCTGCACAGGTATTGGTCCATGCCCAGGGGGATTATTCCGTCTTTGAAAAGGATCAGATTCTTGCCCTGGTGGAACAACGCCTGGCCGGGATGCCCGAGGTTAGAGCACTATATGCAAGATCCTTTGCGCATCCTGACAGCAACCTGAGTGAAGATGTGATCGGTCAACTCAGCTTTCAATTTACCGACTGGGAACAGCGTCGGCCGGCCAATGCCATATTGGCGGATATGCGGGAGCGGACAGCGAACATTCCATTGAATTTGGAGTTTCGTAAGCAGGAAGGCGGCCCCTCCCAAGGGAAACCGATTAAAGTGCGTGTCAGCGGCCAGGTGGGAAAAATTGCTCCTGCAGTAGAAGAATTGCGTCGCCGAATGCAGTCGATTGAAGGATTCGTCGATATTTCTGATAACCGGCCTCTGCCGGGAATTGAGTGGCGTATCCAGGTAAATCGGGAAGAAGCCGCGCGATACGGGGTCGATGTGGCTACCGTCGGAAACGTCGTGCAACTGGTAACAAGCGGATTAAAGCTCGCGGACTACCGCCCCGATGATGTGGAAGAAGAAGTGGATATCCGGCTTCGAATGCCATTGGAGAAACGCAATTTGGATGCGCTGTCGCAACAAACGCTCTCGACGTCGGCCGGACCGATTCCCGTGGCTAATTTCACTCGTCTGGAACCCGCCCAGAAAACCGGGACCTTACACAGGGTGGACGCGGAACGCACATTAACCGTTGAAGCCGATGTTTTGCCCGGCTTCCAGGCCGATGAAAGATTGACGCTGTTAAAAGCGGATTTGGAAAAGTCACCGTTGCCGGATGTCACCATTTCCTATGCGGGGGAGGACGAGGATCAACGTGAAACCATGCTGTTCCTTATCAAGGCCTTTATCGTGGCGGTTATGCTGATGGCGTTGATTCTGGTGATTCAGTTTAACAGCATATACCAGGCGCTTATTGTGCTGTCGGCGATCGTATTTTCCACGGCAGGTGTCTTACTGGGTCTGATGATCACCGGCAGACCATTCGGTATTGTCATGGTTGGGCTGGGATTGATTGCCCTGGCTGGAATCGTTGTCAACAACAACATCATTCTTATCGACACCTACAATCGGATTCGCCAGGGTGGCGCACCACCTTATGAAGCGGCATTGGAGACCGGCAAGCTAAGATTAAGGCCGGTTTTATTAACCGCCATAACCACCGTTTTGGGACTGATGCCGATGGTGCTGGGCGTCAATGTCGATTTGATCACCCCCAAACTTGGTCTTGGCGCGCCCAGTACCCAATGGTGGACGGAATTGTCCAGCGCCATTGCGGGCGGGCTGACCTTCGCGACTTTCCTCACGCTTTTGATTACCCCTTGTCTGTTGGTTTTGGGTGACAAACTATTGAATCCCCGGTCGCGACGATTTTCCCAGGAGGTGGTGCATTCAAGTTCTGTGGCACAAAACATAGGGAAGGCGGAATCACCGGCTCTGTCCGCCGACTAGTTGGTTGGCGGTCTCAGCCTTCAATATCGGACACGAAATGGCGGCCGTTTTAAAACGAAGAAATACAATTGCAGTTTGACAATTTACAATTCATGTATGAATATACAGCAAAAATAGAGGAGAGTGACCATGGCGGTTGTTACTTTATACATGAGCGATCGGGACCCTGAAAAACGCATGTTTACGTCTAAAAAAGAGGCTGATGAGCACGATAAAAAGCTGGAATTGGCGGAAAATTTAATGGAGTTCATCTTGCAGCATGTGGACTCGGTGGAAGAAGCCACGGCAGAACGATTGGGTATGTTGATCGCGGATAACAAGGAACTGATGCTGCAGGCGCTGAAAGGCAAACCGCAAGTATTATTGGAAACCTCTGGCGAAGATAAGGAAGACGGAGACGAAAAGGTTGTATCGCTGGGGTAACTTCCGGCGATCAAATTTCAGTCAAGAGAATACCGAGTGCAGGTTGATAAATGCATAACCTGCACTCGAAGTTTTTTTAGGCTGCCTCAGCGCTTAATAGTCGCGTAATTTCCGTTTTTGCGGCTTCGATTGCTTGATTCTGGTGCGCATTCAAGCGATCCGCGCTAATCAGGCTGGCATCGGATATTCCGATGAACCCGAGTACTTGTTTGAGGTAACCTGAAAGGAAATCTATTGAGCTGCCGATAGGGGTACCGCCGGTCGCGGTTACAATAAATGCCTGCTTGCCCTGCAACAAACCCACAGGACCGTTTTCGGTGTATTTGAAAGTCAGTCCGGCACGGCAGATAAGATCAATATAGGCTTTAAGAGTGGCAGGAATACCAAAGTTGTACATCGGGGCGGCGATGACGACGATATCCGCCGTCTTGATTTCTTCAACCAGTTGATCCGATAGCGCCAGCGTTTCCTTTTGTGCTTCAGAACGCTGGTCGGCCGGGGTGAAATTAGCGTTCACCCAGTTTTCGTTGATAACCGGTAAACCTGCAGAAACGTCGCGTTCAATGATGTTGGCAGCGGGATTTTGCTCTGCCAGTTCATCGACCAACTGATTGCTGAGTTGCCTGCTGACAGACCCGTTAATTCGTGCACTTGATTCAATCTTTAAAATGTTCATTGTTAGTCCTCATCGTTAAGCGGTAATGCAGTTCTATGTAAATCCTGAACTGGTGATCGTTGTTTTGCTGTAAGCAGTTTATGGTTTTCAAAAAGATTAAAAATAGGGAAATAATCAAATAATTGTTCTTATAATTAGAACTAAAGGCTTCAGTGCGGCTGAATAAATGAATCGATTCGAAGAAATGCAAGTGTTTACCAAGGTGGTGGAGACGGGAACGCTGACGGCGGCGGCAGAGGCCATGAATATTGCGAAGTCGGCCGTCAGCCGCCGCCTCACTGAGTTGGAAGCGCGGTTGGGTGTGCAGCTGTTTATCCGAAGCACCCGAAAACTAACTCTCACTGAAACTGGGCGTAGTTTTTACGAGCGCAGTGTGCAGATTCTTGCGGATGTGGATGAAACCGAAGCACTGGTCAGCCAGTCTCAGGCTGAGTTACGCGGACACTTGAAAATAGCCCTGCCTTCGGTGTTTGGTCGGCGGCATATGGGAGATGCGCTAAACGATTTCATCGGCCAACATCCCGAACTCAAAGTTGAACTGGATTTCAGTGACCGGCATGTGGACATTTTACAAGATGGATTTGATGTGGCGATAAGAATTGGGATTCTGGAAGATTCGAGTCTGATAGCGCGGCGAATCACCGAGATAAATCAACTCCTCGCGGCCAGTCCCGATTATCTCGACAAATATGGAGTTCCGAAAAGCCCTGCTGATCTAAGTAAGCACCGATTTCTGGCGTATAGTCTACTGCGGACCAGTAAAATCCCGTTCATTACGCCAGAAGGCGAGCAGGTTATGGTGCAATTGCCCGCAGCCATGCGTGCCAACTCGGGAGAGTTTTTACTCCAGGCCGGGATTGCCGGGCACGGATTGATTTGGATACCAACATTTATTTTGCATCGTGCGGTGGAACAAGGATTATTGCAGCCGATTCTTCAGGAGTATCGTTGGCCTTCGAACTATGCACATATTCTCTACCCCCGAACCCGGCATTTATCGGCACGGGTACGACGATTTGTAGACTTTATCGTCGCAAGGTTCGAAGGCGTGCCCCCTTGGGATTGCAAGCTGCGAAGTATGGGCTACCTGACGGATTAGAGGGTTTGATAGACGTTAAGGAAGAACTTTAAGCTCCCAGTCGCGAATTTGCCGGCGTCTGTTTTGCCAGTCAGGAAGGAGTTCCTGCTGCAGCGCATAAAAGTCCGGATTGTGGTGCATGACTTTCAGGTGGCAGAGTTCATGGCAGATTACGTAATCAATCAGTTCCAGGGGTACCTTAACCATATGAATATTAAGCGTGATAAAGCCTTTGCTGTTGCAACTGCCCCAATATCGACGCATGTAACGGCATCGGAGTGTTGGCGTCACTGTCCGCCAATGGGAAATATTGGGTAACCAGTGTTCCAGTCGGGCAGTGAAAATCTGTTTTGCCTGAGATCGATACCATTCCTTGGTTGTGAGTTCTGCTTTTTCCGGATGACTTTCAAGTCGGCTCGGTAAATGAAGCTGGTTGGCGGAGACTCGGATCTGTTGACAGCCGCTGAAGGCAAGTTGCAGAGGATTACCAAGGAAGTAAAAAGTGGAGCCTGCCAAAAAGTCCGGCTGCGGTTGCTTAGTGGGCAAGGTCGCTTGAATTGCCTGTTGCCGGCGTATCCAATCGGCCTTGGAAACCACCAGGCGTTGAATGTCTGCCTCCGGCATTCGGGTTGGCGCGCGTATGATAACGCTTTGATCTCTGTGGACTTCAATTGCACAGGTTTTACGCTTTTTTGAGCGGATAATTTGAAACTCTGACATTGGCCAATATCGCTTATGAATCCCTGGAGAAATGATCGGCGTAGTGTAAAGAATTCTTGGTGTTCCTGCTCGGTAAAGATTGGAATATAAGTAGTGGAGAATATTTTAAGACTTGCTCATCAAGGTATTTATTGCCCGGCGGGGGATTTCTATGTCGATCCCTGGGGAGCTGTGGAGAAGGCGGTTATTACCCATGCTCATGCCGACCATGCACGGGTTGGTCACAAGAAATATTATGCACATCCCGATTGCATACCCATTCTGCATCACCGGTTGGGTGATATAGATTCGGAGCCCAAGGCTTATGGCGAGGAATTTCAGCTTGGGGATGCAAGGGTAAGTTTGCATTCCGCAGGTCATATCTTGGGCTCCGCGCAAGTTAGAATTGCCGTCGGCGACCAGGTAACCGTTGTGACCGGGGATTTCAAACGAACCCCTGATCCCACTTGTGCGCCCTTCGAACTAGTCACCTGTGACACGCTGATTACCGAGGCGACATTTTCCCTCCCGGTCTATCGGTGGCCGAACCCGAAGTCCGTCGCGGAAGACATTTTTACCTGGTGGATGAACTGCCGGGAACGCCGACTGAACGCGGTGTTATGTTGCTATGCATTAGGTAAGGCTCAGCGGGTAATGGCGGAATTAATGCGGTTTACCGACGAGTCCGTCGTCCTGCATGGCGCGGTATTGCCTATTACCCAGATCTACCGGTCGCAGGGTGTGCAAATGCTTGAAGGCAGGCCGGTCGAAGAGGGCGAAAATTATGCGGGGCAACTCGTTATCGCGCCGCCAAGCGCTATCGGTAGCCCATGGATAAAGCGTTTTGGCAGGCACGAGGCTGGTTTTTGTTCAGGATGGATGCGGATTCGAGGCAATCGGAGAAGACGGGGCTACGAACGCGGGTTTGTGCTATCCGACCACGCCGATTGGAATGAACTGGTTAACACGATAAGAGAATCCGGTGCTCAAAAGGTAATGCCTACCCATGGCCGTACTGATTCATTAGTGCGCTATTTGCGCGAACAAGATATTGATGCGGAAGCCTTGGAAACGGTATTTGGCGAGAGTGAAGAATGAAAAGTTTCGTGGAACTCTATACCCGCTTGGACCGCACCAACTCGACCAATGCCAAACTTTCCGCCATGCGGGAATACTTCCGCAAGGCAGAACCAGCCTGTGCCGCTTGGGCTGTTAATATTCTATCCGGACGACGCCAAAAGAGACTGTTGGGACCAGCACAATTACGCGAGTGGCTGGCCGAATCGGTGGGGCTACCGGATTGGTTGGTCGAACAGAGTTATGCCCATGTCGGCGATCTCGCGGAAACCGCCGCCCTTCTCCATCATACCGTTAAAGCCGCGTCCCAGGATGGATCTCAATATGCTTCCGTTGAGGTTGGTCTCTCCGCGTGGATGGAGCGATTGTTACTTCTCAGAAATCTGGAAGAGGGCGAGAAAAGGCAATGGATTCAGGCGCAATGGCAGCAATCGCCCTTAGCGGAAGGATTTGTAAAAACCAAACTGCTGACAGGGGCATTGCGTGTGGGCGTCTCGCAAACTCTGGTAGTGAAAGCCCTCGCGCAAGAATATGACTTGCCGACAGCAGTCATCCAGAGAAGGTTGATGGGTGATTGGCAACCGACCGCTGCGAACTATCTGGATCTGATTGGCCCGGACGACGGGCGTCACGATGTTTCACAGCCCTATCCCTTTTGTTTGGCGTATCCGCTCGAAAAAGATCCTGCAACGCTTGGCGGTGCTGAGTTGTGGCTCGCAGAGTGGAAATGGGATGGTATCCGCGCCCAATTGATAAAAAGGCAAGGCAATATCTTTCTTTGGAGTCGTGGAGAAGAGTTGGTCATGCATAGCTTTCCGGAAATTGTCCAGGCTGCCGAGGCATTACCGGATGGCGTGGTGATTGATGGTGAAATTTTAGGCTGGACATTTGCTAGTGATGCTGATGCCCAACAGGAGATGGACGAAGTCTGCGGTAAGCCTCTGCCGTTTAATCAGCTACAAAGACGCCTTGGCCGTAAAAAGGTCGGCCCTAAACTGCTTGGGGAAGTGCCGGTGATATTGCAAGCTTATGATCAGCTTGAATCTGATGGAATCAGCATGTGTGGGCGACCACTACTTGAACGCCGATCTGGCTTGCAAAAGACTCTTTCTTATGCGGTATCTCCGCATCTGCGTCTGAGTCCCGCTCTGCAAGGTTCCTGGGAATATTTGGCCGGATTGCGCCACAGTTCAAGGGAAAGGGGCGTGGAAGGATTTATGCTTAAACGGCTGGATTCGGTTTATCAAGCGGGACGGGTTAAGGGGGATTGGTGGAAATGGAAAGTCGATCCCTACACAGTGGATGCCGTACTGCTTTATGCACAAGCGGGTCATGGCCGGCGCTCCAATCTCTATACTGATTATACTTTTGCTGTTTGGGAAGGAGAGCAACTAGTCCCGTTTGCCAAAGCATACTCGGGGCTTGCGGATAGTGAAATTGTTGAACTGGACCGCTGGATTCGCAAGCATACAAAAGAACGCTTCGGTCCTGTGCGTTCGGTTGAACCAGTACAGGTATTTGAGCTCGCCTTTGAAGGAATAGCTTTGTCAAAACGCCATAAGTCTGGGGTTGCCGTGCGGTTTCCCCGAATTCAACGGTGGCGTAAAGACAAGCTTGTTGAGCAGGCAGACAGTTTAACCTTGGTCAAAAGTCTGGTTGCCGATAATGCTTTGTAGCCCTATCCCAGAAGTTGGTTGCATTCCCACTGCTCTGTCGGAAACCAGTGCACCCAAAATCGCTGTTAATCCATGGTTAGCTCAGACTCTGATGCTGGCATGGAACCCCGATGCGGCGAAGGGCTCAAACAACTTGAAGCCTGGTTCCTGAGACAGGATTGGCACATTGCAGGGTTGCAAAGAGCGGCTGCGCTTCATTACCTTGCGAATGATTCCGGGCTTATTATTACTCCGGAAGTAGTGTTTCCACTCCAAACGGGTGGCTGATGCCCTCTTGTGGGGAAGGACCAGCCTCTTTCATCCGCGCAATTATCGAGTCAGCGAGACAGTTGAAACGTTTTCGTCCCAGCATCATGGCGCCAAAACTGATTTGGCGGACTCTGCCGTCCTGCTGAAAACAAACGATTGTCGTATCTGCAAACCGTGCGTTACCCGGCTTGGCTTCAACCGGACCCAAAGTTCCTGTCAGTTTTACTTGTACGATGTGCCCATAGGTAATGTAGAGGCGCTTTTGCCATGGCCAACGCTTAGCTTCTATATGGCTGTTAAATAGTTTTGCCAAATCCGCATTCTGATAAAAGAAAGTAATGCCGAACAGGACAAACGCGAAGGGGAGTAGCAATGCTGAAGCGAAAAATACATAAGCCAGTAGAGCGCTAATAAAAAGCCCTGTACTCGCTGCCAACAGTAAATAATTAAACAAATCGCTGGATTGATATACTTCAGGGCCCAGGCGCCAAGGGGTTTGCCGGCAGCAGTTTGATCCAGCTAATTCTTCCCTGTGGATACTTGTTGCCGTTTTTTCTTTCGTGTCGGATAAAGATTCAATACTACTCATCTTTAAAGTCTCCTTTTGCAAAAGCCAATGTTCTCAATGCGATTACTCTGCCTTGGGTTTGATCACCAACCATAGGCGCTGTTAGCTTTTGTTTTCTTGATTATATTGGGCAGGAATTTGGCGTCTAAACCTAATTTGAGCAAAACAAGTACAATTACTGATAAGTCCGCTGCTGCCGGAAAGGGGCGAATTCTAATGGAAGTTACCAAGCTGCAAAATATACGTTATATCCCTTACAAGATAGCTCCTTGCTGCTAAGCTGAAGGCTATAGGTGATTGTTTAAAAAGAAAAAGCAACGGTGGCGCCGGAAGAATAGGCGGCGCGAACTATGGTGGTTAAAATTGATTGTTATCAGAAAATATCCAAATCGACGAATGTATGACACGGCATCCAGCAAGTATGTGAATCTGGATTTTATTAAAGAATTAGTGATGAAACACAAGGATTTTAGGGTTGTCGATTCCAAGTCAGAGAAAGATCTGACAAAGCAAATCCTGCTGCAAATCATTAGTGAGCAGGAGGTAGATGATGAGCAGGCCCTCCTCACGAATACGCTCCTGAAACAATTAATCCGCTTCTATGGCAGTGATTTGCAAATTCTTCTGCGCCCATACCTGGAAAAAAGTCTGGCAGCCTTTCTCGAACGGCAGGAATCCATGCAAGGACTAATAGACGGATTCATTGATAAAAGCACGTTCGAATCTTTTCGACACCTGTTTGAAGAAAATTTAGAAGCCTGGTCGCGTTTCGCCTTTGGCGAGAAGCCCGGTAAAAAGTAGTCTAAAACTCACTTTGTTGCGCTGCAGCAAAATATCTCTTGACTATTCCTCAACCTCAAAATAGCATGTCTCCATTAAAATTATTGCGGTGCAGCAATGAGTATGAAAGACGAAAATCGTCTTTCAACTGGCACCTTCAGCAATTTCCAATTTGGATGCGCACTCCGCCTAATCCATATCGTCGAATTCAGGAGAGAGATATGTTTGACAATATTTTTGAACAGGTCCAAACCGCTACAAAACCCATGACTGAGTTGGTGACTTTCGGCACTGAAACTGCGGAACAACTATTCAAGAAGCAGAGCGAATTTACCAGTGAAGTAGTTGCGGACAGCGTCGAATTCACTAAAGGCGTTTTAGCGCAAAAAGACGTTAACGGCGTTATAGAGCTGCAGAAAAGCTTTCTGGAAAGTATGCAGGAAAAAGCGACAGCAAATGGTAAAGAGCTATATGACGAATTGACGGAAGTTCAGGAAAAGTCTTCTGAACTTTGGAAAGATATGTTCTCAAAGGCTGGCGAAGCAGCAACAGAAGCCGCTAAGTCAGTCGCGGAAAAAGTCACTGAAAAGGTTTAAGCATCTACCTAGTTCGCCTGCAGAAGCGATCTAACAAATTTGTAACCTCCCGCTCTGCTAAGCACAGTGTGGTCGCCCGGCCTTCCTATCGGAACGTCGGGCTTTTTTATCGGTTTATTGTGACGGCCAGCAGCAGGGTTGACTTACACAGGGTTACAGGAAGCTGTACAAACATTACACATTTAGATGAGGTGGAATTCGGGATAACGGCGCATATAACTAGTGAGTAAGGGATAAACTTATTTGCTAGCGGTTTTCTTTTACTCGTGGTTACTCCTGTTTTTCATTTCGTTTTTTAGCCTTATTGCCGGTCTCCTTGACCGGCTTTTTTTACCGGCTTGATCTTGCCGTATCCGACAGGCCTATCCGATCCAATGGGTTCTAACCGTGATTAACAAACCAATAGCGTTTCCAGGCAGTCATGACTCTCTCCGGGTACCAGGTCTTACCGAGACTCCCGTTGTATCGGGCTAGAGCTCTGATTAAATTGCCTTTTTCTCGGTCCAGGTAATGTTTGAGTATGGTGCAGCCATAGCGAAGGTTTATTTCTGTACGCATTAAGTTATCGTCGGGCCGGCCAATTTCATTCTTCCAAAATGGCATGATCTGCATATAGCCCTGTGCGCCGACCCGGCTTATGGCAAATCGATCAAATAGGCTTTCTACATGAATTACCGCAAGAACCAGCTCCGGACTAAGCTCCGCACGGGTCGCCTCTAAATGGACAAGCTTTAGAAATTCCAGGCGTTCCTCAGTATCCTTGATGTACTTTTCCATGCGGCCAGACATGTCTACCAGCCAGACTTCCGCATCAAACCTGTCGCTAAAGCTCAAACTTTCATTGACGGTTCTGGTCAGCGCGGCACGCAGCTCAGGGTCGATATCCTGATTGGCCATCCCTGCCGAAAGCGGTGCCAACGCTAATAACAGCAACAGCAGCCAATGCCGAGTTGTCTTTAACTGCGCCTTCATATCCGTCAAATTCGACCTATTTAGCCGCAAGCTTATCGGCGATAAAAGATGCGGCTTCAGCTACGTTGATATCTGTGCTTTCAGCATCTTTCCGGCCCTTGTATTCGAGCGTATTTTGCTTCAGGCCACGGTCGCTGATCACCAGGCGATGAGGGATGCCGATTAGTTCCATATCCGCAAATTTGACACCCGGACGTTCATTACGGTCATCCAACAGAACCTCGATACCCATTTGGCTGAATTCTGTGTAGAGCATTTCGGCCTGCTCCCGCACGGCCTCGGATTTGTGCATGTTTAGCGGGATTAATACGACCTGAAATGGCGCCAGGGCGGTAGGCCAAAAAATACCCCGCTCATCATGGTTTTGCTCAATGGCGGCGGCGACGACCCTGGAAACACCGATACCATAGCAACCCATTGGCATGATGGTCGCCTTGCCATTGACATCCAGCACGGTGGCGTTCATCGCTTTACTATACTTATCCCCCAGCTTGAACACGTGACCTACTTCGATGCCTTTTTTAATCGTGAGATGGCCATGGCCATCCGGACTTGGATCGCCTTCAACAACGTCACGCAGGTCGGCTGGCTCTGAGATTTCACAATCTGTTCCCCAGTTGACGTTCATATAGTGGAAGTCTTCTTCATTGGCACCGCAGACAAAGTTTTTTAACCGCGCTGCGCTATGGTCGACGATAGTGCGCAGTTTTAGTCCGACGGGACCGATTGAACCAGGTAAACAGCCGACGGCTTGCAGTATCTCCTCTTCCGTCGCCATAGAAAGCGGCGCGGCGATGCCGGCAATTTTTTCGGCCTTTATCTCGTTCAGGTTGTGATCGCCGCGAAGAACCAGCGCAACCAAGGGAGCGCTGTCATTTTCATCGGTAACGCCCTTGACCATGAGAGTCTTCACGCTGTGATAGGGTTTTACCTGAAGAAACTCAGTCACCTCCTGAATGGTTTTTTGGCCAGGCGTGGCAACCTTTTCCAGTGTACCTCCTTCCAATTGAGTGGGCGGTTCCACCGCCTGGGCTTCCGCCATCTCGATGTTGGCGGCATAGTCGCTGCTGGTACTAAAGGCAATGAGATCCTCGCCGGAATCCGCCAAAACATGAAATTCATGGGAGGCTGAGCCGCCGATGCTGCCGCTATCCGCCTGCACAGGACGAAAGTCCAGGCCAAAGCGGCTGAAGATGTTGTTATAGGCAAGGTACATCGCCTGATAGGTTTCATCCAAAGAATCCTGATTCAGGTGGAATGAATACGCATCTTTCATAATAAACTCTCGAGCCCGCATAACCCCGAACCGCGGCCGGCGTTCATCTCTGAATTTGGTCTGGATCTGATAAAAATTGGCGGGCAACTGCTTGTAGCTGCTCAACTCATTGCGAACCAAATCGGTAATCACTTCCTCATGGGTGGGGCCGATACAAAAGTCACGTCCATGACGGTCATTTATGCGCAGCAGTTCCGCTCCGTATTGCTGCCAACGCTCAGATTCTTCCCACAGCTCCGCGGGTTGAACCGCCGGCATTAACACCTCCTGCGCGCCTGCTTTGTTCATTTCCTCCCGAACGATTTGTTCTACCTTGCGAAGTATCCGAAGTCCCAACGGGAGCCAAGTATAAAGTCCTGCTGCCAAACGCCGGATCAAGCCGGCGCGCAGCATAAGCTGATGACTTATAACTTCTGCATCCGCAGGGGTTTCTTTGAGTGTCGCAATAAGGGTTTGACTGGCTCGCATGTCGCAATGGACCTTAGTTTGTTAATTGGCTGGGATTTCGATTCATTTTCAGCGGGCATATTAACATAGCTTAATTCGAAGGATATATGCTCACGCCGCTGGCTTTGGCGGATTGTTAGGTTTTATAATGATCAACTTGCAGCAAAAACTAACGCTGGGTCAGGGCATAATAATTAAAAACCCAGTAACTATAACAAGCTGCTTACAACCTCAAATGATCGCCAATGGAAGAACAAGTTATGAATCATCCTGCAAATATTGCAGGAGACGTATCGCTGAATATCGAGCAGCGGCGTACTCCTGTGCAAGACCGAAGTCGCGAACGCGTTGAACTCATTCTTAACGAAGCCGCCCAGCTCATTAGTGAAGTTGGGGTTCAGGGGGTAAAAACCTCTGAAATTGCCCGTCGGGCAGATATTTCACTCGCTTCTCTATATCGCTATTTCCCTAATAAAGCCGCCATAGTAAAAGCGCTGGCGGAAAGGCATATGGAGAAACTGGCAGCAACTTTAAAAGAATTTGCCGATGATTTGGACCTCGATCAAGGCTTTGACAGGCTGCTGGAAAGCTACGCCGAGTTCTACCGCACCGAGCCGGGATACAAGGAAATTTGGTCGGGCGTCGAAGCCATGCCCGAGCTTCAGGAACTGGATCTCGGTGAATTGTTTGACAATGCACAGGTTATCGCCACCAGCGCCAGCGAAAAATATCCCGGCGTCGACGAAGATCGCTTATGGCTTATCTGCGTGATGCTAACGCGGATTTGCGGCAATACGTTGCGACTCGTGATGAATATGCAAGGCGATCAGGAATCCATCATGCTGGAAGAGCTTAAGTTGATGATGGGCCAGTACCTGAAAAACCGGCTTCAGGCTTTGGCTGCCGCCTAATAGCCTAGGCTACGTCCGTGAGCGCTTCGTGCAAATCTTCAAACTGAAACCGGAAAGACTCTTGACGTAAGAGCCTTTCCGGCACTGCTCGTTGTCCAGTCAGCAGCAGTCGTGCCATTTCCCCCAGGGTTTTTTCCAAGACAAACGCCGGTACCGTAAAAATTGTCGGCCGATGTAAGACTTTTCCGAGAGCCTCTGTAAATTCTTGGTTAGTAACCGGCATTGGAGCGACAGCATTGTAAGGGCCGTGACAGTGATCACTTTCTAACAGGTGGAGAAAGATATGCACCAGATCCTGAATATGAATCCAGGGCATCCAGTGCTTCCCATCTCCTAATTTTCCACCAAGGCCGAGCTTGAAGCTTGGCAGCATCTTTTTTAGAAAACCTCCTTTACCGACCACAAGACCGATCCGGGCGATGGCGACGCGCACTCCCAGCGGCTCTGCTTCCATCGCTTTTTGTTCCCATTGCAGACACAGCGAATGGGTGAATTCCATGGCGGGCTGAGTTACTTCGGTAACCTCATTGTCCTGTTGCGCACCGTAATAACCGACTGCTGACGCTGAAACCAAAACTTTAGGCTTTTGCTTGAGCTTGCCGATGAGGTTAATGACCGCTTCAGTAGTCTCAATGCGGCTGGCAAGGAGCTTTTCCTTGCGAGCCTTAGACCATCTGGCATCGGCAATGGGTTCACCTGCCAGATTAATGATGCCGTCCAGTGATTCGCCGACCTGATCAGACGTTAACTGGCTTACCCCCTGGCATTTTTCACCCAAGAGTTTTTTGACTGTTTCGGGACGGCGACTGAAAACAATGACCTTGTGCCCGCTGGCGACTAGCGCACGACAGAGTCTTCTGCCGATGAAGCCGGTGCCTCCGGTAACCAATATGTCCATACTATAAAGTCTCCCTTGTCTCTTAGTCTTGGCGGTTAATGGTTAAACTGCTGCGAAGCTTATTTTTCCAGCGGAAAGGTAGGGCAGCAGTATAAGTGTACCTCACGACAGCCTAAATGCTCGGGCAGATAGCCAATTTGCTTCGTCCAAGAAAATTTACCGCTGTTCAAGCCCGGCCTGATCGCAAGACATTCCTATGGTTTGAGTCACGATTTCTCCAACGGTTTTCACGAAAGCCGGATGTTCGCCGATTGGCTGGAGAAGATCTAAGGTAGCGATATTCAATCGCTGGCGTAAATCGTCGAGTGCCTTTGGCAGGTCCTCTCGCAGATGTTTGCCGGCAGCAAAAAATAAGGGTAGTACCGCAATATGCTTAGCGCCTTGTGCGATGGCAGATTCTACCGCTTCATCAACGGTCGGCCTTGCCAGTTCCATATATGCCAGGCCGACGTTGCGTTGCAAGGTGGCTACGTGATCGTATAAGTTTTCAAAAGGTTTCGCCCATCGCGGATCTCTGCTGCCATGAGCTAATAAAATGGTATAGTCGTAATTTGGTTGCATCGATAATGTTTCGCCAGTTTCTACTTAGTCAGTATACGAAAAGCCACCTAAAATAGCCTTATCGGAAACCTCTACGGGAGATTGAAACAAGTGTGGACTGCAGATGAAATTGTCGCCTACTGGTTCGGCCCCCCGACGGACGATCAAATTCCTGATGCCGATATTCGCCGACGGTGGTTTCAAGGAGGTAAACCTTTTGATCGGGAAATTCGACGCCGGTTTATGAGCAGTATTGTACTCGCTGCAGAAGGAGGATTCGATTATTGGCTCCCGGCGCCTGCGGGTTACCTGGCAATTGTTTTGATACTCGACCAATTCAGCCGCCATGCCTATCGAAACACATCCATCGCGTACGATTATGACCGGCAAGCCAGAAAAGTCTGCCGCGAAGGCCTGGATGCCGCCGTCGATGTCAAGTTGACTCCGATTCAACGGGCGTTTTTCTACATGCCGCTAAAACACTCCGAACGCCTTCCCGATCAAAAAGATAGTGTAACCTTGCACAAGCAACTACTAGCCAATTGCCAAGACAGGGAAGCTGATATCATCGCCGGTTTCGTCCAGGTCGCAGAAGAACACCTGGAAACCATAAAACGCTTCGGCAGATTTCCACAGCGAAACAAAATACTAAAACGTGGCTCAAGATCTGAAGAAATAGACTTCTTGGATCAGAAATCGAATACCTTTCGGGCTTGATCTAATAATCATCCAAAAAGTGGATCTACATAGGAGTACGAGGATTTAAGAGTAATTAGGAAGAGCAGAGCGGGAAACGTGACTGGATAGGACCGGCTTCCGGTGGCAAGCGACCTGTCGCGACCCCAACTAAAATAGTGGAGCGAGCCAGTATATTGTATAGAAAGGGTTTCAAAAATGAGTTAGAAGAAATGGAGCGGGAAACGAGATTCGAACCGGCCGACGCTCGGTCGCGACCCCAACATAAAAAGTGGAGCGAGCCAGTATATTGTATAAAAATGGTTTCAAAAAAGAGTTAGAAGAAATGGAGCGGGAAACGAGATTCGAACTCGCGACCCCAACCTTGGCAAGGTTGTGCTCTACCAGCTGAGCTATTCCCGCATAACTTTCAAACTAATCACTGTGTTCCAAACGCAACGCAGTGTGAACGGAAGAGCACGCTTTTTATATGTGCTCATCCCAGCCACAAATCGCAGATTTGTGCCGCTCCGCAGGGCAAAATATATTTTGCTTTATCCCGCTTCGTCCAACTGAGCTTTCCCGTAAGTTGCCGAACGAGGTTGTCCGGCAAGAAAGAGCGCGCATTATAGTGACTCTTCATACTGCTGACAAGGATTAATTTCTGCCTTTAAACACAAGCGATTGCTTTAACACCAAGTGCTATTACATTGAATACAGGCATATTTCATACGATGGGCTACACTTGCTAAGGAGTAGTCCAATTTACATGCGGAACCTTTATGGCTGGCGTTCTTGATACCGTTGATCAACGGACCAAACTGGTTGGCGAAAACCGACTTGAATTACTGTTGTTCAAATTTGGCGTGAAGCAAACCTTCGCCATCAATGTATTTAAAATTCAGGAAGTGCTAAAGCTGCCGAATCTGACCAAGATGCCCCATCGTCATCCCGTCGTTGTTGGGGTTAGTCACATACGGGATACCACCGTTCCGATCATTAATCTTGCCCAGGCTATCGGTTTCAGGCCTACCCCCGTAAATGACGATTCCACCATCATCGTCACCGAATACAATCGCACGGTGCAGGGGTTTCTGGTGGGTAGTGTTGACCGCATCGTTAACATGAATTGGGATCAAATTTTGCCGCCGCCAAAAGGAGCCGGTCGTTCACATTATGTAACGGCAATCACCCATTACAACGATCAACTGGTCGAGATAATCGATGTGGAAAGAGTACTGGCCGACATTCGGCCATATAGCATGGATGTGTCTGCTGAGATCCTAACCGATGATTTTAAGGATATTGCCGCAGGTAAGGAAATACTGCTTGTCGACGACTCCCCTGTTGCCATCGCTCAAGCCACCGGGACTTTGGTCCAGTTGGGGATCAAAGTAACCACTGCCAAAAATGGTCTGGAAGCTTTCAATCTGCTAAAAAATTGGGCGGATAGCGGCATCAATGTTCCTGAAAAATTAGCGATGATCATTACCGATGCTGAAATGCCTGTAATGGACGGGTATCGGTTGACGACCGAAATACGTAGTGACCCGCGATTTAAAGATCTCTATGTCGTCCTGCACACTTCGCTAAGTGGAAGCTTTAACAACGCGATGGTCGAAAAAGTGGGTTGTAACCGTTTCTTGTCTAAATTTCAGCCTGATGAACTTGCTAAGGCGGTTCAGGAAAGGCTGGAACAATTGAATTAGTTTTTCGAAAGCGGTTATTCCTTTAACTTTGCCCCATGATGCTTGTTCTGTTCTCTTCCTGACCATAGACTCCTTTCCATCAGCAGCAAAAGGAAAAAGCTATGGAGTCACTGACCGTCCAACAACTGGCGATATATCCCATTAAATCCTGTCAGGGAATTTCACTCAGTACGATGGCGCTTTCGGAATGGGGGCCGGACTTGGACCGGCGCTTCATGCTGGTTGATCCGAACGGTAAATTTGTGACCGCGAGGCAGCACCCCAAAATGCTGGCAGTGCGCTTGGCAATGCAGATGCAGGGTCTATTGTTGTCCGCTCCAGGAATGTCTGATATCGCAATCTCGCTGTCGCTTTTAAATACCGAACAATCGCCGGCGGCAGTCAAAATATGGAAAGACAGCGTCACTGCGATACAGGTTAATGGTGAACTGGATGAATGGTTTAGCGATTATTTGGGAGTTGCGGTCCGCCTGGTGTTTATCCCTGAAAACAGTTTTCGGCAAGTCGATCAAAACTTCTATTCAGCGCAACAACGGGTAAGCTTTGCCGATGGTTTTCCACTCTTAATTACCCATCAAACTTCGTTGGAAGAGTTAAATAGCCGACTGGAGCAGCCTGTAACCATACAGCGATTTCGCCCGAATATCGTCATTGCGGGAGGTGAGGCCTGGGCCGAGGACCGTTGGAAGCATCTGCAAATAGGGCAAACAGAGATCGAACTTGTAAAACCTTGCAGTCGCTGTGTCATGACGACAATCGATCCGCTTAAGCTGGAAAAGGCGAAAGAACCGCTATCCACCCTGAGCCAATACCGGAGGACATCGCTTGGTGTGATTTTTGGTCAGAATGGCGTCAATCTCGCTCCTGGATTAATCCAGGTAGGAGACCCGATAGTGGCATCTTGCTGAGTATGACCCATTCGAGAAATGACTGACTGACAATTAAATGAAGAGAGTGAAAACAAAGCAATGGCATTGTGTAGGTTAAAGGAAGTCTCGCTGGCTTTCGGTACGGCGGCGTTGTTGAACCGTGCAGAGCTTGTGATCGAGCCACAGGAACGGATCTCGCTGATAGGACGCAATGGCGCGGGCAAGTCGACACTTCTCAAGGTGATCGAGGGGGCCGTTAATCCGGATGAAGGCGAAGTGATTCGGTCTACCGATCTTCGGGTATCCTATCTGCCCCAACAACTCGCGGTGGCAGAGGATATGACGGCCTTCGCCGTGGTTGCGCAAGGTCTCGCTACTGTGGGTAAATGGCTGGAGGAATATGACCGGCTTTTGCAAGCCAATCAACAGGTTGATATGCAACGACTGGAGAACTTACAGCATAAAATAGAGTCAATGGATGGCTGGCGGTTACAACAACGGGTTGAAGCAGCCCTCCAGCGCATGGATATTCCCAAATCGACGCCCATGGCGGAACTTTCCGGCGGTTGGCGACGTAGAGTATTTTTGGCGCGGACCCTGGTTTCGGAACCGAACCTTTTACTCCTGGATGAACCTACCAATCATCTGGACATCGAAATGATTCAGTGGCTGGAGGAGGAGCTTCTGCAGTATCGCGGCGGCCTGCTATTTATTTCCCACGATCGCATGTTTATCGATCGGCTTGCCACCCGCATTGTGGAGCTTTATCGCGGAACGTTGATGTCCTGGCCCGCACCTTATGCAGCCTACCTGGATAAGAAAGAGCAGACACTTATAGCGGAAGAAAAGGAGTGGGCGCGGTTCGACAAGAAATTGGCCGAAGAGGAAGTTTGGATTCGCCAGGGAATCAAAGCCCGTCGTACCCGCAATGAGGGCCGTGTCCGTGCTTTGCAGACCCTCAGGGATGAACGCCGTCAGCGTCGGGAGAAGGTCGGTCAGGTAGAACTGCGGATCAGCGATGATCAACTGTCCGGGAAGATTATTGCAGAGTTCCATCAGGTACAGTTTGCTTATCCGGAGGGCGGTAACATTGTGAACGGCCTGGATTGGTCCATGTTGCGAGGCGACCGGGTCGGGCTGTTAGGTCCGAACGGATGCGGTAAATCGACATTTATAAAACTCATTCTAGGCTTGCTTGAGCCCACTGAAGGTAGGATCAAACGCGGCAGCAAGCAGCAGGTGGCATATTTCGATCAAATGCGCGGCCAAATAGACTTGGAAGCGACGGTGTGGGACAACGTCGCTAAAGGCAAGGATTTTATTCAGTTCGGCACCAGGGAGATTCATGTATCAGGGTATTTGCAAAGTTTCCTGTTTGCACCCGAGAAACTGCGCACACCCGCGAAAGCGTTGTCAGGCGGCGAAGTAAATCGGCTGCTATTGGCAAAGTTGTTCACTCAGCCCGCCAATATATTGGTATTGGACGAGCCGACCAATGATCTGGATATGGATACGCTGGATGTATTGGAAGACTTATTGGCGAAGTTTGATGGGTCGATTCTCCTGGTATCCCACGACCGGTCGTTTATGGACAATGTCGTGACCAGCACCCTGGTGTTTGAGGGCAATGGGCGGATCACCGAATATGCCGGTGGCTATTCCGATTGGTTGGTGCAACGAAAACCCCCGATCAATGCGTCTGCAAAAAAACCGGGTGCCAGGCTAGACGCTGCGCCGCAAAAGTCGAACAAGCCGAAAGATTCTACGGAAAAGACCAGGAACGATCAGGGAAAGAAGAAACTCAGCTACAAGCTGCAACGCGAACTGGAACAGATACCTCAGCAGGTCGATGCGCTGGAAGCTGAAATCGCCGCGTTACAGGAAGAGGCCAACCGGCCGGGATTTTATGAGCAGGATCACGCTGTGGTGAATGAAAAGTTGCTCAGCCTTACGCAGAAAGAGCAGGCGTTGGAGACCTTGATGGAGCGCTGGCTGGAACTCGAAGAAATGTAGTTTGCTCGTAAAATACCAACGTTAATTGCGCTTTCGAACCACCAAGAATCCGCTACACTGTTTGTTAACTATCCCGACCTTGACGACTCCGAGTAGGAAGCCAGAGTACTATGCGCGTTTGTTATAAGTTTACCTTTGATAATGGGCGTAAGATCGAGCACTGCGTATCCACCGATGAAGAGGAAAGGGAAGCGCCTGCAGAGCGGGCCGAATGGACCCAGCTAAGTCATTGTAAATGCAGCAACTGTCCGCTGCAGGAAAGCAAGGTAAGCCACTGTCCCGCAGCGCTTGATATGCAGTCCGTGGTTGAAACCTTTCAATCCGAACCGGCGTTTCAGAAGGTGAATGTCGTGGTCAGTGCCAGCGAACGCACCTATGAAAAACGCACGGGACTGGAAGAGGGGCTTCGGTCTTTAATGGGGCTTGTGATGGCGACAAGTGAATGCCCCATATTAAAAGAGCTCCGGCCAATGGCTATTCATCACATGCCTTTTGCCACATCCGAAGAATTTATCCTGCGTTCGGTGTCAATCTATTTGATGCAGCAGTATTTTGTCATGCGCGATGGCGAACCGCCGGATTGGGAACTAAAGAACTTGGTCGAACGGAACCGGCGGCTACAATTGGTCAATCAGGCATTATGGCAGCGTATTCACTCGGCCTGTGAAGCGGATGCAAACCTAAAAGCCTTGCTGAGTTTCTTTTCGCTGGCATCCAGCGTCAGCTTTTCGTTGGAAACCCAACTGCAGAAGCTGCGGAAAACCTTTGAGGCGGGCGAGTTCAAACCTGTTTGATTCGCCGCCATTCGCAAATTTTCTAGTTTCGATCTTTCATGCGCACTGCCAGCACGTCGCATTTCGCTCCGTGCAAAATGGCGTTAGCCGTAGATCCCAATAGTAACTGCAGCCCATGCCGGCCATGACTTCCTACAATTACCAGATCGACCTTATTGTCTTCCGCGTAGCGATGGATTTCGTTTTCGGCACGACCAATAAGAACTGCGTACTCGGCATTCTCAATGTTCTGCTCGGCAATAATGCCTTGCAGCCGCTCAGAGCTGCGTTCCTCAAGCTGTTGCTGAATATCGCCTAAATCCAGCGGGATATCCCCGCCATAGGCATAGCTGATAGGTTCAATAACGTGCACCAAGCTTATTTTGGTTGGCGCCAAACGGTAAAGAGAGAGCGCTTTATCCAACACCTGATCACTTTCATCGGTAAGATCAATTGCCACCATCATATGTTGATACATGGTATATTCTCCTTTACGGGTCGGACAGGCGTCTATGAAGAAGACGTACCCTAAGTCTGGCGCGTTCTACTAGTTCGGTCAATCAATGCCTGAAACTGTTGTCTGCGCTAGTAGCTCTTGCAAATATTAAGGTTAACAAAGGTTCCGGTTGTGTCATCCGCTTGGCTTATCTCTATCTGCGCCATCACGTTTGTCGTCGGTTCGGTTTTCTGGATTTTGCCGAGCCCCGCCGACCGCCGTCGCATGCAACTGCGTCAAAAGGCCTATCAAAATGGATTTCGGGTTAAACAGCTGGATTTCGATCAGGCAAAGGCGCTTTTAAGCTTGCCAGGCGGGTTTTTCGAAAATGCCATGGAATCCGGATTGATGTATTACTACAAAACCGACCGGTTCCATCGGTTTGCTACCCTTTTTCCCGCCACCAGCAAATTGGTTGGATATGCGACGGAAAGCGGTTGGAACTGGTGGGCGTTTACTGCCGGGGAGCGCTGCGAAGCGCCTGCGCCGATGGCGGAACCTATTCCGGAACTCGACGATATCGTAGGTCTGCGATTGAGTAAAAACGAGGTGGGGTTCTTTTGGTATGAGCGCGATCGGGGAGAATTCCTCGATCCGCTCATGGAGAGATTAGTGAAGGACTTCAGCTAGTTTCTTTTTTCAGCAGTTTTGAAAGCCCTTCTGAAATGCGCAGCGAGTAAAGATTGACAACATAAGAAGCATTATCTTCTGCATAATTGATATAAGAATTGCGGATGAAGTTCCATTGGGTCGACATCTTATCAATGGTGTCAGCATTTTCACCGGTATTTAACTTCGAGTTGGTCAGTCGTTCCAATAATTTGTCAAACTCCACGGCTAACTCATCAGGCGCTTTCTCGCCTTCCGCACCCTGAAATATCTGCGAAACGTTCGAAGCGCTTCTCGCTGAGTAGTTTGTCAGCATGCGTTCAAGTAACAACTGCGCCTCACGCAACAGTTTGACTTCCGGTTTCTGCTGAATCCCCGCGAGGTCCAATGCCCGGACAAATGCTTTTTGAGCGGCGTTAACCAACTCAAGGTTCTGCTGCGCCATATCTGCCGACAAGCGCAAGTCGGGATAGCCAAGATTGATAACGTCGTTAATATTAATTTTTAGTAACTCGACAAACTTGAGCTTAAATTCGGTAATTGTTGCCAGTTCGCCCTGTACCTCAACGGCGCCGTCTTTTGCTTCAAGGTTTGCCATCATTGAGTCCAGTTCATCAATCTTGGTCAGGGCATTGGCATATAATACTTTGTCACCGGGGCTCATGCTGAACGTATAATAAGCATTGATGGTCTGATAAGAATGAGACATTAGTGCGTGAAGATCCGCCAAAATGGGTTTCGCCTGATTCTGGTCCAGGGCGAGAGCCATCGGGGAAATAAGTAAAAAAACAAGCAAGCCTGCTACCCGGGTTTTTTGCTTAAACTCCGATAGGGACATGTGATTACACTCCAGACGACCGTTTGGTCAGTATTGTTATTGTCAGACAATAGCGCTTTGAGTACGTTATTGAGCCTTGCTACGGAAAGCAATTTGTATAAAAAAAATAGGCAATTAGCACCAAATAGTCAAAACCAATCGAGTTAATAATGGTAACTTTGCTCCTGTCTACAGCCGTTAAACTGAAGAATAGTAAGTCGCCTATTAGCGCATAGTCTAAGGGGGGAGGTGGTTGCGAGAAAAAATTGATCTAGGGCTAGTTGCATCTTGGCCCGTTAACGTTAAATGGCATTTCCATTTGACAAATTGGATAAATTTATCCATGTTAGCGACACCAATTCAAACGAGCGTATGAATTGTTAGAAGTATTTAGTGCAATTCATGTCTCAGGTGAACGGCGCTACTGATCCAGCCAGTGACTGGCGACGTGTTAGAGTATTTGTATAACACGACGCGTAATATAGTCCTCGCCTGAATCGGTGGTTAAAAATAAACCAGTGCTACAAAAGCTTGGAGATCCTTTGATGATTTACGAAGGTAAAGCCATCACAGTGAAGGAGATCGAAGATGGTATCGCGGTACTGACCTTCGATTTGCAAGACGAATCTGTAAATAAATTCAATCGCATGACCTTGGAAGAGCTCGGTCAAGCGGTTGACAAACTAACTAACCATGACGGCCTGAAAGGGCTGATCCTCACGAGCGGTAAAGACGTTTTCATAGTCGGTGCGGATATCACCGAATTCCAAGATCTGTTCGCGGGTCCGGAAGAAGAACTCGTTGCAAACAATTTAGCTGCAAACAAAATCTTCTCGGCCCTGGAAGATCTTCCAGTTCCTACTGTCACAGCCATTAATGGAATCGCCCTCGGCGGTGGTTTCGAAGTATGCCTGGCGACGGATTATCGAGTCATGTCCTCAAAGGCCAAAGTCGGCTTGCCCGAAGTGAAGCTGGGCATTTTCCCAGGCTTCGGCGGGACAGTGCGCCTGTCACGTCTGATTGGTGTGGATAATGCCGTTGAGTGGATATGTGCCGCCGGCGAAAAGCGCCCGGAACAAGCCCTGAAAGACGGTGGCGTTGACGCGGTCGTTGAACCGGATCAATTAATGGATGCTGCTAAGTCTGTATTGCAGCAGGCCATTGACGGCAAGTTCGACTATCTCGCTCGCCGCGAAGAGAAGAAAGGCAAGCTGAAGCTGAATCCGATGGAAAGCATGATGTCATTCGAAACCTGTAAGGCATTCGTGGGGCAGCAGGCTGGCCGTAACTATCCAGCACCGATCGAAGCCATTAAGGTGATGCAAAAGCATGCCAACATGACTCGTGACAAGGCTATTGAAGTTGAAGCCAAAGGTTTTGCCAAGATGGCGCAAACCTCTGTCGCCGCTTCTCTTATTGGCCTGTTCCTGAACGACCAGGAGCTGAAGAAAAAGGCCAAGGCATTGGAGCCTTCTGCAGATAAAGTTGAGCTGGCAGCTGTACTAGGTGCTGGCATTATGGGTGGTGGTGTTGCCTACCAGTCTGCGCTAAAGGGCACGCCAATCATTATGAAGGATATCAATCAGGATGGGATCAATCTGGGTCTTTCCGAGGCGAAAAAGTTGCTCGTCAAGCGTGTTGATAAGGGCAAGATGAAAGCCGATAAAATGGCTGATGTTCTCAACAAGATCAACCCCACCTTGAGCTATGGTGACTTCAAAGATGTCGACTTGGTCGTTGAAGCAGTAGTCGAAAATGCCAAGGTAAAAGACATTGTGTTACGCGAGGTGGAAGACCAGGTTTCGGAAGATACGGTCATTGCATCGAATACTTCAACCATATCTATAAATAGTATGGCGAAGAGTTTGAAGCGCCCGGAAAACTTCTGTGGTATGCATTTCTTCAACCCCGTGAATATGATGCCGTTGGTAGAAGTCATTCGCGGCGAAAAGAGCAGCGAAAAGGCTATCGCAACGACTGTCGGTTATGCCAAAGCCATGGGCAAGACGCCGATTGTTGTCAATGACTGCCCTGGATTCCTGGTAAACCGTATCCTGTTGCCCTATTTTGCCGGATTCAACCTGTTAATGCGCGATGGTGCGGACTTCCGTCAAATCGACAAGCTGATGGAACGCTTCGGTTGGCCGATGGGTCCTGCTTACCTACTTGATGTAGTCGGCATGGACACCGCCAAGCACGCTGCGGACGTCATGGCGGAAGGTTTCCCCGATCGCATGGCGTATGACGAGAAAACCGCTGTTGATGCCATGTTCGAGGCCGAACGTTTTGGCCAGAAGAATGACAAAGGCTTCTACGGTTATAAGCTGGACAAGCGTGGTAAGCAGAAGAAAGTTCCTGACGAAAGTGTCGATGAGCTACTTAAACCGATTCAGAAAGAAAGCAGAGACTTTTCTGATGAGGAAATCATCGAACGCATGATGGTGCCTCTCTGTATTGAAACGGTCCGTTGTATTGAAGACGGTATTGTTGAAACGCCTGCGGAAGCGGATATGGGCTTGATCTTCGGAATTGGCTTCCCGCCATTCCGCGGTGGCGCTCTGCGTTACATCGATTCCATAGGCCTGGAAGCATTCTGTACCATGGCTGACAAGTACGCTGATCTTGGTCCTCTGTACCAGCCAACCGACGGCTTGCGTGAAATGGCGAAAGCCGGCAAGAAGTTTTTTGGTTGAACACTGATCGAGAATAGATGACGGAGAAAAAGATATGAGTCTTAATCCTAGAGACGTTGTTGTTGTCGATTGTGTACGATCTCCCATGGGGCGTGCGAAGGCGGGATGTTTTAAACACGTACGCGCCGAAACGTTGTCGGCACATTTGGTGGATGCGCTGTTCGAGCGCAATGAAAAAGTTGATCCTGCGGAAGTGGAAGACCTGATCTGGGGGTGTGTAAACCAAACTCTGGAACAGGGCTTTAACGTTGCCCGGCAGATTTCCCTATTAACCAAGGTCCCTCACACGGCTGCTGCGCAAACAGTTAACCGTCTTTGCGGATCTGCGATGTCCGCTATTCATACTGCGGCACAAGCCATTATGACCAATAACGGCGATGTGTTTGTGGTGGGTGGCGTTGAGCACATGGGCCACGTTCCGATGACCCAGGGCTTCGACCATAACCCTGCTGCCAGTAAATATAGCGCGAAAGCATCCAACATGATGGGGCTGACCGCCGAGATGCTGGCAAAAATGCACGGTATCACCCGTCAGCAGCAGGACGAGTTTGGTGCTCGTTCGCACCGTCTGGCGCACAAAGCAACGATTGATGGCATGTTCGCCAATGAAATCGTGCCTATCATGGGGCATGACGACAACGGCGTACCGACACTAATCGAGCACGACGAGACGATTCGTCCGGAAACCACGGTTGAAAGTTTGGGCCAATTACGTCCGGCGTTTGATCCGAAGAACGGTACCGTAACTGCGGGTACTTCTTCGCAACTAACCGACGGTGCAGCGGCTATTCTGCTAATGTCCGCTGAACGCGCGGAAGCCTTGGGTGTCACGCCTATGGCGAAAATCCGTTCGATGGCGACGGCCGGATGCGATCCCGCGATTATGGGGTATGGTCCGGTACCTTCCACCAAGAAAGCGCTGAAGCGCGCTGGTTTGAAAGCCGAAGATATTGACTTCTGGGAATTGAATGAGGCGTTTGCCGCTCAATCATTGCCCTGTGTCAAGGATCTTAAATTGATGGACGTTGTCGACGAAAAAATCAACCTGAAAGGCGGTGCGATTGCATTAGGTCACCCACTGGGCTGTTCAGGTGCGCGTATCTCCACGACCTTGTTGAATATCATGCAGGAAAAAGACGCTACTTTGGGCGTTTCAACCATGTGTGTTGGACTGGGTCAAGGTATCGCAACCGTTTGGGAGCGCGTTTGATTTTTGTTGAAATGCCTCTTTAAAGCAGTTTTTTAGAAAAGACTGCTAACTCATCGAAAACCGCGATTTGTTCGCGGTTTTTTTTTGAGAATGGCGTCCATGGCTTCGACCTATTGCTGTCGATTAATGAGTTTTAAAAATGCTGAAATTAATCGGCAAAAGGCCTTATTTATGACTTCATTCCCACCGTTCAAATATTGAAATAAAGTGAATTTCCCGCAATTTATGCCGATGACTATTATTGTTAGTTAGTGGCGAAACTCCTCGCATAGTTACATTTTTTTGTTTGACAACCTGCCTGGATTTGATTTAGAACGTTAGTATATATGCGTATTTACAAAAAATAATAAATTATTATCGGGTCGAACATTGGTGCTGATTATGAAATTTCAAAACAAATTTCCGGAAATTTCGCTTGGTATGGAAACCTTGTTTTCTAGCCTTTCTAACGCTCTAAGTGCTATTTACATAGCCCCGTCGGACAGTTTCCACCGGACTTTGAGCCCATTGACGACCCTGCGCGAAGTGCTCAGCGCCATTGCTGAAAACTACCTGCCAAGTATTACCGGCGAGCCCTTAGGTCTCACCTGACTCCCCGCCAATGCCTTTTAGCAAGGCATTGCTATCTTTGTTGGTTGGCTAAGCCACCATTCTTTGTTGGATCGATTTGATCCGGCTTTTTTGACTATCCATGAATGTGGTTCATACCGAGCTCTCTGCGGAGTGCTCGGGCGTGAGAATAGTGGATTCGAACCAGGATACTCTGGCAATCGCAATAACCAGGACAACAAATTAACTCAGACTGGAGGCAAATATGGCAGTCATTAAATCAATAATGAAGACGGATCTTCACATCACGACAATGGACGAAAACACCGCAAGTGTGGCGGAACAAATGGCGCGGCATAACGCTGGCGCCGTTTTGGTTGTGAAAGACGACAAACTCGCGGGAATTTTTTCTGAACGCGATCTTGTGACCAAGGTAATTTCGAAACACTTCAATCCGGTTACCATTCCGGTCGGTGAAGTCATGACCAGGAATCCGATTGCTGTCAAGAGCGATACACGGATTTCTGAGTGCGTGAAACTGGTGCGGAAACACCACTTCAGGCATCTCCCTATCATCGATGAGGAAGAAAAGCCCATTGGCATTATCTCCACGCGGGATTTTCTCCAGTATCTTGTCGGTTCGCTGGAGCAACTCATCGATGAGGCACAGTATAAGGATAAGATCGAGCGGGGTTACGATCCTTATGAGTTTATTGGTGGAAGCTACCAATCATAGTTATTACTCGTGGTTGCCAGGACGGCCAGGTCAGCCCCTCTGCCGCTGACCTAAGGAACTCCAAAGTTTGAGGCGCTGCTCGTTACATCAACAATGCGTTTGAGAGTAAAGCTGACCTTTATTCATTGGTAATCCGGTTATTCAAGGCAACTCAATGGTTTCAATTGACAACTAGGAGAATGCATCCATGGCAAGAACAATAAAAAAGATCACCCTGCTGGGGGCAAACGGTACTATGGGATATGGTAGCGGCGCACTTTTCGCCCGTGCCGACTGTGAAGTGACCTTTCTGGCACGCACCAAAGAAAAAGCTCAGGCGGGTCTGGAGTCCGCCCAGGCACAAGTGCGTTCGGTAGCCGTTGGCAATAAAGTCACCTTAGGCAGCTATGACGACGACCTGGAGTCGGCGGTTAAGGATGCCGACCTGATTTTTGAAGCCGTCGCGGAAGACATGGCCATCAAAGACGAGATCTTTACCAAGGTGGATAAATATAGAAAACCGGACTCTATTGTTGCCACTGTTTCCTCCGGGCTTTCGATATCCAAGTTGGCGGAAAAACATAGTGACTCGTTCAAAAAGAATTTTTTAGGGCTGCATTACTTCAATCCCCCTAATGTGATAGTGGGCACTGAGCTCATTCCTTCCGAATATACAGATCCTGAACTGGTCGATTTTCTTGATGAGTGGTGCACACGAAACCAGAACAGGGTGATGGTTAAAACCGCAAATTCGCCCGGGTTTGCAGGCAATAGGGTCGGTTTTAAAGTCCTTAACGAAGCCGTGCAACTCGCGGAGAAATTCAATCCCGTGTATGTGGATTACCTGGTCGGCCCCTACACGGGGCGGGCAATGCCTCCTTTGGCAACCATCGATTTGGTTGGATTCGATGTCCATCAGGCGATAGTCGATAACGTGGTGGCCAATGTCCAGACCGGGTCTGACGAGGCTATCGAATCCTTTCGGATGCCGGCTTATATGCGACAGCTTATTGAGAAGGGCGCGTTGGGCAGAAAAACCGGTGGAGGTTTCTTTAAACGTATTGACCGAGTTCCTTTTTACCTGGATATCGGCTCGGGTGAATACCGCCCGGTGTCTGAAGTAAAACTTCCGCAACTGATTTTTCGGGAAAAAATCCGGCAGTTACATAGAATCGGCCGTTATTGTGAAGCGATGCAGACTTTTGCCGCCGCAGAGGGAGAAGAAGCGCTTATTGCCCAAAAGGTCATTGGTGGATATATCGCCTACAGTTTTAATCGCGCCGGAGACATAACCGAAACCATCACCGGTATCGACATGATTATGGGAATGGGATTCAACTGGGCGCCACCGAGTGTATTGGTTGACCTCATCGGACTCGAAAACACCTGCCGAATGCTTGATCGTTGTGGTATTGAAATTCCGCTGTTATTGCAGAATGCCGAACCTGACAAGCCGTTTTTTAATGAGCCGATAAATATCGGCAAGTTCTTTGTTGCCAGATAATCCAGGTCTATAAGCAAATTTTGGGAGGTTAATATGAATCAGGTAAAAACATATATATTGGGTGGCTACCAGACCGATTTCGTCAGGAATTGGAGCAAGGAAAACAAGCATCTGATGGCGATGTATCAGGAAGCGGTCGATGGCATGATGAAGGAAGTAAAGATTGACCCTGAAGAAATCGATGTTGCCCATGTCGGCAATTTCGCTGCGGAACTCTACTGCAACCAAGGCCATTTGGGCGCTTTTTTTACTCATATCAACCCGGCTTTTCGTGGGCTGCCGACTTCGCGGCATGAAGCAGCCTGCGCTTCCGGGAGTATTGCTATCCTGGCAGCCAGTGCCGAAATAGAGGCTGGCCGATATGATGTGGCTTGTGTGTTGGGTGTCGAGCAGATGAAAACGGTAGGGCCGAAAGAAGGCGGGGATTATTTGGGAACCGCCGCCTGGTACGAACTCGAGGCGGAAGGCGTGGAGTTTCCCTTTCCAAAACTGTTTGGCAAGCTCGGGGACGAATATGATAAGCGCTATGGTCTTAAATACGAACATTTAGCCGAAATATCCAACATCAATTATGGCAATGCCCGGTTGAACCCTAATGCGCAAACACGCACATGGTTTATGAACAAGCAACATGCCTGCATGCAGGACGATAACAATGCCGCAGTTGGTGGAATCGTGCGGATTTCAGACTGTTCCCAGGTGACCGATGGTGCTGCCGTGCTGTTGTTGGCGTCGGAAAAGTATGCGACAGAATGGGCAAAACGGAATAATAAACAGCTTTCTGATATTCCTTACATCAAGGGATGGGGGCACCACACATCACCATTGCTGTTAACCGATAAGTTCGAAGAAAGTAAAAATCACGAATTTATATTGCCTCATGTTCGTTCAACGGTCACGGATGCGTTTAAGCGGGCAGGAATGGCTGATGCAGGCTCCATTGATGGTATTGAAACCCACGATTGTTTTACGACTTCCGAGTATATGGCTATAGATCACTTTGGACTTACCAAGCCCGGCGAGAGCTGGAAAGCCATTGAAGAAGGCGTCATTGCCCTTGATGGAAAATGTCCAATCAATGCCAGCGGCGGTTTGATTGGGGCTGGTCACCCGGTAGGAGCAACGGGCACCCGCCAGGTCCTGGATTGTTTCCGCCAAGTGACGGGAACGGCGGGTGACTATCAGATACAGGGTGCTCGAAATATGGCAACACTGAATATTGGTGGATCAGGAACAACGAGCGTTACATTTGTTGTGGGCGTCGACTAAGCTTCAAAGGTGCAGTTAAAAAAGCCGGCGAGTCCGGCTTTTTTTTGAGAACTTCTTAATTTCTAATGAATGCGGTTAGGCTGAATCTGTCCTATACCCTAATCGTTGGATGTGGAATTTCTCCACTGTAGTCATAAAAACCCTTACCGGTTTTCTTGCCTAACCAGCCAGCCTCAACATATTTAACCAGGAGCGGACAAGGCCGATATTTACCTTCACCCAGTTCCTTATGCAACACTTGCATGATAGACAAACAGGTATCGAGTCCGATGAGATCGGCAAGTTCCAATGGTCCCATGGGTTGGTTGGTACCTAGCTTCATACAGGCATCAATAGACTCCACCGTGCCGATTCCACCTTGTAAAGTAAACACTGCCTCGTTGATCATGGGGAGTAGGATACGATTAGTGACGTAGCCCGGAAAATCCTTCACTACACAAGGGGTTTTACCAATTTTAATGGAAATATCATGGATCCGTTGGTAGGTCTCGTCGGAGGTGGCCAAGCCCCGAATGATCTCGACCAACTTCATAACGGGGGGCGGATTCATGAAGTGCATTCCGATAAACATTTCAGGTCGGTCAGTAAATGACGCCAGTTTTGTAATCGAAATGGATGAGGTGTTGGATGAAAGAATAGTCTCCGGCTTTATGACCGGAAGTATGCCTTTAAAGATCTTTTCTTTAAGCTCGATCTTTTCCGGCACTGCTTCGATTATCAAATCCGTATCTTCAAAGGCGCCAATGTCCGTTGTCATAGTGATATGTTGCATATCTCTATGAAAAGTATCTTCGTCCATTTTTCCCTTTTCGACTAACCGATGAAGCCGGTTTTCTATTTCTTCTTTCGCCTTAGCTAACATATCTTCATTGATATCTTGCAGAACCACCTTGAGCCCGGCTTTGGCGATGACCTGTGCAATGCCATTGCCCATTTGTCCTGCACCTATAATTCCGATTTCTTGAATAGCCATTTTTTTCCTCAACATGAATGGTTAGAAATTTTTGAGAATCTAACACCAAATGGAACTGTCAAAACCAATCCAACGCAAGTTTGCTTAGTCAAAGAGATTTTTATTCACCCCTAACGGATTCCGGAGTTACCTTCTCTTCACTATTTTTTTTAACTGTTCTTCCAGAACTTTGAGCTTTTTATCCAGGAGTTTCTTTTCGCTTGCGGACTTCGTACTTTTCATTTTTTTATGGATAACGCTTCTTTTATGTTCAAGCTCTTTTTGCAGCGCTTTTAACGACTCGGCTTTTTTGACTCTTTTTTTGAAACCGCTGCCAAACAGGTCTTTGACTTTATCGGCGATGGACTTTCGCATATGAGCTACTTTTCACGTATTTCTTCAATTTCGTCGGGAATAAGCGCGATTTCTCTCTCTATCGCGGTTACATCCTGGTCGCGACTGACAAACATGGTTTCCGCAAAGCCAATCAGGCTTTTGCTGATATCCAGAGTGTAGCCATTATCGTTGAGAATTGAAGTTGCCGCTACTGAAGTTAGCTTGCCTTTTTTCAGATAGTTGGTGATTTCAGCCTGGCGCTCACTTTCATTATCCAGAACCAGCAGTTTCAGGGCATCCAGGCTCAACAAGGCGGAACCGTTTGTTTCCACGTCCCTGGCTTCATGCAGTTCCCGCAGGATAGTGACAATCTGAATGCGCATTGAGTTATATAGTTGGCGTTCCTGGGCATTTGGTGAGCTGATAAATTTGCTCAGATTCGTCCGTAAGTGCTTGGTGTCCTTTATCGCCTCAATCAGTTTTTGATTGGCATCGCGCATCCAATGCAGGCGGCCCGATTGGTTGGCTTCCCAGGAGAATGGCGCCTGTGTGATGAACAGCACAATTTCGCTGAACAGGCTCTTCACCTTTTTCTCGTACTCGCTTTCCATATCGATATCAATCAGTCGATTGCTTTCATAGACAATCTGCTCGATAGCTTCGCCGGCTTTTATCCTGGACGGGGCGATACTGACACCCTTGGCGATAATGTCAAAGGCATTGTCAAACACATGCAGCGTTTCCTGGCGAACGGCTTCCACCGCGGTATCAGGAAAATCGGTGGCAGACTTGAAGAGATAAAGTGGCTCCGAGACGCCTTTGGCCTTGCCTTTAATCAGCCGCTCAAGGTTTGCGACAAGCAGCTTGGTAAACGGCAGCATCGCGACAATGCCAAGAAGATTAAAAAGAGTATGGAACACCGCCAATTTGAGTGTGTAGTCATCCGCCGCAATGCCGACCCATTCGCTGACGTTGTCCACCGCCGTCACAAACTGTTTGATCAGCACCACGGCTAACAGGCCGGTAACCATATTGAATACCAGATGGGCCGCCGCCAGTCGTTTTCCCTGCTCATTGGCGCTCAGTGACCCGATAATTGCGGTGATGGTGGTGCCGACATTTGCGCCAATCGCCAGTGCCAGGGCGTTTTCGTAACTTATTTGGTTGGCGGAAAGCGCTGTGATAATCAATACCAGCGTAGCATGGCTGGACTGCATGATGACGGTGGCGGCGATGCCGATACCGGCGAACAGCATTAATCCGGGGAATCCGGTCATGCCGAACTGGGTTAAGTCAATGGTATCGCGGAAGGCCTCAAAGCCTTCCTTCATGTGATGAATGCCAAGAAACAAGAAGCCCAAACCGGCCAACACATAGCCGATGCCTTTGAGATACTTGCCTTTCTGGAAAATAAACAACACGCCAAAGATCAGCATTGGCATGGCATAGGCCGAAATCTTCACCTTCAGCCCGAAACCTGCGACCAGCCAAGCGCCGGTGGTAGTGCCTAGATTGGCTCCGAAGATGATGCCGACGCCGGCAGCTAATCCAAGCAATCCGGCGCTGAGAAACGAAATGGTGATCACCGATACCAGAGAGCTGGATTGCATTAAGGTTGTTGAGACAATGCCAAACAGCAGGCTTTTAGGCAACGTGTCAGTGGTGTTTTTCAGTATTTTTTCCAGCAGGCCGCCGGTAAAGGCGCGAAATCCTTCTTCCAGGGACAGCATGCCAAACAGGAATATTGCGATTCCTGCGGCGATTTCCGTGAAATCCGGACTGATCCAAAGACCCCAAACCAGGACGGCGACAATTCCGGCGAGGATGAGTTTTTTAAACATCGATTCTGACACTTTTGTTATGTTGTCTATACGAGTATAGGCCTCATCCTGCAAATACAGTAGCGGTTAACGCCGCTAGTTTCAGCGGTGGCTTTTGCGCTAGACTCTGCGCAAGAACGTCTATCGGAGAAGGATCATGAAAATAGGTGTGGCATTAGCGAGTGGAGGAGCCAAAGGTTTTGCCCATTTAGGTGTGCTGGAAGTTCTGGAGAGGGAAGGGATACCTATCGATATTCTGACTGGCTCCAGTGTCGGCGCGGTTGTCGCGTCAATGTATGCATTCAGGCCAAAACTCCAGCCCAGCATTACCCAGTTCCGCAACTATCTGCATTCCAGCCTCTACGACACCACGAAGCTAACCTATTTTCGGCAATATGAAGATGGCGCACAAACCATTTATGACAAACTGAAAATAAAGCTGGGCAAAGGTGCGGTGTTCACCGCCTCGTTTGCCAAATCCGCGCTGTTTGATCTGCCTATGCTGCAACGCAACGTCGAATTTCTGATCGCTGCGGTCAACATCGAAGAGTCCCTGTTAAAGCTGGGAATTGTGGTTTTCGATCTGCGTTCCGGGCAGGAACACTTACTTAGCGAGGGTCCTTTGGTGCAGGCGGTTATGGCGAGCACTGCGATCCCGGGCATTTTCCCGCCGCTGCCCGGCGAACTGCTGGGCTTGAAGGAGGATGCATTGTTAATGGACGGTGGAATGGTCAATCCATTGCCCGTCGATCATGCCCGCACTTTAGGCGCAGATTTGGTGATTGCTGTGGACTTGGCTGTTGAACCGGATCCACTGACATTGCCTCTTGCCAATACCTATGAAGTCGCCATGCGGGCAGCCGATATTTCGCGGTTAAAACTGAAAGACCGAATTATCCACTCCGCTGACGCGGTGATTGAAGTGGATACCAAGGAAATATTCTGGGCGGACTTTACCCAATATGACCGGTGCCTGGAGATTGGCCGTCAAGCTGCGGAAAAGGCGATCCCGGCCATTCGTGAAATGATTGCCGGCCATGTCAAATCAACAGCCGTAGCGGACAACGCCGTTATCGAGATTAAACGGCCGTCTTAGTCTCATCCAGCCAAAAGGTGGCGAATCTGCTCCCGTCCAAAGAGCTGGATTTCTTAGAGCCTAAAGGAAAAAGTTCCGTTGCCTGTCATTCATCGGATAAATCATTACAATAGCTTTTTTTAAACCGGGTTGGAGATCTGCCTCTTGAAGCACTGTCTTTTTTTGATCTTGGCGCTTGTCCTGGCGGGATGTAATGCACCAGCGGTTCAGCAGCAGTCCACCGTTGTTTCCAATCCTGAGGCGACAAATAGGGAAATTCTGGTGGAAGGCTTCAACCCTAACTTGTCCGGCGAAGAAATAGCCGACCTTTGTACGGATGTTCTGGCGGTTGCCGATGCCAGGTTCGAAGCCCTGGAAAAGCAGCAAGATCCGGTGACCATGCAAAACGTTTTTGGCCGATATGACTCGATAATAGACGAGTTGAACAAGGTTCGGCATCTTTGGCACTTAAGCGCCGTGCATCCGGAAGAATCGATTCGCGATGCCGCCACCGATTGTAACCAACGGGTGTCAGCCTTTTATGACGGCGTGGAGCTATCCAGGGAGTTTTATGAAATAGTGGCCGCTATCGACAAGACCGAGCTGCCGGTATTAGAGCGCTATATTGTCGATAAGACTTTGGAAGAGTACCGCCGTTCCGGCGTTGATAAAGATGCGGAAACTCGAGAGAAAATACGGCAGTTGAAAGAAGGGATTACCGAAACGGGAATTGCTTTTTTGAAGAATATCCGCACCGACGTTCGCTATGTTATGGCGCAACCGGAACAACTTCGCGGATTGCCGAAAGACTATCTCGAAAAACACCCGGTAAATGAAGATGGCCTGATAAAAATCAGTACGGACTACCCGGATTACTTTCCTGTGATGAACTACAGCGAAAGTGACGAACTGCGGCGCTCGCTCTATATTGCCTTTTCGTCACGGGGATACCCGGAAAACAAGGAAATTCTGAAAGCCTTGATTCAAAAGCGTCATGCGCTGGCCAATCTTATAGGCTTTCGCACTTATGCCGAGTTATCGATGAACGACAAAATGATCGGCTCTCCAGCCAAAGTCAAAGACTTTCTCGGCAAAGTGGCGACAGCACTTGAAGGTCCGGTAAAACGAGAGTCGGAAATCCTGTTGGCCGAGTTGAAGAAAATTGATCCCGCTGCCACCGAAGTGCAGGTATGGCAGAAACGTTACCTGCAAAACCGAATTCGCCAAGCGGAATATGCCTTTGATTCCCAGGAGGTCCGGCAATATTTTCAGTATGAAAAAGTGCGGGATGGCATCTTTAAGCTAACGGAAGATCTGTTTGGCGTGAAAATCCGACCCTGGGTGACAGCTACCTGGCACGAGGAGGTCGAGACCTACGAAATTCTGGAAGACGGCAAACTGCTTGGCCGTTTCTACATGGATAATCATCCCCGCGAGAACAAGTACAAGCATGCCGCGCATTGGACTATACGCACAGGGATCAAAGATAAGCAGATTCCAATTTCGGCACTGGCACAAAATTTTCCGAAAGGCTTGATGAGCCACGGAGATGTCGAAACCTTTCTCCACGAGTTCGGCCACTTGTTACACAATATATTTTCCGGCGAACAGCAATGGTACGCGGTGGCCGGAATGCGGATGGAGCGCGACTTCGTGGAAGCGCCTTCGCAAATGCTGGAGGAGTGGATTTGGGATTATCAAACACTAAAAACCTTTGCCGTTAATGCCGAAAGCGAAACCATACCGGTATCCTTGGTGGATAAGATGAACCGGACCCGGTACTTTGGCAGGGCCACCGGCACAGCCGGCCAAATCTACTTCGCCCAGATTTCGTTGAACTATTACAACCGCGATCCCGACAGTTTCGAGCCGGAACAACTGATTCGACAACTCAGCACCCGGTATTCCCCTTTCCCCTACGTGGAAGGCTCACACTTCTACAGTAACTTTGGCCATTTGTATGGCTACTCTTCCAACTACTATACCTATCAATGGTCTTTGGCAATCGCCACCGATCTCTTTTCCCGGTTCAAAGAAGAAGGCTTGCGAAATCGGCAAGTGTCTCAAGAATATCGGGACAAAATACTGGCCGTCGGCGGCAGCAAGCCTGCCGCTGAGTTTGTCGCAGATTTTCTGGGGAGGCCCTTTAGTCCCGAGGCGTATCTTCAGGAACTGGAGGCTTTGTGAAATTTAGAAAGGCTCGGTAATTGCCAAGCCTTTCACTTGGTTTTTCAGACGATTAAAGAACTAACCCGCGGCGCAACACCTGCGTCGGCGTATTGAAAGCCAGCCCAACGCCAAGCCAAGCAGGACGAGAGTGGCGGGTTCGGGAATCTCATTTACCGTGAGATGAAGTGACTCGCCGATGCCTATCCTTTGGTTTGCTTCCAATCCATCGATTCGAACTCCGGCTACGACCAAACTCTGAGTATGGAGTTCCAAGCCGGTAGGATCCGGAGGAATAGGCAATATACCCGACTGACTTCCCAGTGGATCCATTATTGGGGGTAGGTTGGGATCGAAAAGAAAAGGATCCAGGCCAGGGAGAAACTGAAACGGGTTTAGTGGGTCGAATGCCCTTCCGCCAAAAAGAGGTTCAATGTTCGGATCGAAAAATAGCTGAGGGTTAGGGTCAAAAAAACCAATCTCTACGGAAATTTGGTTAGTCGGAAGGTTGGTGCCCGCATCGTAGAAGAATATATCTGTCAGGTTCAATCCGGCATTTACCGACAGTTGGCCTGAGGGTTCAATCAGGTGTGGGAGTATAAATGTAATCGGCCCGCATCCCTCCTGTTGCAGACAGGTGATACCCGGATCAACTTGCAAACCATCAAAAAACAATGATTCTGAGCCATCCGACAATACAAACTCATTTGGGGTTGGCATCTGAACTTGGAGATTGAAGGCAAACAGGGGGTCGCTTAAATTGAGTGGATCGAACGGATCAAAGATTCCGGCCCAAGGTAATTGATTAAGCGAAGGATCCGGCGGTAATGGAAAGTTTATAGGTGGAAGATACAAGTAGGGTAGGACCTGGGGAGGCGCAATCTGATTCCCCGGTAACGGAGGTGTTATTAAAGGCTGTTCATAAAGGACTATTCCGGGAAACGGATTCAGTTGAAGCTGCGGTTGCAGCTCTAGAACGTTAGCGTAAGCTTGATTGCTAAGGGATACAGCTAGCATTAAGGACGCAGTGGCCCTGAAGATGTCAGCAAAGATTCGCCTCATTACACGCTCCTCCTAAAACTGATTTTATTGTTTTTACCAAAAAGTGGTGTATCCGCCTTTATTGAGCACAAAATGTACCATATTAAATTGATTAAAATTTGTGCTAATAAAATCAGTTGGCTAAAGGAGATCGGGTAAAAATTAGCAATCGCTTAATTGTAAATATTGTTGACGTATTCTTTAATGCAATCCTACAGTCGCGTCCATCTCGGCGATTATCGCCTGCGTGTCATATCCAACACCCTTTTTAAATACCGCTGGAATTTTGCGAATAACCGCGGTATCGGTGACTGGATCTCCATCCACCAATACCAAATCGGCGCGCTTACCCAGTGTGATGGTGCCGATTCCGGAATCTTTGCCGAGAAACTTTGCGCCATTTAAACTGGCGATTTTGATCGCCTGCTCAAAAGAAAAACCGGCAGCCACCAATAATTCTATGGCGCGCTTACTGGAAAATCCGGGAATGACGCCGCCATAGCCGGTAGGATCGGTACCGACCAACAGCTTGCCGCCTGCCGCGACGAACATTCGTTCCATGGCCGTTATGTTGCTGAAGAATCGTGTCCAGGTATCGTCTGGGTTGTCGTTTATCGATTGCCAGCGGTCTTCGTACTGTTTCCGCAATTGCGGTATGAGTACCGCAAGCGCTTCCGGGTAGGCTTTTGGCTGGTTCGGGACAAAGGTCTCAAAGATGGTTAGGGTGGAGGTTAAAGCCACGTCGTTTTCTACTAACAATGAAATCAAAGAGTTAACTTTAGGACTTTGAAGATCGATATTTGCCAGCGACGCCAATACCGCACTAAAGGGCGGGCAGACATCCCTTTGTTTGTCTTCGACAAAATCTGTTGCAACCGCAAAGCCGTGCTCGAGATTATCGATGCCGAGGAGGGTGGCTTCCCGGTAAGTGACGGAGCATAAGTGCCCGGTGACCCGCTGCCGGTGTTGATGGGCGATAGCTATCACCTGGGCCAGTTCATCCTGGCGAATATGCATATAGGTCTTGTAAGAGCTGACGCCTTCGCCGATCCAGTAGCGCACCATCCGCTCCGTATCGGCGGGCCCGTTTAATGATTTAACTTTGTAAATCCCCAAGCCGGGGCCGTTCAGGTAGGGCGCGGTAACATCCATGTCCGGGCCGATAATGCTGTCCTCCTCAATCGCCCGGCGAACGTTCAGGTCGGCATACGGCGCCATTGTACCGGCCGTGCGCATCGTGGTTGTGCCGCCCGCCAGATATAAACGGGGGAAGCTGTGCAGCATTTCAGTGTAATTGCCTAACCCGGTGGGATAAAACAGGTGTTCATGCATCATTACAAAACCTGGCAGTAGGGTTTTGCCTGTTCCGTCTATCACTTCCGCCTGTTGCGGAATAACGGTTTTCCCGGCGGGTCCTATGGCGGAAATTCTGCCGTCTCGAATAATCACGGTTTGCCGTGGCTTGGCTTTGCTGCCGGTGCCGTCCACCAGTTGAATATTACGGAAGGCGATGATGTCGGCGTCATGGGCGATGTATTTAGACGAATCGGCGACTGCCGGTGGCAGGCATGCGCCGGCCAGCAGCATGCAAAACAGAGTGGCTAAGCGCTTGGGCATGGAGTAATGTCCGCAAATTGCATCGGCTGAAACTATCGGGACGCGTGGCTGAGTAATGGCGGCAGGTCCTTCAGCCCGCCAAGGTTGTGGACGTTGTTATATCCCATGGCTTTCAGTTCCGAGGAGGCGATTCCCGAGCGTCTGCCGCTCCGGCAATAAAGCAGGATGGGCGTATCCATGTTTTCCGGGAGTAGATGGTTGTGTTGAGGAAGTTGATCGTAGGGCAGAAGAACCGCATTGGGCCAATGTCCCTGCTCAAATTCTTGCTGAGTGCGAACATCCAATAATATGCCGCCTTCATTGAGTAGTTGAGAATAGTTCGTACCGTCCGCAATCGCCTGGCCGGTGAAAAATAAACTAATAATAACAAACCAGATTCTGTACACTTTTCACTCCTGATTGGATTCTTTCGGCACGATCATAAGGTAGTTCCTGATATTGCCAAAATGATTTTCTATCATACCTTCGCTTTTCACCCAGAGCGCAGACGAGCTGCCGCCGTCCAGATTTAATACCCGCTTTATCCGGACCCGACCGACCTCATCGGATTCGGCGAGCACTATTGCAAGGTCGTGCAAGCTAATGGGATCGGTCACTGCAATCCACCACAGATGTTTCATGTCGTGACCGATAATGGTCCGCTTGCGAGGCTTCTTGTCGGACAAACCCTTGACCGGTTTACCCTTGTCGAGCAGGAAAGGCCCGGCCTGCAGCAGTTGCGAAGCTTTCGGCAGTTTTTGCTTATATTCTTCCTTGCGCCAGAGATATAAGTGTTCGCCGGTACGGACGATCATGCCGGTATTCAGATACCCGGCGCCGATTCGGCCGAAGGTGCTGCCATCGGCGATAACTAGCCCCAGTGACTGCCCTTCCGGGGTAAAAAAGCCGCCGTTACTACCGGCAACCGCTTCGGCTTTCTGAACAGCCGAGGCTAGGGAGCCGTGGTTTTGGGCAGCCAAGCCGCCTTCATCCATGATCCGGATAGTGAGTTTACGGTCATCAAAACGAAAACCGTAAATGCCGACAGTTCCGCCTTCGGGGCGTTCGAGGCGTTCACTGAAATACCCGGCTGCCGCCTGATCGGCACAACTATTAAGGGCAAGACAGAGGAGTACGAGGCAGCCATAGCGAACAGGCAGCAAAATGGTAATCCACCGACTATGTCGCTTCGCAATTCGAACAATTGATGTACTCAGGACTAGCGCTCTCCCAATGATTCGGCCAAGGTTTTCCTAAGTGGTTTTAACAAAAAATTCAACAAGGTGCGATCCCCAGTACGTATATCTACTTGGGCCGTCATTCCCGGCAGAATGTTGAGTTCCTTTCCGGTGGTGGTAGTCACGGGACTGGATTTTGGCGCAAGCCGCACCCGGTAAAAGATTTCTTCTCCCCGGTTGGTCTGCTCCTTCAAGGTGTCCGCACTGACATACACCACCTCTGCTTCGACACTCCCCCAAATGGTGTAGTCGAAAGGATCGAAGCGCACGGTGGCCACTAAGCCTTGCTGGACACGGGCAATATCCGCCGGGCTGACTTTGGCCTCCAATATCAGTTTATCTTCCGTGGGTACGATTTCCAGCAATTCCTCGCCGGCGTGCAGCACTCCGCCAACAGTCGTGACCCGGATATTCTTGATGATACCGGTGAGCGGGGCAATAATCGTGGCATCCGTCAACTGTTGGTGGCGTTGCATCAGCACCTGTTCATTCTGGGCAATTTGGTCTTCGACTTTCGTCAGCTCGGCATTGGATTCTTCCAAAAACTGATTACGCCGGTTTACCAGGCGTGATTCTGCATCGTTCAGCGCCTTGGCGGCACGAAGTTCTTCCAATCTATTGACATCGCCGGACTTCGCCAGTTGCTTGACCAGATCCACTTCTTCTCTGGCTAGGCTGACGGCGGTTTGTAAAGTACCGATTTCGGCTCTAAGTCCGGTGCGGCGTTGTCGGAATAACGCCCGTTCGACATCGACCAGGTCCAGGTAAACCAGTAATTCGTCGGGGAAGTGCAATACGTCGGCCCCGGTCACTTCCGCGCGTAGGCGGGTGGCACGGATTTTAAGCGCACTCAAACGCGCTTCTATCTCCCCGACGGCAGCGGCTATGCGGGATTTATCCAGCTCCGCCAGAATCTGGCCGGAACTGACCGGATCACCTTCCTCTACATGAAGCGCGGCCAACACACCGCCGTCCACCGCTTGCACCAACTGCACCCGGCTGCTGGCGATGACCTCTCCACCGGCCCTGGCGACTTCGTCGATGCGAAAGGTTGCGGCCCACAGCACAAAACCCAGCAAGGCCAAACTGAGCGCCAGCAGTAGCGGTGAAAACCGCCTTTGATGATAACTCTGGAGTCTTAGCGCTGCTGAGGAAATACTCGTGGACCCTGCGTAATAATGTTCAGATGACATTGAAAGGGCCCCGGTTACCGCTACGCAGGTTTTTATTGCTCAACTGTTGTTGCCGCTGTGAGTTCAACCCCGCCAATACTTGCTGGGTTGATCCGTCTTCCACAATAGTTCCTTGCCGCATGAGTAGCGTGCGGGTGGTGAATTTACCGACCACCCAGGGCCGGTGAGTGGCGATGAGGAGGATATCCTGGGGCCGCAGATTACGTTCAATGGCTTGCAGAACCTGTTGCTCAGTGGCATTGTCCAAGGCGGCGGTCGGTTCGTCAAACAGCCAGATGCAGGGTTGGCTCAGCAGTAAACGCGCTACTGCCAGCAGTTGCCGTTGGCCGCCGGAAAGCCCTTCCCCTCCTTCGCTTATGGGTAATTCCAACCCCTGGGAACTGGCGGCGGCCAGACTATCGATGCCGAGATCGCGGCAGACTTGCAGCAGACGGTCATCGCTGACGGCGCCGGACAATAGTAAATTGGATCGTAGAGTGCCCTTGAATAGATGCACCGTCTGCGGTAGATAGCCGATCTGGTTGTAAAGATAACTGGGTTCCAAGGTCCATAAATCGGCGTCGCCCAGCCATACCCGCCCACCGGTGGGTTTATACAGACCTGCGAGGGTTTTCAATAAGGTGGATTTGCCCGAGCCGACGCCGCCGATCAGCATGATGCGTTCGCCCGCCTGGATAGTTAAGTTGTCGATTTGCAATTGCTGAACGGGACTGTGTAGATAACTGAATCTAACCTGCTCCAAACGCATTTGCGAAGGTTGCCGGTCCGGCATGAGATTGGTTTGATTGTCGGACCGCTCTGTCGGCTGCTGGAGAATCTGGCTGACCATTTGCAATGCCTGGGAAACGGTTTCCCATTGCGATAGAAACTGCACCGCCCGGGCCACCGGCTGAATTACCCTGCCACCGAGAATGCTGCAGGCGATCAAACCACCCATGGTGAGATTTCCCGCAGAGATCTGATTGACTCCGACGACCAGGGCGCTGACATAGGCGACGGAGGACAGTGCGCCGGTGGTAACGGCTGCGCTGCCGGTGATCGCCTTTTGCTGAATGGCATGTGCGCTGATTGTCGCATTGATCGACTTCCACTCTTCAGCAAACCGCCAGCCGGCGCTGTTTGCCCGTATCGACTCGGCGCCTCGAATGGTATCCACCAACAGCCCCTGGCGCTCGTTGCTGCGTTGCAGTTGGTTTTTTAGCAAATGACGTAGGCGCATCTGGGCAACCACACCGAGTATCAGGGCCACCGGAAGCAGCAACAGGTATACCCAAGCCACGCTGCCGCCAATTAGCGCGATAAATGCGATGAACATCAGGGCAAACGGCATATCTGCAATAATGAAAATGACCCCGGATGAAAAGAATTGCCGGGCATTTTCAAGGCCGTTTACCTGAGCGGCCAAGGTTCCCAATCGAGCAGGACCCCGGTCCAGACGTAATTTAAGGATATGATCGAAAACCTGCTGGGTGGCCTGCCGGTCGACCGCGCAGGCGACGCTGTCTAAAATGCGCGCCCGAATACGCTTGAGCAGCCAATCGAAACTGATGATGATGGCCATGCCGGCCACCAGCGTCCAGAGCGTGGCATAGGCCAGGGTCGGTACCACCCGGTCGTAGACCTGCATCGCGAAAACCGATGTAGACACTGCCAGCAGATTGACAATGACCGTTGCAAGCAGGATCTCGCCCAGCCAGCGCTTGGATTTAAAGAGTTCTTTCAGCAGCAGCCTGGCAGCGGGATTGTCCCGAAAACCGGTACTTTCGGACGGATTATCTGCCGCCAATACCTGCACTGACAGAACCAAAGCATCAGCCAACTCTGCGCTGGACAAGTCTCGTATACCGCCGTTAGTCGCGGTCAATCGAAGCCGTCCCGGGTCGGCGGACTCGGCTAATTGCCATTGGTCTTGATGAAACACCAAGGCCGGAAGCCGTCGCTGGTCAAACTGCAGCCATCTGCATTGGGCGGACTGGACACGACGGATCGCCAGGCTCTTAAAGATCTCTCTTAGCTGACTCAAAGGGCTGCGTGCTTCTGCCGTGTGATGAAGTTGTTGCGCTGCCCGCTGCAAGGCGCCGGTTTCAAACGGAATTTTCTTGCACTCCAGCAACTGGTGTAGCAGGGTTAGCGGCAGGGGCGTTTTTTTCGCCTGCTGTTCGAGTTTAATAATATCCGTGTTGTCCAAGCCGTTAGTCATGCGCCTGAATTCCCAAAAGACGATCCATATTTCCTGTCAGAATCGCTAATTGCAGAGTAGCTTGCAAGCTCAGGTTCGAAGCGTCTGCAGCTAGCAGCCTTTGTTGTGTCACTTCTCTTTGCATGTTCAATAACTCCAGCCAGCTGCGACGGCCTGCTTGGTACTGCCGCTGATAGGAATACAGTGTCTCCTGTAATGCGGCAACCGATTGCTCCAGAGCAATGGCAAGAGCTGATTGCAGATCCCGGGTTTGGCTCAAACGCGCGATCCGCTCCCGAACATTGTTGCGCACTGCCGCAAGTTGCTGTAGCGCAGCTGTCACTTGCGCTTCGGCACTATGCACCAGCCTCCGGTTGATTAATCCCATGCCGTCGAAACTGCCTTCCAGGGTGAGGAGCAGCCGATTTTCGTCTTCTGCATCGGAGTTGTGCGACCATTGCCTTTGCGCCACCAGGGATAGGGTTGGATAGATCTGCGACTGCTCTTCCTGTACACGCAACTGCGCAATGGTGACCTGATGTTGCTGAAAGAGGATTTCCAGACTTTGCCGCAAAGCTGTCGGAACTACATCTCCAGCCGGTGGCAACGCCAGATGAACCTTCTCCACCAGGGGCGCCGTGTCGACCTCTATTTGGGTGAGATTGCGCAACCGGTTTTCGGCAATTCCCCGTTCGTTAAATAGCTCATTGACTTGTGCCTGGGATTGCAGGAGTCGTGCGGACGCCAGCATCACATCTGCTTTCGTCGCCAGTTTCCCCTGTTGCCGGCGTCCTATTTGGTCGTATAGGGTTTGCAGCTCCTGCACGGCCAGCCGAGCAATACCAAGGCGCTGGTCGAAGCCCTTGATCCGGGTGTAAGCCAGGGCGGTATCGATTGCCAGCGTGCGCTGCCGGCGGCTGAAGTCAGTATATTCCGCAGCCTTCTCCGCTTCGGAACGGCGTATCGGGGTATCGATCTTACCGAATGCCCATAGCGGCTGGGAAATACTCAATAACGCCTGACGATCCCCGTCATCCTGTTGGCTGCCCTGTAGGCTAAGCGAAGGGTAGCGTTGGGCTTCAAACGATTCCACGGTGAATCCCGCAGCAGCCAGTTCCGCGCGTTTGGCCGCCAAGGCGGGGTGGTAGGCGTTCGTTGCCTGTAGCGCCGCCTGCAAGCCTGCGGCAGACTCTTGGTCGAATCCGGCGGTAATATGAGGTACCGGCAATATGAGCCAAAGTGCCGCAATGAGTGGTTTGGCATTTTGGCCTAGCTTCCTAAATTTCATGGAGGAATCCGTCAGAAACAGCACCCGCTGCCGGTGGAGCAGCAGTGTCTAGATTGTCGATTGCCAGTGGCCGATCACCAGGAATTTCCGCTACGGCGGGAGGCTTTTGGCTTTCATTTTCAGATGGTTGGCCATAGAGCCGATAGGCTTTCTGCAGATTGTCCTGCCATTCTTGTTGCCACGGACAGGTTTTCACCGCCTTTTCCAGTAACGCTATGCCTTCTTCCGGATGGTTTTTGCGCAGATAGATCAGTCCCACCATGTAGTTTGCCCCCCCGTGGCCGGGGACATGGTGGAGCATTTTCTTTAAACTGAGTTCCGCAGCGTCGAGCCGCGCCTGTCTGAACAGTTCTACTCCTTGGGTGAACAGTCCGGGTTCTGGCAGGGTGATCATATCTTCCATGGAATCTGCTTGAATTTTTTTGTTGGCACCCCGAATCAGCGGCTCCAGTTCCTCTGCATAGCGACGCCACTTCGCTTTCGAGGACTTGTAAACAGGCTGTCTGACCTGCCAGACGCTGGCGGTTTTTATCGGACGTTGCAGGGAGTCGAAGGCGGTCGTTTGCGGTTCCCACCGTAAGTCTAAAAAAGCCAGCATGCGCCGCGTGGATGCTTCAAGATTGTCCACGACATCCTCATAATGCACTTCCAAGATATCTTCCGGGAAAAGCTGGCGCCAATGGTGCATTAATAAATTGTGGTCCGCTAGCTGCTCGCCGATATGCTCGAGATCATAGGCATAGCCCATACCGCCGTGTTTGGCATGGAAATCGGTAAAATAATTGGAGATGGCGATGTCCCGGGGGTCCCGGCGGACGGAAATAATTTTTGCTTTAGGAAACAGGAATTTGATCAGGCCGATGTTTTCAAAATTATGCGGCAATTTATCTATCACATAGCGGGCATCCGGGGCGAACTCGGTTAACTCTTCCAGCATCTTGCGCGCTATTCCCTGAGAAACCCCGGCGCCAAGGTCATCCATGCAATCGGGGTAGTCTCGGCCACTCCCGACATGGCGTTCCCAGCGTTGCAATCCTTGTTTAACCTGAGGGACGATTCCAAGTTCGCCGGCGCCGAACACCTGACTATGTCCCGCCAGAATTTGCTCTACCAGGGTCGTGCCGGAACGGGGCATACCGACTATGTAAACCGGCAAGGAGGTGTCTAACCCATGTTCGGGCCGGTGTTCGAACAGCGCTTTGCAGAACCGCATACGGATTCGGGCGCAGGTATTGCGGTGTTGTTGCGCGTTGTACGAAATGAACTTTCTGCTTGCTGCATTGGCTTGCCTGGCATAGCCGAATGCCCTATGGAAGTCGCCCCGGTGTTCCCAGGCATGAGCTAGCTGAAATAACAATGCGGCTTTGACTTTGCCTTCCAAACTGGGTTCCTGCGCTGCCCGGTCCAGTTGGGCCAGGGATAAATCATCGGTCGGATACTGCCTGGCGTTAATAAGGGCGGCGGTCGCCTTAACCGCATCCTGGGTTTTAATCTGTTCAAAACACCCCACGGCCGCTTGAATTTTTCCCTGTTGCATATACTGCTGGCCCAGTCCCTGGAGGGCCGGAGTGAAGTCCTGCTTTTGTTGTAGCGCAGATTTAAAAAGCCGTTCAGACTGGTCGAACATCTGTTCCTGGCTTTTTACCATTGCTTGTACATGGAGCGTTTTCGCTTGGATCAAAGCGTCTTGGTCAGGTGCCAATTGGTGTTTAAGCAGTTCTTCACAAAGCGCTTGTGCCTGTTGTGCCGCATATCGTGCCTGGCCGTCAAACCGTTGCAGACTCAGTAGAGTCAATTGGATCCAGAGTTCCAGGACGCCGATGCCGGGATTCTTTTGTCCGGTATGCAGAGCCAAGCATTTGCGCAGTACATTGGCGGCCTGCGCATACCTGCCTTGCAGCTGTAGCAATTCGGCAAGCAATAGGTGAAGGGCAGGCGATTGCGAGAACACAGGGCTGAATCTGCGCAACAGTTCTTCGGCCTGTTCGTGGTGTTCATGCTGCGCCAACTGCCTGGCATAGTGGCAGAGTAATTCAATACAGGTTGTGTTGTGTGCGTCGTCGTCAGCGGACCGGCATTGGCTGGACAGCCATTCCTCTGCGGCGGCGAACTGATTGCTGGCGGCCCAGAATTGGATTTGTATTTTAGCCAGGGATAAACGCTGAATCCGGCGGACATTTTCAGGCTGGCTGCCTGCCTGTTGCTGAATTTCGTCTTTCAGACGGCGGATTAACGGTTCAGCGCGTTCGAAATGTCCATCTTCTATCAGCAGGCTGGCAAAGGTTGCGTTGCTGATAATGTCTGCCGGCGAGGTTTCGGAAGCACGTTGAAACTGCTCGAGCGCTTTTGCTCTTGCGCCGAGTTCGAGCAAAAGCAAGCCATAGAGGCTGTATAGCCGATAGTGGTCATGGGTTTTCGCGATGAGCCGCTCCGCCAAAACCAGCGCTTTATCCTGCTGCTGCAGGCCGATTAGCGCCGCTAGTTCATCCACTTGGGTTGCCAAGTCCCAACTGTCCCTCGTCTCGCACGCCTGCCTGTAAGCTTCTCCGGCCTGCTGACTATAACCTGTCTGACTCAGCCCGAGCGCCAGATGTAACAAACATGCAGGTTCCTGGGTGTCCTGCCATGCTGCTTCGGCATGCTGGACCAAAAGGTCGAACTGCAGATTAGCGCTTAACTGGCGCAATATTTCTATGGCAACCATGGTCGCATATGCCTCAACCGTTGATACATAAACCAGGCTAATAGATACCGTTTTGAGCGCATAGTCTTTTCTAGGATGAAGGCGGATTGGTCACGGTTGCCGGCAGGGTGGTAAAGTACACCTGCCCCAGCGTTGCCCCGTTGTTGGGATTGGACGCCCAGTTGCCGGTGGTCCACAAGGTGTCCGTGTAGGTTAGCGTCACGGGTAATAAACGTTGAAAAACGCCTCCTTGCTGCAACTGTGCCACGGCGCCGGTTGTGTTGCTCCAGGTGATCCGGTTGGCAGTGGTCGCGACAGCATTGACATTGCTGATGGGAGCGCCGGTGCCTACCAAAATAATCTGATCGTCCGCGCCCAAATTGCCGCCTCCGGTCCAGGTTTCCCCGACATTCAAGCCGGGGCTCGCTGCTGCGCTGTCGGCTATGATGTAGATGTCGTAAGCGACCGCTGCAGAGAATGTCTGGCTGCTGTGGTCGGAAGAGTATCCGTTCGTCAAATCGAATACCACGACGGTCGGGTCCGCTGCAGTGTCAAAGTTCAGCACTGTGTTGGTCGCGATACCGGCATAGTTGTTTCCGGCCTCGTCCAAAATAGCTGTATTGTTGATGATGAAGTGGTAGGTGCTTAGGCCGTCTGTCAGGTCTGCCGTCGGGTTAATCGTCAACATATCGTTGGTGATCGAAAGTTGTCCGGCAGGTGCCGTGACATCGATAGTAACGGTATCCGAGCCATTGGTGATGACGATGTTGCCGGTGCCCAGTTGAATGTTCTCGTCGAAATCCAGCACAAAATTGCTGTCAAGCGCTACGCCGGTAGCGTCGTCGGCCGGCGTGGAGGATTCCAGGGTCGGCGCGGTGGTATCGCCTATCACGGTAAAGTTACTGGTGGCGGCGCTTGCATTTCCAGCCGCGTCGGTTTCGATCACATTAAACTGGTAAGTAGTACCGTCATTGACGGTCGCCGTGTAGCTCCAGGAAGTCCCCAACACGGTTGCCGCTCCCAGTAAAGTGGTTCCGTCATAAATTGCCACCGTGGAACCTGCTTCGTTGGACCCGCTTAACAGCAGGCTGGTATCGTCCGTAACATCGCCGGAAGTCAGGGTGCCGGTAATCGCGCCGACATCATCGGTGGCGGCGGTAAAGTTTGCGGTGGGCGCGGTGGTGTCGCCTATGATGGTGAAGTTGCTTGAGGCGCTTCCGGTGTTGCCGGCGGCATCGGTCTCTATAACATTAAACTGGTAGGTCACGCCATCAACGATCGTCGCGGTATAGGTCCAGGACGTGCCTATCACGGTGGCTGCGCCCAATAGCGCCGCCCCGTTGTAGACGTTGACCGTCGAGCCGGCTTCCGCAGTGCCGTTCAGAACCAAACTGGTGTCGTCGGTGGTGTCTCCCGAACTGAGCGAACCCGTGACTGTGCCGACGTCATCGGTGGCGCTGCTGATTACCCCGATGGGTGCGCTGGTATCGCCGATGACCGTAAAGTTGCTGGTGGGACTGCTGGCATTGCCTGCCGGATCAGTTTCAACCACGTTGAACTGGTAGGTGGTCCCGTCTGCGATGGCGGCGGTATAGCTCCAGGTGCCGCCGGTAACCGTTGCTCCTCCCAGGAGGGTGGTCCCGTTGTAGACGGCAACTGTCGAGTTGGATTCGTTGGTACCGCTTAACACCACATTGGGGTCGTCCGTCGTATCACCCGAAGTCAGACTGCCGGTGACGGTGCCTACATCGTCAGCAATATTCGCAAGGTTGGCAGTTGGTGCGGTGGTATCGCCGATCACGGTAAAATTAGCGGAAGGGCTGCTGACGTTACCGGCGAGGTCGGTTTCGATAACATTGAATTGATAGGTGACGCCGTCGGCAACCGCGGCGGTGTATGTCCAGTTACTCCCCACCACCGTCGCCGCGCCCAAAAGCGTCGTGCCGTTATAGACATTGACTGTAGAGCTGGTGCCATTGGTTCCGGAAAGCAGAAGATTGGTATCGTCGGTGGTGTCTCCGGATGTCAGGTTGCCGGTAACGCTGCCGACGTCATCGGTGGCGGAAGTTAAATTGGCCGTGGACGCGACATTATCGACCACCAGGATAAAGTTGCCGGTCGCAGCGCTGGCATTACCCGCGATGTCTGTTTCCCGCACATTGAACCGGTAAGTCGTGCCGTTGGCCACGTTGGCGGTGTAGGTCCAGGTGGTTCCCGTCACCGTGGCCGGTCCGAGAAGAGTCGTTAAATCGTAAACAAATACGCTGGACCCTTCTTCGTTGGTTCCACTGAGGACCAAGGAGGTGTCATCGGTGGTATCGCCAGGGCTCAGGGCACCGGTAATCGTACCGAAATCGTCGGTGATGGTGGAGAGATCAGCGGTCGGTGCAACCGTATCTGAAGTAATGGTGACGTTGGAAGTCGGCGTGCTGGCATTCCCAACGGCATCGGTCTCCCGCACATTAAAGTTGTAGGTTGTTCCGTTGGTAACTGCTGCCGTATAGCTCCAATTAGTGCCGGACACAGACGCCTGGCCGAGTAATGTCGTATTGTTATAGACGAAAACCGTGGAGCCCGCTTCGTTTGTGCCGGCTAAAATCAGGCTGGTGTCGTCAGTACGGTCTCCGGAACTAAGGACTCCGGTTATGCTGCCGACATTGTCGGTAATGCTGGTTAAATTCGGGATCGGTGGCGTTGTGTCGATGGTTAACTCATTCAGCGTTACATCGCTGACGACGCGGTCGGCGGAGTCAACGATGGTCGCCGTGATGTTATAGGTGCCGTCGGTTAATGTCCCCAATGCGCCCTCTGCGGGAGTAGCCGTGCCAAGATTTATGGTCCAGAATCCTGCGCCATTCGGGATTACCGGTGAATAGGTTGCGCCATTGACGATCACCGAAAGCACTTCGGCGGAATCCAGAAAAGCGGTCCCCGAGATAGTAGGTGTCAAACTGCTTGTGGTCAGCGTATCCACCGTCGGCGTGGTGGGAGCGGCAATATCGATGATGATTTCATCTAGGGATATGTCGCTGCTGCTATTGCCGGCCGAATCCGTGACCGTGGCGGTAACATTGTAGCTTCTGCCGTCGGCCAGCGCCCCCAACAACCCGATGTCCGGCGTTGCGGTGGCCAGGTCCAGGGACCAGGCATTGCCGGAGCCGACAGGTACGTTGACATAGGTCGCACCGTTAATGTTAATCGTCAGGCTCTCATCGCTGCCAACCACGGCGGTGCCCGTGAGTGTCGGGGTCAGGGAGGTGGACGTAAAGCTGTCGACGGTCGGCGTGGTGGGTACCGTCGTATCAATGGACAGCTCAAGCGAGCTACCGTCAACACTGGTGTTGCCCGCAGTATCGGTGACGGTGGCAATTACTTCATAACTACTGCCGTCGACAAAGGTCCCGAGCGTGCCGCTGGTGGGTGTTGCCGAGCCTAAATTTAGAATATAGGTACTGTTGGTGCTGAGCGAAATGCCGCTGTAGGTCGCACCGTTGACTTCAATGCTCAGCGTTTCGCCGTCGCCAAGAATAGCGGCCCCGGTCACCGAGGGTGTCAAGGTGCCGGAGGTGCCGATATTGACCGAAGGTGTTGAAGGCGGGACCGCATCGATAGTATACGACTGGCTGGCTACTGCTCCATCGTTGCCGGCGGCGTCCTGAACCTTGAACTGGATACTGCTGGAACCGGCTAACGCCAATCCGGACCAGGAAATAGCAGTGTTACTGGCTTGACCCGTGATATCGATAAAGCTGACGCCTGCATCCAGCGAGCCGAGCAAAATATCATTCTCGCCCAGTGCCGCGCTCAGGCTTGCGGTAATTGTCTGGTTACTGGTATTGGTGACGAAATCGCTAGCCGATGTTCCGGTGTCCGCACTGATATCAATGTTGCTTATCGTGATGGCCGGCGCTTCGGTATCCACAGGTTGGACATTCTGTTCGGCTGCTATGTTGCCGACTCCTTCGCTGGTTACCGCCACATTGGCGGCTACATCCACTGTTATGTCAGTAGTGCTGTCGGCATCCGGAGTGACAACCAGCGAATAAAAGGAGTCGGTAATTGCCGTAAAAGCACCTTTGGTGCCGCCGGAAACGGTGATATCACCGGCCACGAAGTCGCTGACCGAATTGCTGAAAATAAAAAAGAAATTTACCGGACCGCTGGCGACGCCGTCTTCGTCATCGGTGATAACAATGACCGGGGACTCGCCGTCGCCGGTTTGATCGGTTTCACTGGCGGCAATATTGCCGTTGCCGACGGCATCTTCGGCGGCATTTGCGGCGACCTCGAGACTGATGTTGGTGGTGGCGTCGTTGTCCGGGCTCACCAGCAAGGTATATATGAGATCCGATTCCGCGGCAAAATTGCTTCCTGTCCCTCCGGAGACGTTAATGTCGTCGGCGGTAAAACCGCTTACCGCCTCGCTAAAAATAAAGAAAAAGGTCTTGTCGCCATTGGGTTGCGCATTCGGCGACTCGGTGATGGTTAAAACCGGGGCGATAGTATCGACCGGCTGAACATTCTGCGCGGCTTCGGTATTGGTATTGCCTGCTGCATCCAGTGCCACACCGGCGGGAATATCGACGGTGATGCTCTCGTCGCTATTGGCATCGGGATCGACTTCGATGCTGAATACCCTGTCGGAAACTTGGGTAAAGTTTTCCGCCGTGCCCCCGGAAACCGCTATATCTTCGGCATCCAAGCCGAAAACGGCTTCGTTGAAGGACAGGAAGAAGGTCAAGCGCTCGTTGGTGCTGCCGAACACTTCATCGGTGATTGTGACATTCGGCAAAGTCGTGTCCACCAGTAATGAGGCGTCGTCAGGAATGGCGGTAAAGTCGGTGACCAACGGCGTGTCGTCACTAAGCGCAACGATCGAGGCGGATTCCCCCAGAAGAATTTCTCCAGCCGGCAGGGAAATGCCATTGCTGTCCGTATCCGTATCAGTAACGGTATATACGAAAGTTAGCCGATTGCTGCCGTTACCGCTTAAGTAGGCGGCGCTGACCAAGTCGTCCCCGATTTGCAGTTCGATACCGGGGATACCGTCAATCAGGACCTCTTCGCTGGTCGTTACCGTAATGTTGATCGAATCCCCGGTATTGAGGTAGTTGCCTATGGCGCCTGTGCCTGCGTCAAGGCTAATGTCCACGATGGTGGGTACCGTGTTTTCCGCTACCGTGGAAAGCGTATTCTGGCCCGTGGCCTGGTCGGCCCGGTAAGCGCCCTGGTTGATGGCCTGTTGGGTCGTTTCGTTGAAACTTGCTGTGCCGGTATCGGGGGAAATACTAATTCCCGCGACCAGCGTGCTGATAGTGGCTGCAGTGTCGCCTTGGTTTTCAGCATCCATTCCCGATAGGATGGCCAGTACCTCTCCATACCTTTCCTGCTGATTGACCCCATCGAAATTGTCCGGATCATAGTCATCGAAAAGTGTCACGATATCGATACCGTGCAGGGTGTCCAGGCCGAACAAAGCGGCCACAGCTGAGTTCAGACTGGCGACTTGCGCCGCTTGTAATGCATCGCCGTTATCCGCCACCGCCAGTTGGTAGGCGACTGTCGTCAGAGGATTTACATTGAGATTAACGGTATTCCCTGTGCCGCTGATTTCAGCTATGGCATACAAATCCGTGGTTAAGTCCTTATTGGCATTCGTGGCTTCGTCCAGGTAATCGGCACCGCTATTGGCGTCGCTTATCCGGACAATGATGACGCCGGTATAATCGCTGACGGCAACTGTCGCCTCGCCGGTATCTCCGAGCAGGGTGAATGTCCCGTCGATCGGATTTCCTGAAGCGTCCAGAATCCTTGCCTGGAGGCCGTTGCCGGCAATAATCGGCCCACCGACGACTTTGATAATCACGCTGTTTTCGGTACCGCCGGGGGTTGGTTCCGGATCCGGGTCGGTGTTGTTGCCGCCACCTGATCCGGAAGACGACCCGGAAGCCAGTCCGCCCAATAGCGCTCCGGCGGCGATTCCGCCAAAGATAGCGGAATAACCGAGGCCGGATTCCGCTTCTGAACGTATGTGCGACGGGAGATTGAGAGTGTCCAGGTCTCCGTAGCTGTAGACCACCTCGTAAGATGCATCGCCGGTCCATTTACCGGCGTTATCAGCGGTCATGACATAGCCGCCGGGTTCGTCGCTGGTCAGGGTCACGGTGCAGGGATCTTCGCCCTGGCAAACTTGATAAAAGTCTTCGAGGACTACTTTGGTATCGTCGGGCAGATAGAGATGTAAATCATCCTGTTTTCTGACCGCCACAACACTATCGGCCAGTTCAAAATCGTCGCCTTTTCGCTTTAAAATCTTATAGTCTTCGCCCTTTTCCGCCTTGTATTTGTGAAACTTGCCTGGCTGCATGCGTTGCGGAGTTAGTCCATCTTGCTTCGACTGCTGATTATTCTTTCCATTACTCATCGACTGAAGCGGCCTCGCGGTCTGAATGATGTCGCTTGTGAATGTTCCGCCCGGTCGGCGGAAGCGTTTACTCTAAAGTATAGATCAGGAATGGCTGATGCAAAGCTCACGCCAGCGCACTTTTTGATGCGCTGTATTTGGTTAAGTGGTTGCTTTTGAAGCGGGTTTTTGCATTCTGGCAGTAGCAACCAGAGGCAAAAGGGGCAATTTGTGGCCTAGTGGGAACCGTGAGTTCCGGTAATAGGTTTATCCCGGTTGAGCAGGGCGAGCCGTTGGTTGATTTTCTCGATAACGCCTGTTTTATCCAAGCCGGTTTCCTGCCATTGTTCAACGGGTTTGCCATGTTCGACAAACTGGTCGGGAATACCGATTATCAAACAGGGCGTACTGATCAGCATGTTGTTCAGATATTCCAGTACGGCAGAGCCGGCTCCGCCACATACGCTGTTTTCTTCCAGAGTCACCAGTAGTTCATGCTCTGCCGCTAAGGCGCAGATGAGATTTTCATCAAGCGGCTTGATAAAGCGCATGTCGACCAGGGTATAGCCTTTTTCTTCCGCAATTTTTTCCGCGCTCTTGAGTAGACTGCCGAAGGCAAGCAAAGCGACAGTTTTTCCTCTTTTTAACAGTCGCGCCTTGCCGATGCTGACGGGCTCCAAGGATTGCTCGATCGCAATGCCCGGACCGTTTCCACGAGGGTATCGAACGGCGGCGGGTCCTTCATGCAAATAACCGGTCGAGAGCAGTTTGCGGGTTTCGTTTTCGTCTGCCGGCGCCATAATCACCATACCGGGAATACAGCGCAGATAACTCAAGTCGAAGCTACCGTTGTGGGTCGGGCCATCCTCGCCCACCAAACCGGCACGATCAATTGCAAACAAGACATCCAGGTTTTGCAGTGCTACGTCGTGAATTAATTGATCATAGGCGCGCTGCAGAAAGGTCGAATAAATTGCCACCACCGGTTTCGCGCCATCACAAGCCAGTCCTGCTGCGAGAGTGACGGCATGCTGCTCGGCGATGGCGACGTCGAAATAGCGGTCCGGGAAACTCTCGGAAAATTTGATCAGGTCCGAGCCTTCCCGCATGGCCGGGGTGATGCCGACCAGGCGTTCGTCGTGGGCCGCCATGTCGTAGAGCCAACTGCCGAAAACATTGGAGTATTTCGGTTGCTTGGGCTTCGGTTTCGCTTCCTGGAGTTTAGGCGAGGGTTCGATTTTATTAATGGCGTGATAGCCGATCGGATCGGATTCCGCCGGCGCGAATCCTTTGCCTTTCTGAGTGACGACATGAAGAAATTGCGGACCATCCAGGTCGCGGATGTTTTCCAGCGTCTCCACAAGCAAGGGTAAATCGTGACCATCCACCGGGCCGATATAGTTGAAGCCCAATTCTTCGAACAGGGTTCCCGGCACCATCATGCCTTTTACATGCTCTTCCGTTTTTCGCGCAAAGTTCATGAGCCCAGGCGCACCCTGCAGTACCCGCTTGCTGCTGTCGCGCATACTGTTATAGGTCTTGCTTGCCAGAATCCGGGCAAAGTAATTAGAGAGGCCGCCGACATTTTGTGATATGGACATATCATTATCGTTGAGGATGACCAGCAGGTCGGCCTTGGTATCCACTGCATGATTCAGGGCTTCGAATGCCATTCCGGCAGTCATTGCGCCATCGCCTATCACGGCAATGGACTTGCGTTCGATACCTTGCAAACGGGAGGCGATCGCCATCCCCAGGGCGGCGCTTATGCTGGTGCTGGAATGCCCGACGCCAAAGGTATCGTAAGGGCTTTCTTCCCGGTGGGGAAATGCCGCCAAGCCATGTTTTTGCCGAATGGTGAATATTTGTTCGCGGCGTCCGGTAAGAATTTTGTGTGGATAGGCTTGATGCCCGACATCCCAAACCAAGCGGTCATTCGGCGTATTAAAAACGTGATGGAGGGCGATCGTCAGCTCCACCACGCCTAACCCGGCGCCGAAATGGCCACCGGTTTGACCGACGCTATACAATAAAAAGGCACGTAATTCATGGGCTAACTGTAGTAATTCAGCGTTTTCCAGTGACCGCAAATGCATCGGGTATTCAATTCTGTCTAACAGAGGAGTGTTGGGTCGGGAGCTTGGAATCTCGTGGAAAACGTGGGGTTTCAGCATAGCCGGTGTTAGCCTTGTCGAGTAGCAGTCCAGCAGAGCGGATACGAGTGCTGGTTTCAGTCAGTCAAATTGCTGCAACATTATAAGGCAAGTTTTCGCCAAGCACACGAACTTAGCCACAAATGCCATATTTTCCCAGATTTTGCGGTACATTCGGCCAGGTTAGCGATTTCGATCTACTACGTAATGGGCAATTTCCGCCAGGCGGGAGTGCTCCAGCCCAATGGATTTTAACGCGTCAATGGCATTGATACGCAGTTCATCGGCTTTTACTTTGGCCGCATGAAGACCCAATAAACTGGTATAGGTCGGTTTTTGGTTGGCGGCATCTTTGCCGCCGGTCTTGCCCAAGGTTGCCGTGTCGACTTCCACATCCAGGATATCGTCTTTAATCTGAAATGCCAGTCCTATATCTGCGGCGAAGCGGCGCAGGGTATCAACTGTCTGTCCGTTCGATAATTGATTGCAATAGGCGCCCATTAATACGCAGGCTTCCAGAAGCGCTCCGGTTTTCATCTTGTGCATTTGTTGCAGCGCAAGTAAATCCAAACGTTTGCCGACGGCAGAAAGGTCGACGGCTTGACCTCCAACCATCCCGAGTGGTCCGCTGGCTTGGGTCAGGCACTGAATCAAGCGTAAGCGGGTGGTTTCTGAAAACTGTTCCGCATTGGCCAGCAGTTCAAAGCCTTTCGTTTGCAGCGCATCGCCCGCCAGGATGGCCGTCGCTTCATCGAACTGAATGTGGCAGGTGGGTTTTCCGCGCCGCAAGTCATCGTCGTCCATGGCCGGTAAATCGTCATGAATCAGTGAGTAGCAATGTATTAATTCCACGGCGGCGGCGGCATCCAAAGCGAGTTCCGGTTTGCCGTCAGTCGCTTCGACGGTTGCCAGCATCAATAGTGGACGAATACGTTTACCGCCGTTTAGCAGGGAATAGCGCATGGCTTCGTGTAGAGACGGGGCGATGGCCGAAGGGCGAATTGCCTGGGCCAGGCGGCGGTCGATGAGGATTCTGTAGTGCTGGAAAAAAGCCTCCAGGTTCAGGTTATTCGATTGCATCTTTAGCAAATGGCTCGCTACTCACCTTTCCCTGTTCTTCTACTAACGTATTGACTTTTTGCTCGGCTGTCTTAAGTGCCTGTTGACAGAATTTGGTGAGTTTTACCCCTTCTTCGAAGGTGGTCAGCGCTTCTTCCAGCTTTAAATCACCTTGTTCCAGTTGTTTTACGAGTGTTTCCAACCGGGACAGTGCATATTCAAAATCTGGGCTTTCGGATTCTTCTTTCATGAAGGTAAAACTTTGCATTTGTAGAGGCTTGGCTACCCTACAATTAATGTTATTGCAGGTCAATCCGATAGACATAGTAGTCGGCACAAGTAAAAAGGTTTGTTGGCCTGCATTCTTTATTATCTGAGTCTATACTTGCTTAAAAATTCAAAGAATCCCAAGGTGTTGGATAAAAATCATACATTTTCAATTGGTTAAAACAGGGATCGGGTTTTTCTTGTAAATTAAATTGCAATCAATATTCGTTTGACCAGTCTGAAATTGGTTTCTTTCCGGCACCGTTTCAGCTTTAAAGGGAAAGCTTGTGGATCTAGCAACGCTCGTAGGTATGATTGGTGGCTTTGCAATCGTTGCCATGGCAATGATTTTGGGCGGCTCCTTAGGCATGTTCATCAATGTGCCTTCCCTCCTGATCGTAATCGTAGGCACCGTCTTTGTCGTGATGATGAAGTATTCCCTCGGCCAGTTTCTTGGCGCGGGGAAAGTGGTCGCCAAGGCTTTTATGTTTAAGATTGATAAGCCTGAGGATATTATCGAACTGGTTGTCGAACTTGCTGACGCCGCTCGAAAGGGAGGATTGCTGTCACTCGAAGGTAAGGAAATCCCCAATCAGTTTTTGGCAAAGGGCATTCAACTGTTGATTGATGGCCACGATGGCGATGTCGTGAAGACGCTGATGACCAAGGATCGAAACATGGCGGTAGAGCGCCATTCAACCGGCGCTTCTGTGTTTGCGGCGATGGGAGATGTTGCACCGGCAATGGGGATGATAGGCACCCTGATCGGATTGGTTGCAATGCTGTCCAACATGGATGATCCGAAGTCCATTGGTCCGGCAATGGCCGTTGCGTTGTTGACGACGCTCTACGGCGCAATGCTGGGAAATATGGTGGCCATTCCGTTTTCCGATAAATGTAAACTCCGCGCCGCCGAAGAAAACCTGATCAAGTCCATGATTATAGATGCACTGCTGGCGATTCAGGCCGGGCAAAACCCCAGGGTGATCGAAAGCATGCTAAGAACCTACCTGCCCGAAGGCAAACGTGCCTCTGCCGAGGATGGCGGAGAGTAAGGTACGCGGATGAGTGACGAAGAAGAGGAAAAGTGTGAATGCCCGCCAGGGATACCGGGCTGGATGGCGACTTTTGCCGACCTGATGTCGTTGCTGATGTGCTTTTTTGTGCTGTTGCTGTCCTTTTCGGAAATGGATGTATTGAAATTCAAACGCTTGGCGGGCTCAATGCGTGAAGCCTTTGGCGTGCAAAATATCATCAATATCGATTCCATCCCCAAGGGAACCAGCGTAATCGCCCAGGAATTCAGTCCCGGCAAACCGACGCCAACTCCCCTGCAGACTGTGATGCAGCAGACTTCTCCCGACGAGCCGCAGCTGGAACGCGACTGCCAACGGCAGGTCGAGGAAGCGCTCGAAGAGCAATGTCCCACCCGTGAAAGCTCGCAAATAGAAGATATCATCATTGAAAAGATCAAGATGCTGGTGGAGGAAACCGAAAACGATGCCATAACCGCTGCTTCTGCATTGCAGGAGGAGGTTCGGAATAATCAGGTGGAAGTAGAGACCAGAGGCCGCCGCATTGTCATTCGGGTGCAGGAAAAGGGTTCGTTTCAATCTGGCTCGGCGGACTTGGAACCGGCTTTTTTCGATGTGATAGACAAGTTGGTGGAGATACTAAAAGAGCTGGAAGGGACCATTACCGTTGAAGGGCATAGCGACAGCATACCGATCAAAACGGCAAGGTTCCGATCAAACTGGGATCTCTCCGCAGCGCGTGCTCTGGAAGTGGCTCATGCCCTGTTTGATTCCGGCGAGGTCCCGCAATCGCGTTTTCTGATTGCCGGCTATGCCGATACTAAACCGTTGGTGCCGAATGACACCCCGGAAAACCGCGCCCGCAACCGGCGGGTAGAAATTATCTTGCAGCAGCCGCTGGACAATAAAACGAAGGAAGAACTGAAAGAGGCGCGGGAACAAGCGCCGAATGTCATTCCTTCCGAACAGTTGGATGATTGGGGGGGATTGTCGCCTGATGAGATCTTTTAGGATGAGTGCCTAATGTCGGGAACTGTCGAACGGCGGCGCTATTTTCGGGTGCAGGATTCCATTGAGCTAGCCTACCGAATTCTCGCCCCGAATGAAGACATAGATGATAAACTGCGCCTTGAGCAAGTCTGGTCCGGCCGGCAGGCGGCTTTGGAAAAACGTATTCAGGCTATCCAAGAACGGGTTCAACGAAGTTTTCCCGAAGTCGCGGAGCTTTTTGATTTGCTCAACGAAAAAGTCAATTTGCTGGCGGCAAGCGAAGCGCAGGCATCCCTGGAGATCGATCAAGCCCCACGCGAGCAAGCCGTGAATATTAGCGCCTGTGGGATTGCCTTTTTTGCAGCCGAATCAATCCCCTTGGCTTCTCGGGTATTGTTGCATTTGCGGGTTCAACCGGACAGTCAATTACTCTCCATTATTGGCACTGTGATTGCTATAGAGACGGACCACGACCAAGAGGCGCCGCATAATGTGCTCATTCGAGCCGACTTCACGGATATTAAGGAAGATCATCAGGAGTTGCTGATTCAGCACGTGATACAGTGTCAGAACCGAGAGTTGCGCCGCCGCCGGGAAGCCCGAGATTCGGACTCGAATAGCAATAGCTAACCTGGCTTCTCTAACTTGATTACCGCTTCCCGATAATCTGTCTGGTGCTCCGGGTCAAAGGTTTTTTCTTTAATAATTACTTCTTTTAGGCCCCAGAGTACGATTGTACTGGATCGGGTGCCGTATGCCGGCGAGCGGATAAATCGCGCGGATAGTAAACGTTCCCACTCCTTAGGAATGCCGGTATCCGGTAGCAGGGATTCCGGAGCGATTTCATCATTTGCCAATACTTTCCAACAGGCATCTTCATCCAATTGGCTACCGGTTGCCTGCTTAAAGGCCTCTTTGCCGGAGGCAACTTTCGGCCAAGGCACATCAAGCAGAGCATTGCTGAGTCCATAAACGCCAGGCGCTAACGTACGATGAAATTCGTTAAAGCGATTGCTGAAATAGGTGAGTACAGCGCCATCGAAAGACAGTGCATTGTAGCCGTTGAATTCAGCCCTGGAAGTTTTGAGGTTATTGGCAATCAAGTCCTGAGGATTTTCGCTTTCCAACAGCTTTCGGCAAATTTCGCCACGCGAACGTTTTTGTTTGTCAGGATTTTTTCCATCTCGAAAATTGGTGACTGCGGCTAACGAGTTTAGCCGGGACACGCCTAGCCATGTGCCTCCTTGTTCCAGGTCTCGACCGGCATGGATATTATTGTTATCGGCCCATTGGTGCAGCGCAGCACTAGGGCGGGCAAAAAACTCGTCACGATTGGCTGCCAAGATGAGAGGGTATTTTTCATGCTGCCTGTACCGAACGAATATTAGGCACATTTCAACGCTCCAATAAAGTTTAAAGACTAGGCTTTGCTGACATTTAGCCTCAACAGAGGCTCCAACCGAATGTCAATAGAGCCTAGAAGGTAATGACGCGGAAACCCAAGAGATTTTCCTGTGCAGAGTATAAAGGTTGACATTTATTCGTGAGGGTTTTTGTGTATCATACGCCCTGATTTTTTAAAGGGTTGCGACATTGATTTTTTTCGCCTATATGCTGCTAGGTGCGATTGCCGGTGTACTGGCGGGCCTGTTTGGCATCGGCGGAGGCTTGGTGATCGTTCCCGCCTTGGTGTTCAGTTTCGATTATCAAGGCATATCCACTGAAGTTGCAACCCATATGGCGGTCGGCACTTCATTGGCGACGATAGTCTTTACATCGCTGTCCTCGATACGGGCGCACCATCGAAAACAAGCGGTTCAATGGCATTTGTTCAAACCCTTGGCGCTGGGGTTGGCTGTTGGTTCGGTACTTGGCGCATTTACGGCAGGCATGATGCCCGGCATGATGCTGCGCTTGGTAATCGGCATATTTGCGATAGTCATCGGTATTCAGATGGCATTAGCGCTCAAGCCTAAACCGACTCGCCAGTTGCCGGACAGCGGAGTATTGGTTGGCGTGGGTGGAGGAATCGGTTGGGCTTCCGCCATTTTCGGCATCGGCGGCGGCTCGCTGACTGTGCCCTATCTAACCTGGAACAATGTAAATATGCAGCAGGCCGTGGGTACATCTGCCGCATGCGGCTTACCCATCGCAATAATGGGCGCCTTAGTCAATATTAACGAAGGAATGAATGCCGAGGCAGTACCCGAATGGAGCTTGGGATTCATATTTCTGCCGGCTTTTTTGGGGATAGTGGTTACCAGCGTACCCTGTGCCAGACTCGGGGCGATTCTAGCGCATAACCTGCCGGCAACAGCACTAAAAAGGCTGTTCTCGGTACTACTATTTATGGTCGGTACGCGGTTTATTTGGCAAGCAGTGGAGGCAATGTGACAGAGCGATGGTTTGATTACCCGGCAATTGATCCGGTGGCAATTGCCTTGGGACCAGTGAAAGTGCACTGGTATGGTTTGATGTACCTTATCGGTTTTGCTGCCGCCTGGTGGCTCGGGAGGGTACGTGCCCGGCAACCGTACTCGCCTTTAAAAGAGGAGCAGGTCGGAGACTTGATCTTCTGGGGTGCGCTTGGAGTAGTACTGGGAGGCCGGTTCGGTTATGTGATCTTTTATAACTTCGATAAGTTTCTTGATAACCCGTTGTGGCTTTTTGCAGTATGGGATGGGGGTATGGCTTTCCACGGGGGATTAATTGGTGTCATCGTTACTATGCTATTGTTCGCCAGAAATCACGGTCTTCGCTTTTTTCAACTGTCGGATTTTGTAGCCCCTCTGGTGCCCATAGGCTTGGGTGCTGGAAGAATAGGAAATTTTATCGGTGCCGAGCTTTATGGCCGGACGACGGATTTGGCTATTGGAATTCAATTTCCGGTTTACAGAAATGTAGACGGTGTGCGTACAATAATTGGTTGGACTGACCACAGGCACCCGTCGCAACTCTATCAGTTCGCTTTGGAAGGGCTTGCGTTATTCCTGATTCTCTGGTGGTTTAGTCGCAAGCCTCGCCCGATGATGGCCGTGTCGGGTTTGTTTTTGGCCTGCTATGGCGGTTTCCGGTTTTTGGTGGAATTTGTTCGTGAACCCGATGCCCATATTGGTTATATTGCCTGGGACTGGCTGACCATGGGGCAAGTTCTTTCGCTGCCGATGATCTTAGCCGGACTCGTATTAATCGGCATGGGTTACAAGCGGTACTCAATTCCCATGCCCGGTACGGCTGATCTTGAAACCAAACAAACGGCACAGTCAAATCCAACCGGTAAAACCCGCAGGAAGAAATCCAGGAAAAGGTAATTGCATGCAGCAGTATTTGCAGATGATGCGCCATGTGAAAGAGCATGGGAACAAGAAATCTGACCGAACGGGCACTGGCACGCTAAGCGTATTCGGTTATCAAATGCGCTTTAATCTGCAGCAGGGTTTTCCACTTCTCACCACGAAAAAACTGCATACTCGCTCAATCGTTTACGAGTTGCTTTGGTTCCTGAACGGCGACACCAATATTAAGTACCTGAAGGACAACGGTGTCAGCATCTGGGATGAATGGGCCGATGCACAGGGTGATCTTGGGCCGGTATATGGGTACCAATGGCGTAGTTGGCCCACTCCGGATGGTCGTCATGTGGACCAAATCGGTAATGTCTTGGAACAAATCAAGCAAAATCCGGATTCGAGGAGACACATGGTGGTGGCCTACAATCCTGGATTTGTCGAGCAAATGGCGCTGCCTCCCTGTCATGCCATGTTCCAGTTCTACGTTGCAGAAGGGCAGCTTTCATGCCAGCTCTATCAACGTAGCGCCGATATTTTTCTGGGCGTACCCTTCAATATTGCCAGCTACTCTTTGCTAACGCATATGGTTGCCCAGCAATGCGATTTGGAAGTTGGGGATTTCATCTGGACGGGAGGTGACTGCCACCTATACCTCAATCACTTGGAACAGGCTGAACTGCAGCTTGAACGTACCCCGGGCGAACTGCCTAAATTGCAGATATCACGTCGCCCCGATAGTCTGTTTGACTATCGATATGAAGACTTTGAGATATTGGACTACCACCCCCAACCACACATCAAGGCACCCGTTGCCGTCTAATTGAAATGGCCGAAAAACCTAGAATTTCCATCATAGTCGCGCGCGCCAGGAATGGCGTGATAGGTAAGGATAACAAGTTGCCTTGGCACTTGCCCAGTGATCTTAAGCACTTTAAGAAAGTGACAATGGGTAAGCCGATTATTATGGGGCGGAAGACGTTTGAGTCTATAGGGAAGCCGTTACCGGGGCGAATGAATATTGTGGTTACTCGCAATCCTGAGTGGCGGGCTAAAGGTGTAGAAGTCGCGCATTCATTAGAAGAAGCGGTTGGGTTGGCTTCCCTAGAAGGGTTGGAAGTAATGGTAATCGGCGGGGAGGAACTGTACCGCCGGGCGTTGCCAATAGTAGACCGGATTTATCTCACGGAAGTGGACATTGAAGTCGAGGGGGATGCACAATTCCCTCTGTTAGGTGCCGGCTGGAAAACTATTGACAATGAAATTCACAGTCGAGACGACGCCAACAGATACGATTACTCCTTCCAAACATTGGAACGTTGCGACCGAGGTTCAATAAAACTAGGGTTACATTGAATCGTAAAGCTTCTGAGCGTCTTCCAAGCTTGAGAAGTTTGCCAGTTCCAAGGCTGCTTTGAGTTCAGATTTTGCCTCGACTTTTCGGTTCAAGTGGAACAACGTATATCCAAGGTGATAACGAATTTCCCCACTACCGGCATCCATGGAAAATGCCTCTCTCAGATAAGGCAAGGCTTCCTCATATTTCTTCTGTTGGGCCAATATCCAACCTATAGTGTCCAGCAGGGCAGGGCTTTTTGTATTTTCCTTCTCTCCGAGCCTTGCTGTTTCAAGAGCTTTCTGCAAGTCATAACGTGCATAGATGTTTGCAAGGTTGTTTAAAATGCCAACATCTGTATTCAATTGGGGTAACTTAAGAAGCTCCTCGTAGTGGAGCTGAGCTTTGTCCCATTCCTCTTGATTCAGGTAGCTGTCTGCCAGAATTCTACGCATCCATGCCGAGTTAGCATTGGTATCAAGTTGTTTCTCCATTAATTTGGCAAACTCTTTAGCTTCTACTCCCCGTAAGGAAAGCTGGTACAGGCTAATGATAGCGGGTTGGTTGCCCGGCTCTAAATGTAATGACTTAAGGTAGTGTTTTCTTGCCTCGGCAAACTGTCCGGAAGACATGGCGAGATCACCTTTAAGTAAGGCCAGTTGGTAAGTTTCACCAAATGTCTTGGCGATTGAGTTGATGGTGCTGCTGGCCTGAGCCAGGTTCCCGGATATATGATGCAGGCGGGCTAGTTGGTAGTGGTTGTCTGCAATTTTTTCGTCTATCGATATCGCGTTTTCGAGTATCTCTACGGCGTCTTTAGTCAATTCCGCATTTAGATAAAGTTCAGCTAATTTGCCAAGTTTTTTGGCGTCTTCGCTCCAAAGGCTCGAAAGTATATTCAAATACACAACCGTATCCGGGTAACGCTGCAATCGCGTCAAAAGTTGAATTTTTTCAACTAAGTAGTATTCATTTAGGCGGTCGAATTTGATTAGCTGGTTGGTCGTATTGAGGGCCTCCTGCCAGTTTTGCTGCTGAAGATTTGCCGTAAGTTTAAGTTCCAATGCGCCCATATGGTTGCTTTGCAGAACCAGGACTCTGTTGGCCCAAGCGATCGCTTCTTCCTGGTTTTGCTCTTGTAGATGGATGCGCGCCATTAGCAGAAGTGAGGGAGTATGATTTTCGTTCTTACTAAGAATGTCATTCAGCAACTGCTTGGCTTCGCTCAAGCGGCCTTGCGCCTTGAATGCAATTGCCTTGTTAAACTTAGCGCTTTCATTGTTGGGATTCTTCAGCAATATTTCATCTATTTGTTGCATTGCCAGGGTGTATCTTCCTGCACGAATGTATGTCGCCGCGATGAAATTTTTTGCATCATCATGAGAAATCTTTTCCGCAAGGAGTGAGTCTGCGATTTTTTCGGCGGATTGCAGGTCATTGATTTGTAGATAGAGATCGCCAAGTAACAGCATGAAGGGAAGTGGCGGCTTGCTGCCCGGTGCAATCCGATTTAGCTTTTCGAGTGCTTCGTGGGGCCGATTTCTCGCTTTAGCCACTAATGCTTCGAGATACAAATTATAGGGATGGCCGGGCAGTAACTTATTGATATTTTTTAACAGCTGTTCAGCATTCAGAAGTTTGTCGTCGTTAATGTACAGTTTTACAAGTTGCACTGATAACCCTGTGTCCCTCGCGACTGCATCTCTATTAGTTTCTAAAAGGCCAATAGCTTTATCCAGGCGATCTTGCTTCAGGTAGATGTCACTCAAAATCCTAATTGCCCCGGTGTCGCCGGGTCTGCGCTTAATATAGAGTTCTAGGCTTTGTCCTGCTTTTTCCAAGTTTCCCTGTATGTAATCGGCTGCCCCTTGAACAAACAAGAGCGAGTGGTCGCTCTCAAGTTCATCTTTTTCAAGTGCTGATAACCGCGAGCTTAAGTCTGCAAGTGCTTGATCTGCTTCGTCTGAACTGTTTTGGGTCACCATTAACCAGGCATTGATTAAGATTCCTGTCGGGTCGCCTGGGGTTTGCTTGAGTATTTTGTCAACAAGGCGTTGTACTTCTTCCATGTTGCCGAGCTGTAAATTCATGTGGGCCAAACTTCTAAGAATCCGAGGGTCTTCATCTGCTAGCGAGTAAGCTTGCTGATAACTTTCAAGTGCTTCGGGGAGCCGATTTCTAGCCAATGCCAGATCCCCTCTTAGAACCCATGTTTTCTCGTTCTTAGAGTTTAAGTCTAAAGATCGGTTTACTAAGTTTTCCACTTTGTCAAACCAGCCTTGTTGAAGGTACAAAGTTGCTAGTGAATTTAGACCGCGGATGTTGTTCGGAAAGGACTTCTGGGCCTGTTCAAACTGAAATTGCGCTCTGGTTTCATCGTCCTTCAAGAGGTATGCCTGGCCTTTTAACAAGGACCAGTCAAATAGATTTTCATCGTTAAGTTTCGATCGATACTTTTCTAAGTCTAACAAACGATCAGGTTTCTGTTGAATTATTAGGGCGCTGCCAAGGGTTGGTAGCACTAAGTTGATATCCGCACCTAAATCCAGAGCCTCAAATAGCTCCTCCTCGGCGGCCTCCATTTCACCATTCTCAAAAAAAACCTTGCTTAAAAGTATTTTCGAGGGCAGGTGTTTAGGGTTTTCCTGAAGTGCATTTTTTACGTGGATATAGGCTTCATTTGGCTTCGCTTCGCGGAAAGCTGTGACAGCCAGTTCATAGTTTTCTGCGACAGTTTCTGCAGTAACTTCTGTTGCTGCCGTCATGAGCGCTAGGGCGACTGTAATAATAAACGAGAAATTCCTATATGGCATAAAAATCACACGGGTTTGTTTTTAACGATTAAGGAAAGGTCTTGAGAGGGAGAGTATATATTTCTTACGGGCAAAAAAAGAAGGCGAAATAAAATTTCGCCTTCTTAACATATAGTCGGGATCAGTTTGCTAGCTAGTTCTGCCCCTCATTCTAGCAAGACCAAGAATTCCGAGTGCAAAAAGTGCCATGCTGCCAGGTTCAGGGACCTCATTAACAGGGTTAGAGGTTGTTGTTGTAGCATCAGAGAACTTAAAACCGTCGTTACCCCCGTAAAGATTCCCTATGTTAGTTAGGGAGGAGAAGTTAGCGTTATATGCGCCTACCAACCAATATTTTGAAGTTAATGATGCAGATGGTTCGAGAACCTGATACCAACCACCGGAAAGAGCGGCGTCGCCGTGGTTGTAACCGCTCCACCCTTGGCCCAGTACTTGTCCCCACGTATTTCCAGCCAATGAGGGGCCGCCGGCGCCGCCGGTATACCCGACTACGCTGATATCGTTACTTGTTTGCCATGTCCAGCTCAATTCTTCGAGAGATACCGCTTCTGTAAAGGAAAGAAGTAACATGTCGCTATCGCTAACGTTGTCAACGGAGTGCTGTGGGTTGTTATCTGGATCGTCCTGGTTCAGCATACCTAAGCCACCGCCGCTGCTCGCTTGGTAGAGCTTGAGATCGCCTTGCTCCAGGATATGGTCACTGCTGCCGCCGGTATCGGCCCAGCCGGTAATCGTCAGCGTATTTGTCCCCTGGGTCATTTGGAATGAACTCCAGCAGTTATAACCACAAGATCCCAATTTATTAGCAGTACTGAAATCCCATGTCTGAGTTGCTGCAACAGCTGAATTAACCGCTACGCTGGCAATAACAGAAACCAATAATTTATTAAGCATTTTACATCTCCCGTAATATTGCCTTGTGTTAAGCAAATATTGGACCAACATGAATTAAGTAAAGTATTTCAAAAGACTATATTTTTTCTAAAACCGAATAAAAACATTCTTGTAAAAAAAAATGACATCTAGGAGAATCAAGTAAGTTTAGTCAAGCCGGGATAAATCCCGCACTGCGCCCTTATCAGCAGACGTCGCCAACAACGCATAAGCCTTCAAAGCCGGCGTCACTTTCCGCGGACGAAGGTTTGTCGGTTTCCATCCAGCGTCCCCCTTTGCATCCATTGCCGTGCGCCGCGCTACCATTTCTTCATTAGCAATGATGACATTAATGGTTCTGTTAGGAATATCGATTTCAATTTTATCACCTTCTTCCAAAAGTGCGATTTCCCCGCCTGCGGCAGCCTCCGGCGAACAATGGCCGATGGAAAGTCCCGATGTGCCACCGGAGAAACGTCCATCCGTCAATAGTGCACAGGCCTTGCCTAAGCCTTTGGACTTCAAATAGCTGGTCGGATAGAGCATTTCCTGCATGCCTGGTCTGCCTTTTGGGCCTTCATAGCGAATGATGACTACATGCCCTTCTTTTACTTCGTTGTTCAGGATTCCTTTGACCGCATCGTCCTGGCTCTCGAAGATTTTGGCTTTGCCTGAGAATTTCAAAATCGATTCATCAACTCCTGCAGTTTTGACGATACAGCCATCGCGGGCAATATTGCCATAGAGAACCGCCAAACCTCCTTCGCTGCTATATGCATGATCTGCGCTACGGATGCAGCCTTCTTTCCGGTCAAGATCGAGTGCCGGCCAACGAGTCGATTGACTGAAGACCTCTTGGGTGGGAATGCCCGCCGGTCCTGCTTTGTAAAAATTATGGACATCGGGATCGTCGGTTATCGTCACATCCCACTCTACTATGGCTTCGGCCAATGTATTGCTATGCACGGTGGGGATTTCTGAATGGAGGAGGCCGGCGCGATCCAGCTCGCCCAGGATTCCCATTATTCCACCGGCGCGATGAACGTCCTCTACGTGATAATTAGGCGTATTTGGCGCGACTTTGCAGAACTGGCCCACCTTGTGGGAAAGGGCATCTATGTCACGCATTGTGAAATCCACTTCCGCCTCTCGGGCAGCCGCTAATAGATGCAATATGGTGTTGGTTGAACCACCCATCGCGATATCCAGCGTCATCGCGTTTTCAAAGGCTTGTCGGCAGGCGATTGAGCGTGGCAAAACGCTGTCGTCATCCTGTTCATAATAGCGTTTGGCCAACTCTACCACCCGGCGGGCAGCTTTGATAAACAGTTGTTTCCGGTCGGAATGCGTGGCGAGTGTGGTGCCGTTGCCGGGGAGACTCAAGCCGATTGCTTCGGTAAGGCAGTTCATGGAGTTTGCGGTAAACATCCCTGAACAGGAACCGCAGGTGGGACAGGCGGAACGCTCGTATTCTTCCGCCATTTGGTCTGAGGCGTTCGGGTCGGCGGCTATGACCATCGCATCGACCAGGTCTAATTTATGTTCCGACAGCTTGGTTTTGCCCGCTTCCATCGGGCCGCCACTGACAAACACCACCGGGATGTTCAATCGTAATGCGGCCATTAGCATGCCTGGAGTGATCTTGTCGCAGTTGGAAATGCACACCAGTGCGTCCGCACAATGTGCATTTACCATGTACTCCACGGAGTCGGCGATTATTTCCCGGGAGGGAAGGCTGTAGAGCATGCCGTCGTGGCCCATGGCGATGCCGTCATCGACTGCTATTGAGTTGAACTCCTTGCCGACGCCACCTGCCGCTTCAATTTCCCGGCAAACAAGCTGCCCCAAGTCTTTCAAATGCACATGACCCGGTACAAACTGGGTAAAGGAGTTGGCGACAGCAATAATAGGTTTGCTGAAATCCTCGGTTTTCATGCCGGTTGCACGCCATAGTGCGCGGGCACCCGCCATGTTTCTGCCTTGAGTGGTGGTTCGGGATCGATAACGTGGCATTCATTTGCTCCATTACAGGGGAATTTGGTTGGTCCGAGAGAACGCGGAGAATAACAAAACTCGGCACGCACATAAATAAATCCAAAGTGCTTCAGGCACTGTTCGAGCGATAGCGCGGGAAATTGCCGAAATTTTTCTTCGGGAGAGGGAAATACAGCTTTCCGCAAAGCAAATGGGTGGTTAAGATAAGAGAAACAACGGCAGTTGTGCATGGAATCTGAATGGAAGATTTAAAACAAAGTCTGAAGGTGCTGCGTCATTTTACCCTCCTGAATAAGCTGGCTGACGAGCAACTTATCGTGCTTACTTCCCGAGCCAATTTCAAAGAGTTCCGGAAAGGAAAAGTGATTCTAGAGCTTGGCAGCAGCGATAGCTTCGATTATTTTCTGCTGGCGGGTGAAGTGCGGCTAATTGCAAGGGATGGGCGTGAAACTCGCATTACCGCGGCCTCTGACCGCGCCCGTCAGGCTCTGGCGCATTTGCGGCCCCGGCAGTTTGAAGTGAGGGCGGTGACACCTTGCAAGCTGCTGGTGGTCGATCAACCGACGCTGACCAAGATGCTCAAGGAAGTGCCGACCGATTATACGATGGACGAGGTGCAAACTTTTGATTCCGAACAGTCTCCCGCCTACTCTATCATTGCGAATTTCCACCAAGATCTGAAAGCACACCGCCTTAAATTGCCGAGCCTTCCCGATTTGGCTTTCAAAATCCGCGAGTTGTCGGAAAGCACGAATGCCCATGTGAAAGATATCGCCAAAGCTATCATGCGCGATCCTCCTATCACCGCCAAGCTCGTTCATGCTGCAAATAGCCCCTTATATAGGGGGTTCAACGAGATCGAAAGTTGTCAGGATGCAGTGGTGAGGCTGGGTATGGATACCACCCGTCAGTTAATTACCGTGTTTACCATGCGCGAATTGTTTAAAAGCAATAGTGAAGTGCTGAAAAGGCGGATGGCGAACCTGTGGGAGCATTCGCTGGAGGTCGGTGCTATTGCCTTCGTGCTTGGCAGGATGACGCCCGGCTTGAGTGCGGAGAGAGCTATGCTGGCCGGCATACTGCATGATATCGGCGTCGTGCCGATCATCCATTATGCAGAAGATCACCCGGAGCTGGAAGACGATGCGATTCTGGCGGAGCTGATTCCGGAACTCAGAGAGGAGATCGGTTCAGCTTTGCTTAAAAACTGGGATTTTCCGGATGTGTTCATTGACGTCGTGCGCTATGCCGAAGAATACGGCTACGACTCCGGTCAGGATAACGCGACCTATGCCGATCTCATCATCATTGCACAGGTACACGCATTCATCGGTAAAAAAGAAGGTGCGAGCCTACCGCCGATGGATCAAATTCCCGCATTTGATAAACTGGCGATGGGTGAACTATCACCTCAGCGAAGTTTGCAGGTCCTGCAAATGTCAAAAGAAGAAATTGAGAGCTTAAAGCAGGTGTTTACCGCAACCTATTAGACGGGTTGAGGCTATAGGTTCGATCGCCTAAGGGTTGCCTTGGCTAATATCTGATTTGCGCAGGCGCTGCGAGGCGGCTAGCATTACTGGGTCATTCTTTGTCTAAGCCAGGTGAATGAGGTTGCCATGACCTCTAATAAGACTTCGTTGAAAGACGCTCCTCGTTCTCTGCCACTGTTTCCTTTGAATAGCATACTTTGCCCTAAAGGCGTCCTCCCGTTACGTATTTTCGAGCAGCGTTATCTGCATATGGTAAGCGCTTGTATGAAGGAGGGTCACGGCTTTGTAGTGGTGACGATAAAGGAAGGTAATGAAGTCGGTGGCAAAGCCAGGTTTTTTGATACCGGCACCTATGCAGAGATAATCGACTTTCAATCGCTTCCTGGCGGGTTGTTGGGCATTAGTGTCAATGGAATTGAGAAGGTCAATATAGCCGATGCGTTTCAAGGCGATGACGGGCTTTATCGAGGACAGATTCGATCTTGTGACACAGAGCAAGCCGCCCAACTGCCGACAGAATATCAAGAGCTTGCTCATTTGCTCAGAGAAATAGAGAGGCATTCATCGCAGCCGGTCAAGGATGTCGATATTGATTACGCCGATGCCAGAGAGGTGGGGTGGCGGTTAGTGGAACGCTTGCCGCTGGCAAATCCCGATAAGCAGTATCTATTGACCATTACCGATCCGCTGTATCGGTTGGAACAATTGCGCTATTTGATTCATGTGTTGGCGGAGTGAAATCCGGAGTAAAGGTTGCCGCCAGGTCAAAAAAAGCCTGTTCTTAACTTAGGAAATTTTGGCTGAAAATCAGAAGCGCGCCATTTAAGTAGATCATTTGATAGAAGGCGATAATAATCGCGGTACCGCCAGCCAAAACTTTCCACCAGTGCTTCTGCCAAGTAGGTTTTCGGTCCAAGGGGCTGACTAATAGTCTTGTAAAGCCACATATAGCGCCGCCCAGTAGTAGACCGCCGATTACATCCGACGTCCAGTGGACACCTAAATAAATTCTACTGCAGCCGATCAGAAGCGTTATCAACGAAGCAACCAGATAGAATTTCCAGCGCAGATGAGGTACATGCTCCCGTGCCAAAGCAGCAGCGATCAAACCAATCACCAGCACGGATCCGGAAGTGTGACCGCTGGGAAATGCAAACGAAGCAGGGAGATATGGGTTATCAGGCCGTGCTATCGCAAAGAAATCTTTCAGTACTGTGGTCAGTCCATGCATTGATAATCCGGCAAGTACATATATCACCGCAATCTGCAACCGCCCCTGCAGTAGCAGAAGGAGGATAAAAAAACCAAACAGCAGGTATAAAAACAACGTATCTCCCAGCAACGTCATTGCGACAAAAAAAGTGCTGAGAATATAGATATATAGACCGCTTATTCTTTCGCTGACCTGGAGATCCAGCGCCCTAAGTTCAGAAATGTTGAGCACCAGCAAGGAAAGCAGTAAGAACCCGAGCAGACTTAAGACGAAAAGCAGGAATGAGTTGATGGGATATTCGATGCCAAAATCCCGGCGGCTGGACAAATTAAGAATTTTGTGTCGTAAGACGCTGCGTTGTTCCAGGTACTGAATGCACTTTCTGTAGAGCCAACCATTAGGGCGAAACTGCCAGTGAACTTGCATAATTGTTGCGGTTACCAGCGCTATACAGAAAATCAGTATCAATAAAGTCAGGTAGAAGTGTGGTGGAAGCTTTACCTTAAGGTTGATCGCCGCACCGAAAAGGTATCCAGGCAATATATACCAAGGCGCCCAAAGCACGGCAGAAAGCAAATTGATGCCGATGAAACGCCGGTCCGGCATCCCGAATGCGCCAGCCAGCGCCGGTATGATCGGCCTGATCGGTCCCACAAAGCGGCCGATCACCACGCTCTTTCCGCCATGGCGCTGAAAAAAGGCTTCCGCCCGGAACACTAGCTCGGGAGTTTTCGATAAAGGCCAGATATTTTTAATTCCAAGACTATAACGCTTGCCTAAATAAAAGCTGCAAATGTCCCCGCATACCGCGCCCGAAAACGCTGCAAACAGGGTCCACTCGATAGATAACGCACCTCCGCCGGCCAATGCGGCCAAGCCGAAAAGCAAAACCACGCCTGGAACCAATATGCCGGCGACTGCCAGGGACTCTGCAAATGCCGTTAAGAACACCGCGAAAGCAAGGCTCTTCGGGTACTGAGCTACCAAGGCCAGCAAGTTGTCTACGAAACTTTCCATGCGGTTATTTCTGATTAAGAATTAAGGTCTATCTAAAAAGCTGTCATGGTATGGAGATCCATACCGGGGGCGAAAGTTTACCGAGTTGGGGATGCAGCGTCGAGCGGGAATGGCTAGCGGCCAGAGGTCAGGCTGTCGCCTTGGTGTCAGCTTTGCTGAGGATCACTTTGTTACGGCCGGATTTCTGTGCTTTCTGCAAGGCTTGGAGGCAGCGGTCGATTAATACCTGATCGTCGATTTCGCCTTCTGCTCTGGTCAGACAGCCTACGGACACATTCACCTTGTCCACCACCGGCCAAGACTCATCCTCGACATTGCGGCGCAGGCGTTCGGCGATAACCAGCAGTCCCTCTACCGGCGTTACCGGCAACAGGATAAAAAATCTACCGTCACCGGCGTAATAAATACTGTCGCCGGCCCTTGTCGCTTGGAGCAACTTGCGGCCAAATTCCGACAGCAGCTCGTTTGCTAAATTCGGACCGTGAACTTCCAGCTGCTGATCGAAGAAGTCAATTTCCATGGCGATGATGGACAAAGGGTGATGCGTGGTCTCTGACCTTGAGATTTCCTGTTTTAAGGTAAAATCCAAATGCTTGAGGTTGTAGGCGCCTGTAGTCGCATCTTTTATGGAGTATTCGACCAGAAACCGGCTCTTGTGATGATACAAATAGGCGTACATGCCCGCCAGGCCGACTAAGAGGGTGTAACTGGTAGCGAATCGGATCGTGTTGTAAAAGCTATCGTTGATTGTCAGCGCGAGGCTGCTCAATACCAGGGTCACACTGTTAAAAGTGAACGCTTCCTTCAGCGGCAGGAGCAAGAAACTGAACAAGCCGACGCCATACAGCCAGTGAGCTATGGTGCTTTGTCCCTGGTTCAACTGCCAGACTATTGCCAGCAGCATAAATACTAGTATGCCAAGATGTCCCCGATGGGCATCCAAATCACTGCGCCGTGACCAGGCGTAAATAGCGCCGATTACCATCAGTGGCGTCAGCATGGCGCTGACATAGAATAGCTCGTAGAGACCGTAGCGGACATTCTGAATGGCCATGAACAACAACAAGAAAGCCGTGGACAGATAGAGCGCAATTCGCGCTCTTGTGCGGAGGTAGGATTCACCCAGCAATGCCAGTATCCTCGTTGCTAATATCCAGATAGCCCAGTGTTTGGTTGACGCCTTTCCCGCGTGCGACTTTGAGTGCTTTCCGTGCATTTCCAATAAGCGTTTCGGCGCTATCCCCGACATTGAGTGTGGCAATACCGATGCTGATGGTGACGGTGGTGTCCTTGGAACTGAGCTTTTGTCTGCTACGCAAGCGCAGTTGCGCCGCTTTTTTGGTCGCCTCCTTGGAGTCCGTGTGGGGCAGAACGATTACGAAATCGGCATCTTCAAACCGGTAGTAGCTGTCGAACAACCGCAAGTTTTCATGCAGCAGCCGGCCGAGTTGATGCAGAAACATGTCGAACTTATCCTGGCTGACCAGGCTGAGGCTTTCATCGTCGATTCCCAGTGCCAAGACGGCCAGATCGGTGCCTTCTCTTTCGGCGCGTTGCACTTCCTTGTCCAGATCCTGGAGCAGATAGTCGCGCATTGACGCCAGGGTCAGATTATCCGTACGGCGTAGCGGTTTGAGTTGGTTTTCCTTAATCTCCCTTAAATAGACAAAAGCCAGTGTCATCGCCAGCGCTAAAAGGTAGATGAAAAATATCTGTACTTTCTCGGGACCTTCGTAAAACCCAATCAATGCAAAAGCCAACGCGATAGAGTAGCTGGCAGTGATAAAGGTTGCCGTTTGCACCCGGTAGATAAAAAAAGCGACCAGCGGAAGCAAATAACACCATTGCTCCGCCGTTTGAGGATAGTGAACCAAACTAGCTAAAGTGATAAGCGCAAGAAATCCGACCACAATATGCGAAAGCCAATGAGCACCGGACTGTTCCTTGGAAACTTTGTTTACCTTGCTGTTGATAAACAGCAACAGACAGAATGCGCTTGCCACGGTCGTCATCAACCACTCGGCACTGAACAGCGCGCCGATAGCCAGCATCCCGCTGACAACAGATGCCAGGCCAAATGCTTTGCTGCGTAATTGATTGTTAATCTCTACCGGATTCATATTATTAGCGGGCAATATCCTTGTGCTGCCTTGTTGTGTCCTGAGACGTTAGTAGAAGCATAGACTAGCCTAGAGTAACAACGGGAACAACAATAGTGTTCTTGATTTTGAATCGGGCTGGCCGGTCATTTAAATGGATTCGCTGATTCCTGTGTGGTTATGATCGAGCAAATTCACTCCTTTTGTGGTACGAGAAAACTCGTCGGATGGCGGTTCAAGGAAAAATCGGTCCAGTTAACAGGATTTTTTCGTTACAATCGAAGTTTGGTCTTCAGACGATTAGATAGAGAAATTGAGTTAGAGGCGTCAATCTAATGGACATTAACAGCTATATGGCTGAAGTCGGGCAGCAGGCCCGCACTGCCTCCCGAGCAATGGCAAGGGTGACAACAGCGGCGAAAAACACGGCGTTGCAGGCGATTGCCGAAGCGCTGGAAAATGCGCGCGAATCCTTGCTGGAAGCCAACCGACAGGACTTGGAAACCGGGCGGAATAACGGGCTGGATGCCGCACTGTTGGACCGCCTGGAGCTGAATGAAACGCGAATTGACGGGATGATCGAAGGATTAAGGCAAGTCGCTGCATTACCGGATCCGGTCGGGGCCATTACCGATTTGAATTATCGCCCGAGCGGCATTCAGGTTGGCAAAATGCGGGTCCCGCTGGGAGTGATCGGAATAATTTACGAGAGTCGTCCGAATGTTACCGTGGAAGCGGCGAGTCTATGTTTGAAATCGGGCAATGCGACCATTCTTCGCGGCGGAAGCGAAGCGATTCACAGCAACCAGGCGATCGCCAAGTGCATTAATCAGGGCTTGCAGGCCGCCGGATTGCCTACACAGGCGGTGCAAGTGGTGAAGACCACCGATCGTGCTGCCGTCGGCTGTTTGATCAGCATGCCGCAATATGTCGATGTCATCGTGCCTCGAGGCGGAAAGGGGCTTATCGAGCGTATCAGTAACGAGGCGCGAGTGCCGGTAATCAAGCATTTGGACGGTGTCTGTCACGTCTACATTGATCGTGACGCGGATATGCAAAAAGCCCTGGATATTGCGTTTAATGCGAAAACCCAGCGCTACGGAACCTGTAACACCATGGAGTCCTTGTTGGTGGATGCGGAAATCGCCATGCGAGTGCTGCCCCGGTTAGCGGAAAAATATCTTGCCGAAGGCGTGGAGCTGCGAGGCTGTGAACGCACCCGGGAAGTGTTGCCGGATATTAAATCTGCCGGAGAAGAGGATTGGCATACAGAGTATTTGGCGCCGATCCTGTCCATTCGGATCATTGACGGTATTGATGCTGCGATTCAACATATCAACCAGTATAGTTCGCAACATACGGATGCTATTGTCACGGAAAATTACGCTAAAAGCCGGAAGTTCCTGACGGAAGTTGATAGTAGTTCCGTCATGGTGAATGCATCGACCCGGTTTGCCGATGGTTTCGAATATGGATTGGGTGCTGAGATCGGCATTTCAACCGACAAAATCCATGCCCGGGGTCCTGTGGGCCTGGAAGGATTGACTTCCCAGAAATATGTAGTATTGGGCGATGGTCATATCCGTCGGTAAGCCTGATTCAAAGGAGAGCACGGCAGTTGATTGACCGGCAGCCGCTAGTGATTTATGGCGGCACCTTTGATCCCGTCCATTTTGGACATCTCAGAACGGCGATGGAGCTGCATCAGTTGTTTGACGGCGATGCTCAGGTGTCGATTCTTCCCTGCGGAGACCCGAGACACCGGCAAGCGCCGCTTGCCGATGGTTCGCATCGCCTGAAGATGTTGCGCTTGGCATTGGGAAAACAGGACGGTTTAACTGCCGATGACCGGGAGATACGGCGTTCCGGCGCCACTTATACGGCGGATACGCTGCTGGAAGTCCGACAAGCGGAAGGAGACCGCCCGCTGATCCTGGTCATGGGTGGAGACGCGTTTCTGGGGCTACCGAAATGGCATCGTTGGCTGGAAATTATTCAGTTAGCCCATATAATGGTGGTAAGACGGCCGAACTGGTCATTTTCTGGGCAAGGTGATTTGAAAGATTTCTACCAAGAACATCATTCCGAAGATTTGAACGCATTAACGACTCATCCTGCCGGTAAGCTCTACTTCACAAGTTTGACTCAAATGGATATCTCCAGTACAGCTATAAGAAGGTTGTTGCGAGATGGCCATTCCCCACGCTTTCTGTTACCTGATGCGGTCTTGGCTTACATCTTTGCGCAAAAGCTATACGGTGTTGCCGATTTGCCAATGCCACGCGAAATTCAATAACACCTCTATGAGGCAATATGGAGACTGAAAACCTGAAAAATATCGTGATTAAAGCTTTGGAAGATCTCAAAGCGAAGGACATATCCATACTGGACGTAAGCGAACGTACCAGTGTGACGGATTACATGATTATCGCCAGCGGTAATTCTACCCGGCATGTGAAATCAATCGCCGATAACGTCATTACCGAAGTTAAGGCCAATGGAGTGCGCCCCTTCGGCTCCGAAGGCGGCGATGCATCGGATTGGATACTGGTCGATCTGGGCGACCTGGTTGTGCATATCATGTTGCCGGCGGCCAGGGAGTTTTACGACCTGGAACGTTTCTGGCGTGACGCACCTGCGGATCAGAATCTTATTCAGCAAGCGCATTAATTCTGGCGATGCAAATACGGATACTGGCGGTCGGCACTAAAATGCCTGCCTGGGTAGAACAAGGATGTCATGAATATGCTAAGCGCATGCCGAGAGAGCTTGCTGTAGAAATTCAGGAAATTCCCATGGCCAAACGCCATAAAAACGCCGATGCAGCGCAACTACAACGCCAGGAAGGCGCGCAACTACTGGGGCAAGTAACTCCGCGAGACCATGTCGTTGCCTTGGAAGTCAATGGCAAGGCGTGGACCACCAGGCAGCTGGCTGACCAGATTGAACGCTGGCAGTTGATGGGTGGCAACGTGGCGCTGCTGATCGGTGGTCCGGACGGTTTGTCGGAAGAATGCCGGCAACGGGCAAATCAACAGTGGTCACTATCGCCACTGACGCTGCCGCATCCGTTGGTGCGGGTAATTCTTGCAGAACAGATCTATCGCGCCTGGAGTGTGGTGAAAGGCCATCCTTATCATCGTGCATAGCTTGCCCGGGAAAGCCTATTGAAGGGCCGGCCAAATAGCTGTTGCGATAGAGGGATTAGGGGTTCGGTAAAGGATTAGCATCCTGTAACCTTGGTACAGGGCGGTCGTGACCCGGATGATTGTGCGCTAACATATTTCTAGTACTTCTGAATCATGATTAAAGTTTTTCCCACCTGATTAGAAATGGCATCTAGAGAATTCAAAGACCACTTTCGTGAGCAGCGAATATTTTTTAGTCGTGCTGTTCTTGCCGTGTCCATGGTTTTCATTCTGCTTGGAATCATTGCGGCGCGTTATTACTATCTACAGATAAACCAGCATGAGATTTTCGATACATTATCCGACCAAAACAGGATGCAGCTGCAACCGGTAACGCCGACCCGGGGACTGATTTATGACCGCAACGGTGTACTACTGGCGGATAACCAACCCACCTTTGCACTCACTCTGGTTAAGGAGTGGGTGGATAACATGGAACAAACCATTGCCCAACTAGGGCAATGGGTGGATGTAAGCGAGCAGGATATCGAATCCTTCTACAAGCGGTTGCAACAACGTCGCAGGCCCTATGAGTCAGTAACCCTCAAAACCCGCTTAACAGAGGATGAAATAGCCAGAATTGCGGTGCACCGGCATTTGGTAAAGGGTGTGCAAGTAGAGGCAGAGCTCATCAGGCAATACCCGCTGGGTGAAGACTTCGCTCATATGTTGGGTTATGTAGGCCGAATCAATGAAGAAGAGCTGCAATTGGTCGATCCCGCGAACTATAGCGGCACCCAATATTACGGCAAGTTAGGCGTAGAAGGACACTATGAGTCATTGCTGCACGGCACGGCAGGTTTTCAAACGATTGAATCCGATGCCCGTGGCCGGATTTTGCGGGTTCTCGACCGGGACCCGCCTACACCCGGCGCCGACCTGACTTTGCATATTGATTCCTCGCTGCAACAGGTTGCCGTACAGGCTTTGGGTGACCGAAAAGGCTCGGTGGTGGTGATTGATCCGACAAGTGGCGGGATCCTTACCATGGTCAGTACGCCTAGCTTCGATCCGAACCTTTTTGTGACTGGAATCGATAGGAAAACCTACAAAGCATTGCAGAATTCTAAGGCCATTCCGTTGTTCGATCGCTCACTAAGAGGGCAGTATCCGCCTGGATCTACGATTAAACCTATTATCGGATTGGCCGGCCTGGATCAAGGATTTGTCACGCCGGAACACAAAGTTTGGGATCCGGGCTTTTATCAGTTGAAAAACAGTTCACATAAGTATCGCGACTGGAAGCGAACCGGACACGGCTGGATGAACCTGAAACAGTCCATCGCCCAGAGCTGTGATGTCTATTTTTACGATTTAGGCTATCGAATGGGAGTGGATCATATGCACGACTACATGGCGCGCTTTGGCTTTGGTCAACTGATTGCCCACGATATCGATCGCGCCAAGTCGGGGCTGTTGCCCTCCAGAGAATGGAAGCGGGCTTTTCGATCTGCCTCCTGGTATCCGGGCGACTCCATCAACATGAGTATCGGCCAGGGCTTTATGTTGGCGACACCATTGCAACTAGCGGCCGCCACCGTTGTACTCGCCAACCGGGGAAAATGGGTGCAACCCAGGTTGTTGAAAGCGATTAATGAAGTCGACATCGTGGTAGAAAGCAAGCCCGACGATGTGACGGTCAACGAAGAGTGGTATTGGGATGCCGTGATCAATGCGATGGAGGAGGTCATGCACGGGCCGCGCGGTACCGCCAGGAAAAGCGCCGCGGGCACATCCTATCGAATAGCCGGAAAGACAGGAACCGCGCAGGTTATCGCAATAAAGCAGGGTGAAGAGTATGATGCCGATGCGATTGCCGAAGAACACCGCGATCATGGTCTGTTTATCGGCTTTGCGCCTATTGTTGACCCTAAGCTGGCACTGGCGGTAGTGGTCGAAAACGGCGGTGGCGGCAGTAGTGCGGCGGCTCCGGTTGCACGGCAACTGTTCGACGCTTATTTACTGGATTCAATTCTTACGGAATCCACTGAAGATATACCGAACCGACAAGCCGGACTGTAGCAGGCTGACGTTTGGCTGGGAAATACGATTAGTCTATGAGTAATGGAGATTTTGTCAGGCAGTTGCCGGGTGCTGCAGACTATTTTAGCAGACCATCCAGTTTGGCAACGCGTCTCCATGTGGATGTGATACTGCTATTTTTGCTGCTCCTGCTCGTTGTTATCGGTCTGGTGGTCCTGTATAGCGGAAGTGGGCAGAGTATCGGGGAAGTCAAACGCCAGGCGATTCATTTTCTCGTGGCCTTGGTGTTAATGGTTTGTATCGCCCAGGTAGATCCCAATGTAATCAAACGCTGGGCGCCCTGGATTTACTTTTTCGGCCTCCTGGGGCTGGTTGCGGTGCTGATAGCAGGTACCGATGCCAAAGGGGCGCAGCGCTGGCTGAAAATTCCCGGCATAGGTCTCCGCATTCAACCTTCCGAGTTTATGAAGCTGGCAGTTCCCATGATGGTAGCCTGGTATCTATCGGACCGCTCGCTGCCTCCAGGATTCAAACATATCGCAGGCGCATTGTTGATCCTGCTTCCACCGGCAGCGCTCATTGCTGTGCAACCTGATCTCGGAACTTCTATTTTGATAGCTTCCAGCGGTATTTTTGTATTGCTGTTTTCCGGGCTGGGGTGGCGTTGGATTGCCGGTTTCGCTGGGTCCGTGGCGGCATTCGCGCCCGTTATGTGGTTTTTTGTGATGCACGACTATCAAAAACAGCGCGTCATTACCTTGCTGGATCCCGCACAAGATCCACTGGGCGCCGGGTGGAACATTATCCAGTCGAAAATTGCCATCGGCTCCGGCGGCGTAGAAGGCAAGGGTTGGCTGGCGGGCACGCAATCCCACCTGGATTTTCTGCCGGAAAGTCATACCGACTTTATTATCGCGGTCCTGGCAGAAGAATTCGGCTACCTTGGAATCGGCGGAATACTCTTGCTGTATCTGCTGATTATTCTTCGTGGCATGGTTATCGCCGTGCGCGGTCAGGATACTTTTGCCCGCTTGCTTGCCGGTTCCTACGTCATGACGTTTTTTGTGTATGTGTTTGTAAACATGGGCATGGTCAGCGGAATATTGCCTGTGGTTGGCGTGCCGCTTCCGTTAGTGAGTTATGGCGGTACGTCAGTACTAACGCTGATGGTATCGTTCGGCATCCTCATGTCCATTCATAGTCATCGAAAAATGCTGTCCCAGTATTGAGATTACCCATCATCGTGCAAAACAGAATCCTTCAACGGCATTTTAAAAATCGAATCATGCGCTTGCTTGGTCAAATCCTGATATTGACCAGCCTATTTGCGGTTAATGGATCCGTTGCCTCTGAGTCACCGGCAGATTGGCGTAAGAAAATTGATCAGTTCGTTGTGCAACAGACCCATAAACATGGCTTCGACAAGACGTTTCTGGAAGACGTTTTCAGTAATGTTCGCTACCAGAAAGCAGTCATTGATGCGATCAGTCGGCCTGCGGAACAGGTTCTGGAGTGGAAAGACTACCGAAAAATTTTTCTGACAGAACAACGCATTAATGAGGGAAAAGCCTTTATTCAAAGGCATAAGGAAAATTTACTGCAGGCGCAACAGGAGTTTGGAGTGCCTCCCCAAGTAGTGGCCGCCATTATTGGCGTTGAAACCTTCTATGGCCGCTATCGAGGCAAATATAAAGTTCTCGATGCATTGGCAACCTTGGCATTTGCCTACCCGAGACGCGGTAAGTTTTTCAGGAGTGAGCTGGAACAGTTTTTACTCCTGACCAGAGAGCAAAAGTTTACAGCGGCCAACGTCCTGGGCTCATATGCGGGAGCCATGGGCTACGGACAGTTTATTCCCAGTAGTTATCGGCACTACGCCATCGATTTCGATGGTGATCAGGTTGCCGATTTGTTAAATAATGAGGCCGATGCAATTGGCAGCGTTGCAAATTATTTACATTTGCATGGCTGGAAGAAGGGTACGTCTGTGGTTGCCCCGGCAAACCTTAGCCAAAATGCGTTGCGGCAGATTCCGGTTCCGAGGCACTTGAAGTTGTCGCAGGATATTGGCGGCTTACTGAAAGGCGGGGTGGAGTTCGAGTACCTTCCCGGAACGCCGCCTGCTGCACGATTGCTGCGTTTAGTGACGGAAAAAGGACCGGAATACTGGGTGGCCTTTAAAAACTTTTACGTCCTAACCCGCTATAATCACAGCAGTTTATATGCTATGGCCGTTTATCAATTAAGCGTAACACTGCGCGAAGAATCAGGTCCATTGTGATGAAACCAGCATACAAACATCCGCCTTTGGTCTATCTAACCTGGGGCCTGTTCGCCGTGATTAGCCTGGCGTTGATTGCCTGTACCCCCTCCCGCTATGAACTGGATAACGACCGGGCGCCAGATCAGGATCTCGACATCAGCCATATTCCGGAACCGACACCCAGACTGTTACCCAAAAGCGCGCGTGGTAACAAGAGTCCCTATAGCGTTTGGGGGAAAAGTTATCAGGTGATGGCTTCCAGTGCCGGGTACAGGAAAGAGGGAATAGCCTCCTGGTATGGCAAGAAGTTTCATGGTTATGAAACATCGAACGGTGAAATTTACGATATGTACGACTTCACCGCGGCCCATAAACATCTGCCATTGCCCAGCTACGTGCGCGTGACCAATCTGGAAAACGGCCGCCGGGTTATCGTCAGAGTCAATGATAGAGGGCCGTTTCATGATGACCGAATAATCGATCTTAGCTATGCGGCGGCGAAAAAACTGGGCTATCTCAAGCAAGGAACGGTGCGGGTCTTGGTTGAAGCATTTCCATTTGGCGATACGCCGGAGGCGCAACGGGCAACGTTGACAGATGTTGCTGCAGCGACTGTCACGGTGCGACAAAGCCAATACTTTCTGCAAGTTGGCGCTTATGCGGATAAGCGATTCGCGCTCCGGACAATGAGCGAACTCAATAACCTGTTAAACCAATCGGCACAGGTAAACCGCAGTCTCGCGCCAAATAGCCTGCATCGTGTGCGAATCGGTCCTTTTGCAACCGAGGCCGAAGCGCTGGAGATCAGAAAGCTGCTGCAGGGCACCCGATTTAAGAACGCTATGCTGCTGTATGTGGCGCCATAGCGCTATTTACTAATCAACTGAGGGAGCTACCTGACGATAGTCTCAGTTTACGCGATGTGACACCCATGGAAGTCCGATACGATGCTCGATTTACCTCAAGTAATTACCATTCGACTAAGAGGGTGAATATTGGGCGCTTTTCCGTTAGTATCAGTGCCCGATTGACCTGCCCGAATTCATAAAAAGCAAGTGATTAGAGAAGCAAGATGCTGAAAATAGGGATACGACATCCAGCCGTTATAGTTTGCCTGTTACTTTCCTGCCTGGCGCAGTTTGCCCAGGCAAATCAAGCCCCTTTAATTCCCGCGCCTCCGCAGGTGGCTGCCAGCTCCTACATTATGGTGGATGCCGATAGCGGTGCTGTTCTGGTGGAACATAATGCAGATGAGCAGTTACCACCCGCGAGTCTGACCAAAATGATGACCTCCTATGTACTGGATTACGAGGTGGAGAAGGGCAACGTAACATTAAACGATATGGTGCCTATTTCAGTGAAAGCCTGGCAGACAGGTGGGTCGAAAATGTTTGTCAGGGAAGGCACAACCGTCAAACTTGAAGACCTACTGCGAGGTATTGTTATTCAATCGGGAAACGATGCCAGTGTCGCCGTGGCGGAATATCTGGCCGGTAGTGAAGACGCCTTCGCGTCGATCATGAATCAACATGCCGTGAGCCTGGGCATGCGCAATTCTCAGTTCGAAAATGCCACGGGACTTCCGGCGGACAATCATTATTCTTCCGCCCGCGATCTCGCGATCCTGGCAAAGGCCATCATTTATCAGTTTCCGGAGCAATACGCCATCCATTCAGAGAAGTACTTTACCTTTAACAATATCCGGCAACCTAACCGCAACCTGCTGTTGTGGCGCGATAAATCGGTGGATGGTCTGAAGACCGGGCATACCCGGGAAGCAGGATATTGCCTGGTGGCCTCTGCAATGCGCAATGGCATGCGTTTGGTTACCGTAGTCATGGGAACTTCCAGTGAAGAAGCAAGGGCGAGAGAAACGCTGAAACTGCTTAACTATGGATTCCGCTACTATGAAACCCATAAGCTCTATAGCACGGGGCAAAAACTGCTGGATACGGAAATTTGGGCCGGGCAACAGGACCAAATTGCCGTAGGTTTGGCCGACGGTATTGTTGTGACCATACCTCGCGGGCAGAAGGATGCTTTGCAGGCAAGCGTCGATGTAGATCAAATTATCAAAGCGCCCCATGCCGTTGGCGATGAACTAGGCGAGCTCAAGATCAAACTCGGGGACCAACTGTTGGTCAGTCAGCCTGTAGTGGCGCTGAATGCCGTAGAAGAAGCAGGATTTTTTAAACGCATTTGGCATGAAATACTGCTGTTCTTTAAAGGCCTATTTGCCTGATACAGGCGTATTTTTTTAATTGACGTTGTTTGGAACAGTTAATCGCCTGATTGAATTATCAGGCAACTTGCTGACGATTAATGAGGTAACCAGTGACCGACGCACCCAAGATTGAATTTCCCTGTGATTACCCAATCAAGGTTATCGGCTATGCCAGCGAAGATTTTGTCCGGAATGTCGCGGCTATCGTGGCTGAACAACAGCCTGATTTTGATCCTGCATCCATTGAAATCGTTGACAGCCGCAATGGTAAATTCGTATCACTGAGATTTCAGATACTGGCCAGGAGCGCATCACAGATCGAAGCCTTGTTTCTGAAATTCAAGGAACTCAAGAATGTCCAAATGGTGCTGTAACAATGCCGGGACCGTAGGGGTTTATTGTTGAGTTCGTTAATCGATCCGCTCGAACAGCTGGTGGTCCGGCGCTTTGGTGTGCTGGCCTACGAACCGGTCTGGCATGCCATGCAGCGGTTTACGCAAAATCGAGACGATGCAACATCTGATGAGATCTGGCTGCTGCAGCATGAACCCGTGTTTACGCTGGGGCAGGCCGGAAAACCGGAACACGTGCTCGCGCCTGGAGATATCCCTTTAGTCAAAGTTGATCGTGGCGGGCAAGTTACTTATCACGGCCCGGGTCAACTAATGGCCTATTTACTGATACGCCTGCCAAGACTGAAAATGGGCGTGCGCGATCTTGTCACCGCCATTGAAAGCAGCATTATTTCCACTTTGGAGCAATATGATATAGCTGCGGAGGCGAAGCCCGATGCGCCGGGCGTGTATGTGGACGGTGCCAAAATAGCCTCTCTCGGGTTACGGATTAGAAGAGGCTCGTCTTTTCATGGCCTTGCGTTGAATATCGATATGGATCTGAAGCCCTTTTTGCGGATTAATCCTTGTGGTTATCCGGGGCTGAAAATGGTCCAGCTTCGCGATTTCGTGCCGGATATTACCCTATCGGAGACGGCAAGTCGGTGGTTGGCAACGTTTTGCAATATAATTGGCTATCAAACGGTAAACGAATTAAGAGGATTTCCTGCTCATGAGTGAAGTAACGGCTCAAAGTGTTCAGACGACAAAGCCAGGTAAACCCAAGCGGGTTGAGCAAGGAGTAAAACTGCGTGGCTACGACAAAGTATCGCGCAATCCGGTAAAAATCATTGCAACCGATACGATGCCGCGCAAACCCGATTGGATTCGGGTAAGGCTTTCCAGCTCTCCGGCAGTGGAAGAAATCAAGGGTAAATTGCGACGCTTGCAATTGCACTCGGTTTGCGAAGAAGCTTCCTGTCCAAATCTAAGTGAGTGCTTTAGTCACGGTACCGCAACCTTTATGATAATGGGCGATATCTGTACCCGCCGCTGTCCATTCTGCGATGTTGCCCATGGCCGGCCGAATCCGCTGGATGAGAATGAGCCGGAGCATTTGGCTCGGGCTATCAGCGAAATGGGGCTGAAGTATGTGGTCATTACCTCCGTGGACAGGGACGATCTGCGAGATGGCGGTGCCGGACACTTTGCCAAATGCATCAGCGAGGCGCGAAAATATAGCCCGAAGTTGAAAATTGAAACCCTGGTGCCGGATTTTCGCGGGCGCATGGATGTCGCGTTAGAGGTACTGCAAACCACGCCTCCTGATGTGTTCAATCACAATCTGGAAACTGTTCCGCGCCTCTATAAGAAAGCGCGTCCGGGTGCGGATTACGCTTGGTCTTTGCAACTGTTGAAACGCTTCAAAGCGCTGATTCCACAGGTACCGACAAAATCCGGGTTAATGCTGGGACTCGGAGAGGAACTCGAAGAAGTCAAACAGGTGATGCGCGATCTTCGGGAGCACGATGTCGATATGTTGACCCTTGGCCAGTATTTGGCGCCCTCGAAAGATCACCTGCCGGTGGAGCGGTTTATCACTCCGGAAGAGTTTAAATCGCTTGCCGACTTTGGCTACGAGATTGGATTTAAGCAGGTGGCGAGCGGACCTCTGGTTCGTTCTTCCTATCATGCGGACAAACAAGCTGCTGGGGAGCAAATAAGCTAAGCTCCTGATGGCAGACAAAAAAAGCCCGAAAGATCTATCTCGAATTAAAACCGGCAGCTTCGAGCGACGTCTGAGCTTGACCCGGGCGGGTTTGGTGGCCGGAACGCGCTTGGCCGGTAATATGGCGGCGTCTATTTTCTCTTCGAAAGAGAAGCGTGCGGAGAAACGCCGCGATACTCTCTCTAAGCAAGCCCATTATTTAGTGGAAGAACTGAGTAACCTCAAAGGCAGCGTCGTCAAGATCGGCCAGGTCATGGCGCTCTACGGCGAACATTTTCTGCCGGTTGAAGTTACCCAAGCCTTGCATACCCTGGAGAACAAAACCACGGCCTTGGATTGGCCGGTCATTCGTGAAGTGTTGATTCGGGAACTCGGACAATCGAAGCTACAGGAACTGGAAATCGAACCGCATCCAATCGGGGCCGCGTCGTTAGGCCAGGTGCATCGTGCGGTACGCAAGGCGGATGGCCAACAATTGTGCATGAAAGTGCAATACCCTGGTGTTGCCGATGCGATCGACAGCGATATCGATTCAGTTGCCATGATTTTAAAAATGGCGCGGATGGTTTCTCTGGGCAAGGATTTTGACGAGTGGCTGGATGAAGTGCGGGTCATGATGCACCGCGAGGTAAATTATCGGCTGGAACTTGAAACCACCCGCCGCTTTGGAGAAATGCTGGCAGACGATGAGCGATTTGTCGTTCCGGAAGTATTTCCGGAGTACTCGACCGGGCATGTTATCACGACATCTTATGAAGAAGGCTTGAGTCTTGCCGACCCTGCCGTCGCGGCACTCTCGCTGGACAGACGTAATCATCTGGCTCAGGCCGCATTGGAACTATTTCTTAAGGAGATATTTGTTTGGGGTGAATTGCAGACAGATCCCAACTTCGGCAATTACCTTATTCAGCTTTCAGACCAGCCAAACCAAGGCGATAAAGTGGTATTGCTGGATTTTGGTGCTGTGCAAAAATATCCGCGAGAGTTTATCGGGCCGGTTTGCGAGATGATCAAGGCCTCTTATGAAAAGGATTTGACTCGGGTGATCGATGGTGCGATGGAATTGAAGTTCATGCGTAAAGAATGGCCGGATCCGGTGTTGAATGAGTTCGGCCAGGTGTGCATGGCTGTGTTGGAGCCATTAGAACGCGACCATGCCCATGTGCCGGAAAATGCATTGAATGCCAGAGGTCAATATTGCTGGAAGAAGAGTGATTTACCCAGCCGAATTGCCAAGCGGGCCGCCCGGTCGGCATTTAACCGCTATTTTCAGATTCCGCCGAAGGAGTTTGTTTTTCTCAATCGAAAACTGGTCGGCGTTTATACCTTTATATCGGTGTTGGATGCAGAGTTTAATGGTAGGGACGTTCTGGCAAAGTATCTTTATCCCATAACAGAAATCGGAAACTGAACGAGGAAATACCGATGAAAAAGTTTCTCATGATAATACCGCTGTCAGTCTTGCTCGGATTGATGGGTTGCGCGCCGGAAGTGGGCAGCAAAGACTGGTGCGAAGACATGCAGGAAAAACCGAAAGGCGATTGGTCGGCAAATGAAGCGGCGGATTACGCGAAACATTGCTTATTCGGCGGCAATGACGAATAAGGGATCGCCATGGGTGATTACGCACAGCTTTGTGAGATAAATCGCACAAGATTTTCAGAGATATAGCCTACCCCGCAAAACTGGCACTCGCTACTATACACACACTGGCCTAGCGGCAAGGACGGAGAAAGGAAACCTAATCCGGCAGGGAAGCCGGCTGCGAAGGCCAGACTTAACAAAGGATGTTAAGTACGTATCAGGAAGATACTGACAGGGAAGAAAGGGACAGCACAGTTGCCCAGGAAGTGGCGAGGATTAAAAGAATCGGGCATTGCAAGGAAGCGATGCCCGTCTTTTTTAGCGGCGTCAACCACTTTTAACCAACGATATGATATTCAGAAACATAGCGCCACTTGTTGTTTTCAGAATTGGGGTGCACTTCTATCATCACCGCCTGGAATCTGAAAAATATTCTCAGCATTATCGATCTTCATCAGCTCGATATGTTCGTAACCTTCTGAATATTTATCTGAAAAATAAAATGGCGTTACGAAGCTTTTTCACCGTGGCCGATAACTGAGCACACGCCCACCGTCCGTTATTGACTCCAAAGCCAACCATTGTCGATCTTGGGTTGAGTACCAAAGTTTGATGGGCTCGTTTTCGCCCTTTAGTTCATAAACGTTGCTGTCGATTTGTGTGCCGTTTACCTCAAAAAGTTCATTGCCGAGAAATTCTACGGAGACCTGCTCATACTTTCCTGTTTGTGAGTTTAAGAGTCGCTCTTGCTTTAGAAAATCGTGGTTCCAGTAAGCAAATGTCATCACGCAGCCAGAAAGTTGCGACTCTGCTTGGTGCGTATTTACGATAAATTTTTCGTCCTGCCGGCTGCCGCGTACAATTAATTTATCGCCGTTATCGTCGGTTGTTGCGTCGATGCTCGACAGGCAGTTGCCGTTCCAGGATTCCGTGTTGTCGTGGCGGTACTCGTAGACAGTCACGAAGAGCAGCTTGACGTTAAAATCTGCCTGCGTAGACATTTGCAGTTGGTCGCCGTTTTGTTTGACATAAAAGTTGTGGAATCCGATTTCACTATCATCCAGATACACCTTGAACTGCCATTCCTTCGTTTCTGCCATGGCGCTGAAAGCGGTCATGCTGCACAGCGCTGCTGTCAGCCAACTGCTGGATTTTTTTAACCTTCGGCATAATTCACCGGAAATCTTCATTTCATTGTCCCGGCTAACGGTTTGTTTTTCGGAGGCCCAGGGAAAAATACATTGGTTCTGGCGACGTACTCTGCGTAACCCGGTCGTCTTTTGCCGATGTCTTTTTCTAGAAGTGAAACGCCTGAAACCTTCAGGAGTAAAACGGTCATTACGACTGGTCCGGGTAATGTCCACCAGGCACCAGCACTTATTGCGAATAAGTAAAATCCCCACCACACGCAGAAATCACCGAAGTAGTTGGGATGGCGAGTGTATTTCCACAAACCCCGATCCATTACCTTGTTTTTGTTTTCAGGATTGGCTTTGAAGCGGGCTAGTTGATAGTCGCCAATAGTTTCGAATGCGATTCCTGTTGCGCAAAGGATCAAACCGACGTAATCCAGAATCGAAAGTTGCATAGCGCCTGTTAAGGCTCCCAATAGGGTCAGGCTGACCAGCCAGGCCAAAACCGCTTGAAAAAGGAAAATGATAAACAGGCTTTTCACTGCGAAATTAGGCGTATTTCTAGCGCGGATTTCCTGATAGCGAAAATCTTCCTGTTTTCCCCAATTGCGCCATGTTATGTAACCGGATAGCCGTAGTGCCCAGCCAAGGGTCAAAACTATAACTATCGATGTGCGGGTTGTCGGTTCGTCAACCAGCAAAAACGTATTGGCTGCGACGACGACAAAAAATATTGGCCAGAAAGCGTCAACAATGCTGACATCTCGCTTCACCAGGCTGACAAACCATAGGAGCAAGGCAGTTAGGCATAGCCAACCCAGGTTGGTTGCAGCAATATATAAAAGGTTCATCTGTATGTGCTCCCGTTAATGAAGCTCGCAATTAGCATAAAATTGTTTCTTTAATCGGTGATACGTAATGGTTCGTTATCAAGGGCAATTCACTACAGTTGCCAGGGCATAATATGGTCGATCCAATTGGTGCCCGAACCTGGCTGCGTTAAGGTCAAACTTTTTACCCTTCTTGAGAGTGTGCCTGTCTTGTTGTGAACCAGGCGTCAAGAAGGTGTGAAAGAACTGTGAAGATGTTTGTTTTGAGCGAATATTTGCTCTCTGCAAGACGCCCGTATCGTCGAAGGTTCTGTCATTTGTGCGATATCTCGCACAAGAGTTTCAGAGATATCGCCTATTTTTTCCTGTTGGGGAAGTCTATTATGAACACACTGATCAGGGCGGCAAGGATGCAGTCAGGAAGACAAAACCGGCAGGGATAGAAACGGAAGCCTTATCAGCTCGGCAGGATGTCGGAAGAGATTCAGGAAGAGTCGCCAGGGAAGAACCAGGGATGCACTGTTTGCCGTAGGAATTGGCAAAGGAAGCGCTTATGCGGAGGCACTGTAAGGATACAGTGCCTTTTTTCGTTGGAGGTGCTATATCTAACGAAATGCGCACGCTATGCGCTGAAGTCAACAAACACCATTCCGATGCTTAGCCAAACACCGAATGTAAAATAGCTGGTGATCCATACAACTTCATTTTTCCAAATGTGCCAATCATGCGTGGGAATGCGCCGGCGCAATGCATCTCTTATCCCGTCCGTGACCGAAAGGTAGGCGTGGCCCTGATTTTGATTTTCCTGCGTTCGGGAAAGATACATTGGAATATCCACTGCCAACATGATGTAGCCACTGCCGACACAACTGACCACGCCGACGGCCATTAGCAGTTGTATTGCACCTGTCAGCTCGAATGCACCAACCAAAAAACACCCCCCGGCAAGAGACACCATCACAACCCAGGCTGCTTCTTCCATTCCATGCCAGAAGTGGTTCAGGGTAAGTGTCGCATACCAGCAAAACGCTTGTGCCAACACAATAATAGGGACCACCGAATAGGCAATGGTTGTTATCACCGGCGACTCAAGTAGCGTACCGAGCTCAAACAGGATTAAGGCACATTGGATGCTAAAACAAATCTCCGCAATGGTTGCACAGCTTCTGCCAAGGACCACCGACGAAAAGGGCGTATCATGCAGACAATAACGCTCAAGATCAATTCTGGGATAGAAGGATCGAAACGCACAGACCAGAACGTAAATGCCGGAAAGTAGCAAGTGAGCTATGGAAACGTTCTGCATATCGGAATGCACCCACGTTGCGCCGAGCCATATGCCGATATTGATTAGCGCGGTGATACAGAGAAACTTCCACCACAAAATGGTCTTATTCATCTTACTCCCCCAAAAGATGTTATCGATCTTAGTGTTGGCCCCGTTGTAAAAATTATCGCGAGTGTCACGATATTGAAATAATATTAGTTTAATAATTGATTTATTGTCCCCCTATTTTATCTTGGATTTATTTAGACCGTTAACGGTTTATATAACCTTTTGAAATAAATAGCTTTTCTGTTTTTCTGAGTGGGTAGGGCTGAGATTGTTGCAATGAAAGTAGCCCTTCTTTAGGCCGGTAGATACAGGAAGGAGCAAAAGCTGTTTTTTAATCGGCCTAATGTGCTGTAATTACCCTTGATATCGTTCTAATCCCTTTCTAATCTTTAAATACTCCCACGCTCCCCAACTACAATTATTCCTCGGTGGCAAATGATGGCCCGTAAGTACTTGATGGCAAGATCCTTGTTCCTCAGTTCTTCTGTGTTTACCAGGCTCGCCTGGCTTTTACTTGGCGTATTTTGCTCCGCCTGTTTCGCCGCCGGGCCCGAAAATATCCGTGCTGTTGTGATTGCTAATGATGTTACTTCCTCTTTGCCCGCTGTTTATCTCAGCTGGTCGGTCGCCGAACCAACTGACGCAGACGTTCAGGTAATTGTTGAAAAAAGCCTGCAAGAGAGCGGTACGTTCGAAACGATAGGCGCCACCTTGCTCACTAATCAGCGATTTATCGACAGCAGTGTCGAGCCCGGAATTTCCTATGCATACCGGTTATCCACTGTGGATGGGAATACGTCCGCCGTCGTGACAGTGGCAATCCCTTTACCCGATGAGCAAATTAACAAGCCTAATCCGCCGGATCAGGTGGCTGCCGTGCCGCAAGTGGAGCCTTTTGGTGTGGGGGTGCGCTGGACATCCAGTGGCAGCGAAATCGCCGAGTATATCGTCCTGAGAAGAACTTCCAATGATGATTTCTTTTCTTCCATCGGCGTCGTTTCGGGTGCTGAAAACTTTTTTCTGGACCGCAATCTTACCCCTGATACCAGCTATGCCTATCGCATCATTGCCGTCAACGGAGATGGAATCGCCTCGGATCCGAGTGACACGGGGACGCTTTCAATCGAGCAGATACAGCTCTTCCTTTCCGCGCAACGCAATAGTCCTGAGGAAGCACTTAATAAACTTTGTTTGTCCGGAGATGAACTTTCTGACGAGGCCGAACAGCAATGTCAGAATTTGCTCCTTGCCGACCAAGCTGCCAGAGACAGAGTCCTCAATCAGGCCAGATCCCGGCAGTTGAAGGGAATGGCCAATACAGTCGTCGGAACTTTAGGCGTGCAGCTAAAAAATGTCGCGGCTAGGCTGAAGAGCCTGCGGCATCGGCATACCAGATTGGATTTGGGGCGTTTCCGGACCCAGGTTGAAGAGTATCAAATTCCGTTGGGGCGAGTACTGCAATCATTCGTTGACTTGCATTCCGCGGCCAATGACGAAGCGAAACCAGGTTTTGGCGTTTTTGTTTCCGGACAGGTTGAGTTCGGCACCAAGGACGACACCGTCGATGAGCAAGGTTACGATGTTGAGACCCAAGGTATCACCATGGGACTGGATATGAACGTCGGCGCCGATCTGGTGCTTGGCTCGGCGATTGGCTTTGCTACCGGTGAAGTGGATTATGACGACTCAGGTTCGGCATTGGACACCGACTCGTTGACACTGTCGGTTTTTGGCAATTACTACCCGGTTGATTCGCTCTATATTGACCTGATTTTAAGTGCTGGCGATAACAGCTTTGATTCCGAGCGTGCAATTGTTGAAGCTGGATTCGAAGGCACGAATCAATCTGAAACGGATGGCCGGCAGTATGGCACCGCGATGAGCATGGGGTGGGAAAGCTCAGCGGCAGCTTGGTCATTTGCAGTCACCGGAAGAGCGGAATGGATGAAAACTATCGTGGATGCCTACGTTGAGCAAGGTTCGGTATTTGCCCTGAGTGTTGAAGAGCAGGAATATACCTCGTTAAAAACCAATCTCGGCGGCCGCCTATCCTATGCATTTAGTAGCGAAGTGGGAGTAATCTTACCTACGCTAACGATGGATTGGGAGCATCAGTACAGCGACGACGCCGAAGAAGTGCAAGCCAGATTCAATCAACTGGACGAAGCCGAGTTCGCTATCGCCACCGATACTCCCGATAGGGATCACTTTAATGTAGGCTTTTCCTTGGCAGCCACTTTTACCCACGGGTGGATGGCATTCGCTTCCTATCACACCCAGTTAGGGCAAGACGATTTGCGAACCGATAGCTTTCAACTCGGTTTACGATATGAGTTTTAACCTTGTCAATTTAAAGGCAAGTTACTGCTTACGCTGAACTGATGAATTGCTTTAATTCGGGAATACAGGAACCGCAATTTGTACCCGCCTGCAAGTGATTGCCGATGGCATCAATAGACTTCAAACACTTTTCTTTTATCGCCTGGCGGATGGTATTTTCGCCAACGCTGAAACAGGCGCATACTGTTTTACCGGTGTTTTGTCCGCCCGCTAAAGGAATGCCTGCCAGTAGGTCGCGTCGATTTGAATCAGTCAGTTCGCCGGCATCGAACAGCTCACGAACCCAGGAACGGTCGGGTAATTGATGGTCCGGTCCAAGGAAATAGACAGCTTCGAGCATTCCTCGCTCGGAAAAAACGGCGCCCCGAAAAACTTGTCGGGTACAGTCTTGATATTCAAGCCACTCGCCGGTCTTACCTTCCATCTGGCGGCATTGTTGCTTAAACCATGGTGGAAAGTTCTGCACTGCATCCTTCCCGGCAATTTCATAATGGAAGTAGGACCTTCCTTGAATTTTTACCCAATAAGATTCGGCTTCTATCGCCAAAGGCTTTCGACTAACGACAAACCCATGCCATTGGTAGTTGGCCGGGCGGATCGAAACTGGGGTATGTTTGCTCTCTGGCTGCCCTGAAACAGGATCGGTAATGGCATTCACCACACTGCCGATGTTGCCTTTGGCGGCAAATTGCCTATTCCAATGCATGGGGATGAACAGGTTGCCGCGTTGTTGCTGTTCAGTGATCTGTAACCGCACGATCAGGGTCCCATAGCGGCTCGCTATTTCCACCAGTTGTCTGTCTTCAAGCTTGAGGTCGGCGGCATCCTGCGGATGCATTTCGCAGAAGGGTTCGGTGATGTGCTGGTTCAATTGCGGTGCCAGGGCGGTTCTGGTCATCGTATGCCACTGATCCCGAACGCGTCCTGTATTCAATATAAAAGGGAACTGCGAGCAGGTCGCTGCTTGGGGTTTTTGGGCGGATATCGGAATAAAGTTAGCCCTGCCGGAGGGCGTATAGAATTGCTCGTTTTGGAACATTCGCTTACAGCCCTTAGGGTATTTTTGATTCACCGGCCACTGGACCGGTTCAAGTGCTTCGTACTCTGATTGGGAAAGGGATTGCAGCGCTGAAATATTGAAATCCCTTCGCTTGCCCTTAGAGTGATTTTCGAAACCGGATAGTTTCGCATGTTCGGAAAAAATATCATGCGGCGAGTGGAAATCGAAAGCTTGACCAAACCCCAGTTTTCCAGCCACGTCACAGATAATTTGCCAGTCATGCCTGGCTTCGGCCGGCGCAGAAAGAAACTTTCGCTGGCGTGAAATACGGCGTTCGGAGTTGGTGACCGTGCCGTCTTTCTCCCCCCAGCCTGTCGTCGGCAGGAGAATATCTGCAAGAGCCGTTGTGTCAGTATTTCGGACACAGTCCGAGACGATCACATTTTCACAGTTCTTTAAAGCGGCAACTACCTTATTGGCGTTGGGCAGGCTGACTGCCGGGTTGGTGCCCATAATCCAAATGGCTTTGATTTTCCCCTCAGCCACTGCTTCAAAAAGCGGGATAGCCTTGAGGCCTGGTTGGTTGGCAATTCTCGGCGAATCCCAAAACCGTTGCACTCTGTCGATGTCTTCCGGTGCAAAATCCATATGGGCCGCCAATTGGTTCGCCAGACCGCCGACTTCACGCCCGCCCATGGCGTTTGGTTGGCCGGTCAGCGAAAATGGCCCCTGGCCAATCTTGCCAATTCGTCCTGTCGCCAGGTGACAGTTGATGATCGCATTGACTTTGTCGGTGCCGCTACTGGATTGATTGATGCCCTGTGAATAGACGGTGACCGTCTTTTCAGTTGCGGCAAACAACGCATAAAATGCCGCAATTTCCCCGGCCTGGAGGTTGCAGTTAGTTGCCACCGACTGAATGTCCGGTGCCGATTTTCTTGCTGCATGCAAGGCGACTTCGAACCCTTGGGTGTTCTGTTGGACAAAAGCCTTATCGAGCGCATTGGATTTGCTTAGATAATCGAGAAGCCCGTTAAATAGAAAGCCGTCTGTACCCGACGCGAGTTTCAAATGCATGTCTGCAATGTCGCAGGTGGCGGTCGCTCGCGGATCTATCACCACCACCAAGAGATCCGGCCGTTTTTGTTTGGCCGCCTTGATTCGTTGATAGACCACCGGGTGGCACCAAGCGGTATTTGAACCGGTGAGAATAATCAGATCGGCCTGCTCCAAATCCTCGTAGCAGCCGGGAACCGTGTCTGAGCCAAAGGCGCGTTTATGTCCGGCAACGGAAGACGACATGCACAATCTGGAGTTGGTGTCGATATTGGCGGAACCAATAAACCCTTTCATGAGTTTATTGGCGACGTAGTAGTCTTCCGTGAGCAGTTGCCCCGAAACATAAAAGGCGACGGAATCAGGGCCATGTTCTGCGATGATACTCTGCAACCGCCCCGCCACTTCTGTGATTGCCTGATTCCATTCCACCCGGCGGCCATTGACTTCAGGGTGGAGCAGCCGGTCTTGAAGTCCAACGGTATCGCCGAGTGCTGTGCCTTTGGAACATAACCTTCCCAAATTTGCCGGATGACTCTCCGTACCCATAAGCGTGATTGATCGTGTCCCGGCATTTATGACATCAATATCAATGCCGCAGCCAACACCGCAATAGGCGCAGGTGGTGTTAACGCTCTTCATATGACTTTGTGACACTCCCGATATCTCTCCTGGCCATGCAGCGCCGATTCCTGGGATTCCAGATAGTAATCGATCGCGGGTCGGCAGATTCGGCAACCCTCTTGCTCCTTAAAGTCAAGAATCCGAAATAGTTGGTGCGGGCTGCGTGGTCGGTATTGCCGGATTGCCGACTGTATCGATTGGTGGCTCAGCGCAGTGCATCGGCAGACCGCTAATTCATCCGGCAATTGTTTGTTGAGCAGAGCTTGCAGTTGGTTGTGCGGTTTCTGGCTTTTAGCGGCGTTGGCGGTAATGTCCAGCGTTGCTGTCGCATTATGATCGGCATTCGCTTTACCGAACAGCAATGTATTGCGGAAGGTAGTTATATCTGTTTTGTCCTGCATAAGTTGGAAGTACCAAGGTCCGTCCTTGGTGTCTCCATATAACAGGATCCCCGCTATCCGATGATTTCTTATCGTCAGCTTCTTGTATACATCACGGTCCGGATCTTCAAATACTAGAGTTTCCGATTGCTCATCCCCCAAAAAGTCACCTGCGGAAAACAGGTCGATACCGGTCACTTTTAGTTTCGTGGAAACGGCCTTCGTTTGGTACCGATGATTGCCAAATTGGGCAAGGTGGTTTGCGCAGACTTTTGCCTGACCCCAGAGTGGGGCCACCATGCCGAACAGCTCGCCGCGATGCTGAATACATTCGCCGACAGCATAAATGCTTGGGTCATAAGTCTGTAACGTGTCGCTAACCACAATGCCCTGTTGGCAGTGCAGTCCCGCTTGCTCGGCGAGCTGGATATTCGGTTGGATACCCGCCGCCATCACAACCAGATCTGCCGGCAGTTCGACACCGTTATCTAACTGCAACGCTTGGACAACGCCGTTGTCATCACCGCATAGTGCAGAGGCCCTGGCCGACATGCAAAACCCTATTCCTCGTGATTCCATCGCTTTTTTTAGGTTGGATGAAGCGGCTTGGTCCAACTGCCGGTTCATTAATACATCCGAGTTGTGAACCACGGTTACCTGCATTCCTCTGGCGGCCAAACCATTTGCTGCTTCCAAACCCAATAAACCTCCGCCAATAACGACGGCGTTGCTTTTGGATTTGGCTGCCGAAAGCATTGCTTCGACATCCCTGATGTCCCGAAAAGTGATGACGCCCTTTAACTCTTTCCCGGGCAAGGGGATGATGAAAGGCCTAGAGCCTGTGGCGATAAGTAAACGGTCGTAGGAAGCGGAAGTGCCGTCCTGGCTAAAAACTTTTCGGTGTTTACGGTCGATTTTGACTATGCGTTTTTGTCTGCCGCTCCACAGCTTTATGCCTTGGTTCTCATACCAGGAAAGGTCATTTAATATGATGTCGTCAATGCTCTTTTCTCCGGCGAGAACGGGTGAGAGCATGATCCGGTTGTAATTTCCATGGGGTTCGTCGCCAAACACCGTGATCTCATAAAGTTCAGGCGCTACTTTAAGAAGCTCTTCGACAGTGCGAATACCGGCCATACCGTTGCCAATGACAACAAGCTGTTTTTTCACAAGTTCCTTTCCCAACGATTTGCTTGGTCAACGTGAGTGGGCAACATAGCGCGTTAAATTCAACATTGCCCAAGGGCTATTCTAAGTCTATGACGTTTGCCATAGCAGATATGATGCCATGCGAGTTTTTATTTTTTAACTTATTGAAAGTAATAATGATTTCAGTTTGGAAAAGCTGTGTTCCAGGAATTTTTGGAGGTTGCAAAACAGTAGGTTCGCATCATGTCGGTGCGATAAAAGTTGTGTTGTTTCGTCTGTAGGTCCAATATGGTGCTTAATAGGGTGTTGCATCGGTTTACTGTTGGTGCGTTCCTTTTCCTCATCTTATCTGCATAGATTGCGGGAAACCTTCAGCTCAGGTTTCTCCGGGTACATTGATTTGGCCTTCCAGATAAATCTGTGCGTTGCCTACTATCATGACATTCGGGCCTCGAAAGTGACAGGTAAGCTCTCCTCCGCGCGGAGAGATCTGGCGTGCCTGAAGTTCGACTTTGCCCAGCCGTTCTGACCAATAGGGCGTTAACGTGCAGTGTGCAGACCCGGTCACCGGGTCTTCCGGAATTCCGACCTGGGGCGCAAAAAAACGCGATACGAAATCGACTTGATCGCCAGGAGCGGTAACAATCGTTCCTAGCGAGTCCAATTGTTTTAGTTTCTGAAAATCCGGTTTGACTGCGGCGACTTCTTTTTCGCTTTTCAATACCACCATGTAATCCCGCGCCAGGAAGACAGACTCCGACGAAACGCCTCCTAGCGCGTCGAGCAAGGCTTCGGGCGGGTCCACTTTTTCTCCTCGGCGGGATGGGAACAACATCGCATAACCCTGCTTGTGCTCACTAACTTCCAAAATGCCGCTACGGGTGTGAAACTGTATCCTTGGCCCTTTGAATCCTTCCTTCTTGTACAAGATATAAGCTGTCGCCAAAGTGGCGTGACCGCAAAGGTCCACCTCCGCTTCCGGCGTAAACCAGCGCAAGTCAAAACCATTGGTACGGGGAACGTAGAAGGCGGTTTCCGACAGACAGTTTTCCGCCGCAATGTTAATGAGGGTATGGTCCGGCAACCAGTCGTCCAATGGGCAAACACCGGCGGGATTACCGGCAAAAACACGGGAAGTAAAAGCATCAACCTGGTAGAAACGGTGTTTACTCATATAACTTCAATCCTAATAATTGCGTTAAGGTAAGATTGCTTCAGCTTAGAGGAAATTGTTGGGATTATCTAAACTAAAAATTCCGAATGTTAGTGTTTTTCTATGGATGCGTGTAATTAGAAACGCATCCATCTATTGATTATTAGGGGTTCATAGCCAAAGACTGCGCTTAAGTGATGGAAATAAGCATGCTGCCCCTGTTGTTGCCATAACTTGATCAGCTCATCTTCAATTTGTTGGTAAACTGAGTACATATCGCCATTTGCTTCTGAATTAGGGAGCGAACTCTTAATTTCTCTAATTAGAGCTAACCAATGAGCGCTGACACCCATTATAAAATAGGGCCAGGTTTTCTGAATTCTTAGATCCCAATTCGGATCGCTGGTTGCTTCTAAGCGTTGGGCTGGTTCCGATGCCCTCCTACAATTGGTCAAAACCTTTACTATCTTACCTTTATCTAAGAGATAGCTCAGTGACTGTGATTTTTTTAGTTCAATGTCAATATGTTTTTTGTCTTTAACACTCGCGTAATAAATAAAACTAAATTGATGTCCGGCTCTATCATTTGCAGCCCTCCTATGAAACCGCCATAGACGGATGTTGCCGTAGTACTTTTCAATAATTGGTGCGATGACCTGGTTGGCAATAATCAAATCAGTAGTCCAGTTTGGCTCCTGCTTCGAATCAAAAGGCATTCTGAAACATACTGCATACCACTGAGTACTTTCATCAGCTTTTGCTGTAGCTTTGTTTCCATACGGTACGGTTTCAGGTGACTTTTGACCTGTGGAAATACAGCCTTGGATTAACGTCAGAAATAGAATGTAATTTACCGCGATGATGAATCTGTACATGGCGACTGCAGCTCTTTCGATTGCTTAACGCTGTGGTCTTAATTGGAAAATGTTGAGTGCAGAGTGTAAATTTTTAGCATGGGACATCGTTTTACACCTGGTTTGCATTGATATAAGCATTGCTCATTCAATCGACAAATGAAACCAATTCTGTGTTTTGGTAAAGCTAAACCCGATGCGCTCATAAAACTTTCGCGCACCTTCTCTTTGGGGGCGGGAGCCGACGCTCAGTGACTTGATGTCAGATCTTGCCAGCCAGTCGATAGCTTCTTGCACTAAGCGCTTGCCGATTCCGCTCTCCCTGTGAGTGGTTCTGACGACCAGGTTGCCTATGACACCATGGCGGCCCTCGACCAGTGATTTGCCGATGCTGACCAGGATGACGCCGGTGATTGTTTGATCGGATTCGGCAGCAAATACCACCGTCTCCGGGTCGGCGAGAAACTGAGCCAGCTGCGTCTGAAGGGAGGGTGCAGATATCTGATAACCCAGTTCGTCGAGCAATCCGGCAAGCTGTTCGGCATCGCCGGGAACAGCTTCCCTCACTTTAATGCAAGTAGCTGAGCCGGCCTGGTCCGTCGTCATCTTCTGTTAATGTTGCAGTATCTGACTAAGGAATAATTTGGTTCTTTCATTTTGCGGATTATTGAAGAACGCATGCGGCTCATCTTCCTCCACAATTTGACCTTCATCCATGAAGATAACACGGTTGGCGACGGTTTTGGCAAAACCCATTTCATGGGTTACGCAGATCATGGTCATGCCGGATTCAGCGAGCTGAATCATGGTGTCGAGCACTTCTTTGATCATCTCCGGGTCCAGTGCGGAAGTCGGCTCGTCGAATAGCATGACTTCCGGACTCATACAGAGACTGCGGGCGATGGCAACCCGTTGTTGCTGGCCGCCGGAAAGCTGCCCAGGATATTTGAGTGCTTGATTAGGAATCTTGACCCTTTCCAGGTACTTCATTGCTATCTCTTCCGCTTCCTTTTGCGGCTTCTTACGGACCCAAATAGGGCCTAGAGTGCAGTTTTGTAATACCGTGAGATGCGGAAAAAGATTGAAGTGTTGGAACACCATGCCGACTTCCCGGCGGACACTATCGATATTCTTCAGGTCATTGGTCAGCGGAATGCCGTTGACGACTATGTCCCCGGCCTGATGTTCTTCCAATCGGTTAATGCAACGGATCGTCGTGGACTTGCCGGAACCGGAGGGACCGCATATGACAATACGTTCGCCTTTCATGACCTCGAGATTGATATCCTTTAGTACATGGAAGGAGCCATACCATTTATTTACGTTTTTTAGCTGAATCATCACTTTGTGAGCATCAGCGGCAGTCTTTTCGGTAGTCATAATCTGCTCCGCAACATCTATCGGTAACTGGTATTGAGTTTGCGTTCCAGCGCCTGGCTGTACCGCGACATGCCAAAGCAGAAAGCCCAGAACATAAAGGCAACGAACAAATATCCTTCGACGGAAACCCGAGGCCAATTGGGATCGGTAATTGCCGATTGCATGATGGCAAGTAGGTCGAACAGACCGATGATCAACACTAAACTGGTATCCTTAAACAGCGCGATGAACGTGTTCACTATGCCAGGAATCATGAGTTTTAAGGCCTGTGGAAGTACGATCAATCCCATCATTTTCCAATAGCTCAGTCCGAGCGCTTGAGCGGCTTCATATTGGCCTTTAGGGATGGCTTGCAGACCGCCGCGCACGACTTCCGCCATATAAGCACTTTGGAACATGATGATACCGATGAGCGCACGGGCGAGCTTGTCGGTTTCCGTTCCCGCGGTCATGAATAGCGGCAACATTACCGATGCCATGAACAGTACCGTTATCAGCGGTACGCCACGCCAAAATTCTATGTAGACTATGCTGATACTGCGGATAATCGGCATTTCGGAGCGTCTGCCCAGTGCCAGCAAGATGCCGATAGGCAAGGACGCCACAATGCCGACCACTGCCAGCACCAGGGTAAGGGTGAATCCTCCCCATTTATGAGTGTCTACGGTGTCCAGCCCGAACCGCCCGCCATGCAACAGGTAGAAGGCAATGATGGGGAAAATAAACAGGGTAAACACGGCGAGCCAGTTCTTTTTCGGTGTGCCTTCAATGACGAGGCCGGCGATGCACAACGTGAAGATGCCGAGCATGAGATTAATACGCCAGATTTCGGAATCCGGATAGAATCCATAAATAAACTGATCAAAACGGGCGTTGATAAAAACCCAGCAAGCGCCGAGTTTTTCGCCCTCTGCGTTTAACGGGCAATCATCCTTGGTGCTGCCGGAAAAGCTGGCATTGATAATGCCCCAATCTACAAACCAAAATATGGCTTGCCCGATATAATAAATGGCGATCAGCGTCAGGATGGTGTTCAACCAGTTACTGAACAGATTGGTGCGTAGCCAGCCGATAGCGCCCACTGTGTTGGGCGGTGGCGGCAGGTCTGGAAGAGGCTTGAATTCGGACATAGTGGCTACCTCTCTACCAGAGCAATGCGTTTGTTGTACCAGTTCATCAGAGCGGAAGTGGTTAAACTGAGCGTCAGATAAACAGCCATGGTCATGAAGATGATCTCCACGGCCTGGCCGGTTTGGTTAAGTGTCGTCCCGGCAAACACCGAGACAAGGTCCGGATAACCGATGGCGGTTGCCAGGGAGCTGTTTTTCGTAAGATTCAAATATTGGTTGGTCAGTGGCGGAATAATAACCCGCATCGCCTGTGGAATAATGATCAGTCGTAGCCGCTGGCCATTGGTGAGCCCCAGGGCGTTGGCGGCTTCGGATTGCCCTCTTGGTATGGCTTCGATCCCCGAACGGACGACTTCGGCAATAAAAGCGGCAGTGTATATTGTCAGAGCCACTAATAACGCCATTAATTCCGGGATGATGGTAATGCCGCCGGTGAAATTGAAGCCGCGTAACTCAGGATATTCCCATGTCATGGGTGAACCGGCGAGGAAGAATACGATGAGGGGCAAGCCGATAACGATTCCGACAGAGGGTAAGAAAAGCGGGAAGGTTTTACCCGTTTCTTTTTGCAATTTATGTTCATAACGATACATGCCGATCACAATGATGATGGCAATTGCTAGGGCGATCCATACGGCAATGAAGGCGGATTCCGTGATAGGCGCGGGAATATAAAGTCCGCGAACATTAAAAAAGACGGCTTCACCCATGCTCAAGCTGTTGCGCGGTGAAGGGAGAACCCGCAAGACCGCGAAGTACCAGAAAAATATCTGCAACAAAAGCGGGAGGTTGCGAAAAATTTCGATATAGGTACTGGCAACCTTGGCGATTAGCCAATTCTGCGAAAGCCGGGCGATACCGATCGCAAAGCCAAGAATGGTGGCAAGAAAAATGCCCATGATGGAGACTAAAATAGTATTCAGCAATCCGACGAAGAAGGTACGCCCGTAGCTGTAGGTTTCATCGTAGGGGATGAGAGTCTGGATAATACCGAAACCGGCGGGATCTTCGAGAAAACCGAAACCGGTAGTAATACCGCGCTGTTCCATATTGGTCAGCGCGTTGTTGATTATATACAGGAAAAACGCGGCAACGGCGCCAATCGCCAATATCTGAAAGAAAATCGCCCTGACTTTTGGATCATTCCAGAATTTGGTTTTTGATTTCTCCTGTTCGATCGTCTTTTTAGCCACGTGTCGAACTCCTTAACGATCCCTCACATTAGGGTAATAGTTATAAAGAAGAGGGATAAACAACTTCGAAGGTTGGTAGAAAGCAAAGAAGGCGCATCGGGGAGATGCGCCTTCTACATTCTTAACGAATTGGTGGTGCGTATTGCAGGCCGCCTTGGGTCCAGAGCGCGTTGATGCCCCGATCAATCCCTAGTGCGGAACCTTTACCGACATTGCGGTCGAACATTTCGCCATAGTTTCCTATTTGCTTAATAATATTGTATGCCCAGGTATCCGGCAGTCCGAGGTTTTTACCTTGGCCGGCATCCACGCCGAGAAGACGTTTGATATTCGGATTGGTACTGGATTTCATTTCGTCGACGTTTTTGGAGGTTACCCCGAGTTCTTCTGCGGCAACCGTAGCAAACAAGGTCCACTTCACTATGTTAAACCAGGCATCGTCGCCCTGGCGCACTACCGGTCCCAGAGGTTCTTTGGAGATGATTTCGGGAAGGACCATCGCGCTTTCCGGCTTTGCCAGTTTTATCCGTAAAGCGTATAGCTGGGAGGCATCGGAGGTAAGAACGTCACAACGTCCCGATTCGAACCCTTTTACCGTTTGGTCGGAGGTGTCAAAGACCACGGCCTGGTATTTCATGCCATGCTGGCGGAAGTAGTCGGCAAGGTTCAACTCAGTGGTAGTCCCAGCCTGGATACACACGGCAGCGCCGTCCAAATCTTTGGCGCTCTTCACACCCAGGTTCTTATTAATCATAAAACCCTGGCCGTCATAGTAGGTGACGCCTGTGAAGTTAAGCCCTAAAGAACCATCGCGCGTAAGTGTCCAAGTGGTATTTCGCGACAGTACATCCACCTCGCCTGATTGCAGGGCTGTAAAGCGCTCTTTGGCGTTTAGAGGTACATATTTGACTTTACTGGCATCACCCAAAGTGGCTGCCGCAACCGCGCGACAAACATCCACGTCAATACCGGTCCAATTGCCTTTATCGTCAGGATTGGAGAATCCCGGCAATCCGGTGCTCACTCCACATTGGACGAATCCTTTGCTTTTTACATCGTCCAAAGTCCCCGCCATGGATGCAGCACTGGTTGCAAGTAAACCTAACGCTGCTACTGCAGACACAAATTGCTTTTTCATTATTTATCCTCAGTAGTCTGTTTCTATAGTTAGTTTGTGGACCGCCTAGAACTTAGCACAGTGATTTTTAGAAAACGAGAACCGGCCAAGTCAAATTGTTGTCTAGTTTCGGTAATTACCTACAGGGTGTTTTTCGGGAATTTTTCTCCGTTTTAACCATTTGAATTAAATAAGAAAAAACAGCATTGTTTGGATTTATTACGAACTTAGGCACCAGTTTGGGGCCTGCGTTTTGAGGGTGGTTCATGTTGGGGCGTAATAAAACAAGTTTTTAGTTTGCTTTTTCTAAATGGCGCCTGATTAAACACGCTTTTCTAAGGTGTTGTCCCCGGCATTAGCTGGGCGAATACGGCTTTAAGATTCTTTGATGCGACAAAACGGGTAAACCTGATTATTTGGGCCTGACTTTGGCAGTAATGACAGCAAGTTTCAGACCATAATGCCGACAGGATAGAAGCCTGATTAATTCCGGAGTTCGGTGAGCCAGGCAAAACTGGCCATGGTCGCTGAAGTTGGCAGGTATTCGCACCCTATCCAGCCTTGGTAACCCAGTTCGTCAATTTGCCGAAGCAGGAACGGGAAGTTGATTTCGCCGGTACCCGGTTGATGCCTGCCCGGATTATCCGCTAATTGTACATGCTCAATGATGGGGAGTAGTTCACGAAAACGCTCGGCAAGATTACCTTCCATTTTTTGCATATGATAGATGTCGTATTGCAGCCGGACGTTGGCGGTCGTGCCAAGTGCTTCGATCAACGCCTTGCCCTGCTGGCTGGTGGCAACCAAAAAACCGGGAACGTCGTAGGTATTGATCGGTTCCAGCAATAGCCTGATGCCTTCTCGGGCCAGTTTGGTTGCGGCATAATCCAGGTTGCCGAGCAGGACATCTTTCGCAGCTTCCGGTGTCACGCCACGAGGAAGGACTCCCGCCAAGCAATTGATACGCCGGCAATCGAGTGTCTCAGCATAGGATAATGCGATGTCTATACCCTGGCGAAATTCAGTAACGCGCTCAGGGTGACAGGCAATGCCGCGTTCACCTTTTTCCCAGTTACCGGCAGGCAAGTTGAAGAGGACAAGTTGCAAGTCAGTAGCCTTTAACCGACCTGCAATCTCCCGCTTATCGGCTGCATAGGGAAATTGTACTTCAACGGCCTTGAAACCCGCTGCGGACGCTGCATGAAAGCGTTCGGGAAACGGCAGTTCGGTAAAAAGCGTACTGAGATTTGCGGAGAATCTGGGCATGTTGTGCTTCGGTTGGATAGATAACCCACTAATGTAGCATGCTTACTCTACGCCTCATAGATTGGAGTTAAAAGGTTGTCAGGCATCGATAGCGGCATGAATTTAGACGGGAGAGGGCAGTACAAGGATCTATACTTCAAAATATAGCGTTGGCCTTGTCTGTTGCAGGAGGGTGCCGCTTCGGTACGGAAACCGGCAAAGCGGAATGGCTCGTCCGGCGCAACCCTGGTGTTACCGAAAAAGCGGCGTGTAAAACTACAGGGAACCAGCCATACTGGTAGGCAATAAACCAAAAGTTTGGAGGGCGTATGTCCAGCGCAGTACGACCAAGGCGTTCCATTTTATACATGTCGGGCGCGAATGCCCGGACACTTGAAAAAGCGAAATCATTGCCGGTCGACGGGCTGATATTTGACCTTGAGGATGCGGTGTTGCCAGGTTCGAAAGCCATAGCCAGGGAACAGATATTAGGGGCTTTGACCGGAGGCGGCTATGGCAAGCGTGAACTGCTTATTCGAGTAAATGCCATGTCCAGTCCCTGGGGAAAAGAGGATGTCGAACTAGTCTCCCAGGTGAAGATTGACGGTGTCCTGATTCCTAAAATCGAATCCGCTGCAATGTTGGAGGAAGTATTGCAGGCCCTGGACGTTGCGGGCGTTGATTCACAGCTGCCGGTGTGGGTGATGATCGAAACACCGCGAGGTGTCCTGCGGGTGGAAGAGATTATCTCGGCGAGTCCCCGGATTTCCTGCGTGGTCGTCGGCACATCGGATCTTACTAAGGATCTTCACGCCAGGCACGTGCCCTCAAGGCAACCACTGTTAAATGCTCTGGCGCATTGTGTGCTGGTTGCGCGTGCGTATGAGGTCGATATCCTGGACGGTGTGCATCTCAGTTTTAAGGACTATTCGGGTTTGCGGGCGGCCTGCGAACAGGGAAGAGACATGGGCTTTGACGGTAAAACGCTGATACACCCGAACCAGATCGATACGGTGAACGCGGTATTTTCTCCTTCCAAGGAAGATGTCGAAGATGCGCGCCAAATGATCGCCGCCTGGAAACAGGCCGAAAGTCAAGGGCAAGGCGTTTGTATCTTTAATGGCCGGCTGATCGAGAAATTGCATGTGGAGGCGGCTTGCCGGCTCGTCAATCTGGCGGATGCAATTGCGAATTTGGAACATTAAGGATCGTCAAAGCTTTGCTAAATAGCAATCCGTTTGTTTAATTTTTCTAAGTAAGTTTACGAGATTTTTTGGCTAAAAGGCAAAGATCTGTTGCCTGAGATCAAACTACCGCCACGCATGTGATTCATATAGGTATATTTACAACTATCTCTAGCAGCCTAATTGAACACTAATAGACCCTCGCGTGGGTTCGGGAGTTTAAGAATCCACTTTAACTGTATGTTGTTACAGCACAGGAAAGTCTGAATGATGTGCTTGCGTATTTTTTTCGATTCGTGGAAAGCAAGTGCATGTGTGTTTTTCGGGATTTTTGGCAGGCAGTGCGTTAAACGTTTTGCTCATCGCGTTCTGCTAGGTGACTCTTGCTCTGTTAATTGGCTCGAGTTCTGCTAACCGAATGATACCCACGGAATTTTCAGAATTTTTCCTAGGTGTGCTGTTTGTAAAGGAGAAAACTGATGAATATGTTATATCGATCTTCCCATCCGATTCAAAATGTCGCGACCACTCTGGCTCTCCCAGAATACTGCCGACAGGAAATCAGTAGCTTGGTGTTAAGCGCCATGGGGGACACCCAGGTCTGGAGCGAATTCATTTCACTTCTTGAACGGGAAAAACTTCTGGTCACCCTCAACTGGAATGAAAAGCCGGAAAGTGTGGTGGCGCTGCTTCAAGGGTTGTCGGCAAAGTTTGGAATTGCATGGGGTTTTTCCGTGCCGAGTTCTATTGTTGACAAGTTGCCTGAAGAGTCGCTCAAAATTATTGGCGACAGCCTGGAAGAAACCGGGCTTGTATTGTTGCATATCTGGACGTCTGAAGACTGCTACCGGGTATTTGTCCTACCCGCTCCTGCCTATCTGAAGATTCAGTCGGTCTCCCAACCGGAAAAAAAATACGGCGGCATTTGGCGCTGGAATACCAAAATGCCATATAGCGTGTAACTCACTTACACCCTCCTCAGAAATTCTACCTGGCGCCAATCGGCGCCAGGATCCTTAATTGCCCCCAATCCATACCTGCAGAGAAGCCTAAGTGCTGAGTTATGCAGGGCACGATCGGTTTCGGTTGCAGCAGAGAGCCTGCGGAAAGGTTGTTCTTCGCTGTAAACCGCGGTAAATTCCCGTCAGGTAGCGCGTTATGCTTTCTAAGATAATTTGGATATCGGATCAGGGGATTTGTTACCTTTGTGGTATCAGTTCTTAAAGGAACTCACAATCGGGTGTTGAGTTCGACAAGATACCCGGGTCTGACTCAGGCTGGCAATGATTCAGTATCAGTATAGTCCTTTAGTAAAGATACCGGAGTTTAAACGGTGGGAAGTTATTGGGCGGAAATCGAAGCAATGACGCATAGTTGTCGCTGGTATAAAGATCTCGTTCGTCGGATTTGGATCTGCTTGCTGATCGGCTGGATTGCAGGTTTGCCCATGCATGGGAGCGAGGCTATGGCGGCGGATTCGGTGGAAGACTTCAATATCGAGATTTTTGTCGACAAAAATGCCGCTGGCTGGGCATTTAAAAACAATGATGTCGCCTTCGCTGTCAGCCTTCAGGGGTGTAGCATCCAATGGAATGCAATAGACGAGAAGGCGAATGGTTCGCCGAAGCAGAATCAGCGTTATCTTTCTGTGCGGCAACTCTGCAACAAGCCCTTTTCCGAGTTGATTTACGCACACCGGAAAATTCTCGCTGCAATCGAGGAGCGGTTTCCCCTCAATAGCTTCTCCTATCTGATCTGGCCGGGCTTTTGTCCATTCAGCCATAGTCAATGGTGTGTGCCGGTGGCGCAGGCTTCCCTGCATTCGAGCGACTACCAGGACTATCGGCAAAACTACCCCCATTCGAAAATCGTCAGTCTAAACGACCTTTATGTAGACCTTGCGAATCGGCATGCCATCTACCAGCCTCTAGCGAAACTGTTCTATGTCTATGGCCTGGATCTGCAACTTAGCTCGGTGGAAAAGGTTTTCGCTTACCCCGTCACCGAATTGCCGGGGCCGGTAGAGTTTTCTGAACATATTCGGCAGCAAAACCCTAGTGTCCTGTACGATGTTGGAATGGCGGTGTTTGGGATCAAACAACGGTAGTGCTTACCCTTCCTAAACGGCCCTATGACTGAAATGCTCACAGCGGAATCAAGTGGCATTAGCCGAACCGCATCGTTTCGTCTATCGCCAAAAGCCTGCGTTCTTAACCTAAAGTTCACATTTCGACCAGTGTCAAGCCAGCCAAAATTAAGTAACATTTCGCTTTTGTCAACGTCGAAGGTAGTTTCTTAGGCTTCGATGCAACCATTATGCAGCATGGAGAAAATAGCGTGGGTAGTAAGTCATTAGGGCTGATTTGTTTGGCTGGAGTAGTTTTATTGGGGGCTGCATGTAGTCAACAGCCGGCCAAGGAATCTTCTGCGGAGGAGTCTGCCATTGTAGTGCCGCCTGTGGTGGAGCCGCAAGCGGAGGTCGGTAAGGAAGAATCGGTGACTATTCCCGTGTTAGAGGATAGGGTCGTCAGCGAAGATAAAGGGTTATTCGTGAGAGATCTTGACGGCAGGCGAATTAAGGCGATTTCAAAGGGAACGCAAATCAATGGCAGCCGAATGCTCAAGAATGGCGAATTACCGGAGCGAATCCTTAACAGTGAAGCCTTAATGAAGTATTCCTGGGGGGTCGGGACGCTTGAGGATCAGAGTATTTTATTCGCTTGGGAGTTTACCTCGCCAAAATAGCGACTTTACTGCTATAGAGGAAATTTGGCAGCTGGTAGAAATTCGGCAACTGAGTGTTAAGCCAGCATTTTTATCAAAACGAAAATCAAAAGCGCGGTTTCCCGCGCTTCTTAAAAAGACACATCCTTGTGTACCGTCTATCCGTATTTTCGAGGGTCAATCACTAGCGGTATCTGCTAGCTATCAGGCCTTTAGTTTTTGAACTTTCGGGTCCTGAGTCTCGGAAGGCAAATCCGTCGGATTGCCATAATAAGCGTTGGTCAACATATCCTTGATCTCGACAACCAGCGGATAGCGTGGGTTGGCCGGCGTGCATTGATCGTCAAATGCTTCTTCTGCCATTTCTTCCAAGGAAGCCATAAAGTCGGCTTCGCTGACGCCATAGGCTTGAATGCTCTTGGGTATATCCAGCTCATCTTTCAGGTTTTCAATTGCTTTGATGAGGTTTTGGACTTTTTCCTCTTCAGTATTACCGCCCAGACCGATGTAGTCGGCGATTTTCGCGTAACGCATCATTGCCAGCGGGTACTTGTACTGCGGGAATACACCCTGCTTAACCGGCACGTCGGTGGCGTTGTAGCGGACTACATGGGTGATCAGCATGGCGTTAGCTAAACCATGTGGTACGTGGTGGGTTGAACCCAGCTTGTGCGCCATACTGTGGCAAACACCGAGGAATGCGTTCGCAAAGGCAATACCGGCCATGGTAGCGGCGTAATGCACTTTTTCCTGGGCTTTTGGATTGTCTTTGCCTTGCTTATAAGAATCCGGCAGATATTTGAACAGTAAGCGGATTGCTTCCAGAGCCTGGCCGTTAGTGAACTCATTGGCGAATACGCTGACGTAGGCTTCCAGAGCGTGAGTCAAGGCATCGACGCCGCCATATGCCACCAGTGACTTCGGCAGGTTGGCAACCAAGTCCGGGTCAACGATCGCCATATTAGGTGTCAACTCGTAATCGGCAATCGGGTACTTCATGCCGGTCTTCTCGTCAGTTACGACCGCAAAAGGCGTGACTTCGGAGCCGGTTCCCGATGTGGTCGGAATTGCGACCATTTGGGCTTTATCACCCAATCTCGGGAACTTGTAGATACGCTTACGAATGTCCATGAAACGCATGGCCAAGTCTTCGAACTTGACTTCCGGATGTTCGTACATGACCCACATAATTTTCGCCGCGTCCATTGGTGAACCGCCGCCGAAGGCAATAATCACGTCCGGATTAAAGGCGTTCAGTTTGTCGACACCGCGACGCACGGTTTTGAGGGTTGGGTCCGGTTCGACCTCGTAGAAGACGTCTGTTTCCACTCCACATGCCTGCAAAGTTTCCACGACAGTATCCGTGTAGCCGTTGTTGAACAAGAATGGGTCGGTGATAATGATGGCCCGCTTCTTATCGCGCAATTCATCCAGGGCAACCGGCAATGCGCCTTTACGGAAGTAAACAGATTTTGGAACCTTGTGCCAGAGCATGTTTTCCCTTCTAGATGCTACGGTCTTCACATTGATAAGGTGTTTAACACCAACGTTTTCACTGATGGAGTTACCACCCCAGCTACCGCAACCCAAGGTCAACGATGGCGCCAGTTTGAAGTTATACAAGTCGCCGATGGCGCCTTGGGAGGCCGGCATATTGATAAGAATTCGCGCGGTCTTCATGGCCTTGCCGAACTGCTCGATACGGTCGTGATTGCGATCCTGATTGGTATACAGCACGGAGGTATGACCGATACCGCCCATTTCCACAAGCTTCACGGCCTTGTAGACGGCGTCGTCGAAGTCTTTTGCGCGATACATTGCCAGCGTCGGGGAGAGCTTTTCGTGGGCAAACGGCTCATCCTGATTGATTTCAGTGCATTCGGCTATCAGGATCTTGGCTTCCTTGGGTACTTCGATGCCGCCGATTTCCGCGACTTTCCATGCAGGCTGGCCGACGATCTTCGGGTTCATGCCGAAATCGATGATGACCTGTTCGCCTACTTTTTCCTTTTCTTCAGGATTCAGGATGTAAGCGCCGCGGGCTTGGAACTCCATTTTTACCTGCTCGTAAACGGAGTCCATCACAACGACCGACTGTTCGCTTGCACAGATAACGCCGTTATCGAAAGTCTTACTCATCAGGATCGAGCTGACCGCCTGTTTCAAGTGTGCGGTATCGTCAATGACTGCCGGCGTGTTGCCCGCACCGACACCAATCGCTGGCTTACCGGAAGAATAGGCTGCCTTCACCATGCCGGGACCGCCGGTTGCCAAAATCATGTTGACATCCGGGTGGCGCATCAACTGCTGGGAGGTTTCCACGCTTGGCTCTTCAATGCATGCGACGATGTCCTTCGGCGCACCGGCTGCCACGGCAGCGTCATGCACAATCTTCACCGCCAACGCGGTACATTTCTTAGAGCGAGGGTGTGGTGAGAAAATAATGCCATTCCGTGTTTTCAATGCAATAAGAGCTTTGAAGATGGCGGTTGATGTTGGGTTTGTGGTCGGCACGACACCGGCGATGATGCCGATAGGTTCGGCGACTTTCATGATCCCGAAGGCTTTGTCTTCCTCAAGAATTCCACAAGTTTTTTCATCCTTGTACTTGTTGTATATATACTCGGATGCGAAATGGTTTTTGATCGCCTTATCTTCGGCGATACCCATGCCACTTTCCTCTACTGCCATTTTGGCTAGCAGGATTCTGGCATCGTTGGCGGCCATGGCGGCTGCCCGGAAAACAGCATCGACTTCATTTTGGTGGAAGCGTGCATAGGCTTGCTGCGCCTTTTTAACCCGAGCAATCTGCGCGATCAATTGATCCTCTGAAGATACAGTTGCTGCGGCGACGGGGGCTGGCTTGTTGGCCGGCTCTTTATTATCAGACATTTTTGACTCCTCGAATAAAAGTTTGATTTTTACCGATGGGGCTATTGTAGTTTAATTACACAAATGACGCTTGATTAAAATCATCGGAATGATTAAATGTAGTAAAATTACGTATATTTTTCACGCTGAGTATACTGAAGTACAGTCGTGCTTCTATTGGTAACCGTTAATTGTAGTCCCTTTTTAAGGACATGAGAGACAGCCTAATATTAAGGTTGAGTGAAATATGATCAATTAAAAGCCAAAACATGTGGCTAGGAAAACAGAGCCTAGTAGTTGCTGAGCAAGTTCCGAAGTTCCTGTTTTACCCCTTCGCGGATGAGCTTGGGTGAGACCACAGTCACTTCCGGACCCAGGTTGATAATCCAGTTGCGTAATTGGATGGTGTAGCGTACGGTCGCGGTCAGCAACCATCGATTCTCCGAAAGTTGTTCCAATTGTTGATCGGCAACCAGTGGGGATTCCAGTAAATCACTGATTAGATTGCTCGACTGATGGTTGGGAGCGATTCTCATTTTAAGTTTGTATAGATTCGGCTTATCGCTATCCGCCAAGACCTCCATATGACCTAGCTGCAAATAGCGTTTTAGCGAAAAACCCGAGACTTCCCGCTTGTTTTTTTGTTCCACTTGGATCGATTCGATTTTGTGGATCAAAAAATGTCGAAAACTCGCCGGATTTTCGATAGCCGCCTGCTCGATATCGGACTCTTTGACGGCTACCAGATAAAGCTTGGGAAGCAAAATCGCGACACCGCAGGGGTGCAACATATAATCCTTACCCCGGTAACGTAGACGACACTGCTTTTTACGGATGATTGCCCGGTAGATGGTATCCAGATGCTCGATATTGTATTGCGCCGGGTGCAGGCTTTGTCCGCGCTGATAAAATTCAACCGCATCCTTGAACTGTGCCAGTGCCTGGGCGGAGTATTGTTGCTGCGATTTTTCCAGCTTCGCGTCTGCCTGATAGAAAAAACGTTCCAGGTCTGTCAGGGTGTTTTTCGGCAGCAGACCGGATAAGTGTTTCTTGGTCATGGCAAAAGCTATGGCCAGATATTGGGGCATCTTTTCAAAGTCGAACTTGAGGGCGCTGTACGGCTCCAAAGACCAAGCCCAGGTCTTGCCCGGGCCGCGCGTGCAAATCAAGCCCAGTTCATTGTCCATATCCCAATCGGTTTCGGATTCCCGCGACTTGGGGTCGGCGCCGTAAAGAAACCGCATATCCCGTTGCACCAGGCGCAGTTGTGATCCGGGTTCGAGTCCTTCATCCATATAGCCGGCATTCACTAGGTGCCGGAGGATCTCCTGGGTCGTTTGCGGGGCTTTATTGGTGCGAAGAAATTCCAGTATAGAGAGACGTCTTAGAAAAGCCTGCATATAGATGATCCGGTGTTTTTTTAGTTTTATCCATTGTAGCGACAGGATTTGTCGTTTTACTCCTTAACATGGCTCTTGTAAACCCAAACCAGCAAGAGGATTATAATTATGTTTCGCGTAAACGCATTCACTCAGAAAGGCACCAAGTTTCGTTTCCGCATCCAGAGCGACAGCATTCAGGATTTGCACGATTTGTTGGACAAAATCTTCGCCGGACGCAAGATGCGAATGGTCCTGGTTGAGCCTGTAAAATAAACAGCTTCGGAAAGTGCTATCTTTAGGCGGATGAGGCTTGTACAATTGGCGACCATTTTTTGCGGGTGCGCTTGATTCCACCCGCGACACCACAGGTTTAATTTGATGTCAACTGATCGCTCCGCTCAGGATTTTGCTGCTTTTCAACTCCCCTCAACCATACTCAATGCGTTGACGGACCTAGGTTATGAGCAACCCACCCCCATTCAAACCAAGAGCATTCCTTTGCTCTTGTCAGGAAAAAGTATTTTAGGTGTCGCGCAAACAGGCACGGGAAAAACAGCCGCATTTGCCTTGCCGCTTCTAGGGCGGCTTGATCCAGAGTTACAAGCGCCGCAAGTCATTATTCTGGCGCCTACCCGGGAGTTAGCCATTCAGGTCGCCGAAGCCTTTAAGAGCTACGCCAAGTATCTGGATAACTTTAGCGTTTTGCCTGTCTATGGCGGCCAGGATATGCGCACCCAACTTCGGGCGTTAAAGCGCGGAGTTCAGGTTGTCGTCGGTACGCCGGGGCGGGTGTTGGATCATTTGGATCGCAAGAGTCTGGATCTGTCTAATATCCGTGGTGTGGTATTGGACGAGGCTGACGAAATGCTACGGATGGGATTTATCGACGATGTTGAATCGATCCTTTCCAATGCGCCGGCAGACTGTCAGTACGCCTTGTTTTCCGCCACCATGCCGCCAACCATCCGCCGTGTTGCCGAACGTTATTTGAAGGATGCGGAGGAAGTACGCATATCCGCCAAAACCTCAACGGTGGAAAGGATCAGCCAGCATGTATTGATGGTGGATAACGCGCATAAGTTGGATGCGCTCACCCGGGTTCTGGAAGTTGAACCATTCGACGGTATGATTATTTTTGTCCGTACCAAGTCGGAAACGGTTGAACTCTCGGAAAAACTGCAGGCGCGTGGCTTTACTGCGGATGCATTGAATGGAGACCAGACCCAGGCCACCCGTGAAAATACCATTGCCCGCTTAAAAAAAGGCCTGCTGGACATAGTGGTCGCCACCGACGTTGCCGCTCGCGGATTAGATGTTGAGCGAATCGGCCTGGTGCTTAACTACGATATTCCCTACGACACCGAATCCTACGTGCATAGAATTGGCCGCACCGGAAGGGCAGGGCGCGAAGGCAAGGCGATTCTGTTTGTGACGCCCAAAGAGCGGCGCTTGTTGAGGGATATAGAATCCCACACCAAACAGGAACTGCAGTCCTATGAAGCGCCTTCGGCCGAGCAGATCAGTGAGCAACGTATTCAGCAATTCAATCAAAATGTTCTGGATACGCTGGAAAGCCAGAATCTGGAGCCGGTGAAAAAAGTGGTGCTTGAATTTATCGATAATCACGAAATCGGCTTGGAGGATGCCGTAGCGGCATTAGCCTTCCAACTGCAAGTGGAGCAACCTTTATTTCCGGTGTTGAAGGATCTGCCGCAAATTGACCGCAGTGCCCGCTTTAAAAAGAACCAGGACGGACGGGGCGGGAACAAGCGGCGCGGCCGGGGCGAACGCGGTGAGGATGATATTCCGATGGAGCGGTATCGCCTGGAAGTCGGGCGCAAGCATAAGGTGATGCCCAAGGATATCGTCGGTGCTATTGCCAATGAGGCGGATATCGATTCGCGTTACATTGGCCATATCAGTATTCACGAAAACTTCACCTTGGTGGATTTGCCTACCGGGATGCCGCCGGAGTTGCTGAAGCACTTGCAAAATGTACGAATTAAACAGCAGCCCATAAAAATCGCAAAGGACAGCAAGCCTTTTCCTGGCGGCAAACGGGGCGCTCCTAAACGGCAGCGTCGAAAGTAGGTTTCCTACGCCTTAGTTCGTTCATTCTGTTGCCGAATCCAAAAAGAGCCTGGATCGATTTGGTTCAACGGATTCCGGCTCTAAGTGAACGTCAAGATGACGATGGGCAGGTGTGCTAAAAACTCTTTTTCTCGACTGTTTTTTACCCTGGTCTGTGCCGGTTGGGTAATTCTGCGCTAAGTTTAAAGACAGGGATTCGCCATGCGTCGGCCACCTGAAGGAGCGTTGTGTCCAGGCAGCTATGCTGCTGAAGGGTGTTGAGTAAATATGGTCAAGTCATTCACCATCATTTTTGCGTTCTTTGCCATCGGAAACGCTGCCGTTCCGGCGTTTGCGGAAAAGCCGGCGGTCCTGCATGTTTCTTCCTACCATCCTGAATATTTATGGACAGCGTCCAACCAACGTGGATTGGAGACGCACCTGGACCCCCGAATCAAACTCATTACCCATTACCTGAACACCAAGCGGCGTGGCCCGGCAGAATACCCCGGCATCACCGAACAAGCCTGGCAGGCCTATCTGACCGTTAAACCCGATCTGGTGGTTTTAGGTGACGACAATGCGCTAAAGTTATTGGGTTCCAAGGTCGCCGCCGAGTCTTTGCCTGTCGTCTTCTATGGAATAAACGCCAATCCCAGAATTTACTTTCCTGACCGCCGAATACCGGAAAATGTCACAGGCGTATTGGAGCGCCCTTTGTTCTTGAACCTGTTGGCGGCCATTAAACATATTGTTCCCGATACGACATCCGTTTTAGTCTTGTTGGACAGCAGCACGACTTCGGAAGGTTTGTCCGAAATTGTGTTCGGCGGGCGGCAAGCGCTTTTTTTGCGTGGTTTAACGGTAATCACCCGCACACTGGCCAACTTCGTTGACTGGCGGGAAGCTGTGTTGACTGCCGGAGCTGAGTACCAGGCGATTTTAATCGGCTCATTCTTCACCGTTCGCAACGATGATAATGTAGTCATCGAGCCGATTGAGCTTCTAAACTGGACCTCCGCGAACAGTGTAGTCCCGGTGTTTGGAACCTTGGACTTCACGGTCGGAGATCGTGGTGCGGTAGGTGCGCTGGTGGTCGATGGCGAGCTGCACGGTAGCCGGGCGGCGAGAAAGGTGAATAGTATCCTGTTCGAAGATGGATTTGGACAAATAGAACTGGACGATGAAGGATCATACATTTTCAACAAGTTGCAAATGCAGCGGTTCGGCCTTACTTTACCGAAATCCATAGCCAGCGAAGCCAAATATCAATAGCAGTGCCTCTACTCAGCTATATCATTTTTCATTTTTCGAGGTTGATATGAAACGTACTTTAATCCTGCTGGTGGTTTCCCTATTTGTAGCGCATGCCTGGGCAGTGGATGGAATGCTCTCCATTTCCAGCAATCACTCGGTGGCTGAGACTGCCAATAGATTGGAAACAGTCCTCAACGAAAAAGGTATGCGAATCTTCAACCAGGTTAAGCATTCGGAAGCGGCGAGAAAAGTCGGCATCGAACTTAAGGATACACAGTTGATTATTTTCGGCAATCCGAAGGCCGGCAGCCCCTTGATGCGATGCGCACCCACGGTAGCCTTGGATTTGCCGCAAAAAGCGCTGGTCTGGCAGGATACGGATGGGCAAGTCTGGCTGAGTTATAACGATCCGCGCTACCTAAAAAAACGGCATGGTATTTCAGGGTGCGATGCGCTAATCGACAAAATTGGCAATGCCCTGGCCGGCATAGCGCGGATTGCAACGCAATAGCGAAACCAGGCAAAATCCGGAAACCTGTAAGGCTGCTTAACTTCGCTGTCAGTCAATGATTGAAAATTCGAGATAAAAGATACTGCCTCCCTCCGGAGGGCATTTAAAGTTAATCGTACCGCCCATTTTTTCTACCAGCTGTTTGGTGATATACAAACCAAGACCGCTGCCGCCCACACGGCGGGTGTCGGAACTATCTTCCTGGGTAAATCGCTCAAACAGTTTGGTTTGGAATTCTAGTTTGATGCCCGGACCTTGATCGATGATACTCACCCGCACCCGTGGTTCGGATAGCTGAGTTTCCGGGTGCTGTCCGAGGGTTTCGGCTCGCAGCCTAATGAGGCCGTTGTCGGGTGAAAACTTGGCCGCATTGGAAATCAGGTTAGACAGGACTTGCTGGAACCGCAGATGGTCGACGGCTATCTTCTGACCGCTTGCAGGATTTTCCAATTGCAAACGGCAATTGTATCCTTTGACATAAGCTTCGTTGCTTTTCACCGCTTCCTCAAGCAGTTTATCGATTTCAAGCTCTTCGTATTTTATGGGCAAACTGCCTGCGGAAAGTTTTTCAATATCCAGCAGATCGTCAATAAGGCGTTTCAGGCGTTCACAATTAGTTTGGGCAATACCTAGAAGTTCATGACCCCGTTCCGTGAGTTTTCCGGCCACGCCGGCAGCAGCCAATGCGATTGAGCCGTTTATCGCTGTCAGAGGCGTGCGAAGTTCATGGCTGACCGTGGAAATAAATTCGCTTTTGAGTTTATCGACTTTTTGCTGTTCGGTTAGGTCGCGCATAACGGCGAGAAACATGCGTTGGTTGCTGATGTACATTTCCTTGACATAGAGTTCCAATGGAAAGTTGCTACCGTTACTCCGGCGTCCTTCGACCACGCGCCGTTTGCCGATAATTTTAGCCTCGCCTGTTTGGATATAGCGCTGCACAAAGGCATCGTGTTGCTCCGCAATTTCGGGGGGCATTAAACTGTCAATATTTGCTCCCCGGTAATCCGTCGAGTTTCCTCCGAAAATCCGGCCTACAGAGGGGTTCGCGGTTTCAATTAAACAGTCTTCGTCCATGGTGAGCACAGCATCCTCAACCGTATCGAAAATTGCTTGTAACCGCGTTGCAGCTTCAACGGAGGCAGTGGACATTTGTTCCGCGAGAACTTCGGCACGTTGTTTCTGGCGGCTGATCGTTTGCAGAATAATGAAGACCAAGAAGCTGACTACGGCACCGAATCCTGCAACGTAGTCCGGAACTTGTTCTTCAAAACCTCTGCTTAGCGCAGCATCGCTGTAGATCCAAAGACGCCATACGCGACCGCCCATGTGTAAGTCGGAAGTGAAGCGATAATGGGCTTCCAAATGTTCGGAGAGAACGAAGACTTTATCCTTATCCGTCTTGGAGCTATACAGGTAAACGCCTTGCGGGTCGTCGGTAATGTCGTAGGCCACCATTTTAAGATCCGGAAGGAAAGGGTCCACAGCCTGTCTCAGCAGGTCGGCGACTAACACCGGGCTGAACACCAAGGCGATTTTCTCCGTATTTTCCGCACCTTGCCGCGGGGGTATTGCGACGGGAAGAAATATCACCACACTATGGCTGAACTTACTGTATAGCGGCGCGGAAAGTGTCGACGGTGCAGAAATGACCATATCGCCGGTTTTCTGTATGCGGTTTATGGCTTCTCTTAGAATTTGGTCGGAATATAAGTCCAAGCCTATGTAATTCTCATTAGCCTTGCTCCCGGGCTCGAGGTAAAAAATAGGATAGTAGAGGTCGCTACGACCCTGGGTTTTCAACCGGTAGTCCGGGGTTTCATTGGCCCGCTGATGAGCGACGTGCTCTGCCAATATCTCCCCGGTTATCGACTCGCTATAGCCAAATCCAACGATACCCGGATAGTGTTCGGGTAATTCCAGTTCGCTTACGAAGGTTCGCCATTCCTCCCGGCTGACATACTCTGAGGCCTGTACGAAACCTTGTCCGGCCCGGAGTATCAAATACTGTTTTGTCAACTGTGTCTCAATGCGTCCCTTTATCTCACTTGCTGTAAAATTAAACCGGTCCAGAAAACGTTCTGCGACGAACACTTTAACCTGGTGCCATGCTGCAACAGTCATAATGACTGAAATAACTAAGACCACCCAGGCGATGTTCGGTGAAAGCCAACTCGTCAATTGTGGTTTTTTTGGTTTGTCCTGCACCGGAAGTACGACCAAGTAGAGACTGTAGTGAGAGTGTAGTTCAAAACAAAGGCAAATTTATCTTGCAAAGGTCTGCAGGTGCTACGCGAGACGCTACTGCTTCCTGGGGTTTTTCAGCCCGCAACCGGTTAAAATCAGTTCCGTTAAAAATTCAGTTACTTGCGTGCGATCTTCCTGTTCGAATTCCCGCTTATTGGTAATGGTCAGAATCTGCGCATCGAAATCGGCATAGTGCTGGGTCGAAGACCATATGAGGAATATGAGATGTACAGGGTCAACGGATTTAATTTTTCCTTGCTCTGCCCAGCAGGTGATAATGCCGGCTTTTTCTTTAACCCAGCGGCGCAAATCAGTCCTGAGATGGTCTTCCAGATGCGGTGCGCCTTGGATTATTTCCAGTGCAAATAGTTTAGAGGCGATTGGCCGCGAAAAAGCCAAATCGATTTTTTTCCGTATGAAATCGCCCAGGACTTCTGCCGGATCGTCATCTACTTTGATATCCGCTAGGGCGAGCTTCCATAAGTTTACAATGTTTTCAAGCACCGCATTGTAGAGCCGATGCTTGTTTTTAAAATAGTAGTGCAGATTGGCCTTGGGCAGGCCGGCTTGGTCGGCAATTGCCTGCATCGTGGTTCCCTTGAACCCGTGCTTCACAAACTCTTTTTCCGCGGCGCAGAGAATCGCCTCGACATTCTTGCGCCGAATTTCGCCTTTTCCCGTTAACTCTGCACTACTACCCGCCTTCATAATATGGTCGCAACCTGTTTCAAGACTTGGGAAGTTGGCCGTCCACGCCCTCGATATACCAGTTAAAACCACGCAACTGGTCATCCGACATGGTTTCGCCCTCGACGATTTTAACGGTTCCGGATTGGTCGCGGACGGGGCCGTCAAACACCCGTATATCACCGCTTTTCAGCGCTGCCTTTTTACTTTCAACCAAGGATTTTACTTCGTCGGGCACGCTCTTGTTTAACGGTGCGAGATCGGTGACGCCATGTTCAATGCCTAACCAAAGATCTTCGGCTTTCCAGGTGCCGTCCAAAACGGACTTGGCTTTTTCCAGATAAATCGGCCCCCACTTATGGACTGCGGCCGTGAGGTGGGCGTTGGCTCCATAGCCGGACATATCGGAGTGATAGCCGATAGCATATACTCCTTTCGCCTCTGCTGTCTGGATCACGGCGGCGCTGTCGGTGTGTTGCGTTAGCACGTCCGCGTCTTGCAAAATAAGCGTTTCCGCAGCTTCGCGCTCCTTCGCGGGGTCATACCAGCTACTTACCCAGACCACCTTAACTTTGGCTGCCGGATTGACTTCTTTGACACCTTTGGTAAACGCATTGATGCCGCGCACGACTTCGGGGATTGGAAAGGATGCCACGTAGCCAAGCGTATTGGTTTTAGTCGTTTTGCCGGCAACCAATCCGCTTAGATACCGCGCTTGATAAGCGCGTACCATGTAGGTGCCCATGTTCTTGCTCTGCTTGTAGCCGGTCGCGTGCTCGAATTTTACCTTGGGAAAACGTTTTGCCACTTTCAGGGTGGGATTCATATAACCGAAGGAGGTGGTAAAAATGAGCTCATGGCCCTTTGCCGCCAATTGGCGAATAACCCGTTCGGCGTCCGCGCCCTCCGGTACGCTTTCCACATAGCTGGTGGTGACCTTGCCGGCTAATTGCTGTTCGACATATTTGCGTGCTTCATCGTGCGAGTAGGTCCAGCCGGCATCACCCGTAGGACCGACATAGACAAAGCCGATCTTTAGGTCAGCGGCCTTGGCTGACAGGTTGATACCCGATGCCAATAGGCAGGCGATCGCAAGTTTTACAAGAAGTCGATGAGACATTTAGGATTCTCCCAGTTCAGTTTCATACATGTATCATGGTTAAGGTTTTGAAGTCAGATTTGTGGCCGGTAAGGCTGACCGAGCGCTAATGGCGTATTGAGCTTGGCCTTAATGGTGTCATTACTGATGATCATCAGGACAACGATAGTTGCGATATAAGGCAGCATGGAAAGTAAGTTTGGCGAGACGGAAAACCCTAATCCCTGCAAAACCAGATGCATAATACTGGCCGCGCCAAATAGATAGGCGCCGAGCAGCACCCTTTCCACCTTCCAACTGGCAAATACCACCAACGCCAGGGCTATCCAGCCCCTACCGGCAGACATGCCCTCGGACCACAAGGGCGTGTACGCCAGCGACAGATAACCCCCTGCCAATCCCGCCATCGCACCGCCGAAGAGAACGGCTCCGTAGCGAACCAGCATTACACGCATTCCGATGGCATTCGCGGATTCGGGATTTTCCCCCACGGCGCGGATGGTCAGGCCAAGACGCGTGCGGCGGAAACAAAAATATAGGGCGGCGAAAATACCCCAGGATAGATACACCAGGGGATCGTGAGAAAACAAAACTTTGCCGATCACCGGCAAACTGCTAAGCAAGGGTATTTCCAGTTGGGAGATACCTTCTATACCGACTCCGACATATTCAGTTCCGAGGAATGCCGACAGGCCGATGCCGAAAATCGTCAGCGCCAAGCCGGTTGCGACCTGGTTTGCCACCAGGGAGATAGCCAGAAAACCGAACAGCAACGACATGAACAGGCCCGCCAGCATGGCGGCGCCTACCCCCAGCCACAAAGATCCGGTGACCACGGTTATGATGAAGCCGGTGGCGGCGCCCATCAACACCATGCCTTCCTGGCCGAGATTTAGCACCCCGGCTTTTTCGCAAACCAGTTCACCCAGGGCGATAAGCACTAATGGCGTGCCGGTGCGGATGGTGGCGAACAGTATGTTGGTGAGTAAGTCGATATCCATAATATATTCCGATCTAATTCGCGGTTTGCGGGTTCTGTCTGGAGGCCGGCAATATTCGATAGCCGATTAATACATCGCACGCCAACAGAAAGAACAACAGCATGCCCTGAAACAAGCCGGTAATGGACTTTGGCAAGGTTAAATCCATCTGCACCATCTCGCCGCCCATGTAGGTCAAGCCCAACAGCATGCTGGCGAACAGAATGCCTAGCGGATGCATGCGGCCAAGAAACACGACTATGATCGCGGCATAGCCATAACCGGGAGAAATATGAGGGGATAATTGGCCGAGAGGCCCGGTGACTTCGGCAATACCCGCCAATCCCGCCAGTGCGCCGGAAACCAATAATGCCATCCAGGTCAGCCAACGGGTCCGGAAGCCGGCGAATCTAGCCGCTTTTTCGTCTTCACCGAGAACGCTAATCTGAAAACCGAGGAGAGTGCGTGTCAGCAGGGTCCACATCACTGCTAACACTAGAAGCGCCAGCAATAAGCTGATGCTGAGGCGGTAATCCTCGTGAATGAGCGGCATGGTCACCGATTCGGTGAACAAGGCAGACTCGGGAAAGTTAAATCCGTCGGGGTCCATCAACGGCCCGTGAACCGCATACAGCAACGCATTCAAGGCGATATAGTTGAGCATGATGGTGGTGAGGACTTCGTTGGCATGGAAATGGGTTTTCAGCCAGGCAGCCAATGCTGCCCAGGCCATGCCGCAGACGGTTCCCGCCAGCAACACTAACGGCAATATCCAAATGTCATTCAAGTGCATCAGCTCAAGCGCTATCCAACCCCCGCCGAGTCCACCCATGATGAATTGCCCTTCGGCGCCGATGTTCCAAACCCGAGCGCGATAACAGAAGTTTAAACCCAGCGCGCACAACATTAACGGCGCGACTTTGACGCCAAGTTCCGTCCAGCCGTAAAGGTCTGTCAACGGGGCAATAAAGAAGGTGTAAAGCGCCTGGCCCGGAGCGTGGCCGAGCACCGAAAACAGGGTGCCGCCGGCGGCCAGGGTCAGGACAATTGCCAATACCGGTGACAAGGCCATCATGAGTTTGGAGTCGGATGGCCGCCTTTCCAGTCTAAGCATAGGCGGGCGCTCCCTGATTTGAGGCCGATTCGGTGAACTCCCCGGCCATCCATTGTCCCAAGCGTTGAATGCTTACTTGGCTGGCGGGCAATACCGGCGAAAGCTTTCCTTCGCAAATAGCGCCGAGGCGGTCACAGATCTTGAATAGCTCTTCGATGTCTTCCGAGAGAATTAAAACTCCGGCGCCCTGGTCGCGGAGGTTTATCAAAGCGTCATGAATGACGATGGCCGCGCCGATGTCGACACCCCAGGTCGGGTGCGAACAGACCAGCAGTTTCGGCTGCTGAAGCACTTCCCGGCCGATGATGAACTTTTGCAGATTTCCGCCGGATAAGCTTTTGGCTTGAGCGTCGATGTTTTCCGCTTTGACATTGAATTTGTCGAGGATTTCCTGAGTCAGTTTGCGCAGCGGCAAGCGTTGTATCCAACCCCAGCGATTGACCATCTGGCCGAAGCCGGTAAGCAGGGTATTTTGCACCAGCGAATGGGAGGGGACAGCACCACGTCCCAGTCTCTCTTCAGGCACCACGCCAACCCCCAACTTACGGCGTTGATCGGGGTAGAGCCTGCCCACCGGCCGGCCGTGAAGCTTCACCTGCCCGGCGGCCGAGCGGGCTTCACCGCTAATCAGCGAAAGCAGCTCTTCCTGGCCGTTTCCGGCAACGCCGGCGATACCGACGATTTCGCCAGCATTCACCGTAAAACCGATGTCGCGGATCGGCGAGGCAAAAGGATCATCCGGTTGGTGAACCAGCCCTGTAATCTCCAGAATGGGCGAGCCGCCCTGCACCTTGTCAAACTGCCGAAACAAAGGGGTGTCGTCACCTACCATCAGGCGCGCCAGTTCTTCGGTCGTGGTATCTGCCGGTTTACATTGTCCGCTTAGTTCACCGTGGCGCAGAATGGAAGCGATGTCGCAAAGTTGCCGGACTTCTTCCAGTTTATGGGTAATAAAAAGAATGCTGCAGCCTTCTGCCGCAAGTTGCCGCAAAGTCTTAAACAGTCTACCGACTTCTTGGGGAGTCAGTACCGACGTCGGCTCGTCAAGGATTAGCAACTGCAGGTTTTGCAGGAGACAACGGACAATTTCCACACGTTGTTGCTCGCCGACGGAAAGCGTGTGGACAAAGCGGTCAGGGTCGAGTTTCATGCCGTAGTGGTCGGAAACTTCAGAGATTTTTTGCTTTAGCTCCGCACGATTGCGAAATTGCCCGGCGGGTAGGCCAAGGGCGATATTCTCAGCCACTGTCAATGTTTCAAACAGGGAAAAGTGCTGAAAAACCATGCCGATGCCCAGCCGCCGGGCATCGGCGGGACCTTCGATCACAACCTGTTTGTTTTGCCAGGTGATTTCCCCCGCATCGGGTTTGACGACACCGTAAATGATTTTCATCAAGGTGCTTTTCCCAGCGCCGTTCTCGCCGAGCAGGGCGTGTATCTCCCCAGGTTGGACCGTTAAGGAAATGTCTTGATTGGCGATACAGCCGGGATACCGTTTGGTAATCCCGCTAAGCTCGAGCCTATTCATGCAGCTAACCTGACTATCTGGACAGGATGGCGTTCAGCAAAGGTTTTGCCAACTGTTGAAAACGGCAGAAAGTTGGCCGGTATGGATCTTCTAACGTGCTGATTTTTCATTCACTTCTGGTAATTGTATGCGCCTAATAGGGTTGTCTGACAAGGATCTTGCCTGGCAAATGCCGCCGGGCAGTATATCATTCAATGCAACAAACGAGTGCATAATCGGTGTGTAAAGATTTTATTTGGTGCGCTTTGACCTGTTGGTCAGGTTAGTGTTCGGATGGCGCAGCAAGTGTGAGGCATCCACTGCTGTTCGCGCTGATTGCCAAGTCAATTGCATTCGGAGTGGGATTGGTCAGGAAGATCTCAATGCGCACCGCTACGGAGAAGTTTCATGGCAGTAACAGAACACAACCCCAGGTCAGCAGGACAATGAGCAATGCGATAAAAACAGCGGCAGAACCCATGTCTTTGGCGCGGCCACTCAACTCATGGGAGTCGAAGCTGACGCGATCCACCACGTTCTCGATAGCGGTGTTCAGCAGTTCAACCATCAGGACCATTAGAATGGTGCCGACCAGTAAAACCTTTTCGATAGCCGTATTGCCTAGATAGAATCCCAACGGGACCAGAAATGCCGCAGCGATCAGCTCCTGTCTGACCGCCGCTTCGTAGAGCCAGCCAGCGCGTAAGCCCTGCATGGAGTAACCGGTCGCCTTAATGATTCGTTTAACACCCGTGTGACCTGTCTTATTCATATGCTTTTCATTTGCTTCTTGGACAATAGCCGGTACTGGTTTAGAGGGTTCTTTCAGGCGCAAAGGATACACGCAGGAGCCCCGATAAACTAGTTGGTTATACTATACTTTTCGATAGGCATGGCGCAGAGCTGTTGAGACGGCGGCTGGAAGAAACTTATTCGTGGCTTGCCGGACGATAGGAGTGGATTTGCAATGACGCCTGCAGAGCAGGAGAAGGTTCAACTTGAGCACGATGCAGCTAAGATTTTTATGCGGTGCTACGAAGCCAAATTCCAGGTTCCCATCCGGCATATTTGGCACAATCTACCTCGCAAGCCAGATGTTTCCTGTTATCTTCAGGATAGACGGCTCGATATGGAAATAGCCCACCTGTATGGCTCGGAACAGGAGGCTATGAAGATTCTGGGCAGAGAACTGGATGAACATACGCGGAATGAGTTACTGGCATTGGAACAAACACCGGCAGACGGACGGTTGTTAACGGCCCTGAATCGCATCCTGGTAAACAAAGGCGGTAAGAGCTACCGCACGGAGAGAGTCTGGTTGGTGATTCGGAACGCCCACCCTGCCTGGACCTCGGCTGCGATAGCCGAGCTCCAAGATTTAATTAATGTTCCTAATGAGCATGTCTTTGAACAAATTTGGATCGTCGGAGATATGCGGGGCGAAACCGGCATTTTGCAGTTGTATCCGGCATGCTCCTTGAGTGGCTCTCCTTAAACTAAAGGAAGCCGTGGTGAAGTCATTGGCATTGGTGAATAAGTGAAAAATTGCTGGCAACAAAAGTTACCCGGATTGCGCCTCGGATTGATATGGGTTGCCTTTATCGGTTTTTGCTTGTCAATTTCGCTTCCGGCTACAGGTGCTGAGTTGCAGGCCATTTACCCCAAGCCCTCGGTGGCCGACGATACCCGTCCCTTGTATCCATCCCAGGTGATTCAGCTTGCCCTTAGTAAAGTCAGTGGAAATTGGCAGTTTGGCTACTCGACCTTGCCAATGGAAAGAGCCCGCATGGAAGTGGAACTGGAACTCGGTCAGCAAATCAACGTGCTGATGCTGCCCGGTCAAGATCATTATGATCAACGATATCTGCTCGTCCCCTTTCCGGTGGATAGAGGGTTACTGGGGTATCGGGTTTCGCTGATTCGACAACAGGATCAGGTAAAGTTTAATCAAGTCCGGGATCTGGCAGACCTGCAGGGGTTTACCGGTTGTTTGAACGCCAATTGGTCTATCACGCCGGTGTTTCAGTTAAACAATCTACCCCTGCTGTTGGAAAACCGTTACATCACGAACTTCGTCAATCTGGCCCGCGGTGCATGCGATTATTTCTCCCGGGGCGTTAGCGAGGTCACGCTTGAGTTGAAGCAGTTCAGGCCAAAGTACCCTGACCTAACCATCGAGCAGGAAATACTTGTGCAGCTTCCGTTTGCTTTTTATCTGTACGTCGCACCTACGCAGCCTAAATTGCAAAAAGCGCTGCTTGAGGGACTCAATCTGGCGTTGAAGGATAATAGCTTCGATGTGCTTTTCAACGAGTTTTTTCAGCAGGATATCCAGGCGCTGGATATACGGTCGCGTCGCAGAATAGGTTTGAAGGTAGATAAGCCTCATGGTTGAGCACCCTATCAGCGCCCGGAACTATGGTTAAAACCTTTGAATTAGAAACTGAATCAGATATCTCCCTACCATGCAGAAAAACATGTACGCGACCCTAGCGCCAGGTCAACCCTTTAATCGGAAGATTCCCATAACTCTTACGGGAGCTAACCATGTCGCAGGCTAATCCGGAGAGCTATTTATCCAACGCCCAGGCCTTTGACGATGCCGAAGCGGCTGTCGACTGCCTGGTGCGGTTCTATGACGACGCGGTAAATCTGCTGCTGGACGCTTTTGCCGATTACCGGCAGGATGTTATCCGGCCTGCTCGGGTCAGGCAGACCTATCCGGGCATTTATGTCAACATCGAAAGGGAAGCCCAGGACTTTGATACCAGAAGCGCCTTCGGGTTTTGCCATGCGGTCGGCGAGTTTGGCACGACCATCACCAGGCCCGGTCTTTTTCGGGAATATTTGCTGGAGCAATTGCACAGCATACTCATGTACCACCAAACGCAAGTTTGGGTCGGTTTCAGCGGCCAGCCGTTGCCGATACATTTTGCCATGCAAAACGACATCGCCGAATTTACCAAGGATATGGCGGCGGAGAAGGTGTATGCCCTGCGTAATCATTTTGATGTTCCCAATCTTGCGAACATTGACGACGCAATTGCCGATGGCGCACATCATTGGGAAGAGACCAGCATTCAACCGCTTTCCCTGTTCTCCGCGCAACGGACCGATTATGCGCTGCACCGCCTGAAGCACTACACCGGCTCGGAACCGGAACATTTTCAGCCCTTTGTCCTGTTTACCAACTACCAGTTTTATGTGGAAGAATTTATAAAATTCGGCCGCAGCGCGGTTGAACAGGGCGAGGCGAACAGCGGCTATCATGCCTTGGTAGAGCCGGGCAATGTGATTTATCGCATGAGCGATCACGGCGAGTTGCAGATAGAAGGAATTGTACCCGGCCGGACTCCTCAGATGCCCGCCTATCATTTGAAACGCCGGGACGGCCAGGGCATTACCCTGGTGAATATCGGTGTCGGCCCATCCAACGCCAAAACCATTACCGACCATATCGCCGTGCTCCGGCCGCATTGCTGGCTGATGCTGGGGCATTGCGCTGGCCTGCGAAACACCCAGCGCCTGGGGGATTATGTCCTAGCGCACGCCTATCTCCGGGAGGACAATGTGCTCTCCGACATACTGCCCGTATCAGTGCCGATACCCGCCATTGCCGAAGTACAAACGGCGTTGCATGAAGCCACGGAAGCGATAAGCGGGTTGAACGATTACGAGCTCAAACGGTTGGTTCGAACCGGTACGGTGGCCACTGTCGACGACCGCAATTGGGAACTGCTGAATTATCCGTTACTAATGGAGAAGTTCAGTCAGAGTAGGGCCATCGCCTTGGATATGGAATCTGCGACAATTGCCGCCAACGGCTTTCGATATCGAGTGCCCTATGGGACGTTGCTCTGTGTGTCGGATAAACCGATGCATGGTGAAATCAAACTTCCCGGTATGGCTGATCATTTCTATCGGGAACGGGTAAGTCAGCATTTACAGATCGGCATCCGTGCCATGGAGCTTTTACGCGCCATCCCAGCCAGTCTGCATAGCCGGAAACTGCGAACCTTCGCGGAACCGGCTTTTCGCTGAGCGGTTCGTATTGAGAAACGCCTTGGATGGCGTTTCCGGAAAGACATAGGTCGTTACTTTATCGAAGGGCTACAAAACATCGGCTAAAAATTCGGTAAATGAAGCCCAGGACTTTTTGTCGGCATCCTCTCTATATCGCTCCGAACCAAATACGGTAAACGCATGAGGAGCACCGCTATAGGTGATCATTTCATGGGCTACGCCATTGGCCTCCAGTTCAGTGGCGAGTGCGGCAAACTGATCCATAGTGATGGCAGTATCGGCGGTGCCGTGATACACCATGATTTTTCCCCGGGTATTTGTATAGTTCTGGCCTTCCGGCGTTGTTAATCCGCCATGAAAGCTCGCAAAACCTTTCAGAGGTTTACCGGAGCGAGCCAATTCCAATACCGCGGCACCTCCGAAGCAATACCCCATGGCGACGCTATTTGAGGTTGCCGCGCCCAGTTTGGCGGCAGTATCTATCGCACCTTTCAATAACGCCCGCATTTTCTGCCGGTCTTTGTAAAGCTCGCCGGTATGTTGCCGTTTATCCTTGACTTCCGTCGGACGAACTCCTGCTCCGAAAAGATCGGCGGCGAACACACTGTACCCTAATTCAGCCAGCATATTCGCGCGCTTCACCTCATAATCCGTCAGTCCGTCCCAATCGTGGACCAGCAGAATGAATCCCTTACTGTCTGTGGCGGCAATATAGTAGCCTTCATAAGGTTGACCGTTGACCTCATATTGAATCATCTTGCCACCGGCGTGGGCATTGACGTTAAGTATAATTCCCAAGATAAAAATCAGCAGCCTGGTGTGCATTGTTGCCTCCATGAAGAATTGAAATTTTGGGTATTGTTGCATATAGAGTAATACCTAATCTTTGTAAGACTAGCTAGCATAATACGCAATGGATTTGGCGTTAGTTTCCAATGCAGGCATTTACTTTTGCAGTCGCCTAAACTGAGATTTTAAGATTTAATCATTTTTCATCCTGGAACCTGTCCCTAAAGTTAGATGTCCGCTATGTTGACCCGGCCGATCCTCAAGCTGTTTATTCTTCCCGTACTCCTATCGCTCAGCCTGCAACTGAAGGCCGCTGAACCCTATACCGTGATGTTTTCGGAAAACGGCTACATGCCGTACTTTTCGATCGATGGTCAACAGGTGGGTGGCCTTTACCGGCAACTGCTGGATGCACTGGAGCAACAGTACGATCTGTCTTTCAAATACTATACGGTGCCCCGGAAGCGTATTGAGTCAATCATCAACGATGCCGAGTACACTTTAATACTGTCCAATCCGTCATGGTTTAAGCAGTTAAATCCGGCAATGTTGCTAACCCGGCCATTTTACGCCTACAAAGACCGTATCTTTCTGCGCAAAGGGTTGAAGTCCGTAAGCACCTTGGAGGAATTGAAAGGATTGACTTTATGTGGAAGGCACGGCTTTGTGTACAGCGCAACCATGGAGGCCATGCTCGGAGACGGTCGGCTGAGGCGGGTCAACTCGCCGTCCAATAGCGGCGTGGTCAAAATGTTGCTGCTAGAACGCTGCGATTTTACCATTCTCGATGAAGGGGTAATGGACGCCTTGCTAAAGGATTTGGAAGTGAGTACCGCTGATTTTGTTCGCACCCCCCTGGTGGATGCGTCTTGGCCGCAGCGGTTTATCCTCACCCCCGATTCGACGGAACTATACGAGATTTTGCAAAAGGCAATCGCCTCGGGATTTATCGAAGACTTTTTTAGGCGGCAAGGCTATGAGTAAGAAGTTCCCTCAGATAGAAAGCAATCCAAAACGAATAGACGAAATCGCGCGTCGTTAGTACATGAAACTGGCCTTAGTAGTTAGTCCAAGACCCGAATGTCATTTACTTAGGACAAATTGACCGCCAATGTTGAGTTTATAGGGTGTCATGGCCCATAAACTGAGACCATCGACAGCAGGGAGAATGCCGCAGTGGAGCTGTCGTTGAGCCCCCAAGGAAGGGTTACGGCGTGTCTCGGTTTGTGGGACATGACAACCAAGGTACTGAGTTAAAGAACCTTTTAACCAATGGAAGTGCCATTCGCCCAAGACTCAATTTAGTACTACAAAGTTTGCTGGTGTAAGCGTTTTTGCAATGCCCGCCATTTATCGATTTGCTGGGAGTTGCCGAGATTGGAAGTGTATTTCCGGCCTTCCCATACGGTCTTTTCATTAAAGCTGTATATCGCACGCAGGTCATGGCGTTCGCGGATTTCAGCGAGCATGTTGTCCAGTACCAGAGGGGACATGGCGGCAGATTTGTCGGGATAGTAGTCCAGCACCATGTGGCTTTCGTGGTTGATGAAGTTCTTTACGAAAGTCAGGCGAAGCTTTTCCTCGCTAATGCCGAGAGAACGCAGAGAGAAATACTTGGCGATTGCAAAGTCTTCGCAGTCGCCGCCATTACGGACAATGACTTCCATTGGCGTCGCCCAAAAATCCGAGCGTTTCCAGGCGCGAGGGTCGTCAATATAAGGCATGTCGTTGAAGTATTGGTTAACTGCCTGAATCTGCGCCATTTCAGAGAGGTTATGGGTTTTGTGTAAAAAACCTAGCCAATCCTGCACGCGCTGCTTGGCTTGCTCGCTAAGCTGGCTGTGCAATGCGCTGGACAATCCGACCTTTGAATAGCTGAATTCAGTAGCGGCCAGTGCGTTTGTAGAGGGTTGCTCCTGCTCAGCGGACTTGTTCCGGTGAACCTTGGATGCGGATTTCGTTGACGTATAGGTCGAACTGGATTCGATTTGGCCATGACAGATAGGCATGGTGAGCGTCGGTAACGCCAATACCATAAGCCTCAGCTTGTTACCTTTGCTGATTTGTGGATGCATTCTTGTCATTCGCCAACCTGTCTTCACTTGTCAACCGCCTTACTGTTATAACCTGTACAGGATATTAGCTCAAGCCCCTGCATAAACCGTACGACTGGTCTATTACCTGGCCTGGCGGGTTTTAGTCAGCCCATAAAAAAGCGTTGCAATGATGGCATTGGTAACACCACCGTTGCAACGTCAAAGGTCTTTCAGGACTGTGTTAAAGATGCTATCGCGCGCTACTGCCCGACAGTAGCACAAACTGGAATCAAAAGTTGTTGTAAAGCGGCTGCAGTGTCGCCTCGTCAAAGGTGCTTTCTACGGACTGGCCAGGCGCTACGCTCGAATAATTGTAGTTCAGGTAACCAGGCTCCAGGAATCTATCGCCTGAAGCGCTGGGTTGCAGTTCGTTGATTCTGTTAATCGCATCAACAGTCAATTCGGAAGCAGTGGATGCAAAGTTGTAGTTGAGATAGCCAGGCTCTTCGATAGTGTTTGCAGGATCAACTGCCATTGCTGTCAAACTCGTGCCAGTTAGCACAGCAGTTAAGATTGTGCGAGTGATAAGTGTCATAACATTCTCCGACTAGTGCGTATCAAAAGTTGTTTGGCGATGACATCCTCCTATCTTTTTAGCGCTATCCAGGCTTTTCCTCTGCGTCATCTTTGTTACGTTTTAATAGACCGGAGCTGTCGGGAAATGTTCAAAAGTTATTTGCAATCTTTTGTTATATCCATATGCAAATGGAAGAAGCTAGCGGTTGAGCCACCATTCTTGGTCGAGAAAAAGTCCGCTGGCAAGCAGTGCGGGGCGCAATATGTTATCGGCATAGTGACAGCCGGTTTCTCCAATGTCCTGCTGTTCGCCTTTGCGGTGGGCCTTGGTCCCTGGATGGCCATTAGCAAGTTCTGCCACCATATCCTGGTATCCAGGTTGCCAAGCCTGTAGATGCGGAAAGCTATGCCGCAGATTCTTAATCATTTGAAGCGCGGCGAAATCCAAATCGCCCCAGAAATAGAAAGGTAGCCTGTTGTCTTGACCAAACCAGGATTTTTCAAACAACTGCCGCTGACCAGGTTCGCTGGTTTCAACATAGCTCAGCAACACGGAGTCTCTGCTTCTGCCGCGAACTGCAGTGGCCTTAAAACCCTGGCTGTAAACGATGGCAAGCCTGTTCATTGGAGGATATTGATTGCGACAGGCCTGAAGAAAGCAATCCTGATTCTCAATCAGGAGAATGCCGGTAACTTCGACAGGTAGATGCACCGCCAACATGATAGGTCGGATAACGAGGCTCTTAGGAAGCCCGGGAAACAGCATTTGAATCAACTGTTCATGGCGTTCCAAGAACTTGGAATCACCCCAAAAAGCTTGGGCGCTTACCTGCCGAAGCGTGAGGTTGGGTGCTGATTTCATTTAATCGCCGGCGCGCGCTATTGAAACTCTTCCATGAAGTCGAGGCTGAACTGGTGTCTCACCATGCTCCGATGATTGGCCCATAGGTCAGCGATTTTTTCCTGATTGCATACCTGTCTGTCTACCAGCACCCGGGACTTAAGTTCGCCGATCGGCTGAGTGGTCGGGCATTTGCTGAAAACAAACTGGTTGCTGATGAGGTCCATAAAGGGGCCGGATTTGCTGGTCGGCATAATAAACAGCAACTGCAAACCCAGGGTTTGAGTAAGATAGTTAATCACTTCGCGGCTGCGTGTCTCGTCCATTTTGGAGAATGCCTCGTCCACCAAGACCATCCGCAGGTGGCTGTCGCCATCCCCAAAGCGAAAGGCGGAGGTTATTGCCGCCGAGCGAATAATGTAGGCCGGCGTTTCGAGCTGACCGCCGCTGCCGGTGCCATATTGCGAGAGTGGAATCGGCTGTTTGTTTTCAGGTTGCTTGTAAATTTCATAGCTGCGGTAGTTGCGATAATCAGAAATCCGTTCCAGCTCCCGCATGGATTTTTGCTCGTCGTCAGAGAGCAACATCGTCATGATCCGATCCCTGACCAGACACACTTTTTCACTCAGTTCGGCATCGAAAAGGGTCGCGCTTTCACCCAGATTAGGCAGGCTGATGACTTCTTTGAAGAAATCCCAGTAATCTTTGAATTCCGGAACCCAGCTCCAGCCAAACCGGAATGACTCGCGGTCGGCACCGAAACGGTGGTGTTCCAGCTCCCGGTTCATCTCTTCAAGAACCTTCTTACCTTCGTTGATCGCTTGATAGATAGCGTGGCAAAGATGAGTAATAAAGGTATTGTTGAAGGTGGTTTTCAAACTGCTGAGCTTTTCTTGTTTTTCTACCAGAATATTGTTCTTCAAGCGGTTGCGGATGGTTTCCAGTTCCCGGCAAACTTCGCAAATGCGGCTGAAAAAAAGGCGGTCGTGAAGGTGGTCGTAATCGGGGATATAAGCAATTTGATCCGTCAGATGGCTATGTTGGTTGTGTTCGATCAGGGTCGATTCCAGGCGTCTCGCCAGGGCTTCAATATTTGCCTGGGTATCCTGTAATTCCAGATGCAGTTGTTCGCTTTGAGTGGTTTCCGCCTGGCTGTCGGCATGGGTCAGCCGTTCTTCAACGTCAAACTCCGGCCATATCGCCACCAGTGAGCGAAGATTGCTTTCTCCTTCGTCCTGGGTGCTTTCAGACTGATCTTTCGCAGCGCTGAGCAGGTTGCACTTTTTCTCAACCTGTTCGAGTTCGGTCTGCAGGCTGCCCTCGCGTTTAATCAGCTCGGCGATGGATTCACGCAGTTTCTGCTCCTGGGATCGTAGCTCGTCAAGCTCTTCCTCGAGCTGTTGGAAATCTTCCAGGTCCAGTTGTTCCAAGCGCTGTTCGGCATCCTGCAAGTCCCGGTGCAGCACCAGTAGTTGTTGCAGCCGATCGGCATAACTGTTCGGTTTAATTTGATCAATCGCCAGCAATAAGGCGCTCAATTGCGCTTTTTGGTCGGTATTCTTTTGTTGCTCTTCGAGCAGGCGGGAAACTTCAAAGCGTTTTGCCGCTAACGCCCGTTCCCTTGCCCCTTGACCGAACACCAGTTCGCTGTCGCCGATATCGCAGCGGAACATGCTGTAAGCACCGGATCCCAGACCGTTGACGGTCAAGCCGCGGCGGGTCATACGCAGTTCGTTTTCCGATGCCACCCGAACCACTTTGCCGTAGCTGGCGGTCAGATAAGCCCTGGCCGTGGCGTGGCTGAATTCCATGCAATGAATGATGGAGGCGTTATCCAAGGTTAAGCGTTCGCTGTCCCGCTGGGCCTTATCGCCCTGGATTACCCGTGCGCTGCTGCCGCCTTTGAGTGTGCGTACGATGCGAATCGCCTGGGCTTCCCACTTGGCATCGACAATGATGCCGTAGCGGGCACCGCCAATATAGCCTTCGATGGCATTTTGCCATTCCGCTTCCTTGATTTCGACGAAGTCGCACAACACGCAGGCGTCAGCTTCGGGACACTCCCGGCGGATGGCATCCAGGGCCTGTTTTACGGCATAGGGATAGCTGACTTTGTGTGCCGCAAGACTATCGATTTCCGCCTGTTTCTGGAGCCGCTGTTGTTCCAGTTTCTGCAAAGAAGATTCCTGGCGATGCAACAGCCGGCTGACCTGATCCCGTAAGCTGATATTGTCTGCTCTCTGATCCCGGTTGTGCCAATGACGTTGCCATTGCTGCATTGTCTGCTGGATCTGCAAGGCGTGATCGAGAAATCCCTCCAATGGCGAGATGTCTATCCAGTCTTTTCCCAGGAGCGCAGCGATATCCAATTTGTTCTGTTGGAGTTGCAGAAACTTATTGCCCTGCGCCAGCAGTTCCCGGTCGCACAGTACAGGCAGTTCGGCCACGACGGCAGGCTGCTTCAGGAGTAGGAGAATTTGCTCGGTAGCACCATAGGCTTGCAGTAAATCATGGTGTTGCTGCAACAGCTCCGGCGCTTGCTCGTGCAACTGGCGATGCAGGTGGGAAATCGTCTGTTCCAACTGATCTTTCTGCTGCAATGGTTGATAACCCAGGCGTCTGGCGCGCAATTCCACCAATCTGTTGTCCGTTTGCCGGTGGCGGTTTTCCAAGGTCTTGCGTTCTTCGAGGTTCACCTTCTCTTCATCCAGCAGAGCGGTCTGCTGTTTCTTACAGGCTATATAAGACTTTTGGTCTTGCAGGTATTGATGACGGGCGGTGATATATTGCCAGACATTGAGGTCGATCCAGGCATGGATGTATTGCTGGCCAAAGTGATTTGCATCGGCCAAGGTTTGGATGGATTTTTGCAGACGGCTCGCTTCGTGCTCCATGCTGTGTATGGTCCGGAGCAAGTCCGATACCGAACGGATCGCTTCTCCCAGGTCTTTCTTCTCCATTATCTCGTTGGCGACAAAATCGTTGATGCTTTTTACCGGCTTATAAGCCATAAATCGCGAAAAAGCTCTTGCCGCATTGAGCGCCTCGCGTTCCGGAACCTCCCCCGATTTCCCCCGGATAGCGGCATAAAGCCGTTTTAGATAGGCTTTTTTGGTGTCGTACCGCTCGACTTCGTGGTTTTTCATCAGCCGGGGCACAATTTTTTCTAACGGCACGACATGCAGCTGCCCGGCGTTATCCTCGTATTGAAAATTGCTGAGCTGGAGCTCTGCTTGCGGCAGGATCAAGAAGGCGAGTTCAAGCTGTCTCGCAACCGGCAAGTGTCCGGCGCGGTCCAGTTGGGCGCGCGAGCTGATGACCGCAGTAAAAGGCAATGCGGTTTCGCCTTGGGTTGGATGAAATACGCAGGCGATATAGCCGTCGGTAACGCCCAGCCGGCCATAGCTGCCGTCATCACAGCCCATTATGTAAGAGGCCAGGGTGCGAACCTGCTTGCCGCCCCGGCCACGCTGGGTGGTCTCATCCTGCCCGGGATTGTAGGTAAACAGGTAATCATGGGCTGCTGTCATGACCGTTTGGATGGCGTCGGCAGCGGTGGTCTTGCCCGAGCCGTTACCCCCGGACAGGAGATTAATCGGCCCGAATTCAAATTCATTATTGGGAATATTGCCCCAATTGACGTAGATGCACTTCTTCAAAAACATGGAACTATCCGCATAAGGTTGTCAGTGCTGGTCGGTCGCCGGCTGTTGGTTAGGGGAATCGCTTGCCTGCGTTCGGCTGGTCTCCTCAGGGGATTCGCCACGCAATATGGATAAGGCTGCATCACTGACAAAGTTGACTATTTGCGGCCTGATGCGAAGCCAGCTTTCCCCTCCGTCCTGGTCATCTTCCGAGTTGATCTGCACCAGGCGTAGTTGGCGAATTCGTTTTAATAGCTGACGCCGCTCCGTCATTTGCTCCGGCAATCCTCTGTGCAGCAGGTTTTTCATCGCGATAGCCAAAGCCTCGAAGCTGATGGTAACGCCACCGCTGTCGTCAATCTGGCCTTCCCGCAACGCTTTATCGTATTGGCTGCGCAAGGCCAGGATAACGGCGACTTCCTGTTGATTCAGGCGGGCCCGCAAGCCACTGTTGAAGGCCTGATCGGTTTCGTCATTGAGGCCGGGGATTTCTGCGCCTGGGGGGTATACCCGAATATATTGAAATTCCCTGTCATGTAACACCCGCAGCCCCATTATTCCAAGATAGTCGTTGAGTAGGTGTAGTCGCTGGATTCTTTGTTGATGGAGGCCAGCTCAATGGCGTGGGTTGCCGCCAGTAGATCGCCGGCGGTGTGGATAGGCAAATGGCGCGACTGGACCCGTTGCCCGCCACCCAAGGCCAATAGAATATACTGTCTGGTATTTTCGTCGTGGATGACAAAGGCCTGGTCCAGTGCATTTTGGATAAACAGTTCCCGGCTGGCTTGTTGATCCAGGTCTTCCACATCCGCGATCCGCGTGTCCACCATCAGTTTACTTCGACGTTCCCGGATAGTCATTTGTCCCGGATCGATGAGGTGAGCCTGTAGGTTGGCGAGGACCTCTCCGGCTTTGGCTAATCGCTCCGCCTGTTCTGCAGGATCGGCAGCCGCTAAATCCTGGCAGACCTGGATGAGGTCGTTATGCCGCCGGCTGGCCAGATAGCTCATCTGCCGGATAATGATGTCCGCTCGGCGGGTGAAGTTACGCAGGGAGTTTCGCAATGCAGGCAGCATGATGTCGCAGGCATTAGTAAGCCGGGTTTCGATGCCGTCAAGCAATGTCCAGAGCAACGACTGACCGGGCTGTATCCGCTCAGGAAGCAGTTGGCGTAATTTGGCTTCGGCTTGGGCTTTGGTTTGCTTCGGTAACCTGCGAATACGGTCGAGGAGCCGACCGATCTCGTCCCGGTGCTTTTCCACCGAGTCCGCTGAAAGCCTGACGGATAGATCCGGTTGAAACCGTTTATCCATGAAGTCGAAAAACTCGTCGCTGGCCCGCTGGATCAATGCGCTGATTTCGATCTCCTGAACCAACTGACGTTTTCTGTCTTCCAACTCGGTGATGATGTCAGTGAAGTCGCTTATTATTCGCTCGGAGTACTCATAAGCGTCAAGCAGATCATGGGGTTCGCCGTCGTCCAGAAATGCCCGCAAGGCGTTACGGGTATTGCGGGTATTGCGATGCCGGGTTCGCATGGAGGCATCGCTGAGTTCGATAAAGGGTTGGGTGAACAGGCGGCCGACGCGACTGAACTGATAGCTGGCCTGAAGATTCACCTCATCGACCTGCACTTCCAGCCAGCTAAACTCCACCAGCGAGTTTAAGATCCAGACTGCCTGTTCGCGGTCGTTTTTGAAACGTTGATCCGCTTCCTCTTCCAGCTCATCCGGATGCAGTTCCGGCGCTCTGGTTAAGGCGGTTTGAAAGATCTCTAAAATTTGCTCACGTTTTAACGCGTGGCCGTAATCGGCCAGATGAGTATACAGCCGGGTATAAAGCAGACGCAGGCATTCCACGGTCCTGGCGCGGTACTTACTGGTCAAGGGCCGAAAGAATTGCTCTCTCGGCGCGGTAAAGAAGTTGCTGGAGTCTTTCATGGACCTGGTTGGGAAGCGCAAAAAGCCGAATTATAAACCTAACGCTTCAATGCTTGCCAGGCGCTTCTATTACGCAACGTACAGCCTATTATTGCAGTAGAAGATAGGCCGATATGGCACCGAACACGACGAAAAAACCAAACAGCGTATAGAGTACGACATTGGTCCGTCTGGGTTTCGACTCTTCCCCGGCCAGTTCGGCCCGCAACGCATTTTCCTGAGGCGATGGCGAGGTTGCCGGCTTTGCTGCCTGCTCGGGTTTCGGCGCAGGTTTCGGTTTATTGGCGGACGGTGCCGCAACCGGTGCGGTCATTCCGGCACCGCCTGGCCGCACGATGGTTTGATCGACATCGACCTGAGGTCCGGTAACCGTGAAATTCACTACATCAAACCGCAATTTGTCGCCGGGCCGAGCCCGGCCTTGGGTAATCTTTTCGCCATTCAGGTAAGTCCCGTTGGTCGATCCCAGATCCTTCACCACAAGGTAGCTGCCTGAAACCGTAAGCTGCGCATGCCTGCGCGACAGGTGGGATACGGATACCGTGATATCGCAGCTTTCATCGCGACCGATCACGACTGTATCTTCTATGGGATAAAACGACTGGCTTGCCCAGCTTGCGGTGGCCTGCAATCCCCACTCATTGTGCTCTTGAACCAAGGGGGCTTCTTTCTGCGTCTTAAATTCGGCACTCGGATGGATGATCTTGAATTTGGATTTGCCTAACTGAATAACATCGTTTTCACCGATTTTTACCGCCTTATTGACTTTCTTACCATTAACTCCGACGATATTCTCAGGCTTTAAATTGAGTAGATAGAGTTGGTCGTCCTGTAACCTTATTTCAGCGTGAAAATCTAATATTTCCGGATATTTAAGCACTAAATCATTGTCTGAGCTGGTGCCTATTCTTAATCTCGGCTCGACCAACCAGATACTTTCGCGGCTTCCGTCTACGAACTGTAGTTTTAACATGAGGTTCTTTGTCTCTGTAAGTCCAGTGCTTACCTGCTTCTGAGCCCTGGTTGAAAGTAACGGCGGGTGCCGGTACTTTCTGCGAGCCAATTGACTGCTTGGCGATAGGTATAGGGCGTATCCTAATTGATCATGGTCAGTTCCGTGGAAACGGACGGATCAACGAGTCCAGAGGTTAAGCAAACTATCCGCTATTGTTCTGCAAATGTGGTTCGGGTATGCAGGGTTGCGGAGTTTTTCTACTCATCTAGAGTATAGTCCAGGATCGAATTCTGAAAACCCATCTATACTCATAAAATAGTAAACTGATAATAGTCCGAAGATCAGGGACTTGGAAAGAGAATGTACGTAGGATTCGCGACGCATACTGGGCAACGCAGACAAAACCAGGACAATGGATTAATTGATAGCGAAACAGGGTTGTATGTCGTTGCGGACGGCGTTGGCGGTGGCGATAGCGGTGAAGTCGCCAGCGCCTCGGTCTGTTTGACGGTTCAGCGTAGCGTGAAGCAAGGGCTAAACCTGGAACAGGCGATCCATGCCGCCCATCGGGTGCTGTTGGATGAACCGATAAGCGGCAATGCCGGGTATGCTGCGTCGACCATCGTCGCGATTCAGGAATCTCCTCATTTTCTCAATCTGGCCTGGGTTGGCGACAGTAGGATTTACCTCTGGCGGGGGGATTCTCTCTACCAGTTGTCCGAAGACCATTCGGTAGTCCAGCAAATCGCCGGTCTCAGTGAACTGGATGCGCAACGTATGCGGCACGTGCTTACCCAAGCCGTCGGCGTGGCAGGTGAAGATGGGCTGTATGTGGAAAACTTTGATGTTGAAAGGCACGCCGGTGATTGTTGGTTACTCTGTACCGACGGGTTGCACGGGGTCCTCCCTGAACAAACCATTAAGGAAGTTCTGAGTTCCAGGGAAGCGACCCAGGACAAGGCCCAGCGGCTGGTTGATCTGGCCCTGGAAAATGGTGCAGACGATAATGTGACCCTGGTGGTATTGGACGAGCGTGAAGACTATAGAGCGCCTGCTTCTCCTCCGGACCGCCCTACAGTGACACCGGAAGAGCGCCACAAAGACAGTCAAACGCCGGCCTTGGCGAAGTCGGCCACGGAAGCAAAAAAGCCTAAGCCGGAAACCAAACAGCCTTGGCATTATTTTGTCCTTGGAGGTGTTTTAGCCGTTTTAATGGTTATTGCGCTGGTCTGGGGGCTCTGATTTATGGCCTGGGAAGGATATAAGGTCGTCAGCAAGCTGGGTGAAGGAGGAATGGCAACGGTCTATAAGGCCATCCAGGAATCTCTGCAGCGACCGGTAGCGATTAAGATCTTGGCAGCCAATATGAAAGAGCTGCCGGAAATAGAGAAGCGATTTGAGAATGAGTCGCTGATTATCGCCCAGTTAAACCATCCGCATATTATTCATGTCATCGATAAGGGAATTACCAGTAAGGGACGTCCCTACTTTGTCATGGAGTTTGTCGAAGGCTTATCGCTTGAAGAATGCATCAACCGTGACAAACTCAATTTTAACCAGAAAATGGATACGCTGGTACAGGTTTGCAAAGCCCTCACCTATGCCCATAAAAATGGAGTGATTCACCGGGATATCAAGCCTGCGAATATCTTAATCGACGGCGAGTGGCAGGCGCGGATGGCGGATTTCGGTATTGCCCATTTTTACGAAAGCGGCGGCGACAATCCGCTGCACGTGGATGCCCAGAGCTTTCTCGGCACCACCTCCTATATGGCGCCGGAACTGATGAATGATCCCGATGCGGCATCCATTCAGAGCGATCTGTATGCGCTTGGAATATTGATGTACGAGTTGTTTACCGGCGTTTGCCCGCAAGGGGAGATTCCGTCACCACGCAAATATGAGCCTGACCTGCCCACCGGGCTGAATGACCTGATCATGCGTTGTTTGGAGACGGACCCGAATGAGCGCCCAAGATCTGCCGATGATATCAAAAATGTTTTGTTGCACCTTTCCCAAGGCGGACACCTTTCCCAGGAACAAAAAGCGCGTGCACAGTCGGGCAGAGCCGGCATAGAAGCGCAGTTTTCCTTGTTGGATGTGCTCAAGGAAGATGACTTTGGTTCCGTGTACCTGTACGAAGACATCACCAAGAAGAAACTTCTGGTGGTTAAAAAAATGCGGGCGGGAACTGCGGGCGTCAAGGAAAACAAGCTGCTCAGCAGGCTGCATCACAATTCAATTGCGGCTGTTGTCGGGGTTTCCGATACCTCCACCGGTTTTACTCTGATATCCGAGTATCTCAATGGCGGATCGCTGGCGGAACGCCTGTTATCTCCCATCGAGACCCTGCAGATGATGGAGTGGGCCGCCCAGATTGCCGACGGCTTGGCATTTGCCCATCGGAACCGGGTTGTTCACGGCAATCTGCGGCCGAGTAATGTGCTTTTGGACGAGTTGGAGCATGCGAAACTAACCGACTTCGGTCTGCCGTCGCATTATGAAAAGTCCGATGAACCCAACTGGTTCGGCGGACAAAAGCTGGAAGGCGCCATGGCGGACTTATACGGACTCGGTGCCATATGCTATTACGCACTGACAAATCAGCCTCCGCAATTTCGCGGCGGCCGGTTAATCCGTAGTCGCAAATATACCGAACAACATCCCAGGGTACAGGAAATTATTGAGCGCCTGTTAGAAAAATCCTCATCGAAGCGCTATCCCAGTACCGAAGTCGCCCTGGCCGACCTCAAGGGAGTTGTTAAGAAGCTGCGAGATGAAAAGGAACAGCACGCTAAAGACGAGTTGAAACGGAATATAGCCAGCATCGCAGAGAAACAGGCGAAGCAAAACAAAGCGCCGTTTCGTTGGAAAACCTGGCTTTTCAGGCTCGCATTGGTCGCGCTGATAGTTGAAGAAGTGACGTATGGCTACGGCTATAGTTATCTAAAGCCCTACATTCAACCTTACGTAGATAAAGTACGGGGTAGCGATACCTGGATTGAGTGGTCGGACAAAATTGATAAAGAGAAGAAACAGTTGGATTGGTAGGGCGGTCAGGTCAAGTCGGGGTGTTATTCCAAATTAAGCGCTATAAAAACAAACCAGGCCCTGAGAAACTCAGAGCCTGCTTGGAATTTATAGCCTAAACTCGGCCATCCATTCACCGTTGGTGTCTGGCCAGCATTTCACCAGCAAGAATGAGCTTGCCATGATGAAAGCATCCAAAGCACCATAATCGCTAAATCGCTTGGTCATGTGTACTTTCCTTTAGATCATCCAGCCATTCCAGCTTTTGTCCAATTTAGCCCTTGTTGAACTGCGAGATTCAATGCCCCCTCGCGATAACCCGGTGCAGCAGCGAACTAAAACTGGTTTGTTTAATTGGGTAATAACGCTTTCTATTTTGGAAAATGTTACGGAGATGAAACATTAGGGAAACCACGTAAAATCGACAATTTACTGGATAAAATTGAGATATGTGTCACACATTCCGGTAATTGCTGTTATTCGGAAATTTGATTGGCGGATTTAAATCTACGGATGCCCCGACTCCATAGGACCGGGGTTGAATAAACTTAGGAGCAAAAATGCGTTTTCTATTCGGATTTGGGTTATTACTGCTATGCCTCGCAGCTAACTCGGCGGACCGGGTGACCGGCAAGCTATTTGCGACGCGATCTGAGGTTATTGCGCCGAATGCCATGGCCGCCACCAGTCAGCCGTTGGCGACGCAAGTCGCCTTGGATGTGATGCGCCAAGGAGGCAACGCCATTGATGCAGCCATTGCCGCCAACGCCGCCTTGGGATTGATGGAGCCAACCGGCTGCGGCATTGGCGGTGACCTGTTTGCTTTAATTTGGGATGCCGAGAGCAAACAACTTTATGGCTTGAATGCCAGCGGGCGCTCTCCCAAGGGTTTAAGTTATGATCGATTATTGCAGGAACTCGACGCCCTGGAGCGCGATTCCATTCCTCCTTACGGTATGCTGCCCATAAGCGTTCCCGGCACGGTTGACGGCTGGTTCGAAATGCATCAGCGGTTCGGCCGTCTCCCGATGTCAGAAATTTTAGCCCCCGCGATACGTTACGCGCGCGACGGTTTCCCTGTTAGCGAGTTGATCGCCTTATACTGGGGGTTGTCCGTGCCCAGACTAATTTCCCAGCCGGGCGCATTTGCAAAGCACTTTACCATCGACGGTCGCGCGCCGGCTAAGGGAGAAATGTTTAAAAATCCCGCCTTAGCCAGTACCTACGAACAGTTGGCCCGTGGTGGTCGCGATGTGTTTTATCGGGGAGCCTTAACCCAGGCAATCGATAAGTTCATGCGTGATAACGGAGGTTTCCTGCGTTACGAAGACTTCGCGGAACACCGCTCCGATTGGGTTACGCCGCTCGGTGTCGATTACAAAGGCTATACACTGTGGGAGTTGCCGCCCAACGGCCAGGGAATTGCCGCACTGCAGATGTTGCAAATTCTGAAAAACTTCGATCTCAAAAACATGGGATTTAATAGTGTCGATGCGCTGCATACCATGATCGAAGCTAAGAAGCTGGTATTTGAAGACCGCGCCAAGTTTTATGCGGATTCCGAATTTTCGAAACAGCCCGTTGGCGAGTTAATCTCGGAGGCGTATGGCAAAAGCCGGGCGGCGTTAATTGGCGATCGCGCCGCCCGACGGGTGGAAGCAGGTAATCCTGCGCTTTCGGCGGGGGATACCATTTATCTCACAACCGCCGACCAGGCAGGCAATATGGTGTCGTTGATTCAAAGTAATTATCGCGGCATGGGTTCCGGGGTAGTGGTGCCGGATTTGGGATTTGTCTTTCAGGATCGAGGCCAGATGTTTTCGCTGGATCCGGAGCATGCCAATGTTTATGCGCCACGGAAACGCCCCTTCCATACCATTATTCCCGCCTTCGTTACCAAGGGTGGGGAGCCCTGGATGAGTTTCGGAGTGATGGGAGGCGCAATGCAGCCTCAGGGGCATGTGCAAATCCTGGTCAATATTGTCGATTTTGGAATGAATATTCAGGAAGCCGGAGATGCGAATCGCTGGCAGCACTATGGCTCTACTGAGCCAATGGATTCCACTGGAAAGTATCTGGAAACCGGTGGCTATGTCGAGTTTGAAACCGGTGTGGATCATGAGGTGCTGCGCGAGCTCATGTTCAAGCGTCACGATATTCGCCTCGGGCCGGCGGGATACGGAGGTTACCAGGCGATAATGTTCGATAAGCAACAGGGCGTGTATTATGGCGCTTCCGAGTCACGTAAGGATGGGGCGGCCGCCGGATTTTAGCGAGTCCGGCGTTCAACTGACGCAATCATAGTCGGGTAGATTGCTAAAGCGAATCATCTTTGTCCGATGCAATGGCTTGTTCTAACTGGGCTAAGAACGCTTTTCTGGCTTTGAGTTTTGTCCCCTTAAAGGCGTTTAGATTGAGTTTGGCTAGCTGTTGCGCCAAGTCTTGCGCCTGAGGAAGCAGTTGCTCCTCTTCAACCAGCAGGTCTAGAAAACCGGCTTTAACCGCTTCTTTTGGATTAAAGATTTCTGCACAGATGACTGAGCGGGTAAAATAATTAGGCGTCAGGCGAAATTTCGCGATTTCCAGGCCGGCGTTATGCATAGTCATACCGATTGCCACTTCATTGAGGCCAATTTTATAGTCGCCCTGTATGCCTATTCGGACATCGGCAGATAGTAAAAGGAAAGCGCCTTTGGCTACCGCATGTCCTGTGCATGCGATAACAACCGGGGTTGGAAAACTGAGGAGTCGGTGAGATAGTTTGGAGCCGCGCTGGACTAATTCGACAGCGGCACTCATGCTTTGCTGCATTACCTTAAGATCATAGCCACCGGACAAAATCCCCGGCTGGCCGCTTAGCAAGACCACGGCCTTGGCTTCTTCAGCCTGATCCAGCGTAGTGTTTAACTGGTCCAGAAGTTCGTGGGAAATAGCGTTTGCTTTGCCGTTATGCAATTGAATATGGGCAACTTTGTCGTTGATTTGAAGAGTAACGAGATCGGTCATGCAGACTCCTGCGTTGTATTGACGTAACGGTTGCGTAAAAATGCACCTCTAAGTTTTCATCCTGAAACCGTGTGAAGGCCCGGTGCTATTTTTAGTTTCTCCCAAAATCAATAGCTTATACTATCGATGTTGATGCCGGGCCGGCGATCCGGCACATCCATGCGACCAGTTGGTCTTTGTTCGGAAGCGCTTGTGCCTGAACGAAAACCAGTTGGGAATACTATTCGTATAAGAGGCGGATTTTATGATAAAGTTTTAACTGTAAACATTGATCCAGTCCCCAAAAATAACTCAAGACCTCATCTAAAGCCAAGGAAAATAAAATGCCTTCCAAACAATTCGATATTGTTTTATTTGGTGCCACCAGCTTTGTCGGAAAAATTCTTGCCCACTACCTCGTTGAGCAATATGGCGTCAACAAAAGTGTCAAATGGGCGCTCGCAGGGCGTTCCAGAGGCAAGCTGCAGAGCCTGTTAACAGAACTCGGTGCTGACGCGCAAAAATTACCGTTGATTGTTGCCGATGCGGGAGATCCAGCAGCGCTAGAGAGTATGTGCGCGCAAACCAAGGTTGTGGTAACTACCGTCGGGCCTTACGCGCTATACGGCGAACCTTTGGTTCAAGCCTGTGTGGAGTCCGGAACGGATTATTGCGACTTGACCGGCGAAGTGCAATGGATCAAGAAAATGCTCGGCAAATATCAGGCGAAAGCCGAGCAAACCGGCGCCAGGATTGTGCACTGTTGCGGCTTTGATTCCATTCCCTCGGATATGGGCGCTTATTTCCTCCAGCAGCAGTCCCAGGATAAGTTCGGCCAACCCTGCGAAAGCATTAAAATGCGGGTCAAGCGCATGCGCGGCGAGTTTTCCGGCGGAACGGTGGCAAGTCTGATGAACGCGGTAAAGGAAGCGACCTCCGATGCCAAGTTGCGCCGTGAACTGGCTAACCCTTACTCGCTATGCCCGGAAAACCATGGCTTTTCCGTTAGACAAAATAATCTTAGCAAACCGGAATACGATGGCGATTTTAAAAGTTGGATGGCGCCGTTTGTCATGGCAGCCATTAATACCCGTATCGTCCACCGGTCAAATGCGCTTGCCGGGAACGCCTACGGGGACAAATTCCGTTATGACGAAGGCATGATGATGGGCAGTGGCATTGCCGGCGCAGCCAGGGCCTATGGACTTACCGGCGGTATGGGCGGTTTTATGCTGGCGGCGGCCATGCCCCCGACCAGATGGGTGCTGGAACGTTTCGTGGTGCCAAAACCGGGCGAAGGCCCTAGTCAGGAATCTCAAGACAAAGGCTTCTACGACATTCGGTTTTTTGGCCAGACCCGAAGCGGTGAGACCATACAAGCCAAGGTCTATGGAGATAAAGATCCCGGTTATGGCTCGACGGCGAAAATGCTCGGACAGGCTGCGGTTTGTTTGGCGAAAGATATTGGTAAAAACGACAAGGCAGGAGGGTTTTGGACGCCGTCCACGATTTTTGGCGAAAAACTTATCGAGCGCCTGCAAGCGGATGCCGGCTTGAGCTTCGAACTGATCTAGCGGAATAATTGCCTGGTTGGGCCAGGTTTATCACTGGCCTGATTTTGATTGACAGGAAGCGTCTCAGGCGATCAAGGGCTGCCAGGGCTTGTGTGGCAATTCAACCAGAATTTTGTCGCCCGGATATACTCGGCCCCCACGCAATATGACGCCGGACAGGCCGGTCTTTGGCGATGCGCTCGGTAAAGCCAGAAGGTTTTCTGTCCGGTCCCGCAACTGCTTGCGAACCTGTTCCAAGTGTTTCAACGGATGTTGAAATTCTGTCAACTCGACAATCGCGGTCATACCGATAAGGAGCTTTGTGCCATTTGGCAAGGTGCTGAGATCCAGGCCACGGATCATAATGTTCTCGCCTAGTACGCCCGGCCGTAATTCGGCTTCGTGATGCTTCAGCTCCTCCAAGAGTTCTTCAGTGATAAGTCTGATCGGTGACCCTTTGATCCGGCGACTGAAGCGCTCGTTTCCGCCCACTGCATGATCCGTTGTCAGGGAAGCGCTGATATCGTCTTTGACACCCTTCTCCTCGGAAAGGGTGATGCAGTCGACAAGTGACTTCTTCAGGTGTTTTTTGGGGCAGCGGGACACGGATACTACCTGACTTTTCATAATGACATCCTTCAGGGTATTTAGAATTATTACCTGTTTATCGTCATGAGTTTGATGATTAAGTCGTCAACTTTAATTGAATTTTGCTAATTAGTCTAAAAATACACGAAATTTATGACGCTTTGATGATTCTTTGGGCAATTTCAAAAACACTGGTGCAATATTTTGTCGAATGTGGATTTTATTTAGCCTGATTATATTACCTGCATTGTTCGATTAACGTATGGCCGTGCCTACCTCCAAGGCTTCAAACCAATCCAAAAAACGCTTTACGTCGTCGCCTTTGAATATCCGGCCATGTTGGGGAGCGATGTAGTCTATTTCGAGGCTTCTGACCCGGTTAATCCAGGACTGTTTCGCTCGATTGGATGGCATCCAACGCTGATGGAAGGCGGTCATATGCTTGGTATGTTCCTGAAAGTTCTCCACAAAAAGTGGTGGCTGCCCAGGCTCCAAAGCCGCACCGATATCACCGGAAGCTAACACCTTTAATATAGGATCATAAACGCTGAAATTACCTGACGAGTGCAGATAGTGCGCGGGTATAAACTGGATTTTCATGCTGCCCAAATCCAGCTCGTTGCCTTCATCCTTAATCCGCACATATTCCGTGTTTTCCATGCCGAAGTGACGGATAAAACCTTCCCACAACCAGGGAGCGTGCAATCTCGCCTTGGGTAGTGCACGATCCCAAAGCCCCAGGGACGAAATAATGTCAGGGTCCTGGTGGGAGGCGAAGAGTTCGGTGATTTCGTGAATCGGCGCCCATTCCAACGCGCAGTTCAGCATTGAGGAGAAGAGTTCTATACCGCCGGGATCTAGAATCAACATGCGATCCCGGGTGCGAATCATGTATTGATTGGTATCGATAATGCCCGACGGCTTATTTGGGTCCCGACCACAAATAATCCATTTATGAGTCGCACATTCCCAAAGAATTCTTGTCAGCATGAATAATCCAACCTAGTAGTTTTATTGACTGTAATTCGACATCAGGCGCATGAGCTGGTCACCCATGGAAATCCGGTCGCTTAGCTTAACCACTGCATGATTGATGCTATCCGCGATTGCCCAAAGCGCATCCTGAAACGGTCCTGCCCGTGAAGCCTCGATCCTGCAGATGGCGATAATGGAGTTTAGTGTCCGGTTGCAGCTTTTGATTTCGGCGAGATGTTTCTTTAAATCATGAATGGCGACGGCATTTTCCTCCTGGGACCGGACGGATTTCGCCAACGCCTTGTTATACAAGTCTTTCAGAACCGGAAACTGTTCGTGGCGTTCAGAAGGAAGGCGTTGCAAATGAACCTGCATCTGGCTTTCAAACACACTGGTGACCGAGGCTTTAGTCATTCCGTAGGCAAGTTCGCCAATTTTATTGGCCAATATGATCATCTCTTTGGCGGCTTCATCTATATAACCGGTAATCCCCGAAAATCCCTTGCCCCATTCTCCTGCCCTGGCAGTAATGGCTTGTGCATTCTTTGAACAGAGCGACAATTGCAGCGCAGTTTGTTTTGTCGAGTTGAGTTCGCTGAATAGCGTGGCAGCCAATACATAGGGGGGTAAGCGTCGACCGTTAAAGCTGTCGACCATATTCTGCATGGTATGTTGATCCAGCACTATTGGTATCCATAAGATTAAGATGACTAAGGCGGATCAAAACGAACCAACCTCGCAGTTAGCATTAACTATAGCAAAGCTCTGGAATAGGGTAGTTCAATCCCCGCTTTTTCTGGAACTTCTCTTTTTTATCTTCTGTTGCGCCTGTAAGTAGTATTCGTAGCAACTAGCTGGGGTGTTTTACTTTAGCGTTATGGGCACGTACCATGGCCGCAATTAATGCATCAGAACTTAATCCATGGCAGTCTTTATGCCTGAATCGCCCTCTCGAACACTACAATTTATTGCTCGGCCACGGGTTTTAACGGTTGTCATCCTTGGGTATTTGGCCCTGCATTTTTTGTTGCGTCTGAGCTTCGGTCCAGTCTTGGGACTGGACGATGCCGAGCAGACGCTGTTTGCGCAACATTGGGAGTGGAGTTATCGATTTGAACAGCCGCCTCTGTTTACCTGGTTACTATTTCCGACCTTTGAAATCACCGGCGTTAACTATGTTGCCCTGGCGATATGGCGTTATTTTTGGTTGGCGGTCATATTACTGGGATCTTACCGGTTGACTCTGCTTTGGTTCGACACGGGCAATCAGCAAGAGGACCGGCTATATGCCGGTTTGGCAACCTTAAGTCTGCTGTTAATCTATGTCATTGCTTTTTTTAGCCACCACGACTTAACCCATACAACCATTATGACCGCCTTTATTGTGCTGGGTTTGTGGCAGTTTACCCGCCTGGTTCGGCAGCCAAGCGTATTCAACTATGTTTTATTGGGCGTGGTATTTGCCGGAGGCATGCTGGGCAAGTGGAATTATGTGATTTTTTGCGCTGCTCTGACCTTAGCCTGTCTGGCGCTCCCAACTTATCGAAAGCTGGTGCTGACACCGAAGCTTCTGGCGGCATTGGTTCCAAGCATTGTGCTGGTGCTGCCGACCTTGCTGTTTGTCGCGAACCTGGAAAGGCCATACGTAGACATTGCAGAACGGGCGCTAGCTAGCAATAAAGTGTCCGGTACGGTTGGCGTGCTCGGCAAGGGTACCGGTAAACTGTTTACCAGTTTGGTGGTGTACTTGTTGCCCTTTTTGCTGTTTGCCGGGATCTTTTTTTCGAAACCGTTGCTTACAGGATGGCGGCAATGGCGGCGGCCTTCCTTCTGTGAACCTTCCCCGGTCGGCATCGGTCTTCTTGTTTGCTTCACCGGCATCGGCGTGGTGTTTTTATGGCTTTTGGTGCCGACAGTCGGCGCGGTACGTTTTACCGAGCGATGGATGCAGCCGGTTTTATTCCCTTTTCCATTTCTGCTGTTGCTATTGATTCGATTGGGAAAGCCAAGTCCAAGACAAATCCGAGGTTACTTGTATGCGATTATTGTTTTTTCCTTGATCGCCTTCCTGGCAAGAATCGGCATGGCTCGGTTTAGCGCTGATCACTGTGGTTCCTGCCGAGCCTTGATCCCGTTTCCGGAACTTGCCGCACAGATTAAGGCAGCCGGATTTACCCAGGGAACAGTGATTGCCGATCGCTTTCATATCGGCGGAAATATGCGGGTAGCTTTTCCTGACAGCCGGGTTATTGATCCCCATTATCCGCCGGCTGTCTGGCCAAGGCGAAATAGCCAGAGTCAGTGTCTTTTGGTTTGGGAAACAGCGCGTACCGGCGATCAGCCGCCGGACCACTTTCAACCTTATATTGTCGAGCAGCTGGGAGCCCTCTGGCGTGCGCCTGACCGGCGTGGAAGCGGCTCTGCACTGCTGCACGGCTCCGCACAAAGAACTTTTGAACTAACCTGGTGGTTGTATGAACAACCCCTTGGCAACTGTCGTTAGGAGAATAATGTGTCTACCAGCAACACCGACCAAGAAACCCTGAGCATTATCGTGCCGGCCATGGATGAACAGGATTCGCTGGAAGAACTGGTAGCTCGAATCCAGCAATCTTGTCAGGATGCCGAGTTGCCTCTGCTTGAAATCCTCTTAGTCGATGACGGTAGCAGTGACGCCACTTGGTCGGTTATGTGCCGCTTGAGCACGGAACACAGCATCGTAAAAGCGATAAAACTACGCCGGAATTTCGGCAAGGCGACGGCGCTGGAAACCGGCATCAACCTGGCGCAAGGCTCGATACTTATAACGATGGATGCCGACCTGCAAGACGACCCGAAAGAAATTTCGCGTTTTGTCGCCCGAATCAAGGCCGGCGATGATTTGGTCAGTGGTTGGAAGCAGGTGCGCAACGACCCGTTGGAAAAAACCTTGCCCTCCAAACTGTTTAACAAAACCACCTCTCTGCTGAGCGGTGTTAAACTGCATGACTTCAATTGTGGATTCAAAGCCTATCGCCGGGAAATTTTCGATTCCGTGCATCTTTACGGCGAGTTACACCGCTATGTGCCGGTACTGGCGCATTCTCTCGGTTTTAAAATTGGCGAGCTTGCGGTTGAGCATCACCGCCGCAAGCATGGCCGCTCCAAATATGGCGTCGGGCGCTATATCAAGGGCTTTTTAGATCTTTTGACGGTCATGACCATTACCCGATTTGCCAATCGTCCCGGCCATTTATTTGGTGGCGTGGGAGCTGCCGTACTCGGTCTCGGAGGATTGATTCTTCTGTATTTAACCGGGGTCAAGTGGATCCTGGGGGAGAGTATTGGAGATCGTCCGTTACTGATGCTTGGCGTGCTAACCGTTATAGTCGGCGTACAGCTATTGTTGTTCGGGATGTTGGCCGAGCTTATCAACAGTCACCAGGGCGTACAAACCAAGCCGCAAATAGTGACGCAGAAAAGCGGTTTCGATGCGCCCTCAGGCGACGCGCGAAGCCAACAGGAACAAAGGGTTGGCTAAATTCAAAGCCGTCTCTATCGCCCTGTTGGTGACTGCGCTGTTCGTTGCCTGGATAGCCTATTTTACCGATTGGCAGCGCATTCAACCGATACTCTTGCGTACCGACCTTTGGGCGCTGTTCGCCATCGCCATACTGGCGTTGCCCATTCAATGGCTGCGGGCGCAGCGGTTTCGATTAATGCTGCACGATTTTGAAACCGATTCCTGGCGCATGTTTCGAGTTGCCGGGTTACTGATTGTCCTCAATACACTGATTCCATTTCGCTTGGGAGAGCTGTCCTTTCCATTGCTGGCGAATAGAGCATTTGGCATCAGTAAAGCATTCGGTCTGGGCGTTCTTACTTTTGTCAGGCTGTTCGACCTTGGTGTGGTGATACTGCTTTTAGCCCTGCTCGGTCTGGTGGTGCTGGACTCTTCCCTGTTTCAGCTCGTTAGTCTGCTGCTCGTCTTGGGTTCCTGTCTCGGTCTGGGTATTCTGCTGTTTTTCACGAAACCGATACAGCAATGGCTACTCCAGTATTTGGGAACGGGAAGGTTAGGAAAGCTACTGGAGAGGATAAGTGCCGGTGCTGCGGCCTTAACCAATGAGGTCAGATTTCGGTTTTTGATAGTCAGCTTTGCCATCTGGTGGCTATTGGCCACAATGTCTGCCCTGGCGGCCATGACGATTTTATCCAATCTGCATTATATTCAGGGACTATTTGCCGCCGCTGCCACCAGTATCGGCTTTGCCTTACCCGTTAACGGTGTTGCCAGCCTGGGGCCGGCACAAGTCGCCTGGGCGGAAGCTCTACGCCTGCTGGCTTTCGACTATGAACTCGGAATCGCCAGCGCTCTCGTGGTTCATTTCACCGTTCTGGTAGGTATTGGGTATACCGCAGTCGCCGTATCGCTGATCTCCAGGAAGAAAACGGCAAATTTAGCCTGACTTTAGGCTGTTGACTGTCGTGATCTATTGCTTTGCAGGGTTATCCCGACTATTTTTAGTAAACAAGCTGTCCATCTTTCATCAACCTTGCTTTATAGAATGCTGACCTAATGGCCGAAGGCTTGGTCAAGTGGAGCGCAACATTATGGACAAGGGTGTTCGTTTACATTCGATTTCCTTGTTGGAGGCGCAGCTTAAAGTTTTTAAGTCCAGTACCCTGTTTTTGCTGGTGCGTAACAATGAAATCATCGATATATCCGACCAGCTGTTAAAGCTATTGGGTTATGCTGATTTCAGCGAACTGCCGAAGGTGTTTCCCAGCCTCTTGCCCAAATCCAAGCCACGGGAGTTCTTGGTCTACCATAAGATTTTTCTGAGAGAAAGTTACCGGCAGAACTATGAGCTGGGTTTGGTCGGTAAAAACGGTCAGCAAATGACCCTGCGATTTGTTGCCAAACTGATTAACTCCGATGATGAAGAGTCCCTGGCCATGCTGGTGGGAGAGGATGTTACCTATCAGCGCAGGCGGTTGGATGAACTGACGGTACCCACCGGCTTATTCACTTTCAATCCCTACAGTATCGTGATCACCGATGGCAAAGGCACTATCCAGACAGTAAATCCCAAGTTCGAAAAGCGCACATTGTTCAAGGAAGAAGATGTGGAAGGCCACAATATATTCGAGTACAAATCCCTCCGAGGCGAATCCCGATCCAGCATTTTAGAACTTATTCTGCTGCAGAAGGAATTTCGCGGCGAGTTTCACAGTAAGCGTGCCGATGGGTCGGAATTTGAAGAAGATTTGTATGTTATTCCGCTTTATGACTATGGCGAACTGCAGCGGATTCTGTTTATCGGGGACGATATTACCAATCAAAAGAACCGACTGCTTTCGCTCGAACAAAAAGCCAACTACGATGATCTCACCGGACTGCTAAGACGTGACGTCGGCACTTCTCTATTGTATGAAATCGGTGAAGGGGAAAAGTCCTACGGCGTGTTTTTCATCGATTACCGTGATTTTAAGTTGCTCAACGATAACCATGATCACCTGGTTGGCGATGAAATTCTTAAAGAAGGCAGTCATCGTTTAAGTCTCGCGCTAAGACAGAATGACTTGCTTATCCGCTGGGGCGGCGACGAGTTCGTTGCCGCAACGCCTAACCTCAAGCTTTTCGAAGACATGGAGTCTATCGCCAACAAAATGGTTCAGGCCTTTGAACAACCCTTTAATATCGGTGACCTGAGCCTAAAGGTGCATATCAATATTGGCGGCTGCTTCGTACCCGCCGACAAGAAAAATGTTGGCGTCAGGGAAGTCATCAAAGAGGCCGATACCAATATGTATTTGACCAAGGATGATGGGCGTGCCTTTTGTATTTCGGTGTTGTGATAACAGAAACGCTTTTATTTTCTCATTTTTTGGCGGGGCTTGTGCGATTCCCGAAGCCATATTGTTTGTGTTAGTTCCAGCTCTACAGTTTGTATCTCCTGGGGCAATCTTAGGGATTGGGATTATCGCAGCACTCAAATACCATGACAAAAACTCAAAAATAGCAGCTTTAGATGTCATTCTCATACTGTTTTTTTCAACGTTAGGTTGGTATATCGCTGCCGTAGCAGGTTCCAATGTTTTTGGGGAGATATTTAGTTTTCTCAAGGATGAGCAAGTATCGCTAAATTTTTATTTTGTAGCTTCCCTATCCGGTATTGTTTCAGGGTTTATTGGCGCGACTTTTTTGGTTTTAGCATTTAATCGAATATATAAGATTAACTACGTTTTAAAGTTATTTCTTAAACCCGTCATGGTAGGAGCTACATTAGGAGCGGTCCTTCTTCCCATCGTAGCGGCAGAGGAAGTCATGTACATCATACTTTTCTTACCTTGGCAAGCAGCAGTCCTGTATATCATAGTTAAGCAATATGAAGATGCTCTAATGGAATTTGCACCCACAGAAGATACCGAATGAGGCTTATGCTCGAAGACACATCGAACGTCAGCAAGCAGCTATTTCAATTTGCTGCAAAGGGATTTGGATTTAAAGGAACTATAACTAGCGGACAAGACCGATTTTAGATTCAACAAGAAATATTGGAGCAGGCTGTCTCCGCTTTTTCCATTGTTGCTGGGATGTTAATCGAGGGTATTATGATTGTAACCGACATACCTAGGCTACTTGAGGATAATCCGGAAGGATCGTTTTTAGAGTTTGCTTCCTTCAACGAAAGGAGCTTTGGTACCTGTAAAATTACCGGGGTTTCCCCTGGGTGGGAAATGCACCCCGATACCGATGAGTTTTTCTATGTTATCGAAGGGACGGTCGAGATTACGCTTCTTGAAGATAAGCCGCAGCACTATGTTGCACCTGCCGGCAGCTCATTTGTCGTGCCTCGTGGTGTTTGGCATAAGCCGGGAGCTCCCGAAGGCGCAAAGTTTATCTATTTTACGCCCGGACAGTCGTTGTATTCGGAAAGCGAAGATCCCAGGGAAAGCTAGCTTTCTTGAAACTCCTTAGTTTCTCGAAGCTTTTTCGCCGCCTCAACCATGGTTCGTAATGCTGGAACGACTTCGTTCCACTTGCGGGTTTTGAGACCGCAATCGGGATTTATCCAAAGACGGTTTGTCGGGATATGTTTTGCCGCTATTTCGATTAGCTCGCTGATTTGGGCCTCCGTTGGCAGATTGGGTGAATGAATATCATAGACGCCGGGGCCAATTTCATTGGGGTACTCAAATTGTTCAAAAGCCTTGAGTAGCTCCATTGCCGAACGAGCAGTTTCGATGGTGATCACATCGGCATCCAACGCGGCAATGGCGTCGATAATATCGTTGAACTCGGAATAGCACATATGTGTATGGATTTGGGTACTGTCCTGGACGCCGTTCGCACTGATACGAAAGGCTTCCACCGCCCAGTCCAGATAGCTCCGCCATTCCGCCTTACGCAAAGGTAAGCCTTCACGCAATGCCGCTTCATCAATCTGGATTATCTTGATACCTGCCTGCTCCAATGCCTGTACCTCGTCGTGAACGGCCAGGGCAATCTGCTTGCAGGTTTGCTCCGGGGGTTGATCGTCGCGGACGAAAGACCAGTTGAGTATGGTGACAGGTCCGGTCAACATTCCTTTCACCGGCTTACTTGTGAGACTCTGTGCATAGACTATCCAGTCGACAGTAATTGGCCGGTCGCGATAAACGTCTCCATACAATATTGGCGGTTTTACGCAGCGCGAACCGTAGGACTGGACCCATCCCGCTTGAGTGGTCGTAAAGCCCGCTAAATGCTCCGCAAAATACTCGACCATATCGTTGCGTTCAGGCTCGCCATGCACCAAGACGTCTAAACCGAGGGATTCCTGCTGTCGAATAACATTGCGAATTTCCTCCTGCATTCTTTTTCGGTATTCCTCTGCGCCAATTTCACCTTTCTTGAACTGCCGGCGCGTCAAGCGGATATCCGCAGTTTGCGGAAAAGAACCGATGGTGGTGGTCGGAAAAACCGGCAGTCCTAAGATGTCCTTTTGCTTGGCAGACCGCTCGGCAAAGGAGTTCCGGCGATTTCCGAGGTGGCGGTTGATAGCGGCTATTCTCTTGCTGACTACAGGATTGACGACACTGGCGGATTGTTGACGGCTGAGAATGGCGCGCCGATTGGCGTTTAGTTCGTTCTGGACTGCAGGAATTCCGAGGTTAAGCGCCTTTTTCAGGATATCGAGTTCTTCGAGTTTTTCCTGGGCAAAGGCCAGCCAGGATTTCAGCTCAGTGTCCAACTGCGATTCGGCTTGCAGACTGACGGGTACATGCATCAAGGAACATGATGGCGCCAGCCACAGGCGATCACCCAGCCGCTCTGCAAGCGGCTGCAGCCAGGACAGCGTCGCATTGAGGTCGGTTTTCCAGATATTGCGTCCATTCACTACGCCTAAGGACAATATTTTGTTCGAAGGCAACCAATCGGCAACGCTTTCCACTTCGTTTTTCGCGCCAATAGCGTCAAGGTGCAGACCCGCAACTGGAAGTTTGCAGGCGAGCTGCAGGTTATCCTGAAGAGCGCCGAAATAGGTCGTTAGTAGTATCTTTATGTTTGCATGCGAAAATGTGTGGTAGGCCGATTCGAAAGCGGCTCTCCAGCCACTATCCAATTCTGTTACAAGTATGGGTTCATCTAGCTGAATCCATTCTATTTTCCGGGTTGCCAACAGGTCGAGCAATTGCTGATAGACGGAGATGATTTCAGTTAGCAGAGCCAGGCGGTCTGAGTTATCGGAAACTTTGCTTAACCATAGATAAGTTAACGGGCCAATGATGACCGGCTTGCAGTTCAGGTTTAATGCCTGGGCTTCCGCCAGTTGGTCGAGTAACTGCGTTGGATTTAGCTTGAAAGCCGTATTGGAGCTGACTTCCGGAACAATGTAGTGGTAATTGGTATCGAACCATTTTGTCATTTCGCCCGCATGGGAACACTTACCGTCACCATGGCTGCTTGCACCCCTGGCAACCCGAAAGTAAGTATCCAGGTCAGATCCCGAGTTACCTTGGAAGCGCTTTGGAATATTTCCCAATAGGAAACTGGTGTCCAATACCTGATCGTAAAGAGAAAAATCGCCTACAGGTACCCAATCAGATTGCACTTGCAGACCCCAGTGATGTTTACGGATAGCCTTTGCAGTTGATTTGAGCTCCGCTTCTTCTATCTGTCCTTTCCAATAGTCCTCTAAGGCAAACTTCAGTTCGCGTTTCGCGCCGATACGTGGAAAACCCAAATTATGTGTCAATGCCATGAATAACCCTCCATCTCAAGTTCAGCCAGTTGATGCTCTAAACTTTAAGGGCAAAGTTGCATGAATAAAAATGGTAATATTTAATGATTTTATGAATAAAAATCATGGAAATGCTAATGATTGAACGTATTCATCTACGCGTTTTTAAAGAAATAGAACAGCAGGGTTCCTTGACGGCAGCGGCCAAAAGCCTGCACCTGACCCAGTCCGCGTTAAGTCATGCGATTAAGAAGTTGGAGGACCAGATCGGTACGCCGTTATGGATTAAAAAAGGACGAAGCCTGCAATTCACCCAAGCAGGGCAATTTCTATTGTCGGAAGCAAACCGGTTATTGCCACAGCTTGAGCGTATTGATCAGCGACTGACCCAGTATGCCTCGAATGAGCAGGGAAGTATCGGTATCGGCATGGAGTGCCACCCTTGCTATCAATGGCTTTTGCGGGTCGTGCAACCCTTCCTGGCAGATTGGCCGGGTGTCGATCTGGATGTTAAACAGCAGTTCAAGTTTGGTGGAATGGCGGCGTTGTTTAACCATGATATCGATATTCTGGTGACGCCAGATCCTCTCATACGGCGGGGAATTCGGTTCGTTCCCGTTTTCGGCTATGAACAGGTACTCGTGGTGGGTAGTCGGCATGCCTATGCAAAACGTCCGTACATTGAACCTGTTGATTTGATCGATCAGGTTCTCTATACCTACCCGGTGGAAACCGCGCGGTTAGATATTTTCAGTCAGTTCCTGGTACCGGCGCAATGCCGGCCACACAAACATAAGTTGATTGAAACCACGGAAATTATGCTGCAATTGGTCCTTAGCGGAAGAGGCGTAGCCAGCCTGCCCGGTTGGCTGGTGACCGAATACCGGCAAACCATGCCGGTCGTTGGCGTGAGACTCGGAAAGCAAGGAGTGTTTAAGCAAATCAATCTTGGCATAAGGGAAGACGATTTGGATAACTCCCAAGTGCAGGGTTTTATGCGACTCGCCAAACAGGTTGCCTAACGGCGCGAATCGGCATCATTCAGTATTCGACAAAGCGGATCGAACAATTCCGGTGACGCCACCACGATATCCTTGCCATAGAGTTCCGCAGGCTGGTTGTCGGGGACTTCGCCTAAATGACCGAACCTTGCGCCCGCTTCCCGGGCAATCAGTTGCGCGGCTGCAAAGTCCCAGGGGCTTACCGTTTCATAATAAGCGTCAAGCCGTCCCGTCGCGACCCAGCAAATATCCAGTGCCGCCGAGCCTATTCGGCGGATATCCCGGCATTCCGAAAGCACGGCCTGCAATCTGTTGACCAAATGTTCGACCGTATCTTTATGGTAAGGGAAACCGGTGGCAATTAACGCTTGACGCATAGTCGTTTGGCCGCTGACCTGGATGGGCTTATGGTTTAACATGGCGTATTGGTTGCGAATCGCCTGGAAGGTCTCTTTCTGTAGCGGGGCGTGGACGACGCCTACTTTGGCAATGTTATCTTCAAAATAGGCGATTGAAACCGCGACTTGATTATGCCCATAAGCATAGTTGACCGTGCCGTCGATGGGATCGATAACCCACAGCGGTGTTGTCGACTCCTGTTGCAGCCTTTCAAGGTCATTCGCTCCTTCCTCGGAAAGGATTCGATGGTCCGGGTAGATGGTCCGAATCCGTTCACATATCATTTCATCGACCTTGATATCCGTGCTGGTGACCAGTTCGTGCTGGTCCTTATAGCTTGTCTTGTAATCCGCCATGCGGCGTTCTTTGATGATGGTCTGCCCGGCCTGCAGCGCCAGGTCGACAGCAAAGATGCAGATTTCATGGAGATTGCTGATGGGAGAGGAACTCTTGTCTGCCACGGTCTAATCCTGAAATATTTTGCTTGAGCGGGCGGAATGTGCCTCGTAAGTCCCTAACAGCCGGACATCTTCGGCAAAAAAAGCCAGCTCTTCCAAAGCCAATTGCATGTTCTTGGAGTTCACATGGCCTTCGATATCTACGTGGAACTGACTGGCATTTAGGGTGCCCGCCGGCATGTAGCTTTCCAATTTGACCAGGTTGATTTTGTTGGTCGCAAAACCGCCTAGTGCTTTATACAGTGCCGCCGGTATATTCCGTACCTTGAACAGTAACGAGGTGATGTATTCGACGCCTTGAGAATAGGGCGGTAATCGTTGTTCGTGGGAAAGGATAATAAAACGCGTAGTATTCCCGGACAGGTCCTGGAAGTTGTCTTCGAGAATTTCCAGTCGATAAAGATCGGCTGCCAGACTTGAGGCAATCGCTGCCTGGCTCGAATCTGCCTCGCGTTGAACTTGTACCGCCGCGCCTGCAGTATCCAGCGTTGCCATGGGTTTTACTCCCATTCGGCGAATATTCTCGGCGCACTGGGCTAACGCCTGAGGGTGCGAATACACGGTCCTTATGGTTTCTTTGGCAGTTCCGGGCGGCGCCATCAGGCAGTGATTGACCGTTTCAAAGTGTTCTTCGACAATGTGCAGGCTCATTTGAGGAATCAGGCGATAAATTTCTTCCACCCTGCCCGCGGTGGAATTTTCCAGGGGAATCATTGCAAGTTCGGCCTTGCCTTGTTCTACTTCTTCCATGGCGGCGCGAAAGGATTCGCAGGAACGTGCCTCACGGTCAGGAAATACGTGTTTGCATGCAAGATGGGAGTAAGCGCCTTCATGGCCTTGATAAACGATCACTGCTGCCTCATTGTGAAAATGCTGGATAAACGGAATTTGTACATTGGAAAGTGTCGCCCGGAAAATTGAACGCGATTGCCAACAGAGGCCGACTAGTATAACGAACTTTATACTGATACACGGAATAATCCTTGAAATTACCAGGTTAAATTAGGCCCTAATATGACTGAAGACAAGGGCAGATTGCCGGCTAAAAGATCGGAAGTGCAGAACTTTCTAGCCAAGGTGCGCGCCATTCCGCCAACGACAATGTCGGGGCAGGGGCGCTTGCTGTTTGGTCTGGATGCGACAATGAGCCGCCAGCCCCTGTGGGATCAGGCCAGTCAGTTGCATGCGCAGATGTTTCTGGAGTCCGGGAAGGATGCCTCGCTTTTAGTGCAACTGGCCTACTACCGGGGATTGCATGATTTTCAGCATTCCGGTTGGGTTCAAAACCCCCAGGAGCTTTTAACGGAAATGACCGGCATTCGTTGTTATGCAGGACACACGCAGATCGGCCGTCTACTGAACCATATCTTGAAAGAGTCACGAAGCCATAAGGTTAACGCTGCCGTTTTTGTCGGCGACGCGATAGAGGAATCCGCCGAGACCCTGTTTAAGCTCGCAGGGCAGTTAAATCTGCTGGGCACTCCGTTGTTTGTGTTTCAGGAAGGCTTCGATCCGGAAGTGGAACAGGTGTTCCGGCGAATCGCCCAGCTAAGCGGCGGCGCCTACTGCCACTTCGATGCCGGCAGTGTGGAGCAGCTTCGGCTGTTAATGGGTGCTGCCGTGAAGTACGCTACCGGCGGGATGCAGGCGCTCAAACGGTTGGCGCAGCAGTCGGATACGGCGCAGAGCCGCAAAGCTTTGGAACTGATGAAACAGTTGCCTGGGCCTAAAAAATAGGATGGGCTCTTTACCTGCCCTTTTGCCAACCGGTTCTGAAAGGTAAGATGGGGCTAAATAGCTTGAAACCTAGCTTAGGTTGAAACATATCGTTGCCAGCCGGCACTGCCAGGGGGAGAACTAGGTGCAATTAATCATTGGTTTTCTGTTCCTGCTGACATTTTTTTATTTGCTTAAAAATTTGCTGCAGGGGACTAAAGTCAACCAAAAATTCTTACTGAAGATCGCTCTTTTTCTTGCCGGCGGTATTCTTATATTGTTAGTCCTGACCGGCAGGATTCATATCTTGGCGGCATTGGGCGCCGGGTTGGTGATGTTACTTCGCAATCTCCCTGGTGTTCTGAGGGCGCTGCCACTGCTAAAACACCTTTATGGCAAAGCTTATCAATCCGCCACTCCGGGCCAGCAATCAACCCTGGATACCAGTCTGCTGATGATGACGCTGGATCACGCTACAGGAACCATGGATGGGGAAATTCTAGCCGGTAAATTTACCGGGCAGTGGTTAAGCGGTTTGTCGGTACCGCAGCTTGCCGAGGTCTATCTGCTCGCACAGGCCAATCATGCGGACTCCGTGGAAGTGTTAGAAACGTTTTTTGAAAGAACGTTGGGGGAAGACTGGTTGGCCCAGCTTGGCGTTGCCAAAGCGGATGGCCCTAAGGATAACTCGGCCGGCCTCAGTGTCGACGATGCTTGTGACGTACTGGGAGTGAGTGCGTCCGCAACCGAAGAAGAAATTATAGAAGCCCATCGCCGCCTTATGCAGCGGTTTCATCCGGATCGTGGCGGCAGCAACTACTTGGCGGCCAAAGTCAATGAAGCGAAAACAGTGCTTCTGGAGGCGTTGAAGCGCCGATAGGAAAGCCAGAAAAGCCGTTTGCTGAAGGTAAGGAAAACTTATTCGCCTTCGTTAAAATCGTAATTCATTTCGGTGGTCGGCTCTTGCAGATAGTAGCCCTGGATGTAGTTGACGCCTGCCTGCCAGAGGGTTGACAGCACGGACGCGTTTTCCACGAACGGCACGATAGTCTGCTGTTCCATTTCCTGGAGTTGGGCGACCATCTGTTTCAGTGAGTCTCTGGCCGCATCGTTTTTCTGGATTTCTTCGGTAAAGGAACCATCAAGCTTAACGTAGTCCGTTTCGACATGCTTGAGGGTATTAAAAGGATTCAATGCACAACCGAAGCGGCTTAGCGAGACCCGGCAACCCAACTTGCGTATTCCTTCGGAAAAGGTTTTAGCCTGTTTGAGGTACTGAATGGCCTCCTCTTCATTGAACTGGAAGATCAATGAATTGCCAGGCAGTTTGGCGGCTTTAAGGGCAACGCCCAACCAGTCGACAAAGGACTTGTCGGTAATCGTAAAGGTCGTAATATTTAGAAACAACCGTGTTTCATGTCCTTTTGAACGGTGCGAACTTAAGCTCTTGATATTCTGCAGGATTACCCAGCGATCCAGTTTGATGGCCAAATCACCATGGGTTTCAAACGGGAGAAATTTGTCCGGAGTGATTTCCTCATTATTATCGTCCAGCATCCTGATGAAGGCTTCATAGTGTTCTTCTCCTTCCCCCCTGAGGCTGATGATCGGCTGGAAAAGCAGTTTAAAACGGTTGTTATCCAATGCCTGTTGCAAAGCGAGAAGCATGTCTTCCGCTTGTCCGGCGGCATCGTCGAAATCCAGTGAGCTATAAAGATAATAGCCATTGCCTTCTTTCGTTTCCGGTTTTTCGCGAAGATGGTTGCAGGCTTTTAGCGCTCTGGAGAGAAGCTCGCCGGTTTGCGGAGCGTTCTCGTTTATTCTGACGATGCCAATGCTTACCGTCATCTGGACTGTTTTGCCTGCCACTTCGAACAGATGTTCGGCAACGGCTTTGCAGATCTTGGCGGCCAGTTGCTCGCCCATTTTGCCGTCCAGATTTGGTGCGAGAACGCCAAAAATATCGTCGCCCATCCGGCCTATGGCGAAATCGTCCTTGGCGTTTTTATTTAGCAGACTGGCGACATCGCCCAGAATGTTGTCGGCCGCTTTAATGCCATACTCATCCCGGGTGTCGTCAAAATGGTCTAGCTCAACATAGAGCAAAACACCGAACTGTTGTTTATTGACGGCTTTTTCGATGAAGTTTTCCAGTTGTTCTTCAAACGAGTTACGATTGAGCAGTCCGGTAAGCAAATCCTCGCTACTGAACTTCCGCAGTTTCTCTTCAAGGTCGGGATCGACTTCCGGACGGATAATCAACTGAGTGCATTCTTCGCCATCGTAGGTCGCTTGCGAACAGTTGATGACCACTTCGACTTCGGCGCCATCCTGCTTTTGGATCTTGCATGCCAATTCCGACTCTTTGTTTTCGTCGTCTAGTCCTCGATCGGTAAAATTCTTCAGGAAATTCTTAAAAGGTCCGGTGCTCTCGGAAGCCAGCACGTCCATGACCGGAATACAGATCATTTCATCAATGTCTTCTACTGCCATCAGATCCAGGTAGGCCTGATTGGCGAAGACATGCATGCCTTCGTTAATGTAGGCAATAGCGTCCATGGAGCTTTCGAGCAAAATGTTGCAGCGTTTTTCCGCCTCGCGTAAATGCCCTTCTATTGAGCGTCGTTTGCGGCGGGCTTCCAGGTCCGTCAGCTCACGTTTCAAGACCAGAACCAGTTGGCTGGAATGATCGACGGGCACCACGTCCCGAACGCCGGCCTTCATCGCTTTGACGATGAATTCTTCCGCGGTTTGCTCCGCGATCAGAACGAAAGGGATGTCTTTGTCCTGGGACTTGATTTGATCGAGGCAGTGCTTGTAGCTCACTTCGCCATCGGTTTCTTTGGCGATAAACAGGTCCCAGAGCTGATTGCCGAGGGATTCTTCCAGATCTTCGAGGCTGGTAATCCGGTGGGCGCGGGTCGCATGGCCTGCATTGCGCAATAGACTGACTACTTTTTCAGCTTCGTTCTGAGAAGGATCGAGTAGTAGGAGATGGACCGGTGGATTTTTTTTCTGCATGGAATATTTTTTAAACTTCCGTATAGAGGCCGGGTTTGATCTAAACCGGCATAACAGCCCCGTATTCTATTGACGATATCCGCAACCCACAAGACAAATCACGGGTTAATTATTGGCCATTCACTTTAAATATCCGGTACTGCCCAAGTCCGTCGACGTTAAAGGGTTGGCCAAAGAGAATCAAATTCGTCTTCACTGGGCCCGGCGTTTTTAAGTTCTTTTTCTACCTGTTGCATGGTGGAGGTCAGGAAATTGATTTCAAACTGGCTGAAGCTACCCGTGGCCGATACCTTGCGGGTTAGCTGCACTTTCGTTTCGCGACCTTTTTTATTCAGTATGACCTTGTGTCCAATCTGAAATGGCAAACGAGGCGTCACCAATGTCGTCGGTTGGCCGATGGCCGGTAGTTCCGGCAATAACAAACCACGAAGGAATTCGCTGTTCTCGCCGGTTTTCTGGGTTAGCTGCACGCCACAAGGTTTTGCGCTGGGCGCTAACAACTCGATGCCAAACTGAGTGCCGGACTGTTTTATCTGCCGGATCCAGCGAATGACGCCGATGCTCCATGGCTGACTTTCTTCTTCACGCACACCGATCAGTTCCCCGGCCTGCACGTTGCCCGGAACTTCGCCCACCCACTGCAGGCAATAGCCGCCAGGGCTGGTGTTGACCAAGGGTACGATATGCTGGTGGTAGTTAGACTTCGAATCACGGCTTAAGCCTGAAGCGTTGGTTCCGGTAAACTTGATCGGACTCATGTCTGTCGGTGCGCCGCCGCCACCGGGGCCGGAATCGAATGACGAGGACCAAACATCACTGCGCTTGGATTTGTTTAAGTAGTAGTCGGCATCGGGTTGCCCTTCTTCATTGCCCATGAGTTGCTTGCTGAACTCCACACCATCGCCGACAAAATAGTGTGAAGCCGAAAGTCCCAGCGTAATAAACGCACGTCCGGAGCTGGAGATCCGCTTGAAAGTGCGTTTCGTTAAAATTCCCAAGGCCTGGCTAAGGCCGGCCAACACGTTTTCGGCCAGCCGTACTGGCATATCCAGAATGCCTTCGGGAACCTTTTTATTGCGATTCAGGTGGCCGACATAATCGGTAAGCCGGTTTACCAAATCGGAGGTGTTGATGCCAATGGCGTGCTTGATCACCTTGTTAGCCAGAAGTGATCGATAATGTGGTGGTGCATCCATATCCGGATCAACCAAAAACAGGCTGTCCGATTCGCCGTTCAATTCGATGCTGATCAGATTCGCCCAGGACTCAAAAGCATCAAACGCCAGGGCGATGTCATTCTGCCGCATCTGATTGGGTTTGCTGCAACCAAGTAACAGTATTCGTTTAAACGCCTCTTGAATGGTCGATTCTTCGGCAAAGCTGAGTTGGCCGTCCTTGATACGGATGGAGTCGATGCGATAACTGTGGGCAAATAGAAATAGCTGGTGAATTTCTAACCACACATTGGGCGGGCTTTGGCAATATAATTGCGATGAACGCAGAACGCAGCGGCTGAGGTCGGATATTGCTCGGTGACAGGCGGGTGCAACCTGCTTAACCGCTTTATCCGACGCATTATTCGCCAACTGATCGTGAATCACTAACTTGTAGCCGTTGGCAAGGTGTAATTGCAACGCCTGGGCAAGGTTGGCGATCTTGCGCTGTTTTTCCGGTAAAACTATCGAATGATTCAGAAAATGCTTTGACAGTTCGCTGCAGACGAAGTAAATCGGCTTGCGGATGACTTCCATCATTTGGAAGCGCGTAGTCGGCGCTACGATCAATTGATTCAGTTCAATAATCGCATGGTAAAGCCGCTTGGCAGTTTCACCGATGTTGGCCATAGGCAACTCTGCGACCCACGCATCCAAGTGCTTGGCATTAGATTCACAAAACGTCAGGCTGGTAAGCTTCTGTTCCGGAACCGTTATCTTAGGTTCAGTTTTTTGACCTTCCATGCGCTGGGACCACCAATTACTCTATCTTTTATATTCATTTCGCGTCGGCAAGGAGACTGTGATTCTTCTGATCTATACCCTAGCATAGCAAAGATTCCAGGGGGGTAAGGCAAAATAAAGGAAATTCTCCTTTTTACATAGTTTTACGTCGAATTGTTTACCCATCTCGTGAACCCGATTTGTTGTCTGGTTTGTTTTTAACCAGTATCTTGGGAGAGGGCTTGCTAGAGCGGCAACTTGGATGCGTGGCCCGGCGCTTCCGTCACCAGTTTTGGTACCAGGTAACCTGGAAGTTGCTGCCGCAGGGCTTCCACCAGGGCTTTTGCGCGCTGCACCGGAACCGCAAATTGATGCGTACCCGAAACTTTGTCAAGCAGGTGCAGGTAATAGGGCAAAACTCCTTCGCTGAAGTAGCGTTGATTCAATTCGGTGAGCGCCTTAACATTGTCGTTAACGTCGGCCAGCAATACCGCTTGGTTGAGCATCGCCGTTGAGACCAGAGCCAGATCTCGCAGCGCTTTCGCAACGGAATCATCCAGTTCGTTGGCGTGATTACTGTGGATTACGACGACAATATCCAGGCTGCTGGCAGCCAATGTATCGAGCAATCCTTGATCAATGCGCGTGGGGAGCACAATGGGTAGACGGGTGTGGAGCCGGAGGGTGGAGACTTGAGAAAGCTGTTCCACATGCCCGATCATATCGGCTAGTGCCTGGTTGCTTAACATCAATGGGTCGCCGCCGCTGAGAATGACTTCCCTAATGCCGGGATCGCCCGCAAGATTGCCGATTTGCTGTTGCCATCGTTGTTGGTTCAGCCGGTGCTCCTGGTAGGGAAAGTTACGGCGAAAACAATATCTGCAATGAATCGCACAAGCACCGGTAGTGACCAGCAATGCTCGTCCTTGATATTTCTGTAATACCCCCGGTTCGATTACATAGTCGGATTCCTCCAGCGGTTCGGTATGATAGCCTGGCAGCGTCTCTAATTCGGCGCGTTGCGGGGCGACTTGCAGGAAAAGCGGGTCGTGAATATCGTTCTTGCGGATTCTGGCGGCGTAGGCGCGGGTGACACGCACGGGGAAATTCTCATGCTGAAGGAGCAGTTTTTTCCTGTTTTCCTGGCTGATTTCCAAGTAATCGTAGAGATCGGCAGCGGACCGAAACATCTGGCTGAGTTGCTTCTGCCAAACGGTCGGCGCTTCAAATAGCGACGGGTTTTGCGATATTATTGACAAGTTTTTTCCTAGTTTAGAGACAATATTGCATGGCAAGCTATTCTACCAACGAATTCAAATCAGGTCTCAAGGTGATGCTGGACGGTGATCCTTGTTCCATTATCGAAAATGAATTTGTCAAACCTGGCAAGGGCCAGGCCTTTAATCGAGTTAAGTTTCGAAACCTCAAAACCGGCCGGGTTGGCGAAAAAACCTTCAAATCCGGGGAGTCTGTCGAAGGGGCGGATGTAGTTGATCTCGACATGGAGTATTTGTATACCGATGGCGAGTTCTATTACTTTATGATGACGGACGGCTCCTTCGAGCAACACAGTGCCGACGAAAAAGCCGTTGGCGACGCCTTAAAATGGCTGAAAGAGCAAGACGTTTACACGGTGACTTTGTATAACGGCAGCCCTTTGTCCGTCTCTCCACCGAACTTCGTTGAGCTGGAAATTGTCGAAACCGACCCCGGCGTGCGCGGCGATACCGCCCAAGGGGGGAGTAAACCCGCGACGTTGAGTACCGGCGCCGTGGTCTCCGTGCCGTTATTTATTGAAGAAGGCGAGAAGATTCGCGTCGATACCCGCACCGCCGCTTACGTCAGTCGCGTGAAAAGTTGAACCATTATTTCCGGCCTGTTCCGCTTTCCATGGATGCCTTTTTAGCAGTTCGCCGCTTTGACCAATCCCTCGAATGAATGGCAGCCTTCCGCGGAGTTGACGACTCTGCGGAAGCGTGCCGTCTTTTTGCAAAAAGTCAGAGAATTCTTTTACTCCCGGCGAGTATTAGAAGTGGAAACCCCTGTGTTGAGCAGTGTGTCCGCCACCGATCCTCATTTAGACAGTTTTACGCTCAAGGAAGGCGAGACCCTTCAGCGGTTTCTGCTCACGTCTCCGGAACATGCGATGAAACGCCTGTTGGCAGCCGGTTCCGGACCGATTTTTGAAATCAGCAAGGCATTTCGGCAAGGGGAATACGGACGTCGCCATAATCCGGAGTTTACTCTTCTGGAGTGGTATCGACCGGATTGGCGTTTGCAGGAATTACAAACCGAAGTGGTTGACCTGCTGCACTGGCTGGGTTTTACCGTACAGCCCGAGATGCTAACTTATCGCGACGCATTTCTTGCGACCTTAGGTCTGGACCCCTTTATAGCGGCGGAAGAGGAGTTGCTCTCCGCGGCGGTAAACTGTTCCGGATTAAACGGGACCGACATGGATCGGGATATCGCGCTGGATGTGCTCATGACGCATCTGGTGGAGCCGGCATTGCCCGATGCTGTCTTTGTTTGTGATTACCCGCCGTCGCAAGCGGCATTGGCGCGAGTTAAGGACGATTCAAACGGACAGCGAGTGGCGATGCGATTCGAGCTGTATCTGCACGGCATGGAAATTGCGAACGCCTATGATGAATTAACCTGCGCCAATGAGCAGTACAAACGTTTTGTGGCGGACAATGACTACAGGAAGCGGGTTGGAAAGCCCCAGGTACCGGTTGATCACCGATTATTGGCCGCATTGGAGCAAATGCCGGCAGGGGCTGGAATTGCCTTGGGGTTGGATCGCTTATTCATGGTGTCGGAAGGCTATTCGGATATTCGACAGGTTTTGGCATTTTCCTACAGCGCCTGTTAGAACCTGCCTGCATCGGATTCTAGGAAACAATCCGCCCGATTTCCTGCCCGAGCCGTACATTGCTATCGGCGCTCAGGTCCGCGTCCCATTTAATGGTTTTCTCCGGAAATAGCAAAACAACCGTCGAACCGAGTAGAAAACGCCCCATTTCTTCAGCCTGTTTTAGCTTAATCGCCTTCTTGCTCCCATACTCGTAAGTGCGCACTTCATCGCCATGGGGTGCGATGGTGCCGCCCCAGACGGTGGCGATACTGGCAACGATGATCGCGCCTACCAGTACCATTACCACCGGTCCTTGAGCACTATCGAATAAACATACCAGACGCTCGTTGCGGGCGAACAAATTCGGTACGTTTGCCGCCGTGACCGGGTTGACGGAAAATAACTTGCCCGGCACATAGATCATTTTTCTTAACGTGCCGTCAACCGGCATGTGGATGCGGTGGTAGTCTTTCGGAGAGAGATAAATGGTCGCGAACTCACCGCCCATGAAGGGTTGGGCATCCTGCAGGTTGCCGCCGAGAAGATCTATCAGGCTGAAGTTATGTCCTTTGGCCTGAAATATCCGCCCGTATTCGATCTTTCCCAACTGCGAAATTGCACCGTCTACCGGACAGGCGACGCCCTTGTCACCGGCCAAATTGGGTCTGATGCCGTGCTTTAGTTCACGGGTAAAGAAGTCGTTGAAGTTGGCATAATCTTCCGGCGAGTTGCGCAGGGCTTCATCCATGTTGACTCCATAGCGCTCTATAAATGTGCGAATAAGCGTATTCTTTATTCTGGCCACTTTGGATTCGGCAAGACTGCCGGCAATACGGGAAACCGTATGTTGAGGCGTAACATACTGGCTTAAAACAAATAAGCGATCAAACACTGACATGCATAATCCTTGTTGGAATAAGAGCAGATTCCTTAAGTAACTACAGGCGTTTCCGGATGATTCCCCCATTCGCTCCAGGAGCCGGGGTAGGCGCGAATCTTATACCCAAGTGCTTTGCCGAGTAAATAGGTCAGACCAGAGCGGTGGTGGGTTTGACAGTGGGTAATTACCGGCAGGCTACCGTCTATTCCACTCATGGCTAGCTCTTCCTTGATCTTGTCGAGGTTTCGCAATGCCAGGTAATGTTCGGGGTTCATCGCCCGCGTCCACTCGTAGTTTACCGCGCCGGGCATATGGCCATTTTTTGCGGCGGTCTGCCGCAGGCCTTGATATTCCAGGGGGGAGCGGGCATCCCATACCACCACTTCTTGGTCTTCCAAAAGGTCTTTCAGCTCATCTAATGTAACATTTATCCTGGGATTCATGGCAATTTTGAAATCCGCTTTTCCCGGAGTCCCCGGTTCGGCGGTAAGATCATACCCCATCGCCTGCCAGGCCATAGCGCCACCGCTCAATAAGCTGGCACCGCTAAAACCGATGCTGTCGAGCAACCAAATCATTCGGCCTGCCCAGCCACCGCCTTCATCGTCGTAGACAACCAGAGTATGGTCGGTGCGCAAGCCAATCCGGTCAACCAATTGCTCAAGCCGCTCTAGCGGCGGCAGTAAACCTGGCGCGGGCGGCAGGCCGTATTGGGTTTCCCCTGGATTGACATGGATGGAGCCCGGCAAATGGCCTTGCTGGTAGTTTTCCGGATGGCTCAGATCCAGTAGCAATAGGTTGGGGTCCGCAATTAGCGGTTGTAAGTCTTCCGGTTTAATGACCAAAGGCAGGGCCATGCTAGCGCTCCTGAGAACTGTTTAAATTAAAAGGTTTATGCCGGTCCGAACTGACAAGGCTGCTTAGTTTTAAACCAAAGTTTCATGTGGATCAACTGGTTAAGCACCTACTAATGAAATTTGCAGGTCAGCAACGCTTAAAAGCGAAAATCTTGTCGTCTGGCAGGCGACGTCAGAAGCCGCTGGCGCTATTTGCGGGATCTACTGTTGCGTTGAGCAAAGTAGACCAGCACTTGAGTGGATGAGCTGCAGACCTGCTTAAAGCTGCTGTACTCGAATTCCGTTAAGCGTAATGCATCGACGCCTGCATCCGCGTAAACCAACGCCACCGGCCGGGTTTTCACAAATAGGGACATCAGAAAAAAGTCCTGGGTTCTATTCGTTAGCTGGAATTCCTTTGGAATCATATTTTTGACTTTTTCAGAGCTGTCCGGTTTGACCCAGATTCCCGATGGTTTTTCCATTAGTTTGCGGAATAAACTGGGTTTGGTCAGATCGATATCCAGCTTCGCCAAATCAGGCCGGTCCTGGGTACCGACCGCATAAAAACCCTTCAGGCGCGTATGCTGGGTATTGATTAGGGCGATGACGCAGGTGGTCAGTCCAATTCCATAGGTGATGCAACGCGCCGCGCCGTTCATGATGCCGGCAGTATCCTTGAATTCCCCTGGAGTACGCAGCATGGCGTCCGTAATTTCGGTGAAAAGAGTTTTATTGCCTTTGCGCATCTGTGGCGCTTCCTTGACCCACTTGGTGGTCTTGCGCTTGCGAGGCGTCTCATTCTGTTGCGGTTTTACCTGGGGTTTGGATACTTGTTCAGGTTCAGGTTCAGGTTCAGGTTCAGGTTCAGGTTCAGGTTCAGGTTCAGGTTCAGGTTCAGGTTCAGGTTCAGGTTCAGGTTCAGGTTC